>CAJTKM010000018.1 GCA_910576545.1 Lachnospiraceae bacterium
AGCAGCGCGACTATGATAAATATCTCTATAAACTGCGTCATTTGGTAGAAAACTGTTTCCTTACCCTGAAACGCTGGAGAGGGATTGCCACTCGTTATGCCAAGACTTCTGATGCCTTTATCGCTGCGGTACACGTCCGTTGTATCGCTATTTGGGCTGCTATCCGTGCTTAACACGTGTAGACACTATCTAAGGAATACTTCCAGGATATTGACTGCCGAATCAGAACGGATTTCGTACCTCTTTCGTACCATACGGAATTGTTGGCGCAGGAAATTCCCATGCAGATGGCTTATGTCCATAAAAATCCGGCTGCTTTATTGTTGCAAGCAGATGACTGGGGAATTTGTGTACTGCTTACAAAATTACCGTTAGAATGTGAATTTCTTGAAAAGATGAAAGAACAGACAGGTCTTGTTTTTCGTATAAGGTCGTAGAATTATGCAAATTATGGTTCGTCATTCTAACCGCTGCGGAATAACATATAAAAACATTGGATAAGTGGCTGCATGATAATAAATTACGAAGGAAAATAAATACACAAAAAGCCGTCCAATTTTCAAGGACGGCTTTCTGCATAATATGACAGTTTCAATATTTTTTTGTTTTCCTAGTCCAAATAAGAGTTAGTCATAGGTTTTATATTTACAGCAAAACGTCTTTCATGGTGTACAAACCGGCAGGTTTTCCAGCAAGGAATTTTGCGGCTTTCACTGCACCGACCGCGAAAACCTCACGAGAGGTTGCCCGATGGTTTAATTCTACTACTTCATCCCGTCCAGCGAAAATAACATCATGTTCGCCTACGATATTTCCGCCGCGGACAGCATGGATGCCGATTTCTGTTTTTTCACGTTTCTGGCGCACTCCGGAACGGTCGTAAACATAATGGTAGCGTTCATCCATCGCCTGATTGATTGCATCTGCGATTGCCATTGCTGTGCCGCTGGGGGCATCGATTTTCTGGTTATGATGTTTTTCCAGAATTTCGATATCAAATCCACTGTCCGCGAGTATGTTGGCTGCCCGCTGCACAAGCTCCAACAGAAGATTTACGCCGAGGGACATGTTTGCGGATTTCAAAACAGCCGTTTCCTTCGAGGTTTTCTGCATTAGCTGAATGGTTTCATCGGAAAGAGCAGTTGTGCAGAGAACCACAGGGATTTTTTTTGCGCGGGCAAAATCCAGAAGGGCAGGAATTGCCGCTGCTGTGGAAAAGTCAATGATGACATCAGCCTCTGCATTGCAGGCTTCGCAGGAGGGATACACAGGAAATTCCAGTTCCGGCATGCCAGGGTCTATTCCGCCGACTACCTTGCAGCCTGTTTCGTTTTTTACCAGTTCCGCTACGACGTGGCCCATTTTTCCGCCGCAGCCATGAATCAAAATATTTGTCATTGCAATGCTCCTTTTCAAAAGACATTGAAACGCTGCCCCTTTCGAAACGGAAGGGGAGCGATATGTTTTTTATTTCAGCAGTCCATAGTTTTTCATGGATGTACGAAGGCGTTCCAGATTCTTTTCCTCCATATCGCAGAGCGGCAGGCGGCAGGAGCCAACTTCATAGCCCATCAGGTTCAGCGCAGCCTTTACAGGAATGGGGTTGACTTCGCAGAACAATGAAGCAATCAGGTCGATTGCATCCAGCTGGAGTTTGATTGCTCCGGCAATATCGCCGTTCATGAACTTTGCGACCATATCATGTGTATTTTTCGGTGCAATATTGGAAAGTACCGAAATTACACCTTTGCCGCCAAGAGAAAGAATTGGCAGAATCTGGTCGTCATTACCACTGTAAATATCAAAATCCGGTCCGCAGAGTGCAGCAATTTCAGCCACCTGTGAAAGGTTGCCGCTTGCCTCTTTTACTGCGACAATATTCTCCACTTTTGAAAGTTCATAAACCGTATTGGGTGAAAGGTTGCAGCCTGTGCGCCCGGGCACATTATACAGTATTACGGGTATTTTGATGCTGTTCGCGATTTTGGTGTAATGCAGAATCAGCCCCTTTTGTGTTGCCTTGTTGTAATACGGCGTAACAAGAAGCACAGCATCTGCGCCAGCCTTTTCACAGCCCTGCGCCAGTTCTATGCAGTGCACGGTATCATTGCTACCAGCACCCGCAATAACAGGCACACGTCCAGCTGCGACTTCTTTTGCATAGCGTACACACTCAATCTGGGAAGCATCATCCATCGTGGACGCTTCGCCGGTCGTGCCGCAGATAATCAGAGCATCTGTATCATTGGCAAGCTGGAATTCAATCAATTCCTTCATTTTCTCATAATTCACACTTCCGTCTGCATGGGTAGGGGTCACCAAAGCAACGCCCGCGCCTGTAAAAATAGACATAAAACGCACCTCCTGTAATATTCGATAGCCAAAGCAGCAGGGCAGGGAAATGCCTGCCATTTTGCTGCGGGAATACGGTAACATTTTTCCAAATCATCTTTACTGCATATTTTTAATGATTTCCTCTGCGATCTGTACAGCGTTTGTTGCCGCGCCCTTACGGATATTATCCGCTACGACCCAAAGATTTACGCCGCTTTCAACGCTTTCATCCCGACGGATACGTCCAATGTAAACTTCATCGTGACCGGTAGCTTCGGTTGCAAGGGGATACTCGTTTTTGCTCTCATCGTTCTGCAGTACGACACCGGGTGCGTTCCGCAGTGTTTCCACCAATTCTGCCATTTCAAAGGGCTTTTCAAATTCCACATTGATAGATTCGCTGTGAGAATTGAAAACAGGCACACGAACGGTTGTCGCGGTGATGCGCATTGCATCGTTATGCAGGATTTTTCTGGTTTCGTTTACCATTTTCATTTCTTCTTTTGTGTAGCCGTTATCCAGGAATACATCGATATGCGGCAGGCAGTTATTTGCAATGGCATGGGGGAATTTCTTAGGCGCTTCGCCTTTCAGACCGTTTTCCAAATCATTCCAGCCTGCAACACCCGCGCCGGAAACCGCCTGATAAGTAGAATATACTACACGTTTGATTTTGTATTTTTCATCCAGCGGCTTCAGTGCAACCATCGCCTGTATGGTAGAGCAGTTTGGATTGGCGATAATATTTTTGTGCCACTTGATATCTTCGGGGTTGACCTCCGGCACAATCAGAGGGACTTCCGGATCCATGCGCCATTGGGAGCTGTTGTCGATAACAATACAACCATGTGCTGCCGCGATAGGGGCAAATTTTTCGCTTGTGCTGCCGCCCGCAGAAAAAAGGGCGATGTCAATGGGTTTATCAAAGGAATGTTCTGTCAGTTCCTCAACAGTATATTCTTTGCCATTGAAGGCCAGCGTTTTCCCTGCGGAACGACTGGATGCCATGACATAGAAATTTTCGATGGGGAGCTGGCGTTCTTCCAAAACTTTCAGGAATGTTCTGCCTACCATGCCGGTTGCGCCGACGACAGCGAGGTTGATTTTTTTCATGTTCATTTCCTTCTTTCTTTTATCCATAAGTGTATGATATTTTTATCTGGAAAGCAGAAGCGGCTTAAAAAGCGTTGCCGGAAACAAAAAAAGCCGGTCTGCGCCGACTGACAAGAAACTGCCGGTAGGGCTTTTGGGTCTGCCGCAGTTTGAATGTTTCGTAGCGCTCCATTGGCAGTATGCCAATGACAGTCGTACGGTTCTTAGCCGTACGCCCAGAAGAAAGAGATAAGGCGACCTTCTTCTTCGGCGTTTTTCCCTTTCCGCAGACCTCCGCTACCCCTTATGATATCCGTCTGCGTACTTTTGAAAAACGCACCTCTACTTTGAAGATATTTATTTACTGATTAGTCTAACACCAGTTTGGCATTCTGTCAAATGTTTTTAGGCAGGAATTTTCACTGGCATTGCTGCTGGATATCGCTCAACTGCCCCGTGCAACCTTTTACTATCATCTGAAACAGATGAAGAAAACAGATAAATACGCATCTGTAAAGGAAGAAATTACAGCAATTTACCATGAAAACAAAGGAAGATATGGCTATCGCCGAATTACAGCGGTACTGCATAGTCGAGGTTTCTCTGTTAACCACAAGACAGTCCAGCGACTCATGAAGGAGCTTGGGTTGGTTTGTCGTGTCAAAATAAAGAAATATCGTTCTTACAAGGGAGAAGTTGGAAAAATTGCGCAGAATCTGCTGAAGCGGAATTTCCATGCAAAGAAGCCAAATTAGAAGTGGGTTACGGATGTAACGGAGTTCAGCCTATTTGGAGAGAAGCTCTATCTGTCTCCCATTCTCGATCTGCACAGCAGGGATCTGGTCAGCTTCACAATATCAGATCATCCGGTGCTGAGTATGGTGACGACTATGCTGGAAAAGGCTTTTAAGAAGATTCCAGATGATACAAATCTCATTCTTCACTCGGACCAGGGCTGGCAATATCAACACAAGCAGTATCAGCGGCTGCTCAAAGAGAAGGGCATCCGGCAAAGCATGAGCCGGAAAGGCAACTGTCTGGACAATGCTGTGATAGAGAATTTCTTTGGTCTGCTTAAGAGTGAAGGGAATACTGTGTTTTGAAAAGAAAAAGCGGCGAAACTGACAGGTTTCGCCGCTTTTGATATTTCCTAACTTCTTTTTATTTCAAATGTGTGTTCATGTATTCCTCACGGATGGCCTGCGGAACAAGGCTACCGCCTGTTGCCCAGGGGATATGGACAGACTGTTCCATTTTTTCTTCAAGCCCCATTTTTTTGATATACTGCTTCATTTCTTCAGATTTCATCAGTTGAACAGGGCCCCAGAAGGATGCGCACGCGGAAGGTTCTAAGAAAATATCTTCCGTATTCACAATGTCACGCATAAAGTCATAAATACGGAAATCCTCCAAAGAAAGTTCGCCTGCCAGCAGGTTCATCATGACGCCGCCGACAAATCCGGAGGCACGTCCAACCGCCAGACCATCTGCGTGTGTCTGTCCAGTCAGACCGAAATCCTGAACGGATACTTCATTCTGTAAGCCAGATGCCATGCCGACAAGCATACAGGGAGCCTGTGTTGGTTCGATAAAGAAAATGTGTGCATTGTCACCGAAAAGTTGTTTGAAACCAAAAGCAACACCGCCGGGCGCGCCGCCTACGCCGCATGGAATATAGACAAAAAGGGGATGTTCCGCATCGACCTGAATCCCTTTTTCCTCAAATTGTTTCCGGATACGCTTTGCGGCTACTGCATAGCCAAGAAACAGGTTGACAGAATTTTCGTCGTCTACAAAATAGCTGCTGGGGTCTGCGTCAGAATTTTTGCGTCCAACCTCAACAGCTTTGCTGTAATCATCATCGTACTCAATGACTTCTGCACCCCTTTGGCGAAGGAGGTCTTTTTTCCACTGCTTTGCGTCAGCGGACATATGTACGATAACATGGAACCCCAGAGCCGCGCTCATGATGCCAATGCTCATGCCAAGGTTGCCTGTAGAACCAACCTGAATTTTGAATTTGCCAAAAAATTCCTTGAAAGCAGGAGAAGCAAAAATACTGTAATCATCTGTCAGTTTTACCATGCCGTGCTCCAGAGCCAAATCCTCCGCATGTTTCAGCACTTCATAAATGCCGCCGCGTGCTTTTACGGAACCGGAAATTGCCAGATGGCTGTCCTGTTTCAAAAAGAGGCGTCCTGGAATGGTAGTATGGTATTCCTGTTCAAGCTGCTTCTGCATTTTAGGAATCTCTGTCAGCGGGGATTCGATTAAGCCGTTTGTTGGCTCTGTTTCGGGAAATACTTTTTTAATAAACGGTGCAAAACGGGCAAGCCTTGCTTCCGCGTCATCAATATCTGCCATGGTGATATCAATTTTTGCCAATGCATCGGCTGTTTTTTCAAGGTTTTCGTTAATCCAGATAACTTCCTTGCCTTCTGAAACCTGCTTCAGTAAATCAGCATTTTTTACTTTGTTCCAAAGCTCTTGATTCATAATAATTCCTCCTTAAAAATAATTATAAATATTTTTTTCATCATAACATATTGCTATCCCTTCCGCAAGCCGCATAAAATGACGGTATTTGTCAATAAATCTATGCTTTTTCACATGTTTCAGGGGCATATTACACAAAAAATTAAAAACCTGTAAAACTCTAAGACAGAAATTCATCAGCAATGAAAAAGCGGAAACAACCTGCTATAATTGACAGGCAGTTTAGAACATTGTATACTGATGCGGTAGGGAAATGGGCGGCGTTACTGATCGCCGGAGGATTTTAAGGAGGACACGTAGAGAATGGAAAAAGGAAGACAATTTGTTTCTGCGGTTTTAGCCGGAATGATGATTGGCATGGGAGGAACGGTATACCTTGCCCAGACAAACTCTGTTGTGGGCAGTTTTCTGTTCGCGGTAGGGCTGTTTACGGTCGTAGTGTTTCAGCTGCATTTGTTTACAGGGAAAATCGGATACCTGCCATTCCAAAACCTGACATATCTGACTGAACTGCTCATCACGTGGATAGGCAACCTTGTTGGTACATTTTTAACGGCAACAATGGTACGAAACAGCCGCATTTATGAAGGCATGGCGGAGCGGGTAGAGCAGATTGCCGCCGTCAAGCTGAATGATGATTTTTTAAGTATCTTCCTTTTAGCAATATTTTGCGGTATGCTGATGTTTATTGCGGTGGACTGCTTCAAAACACAGAAAGGTTCGACATTGCAGTTTATCGGCGTTTTTGTGCCGGTTATGGTGTTTATACTGAGCGGCTTTGAACACGTGATTGCAAATATGTTTTATTTCAGCCTGTCTGCATCATGGAGTGGACACTGCTTTGCGAGTGTATTGGTAATGACGCTGGGCAATTCCATCGGCGGAATGCTGATACCGCTGTACTTAAAATATTTCAAGCTGAGATAAACCGAAGGAGATAAAAATGGAACAGGAAAAAATCCTGCGGCAGACGGCAGAGCCGCTCTTAGAGTGGTATCAAAAAAACGCACGGGTTTTGCCGTGGCGCAGTGAAAATCCCAATCCATACCATGTATGGGTATCAGAAATTATGCTTCAACAGACAAGGGTAGAGGCAGTAAAACCGTACTATGAGCGTTTTCTGTCTGCACTGCCGACAGTACAGACATTGGCAGAGGCTGACGAGGAACTGCTTCTAAAGCTGTGGGAAGGGCTGGGCTATTACAGCCGCGTAAGGAATATGCAGAAAGCCGCACAGCAGATTGTGGCGGAGCATAATGGAGAGATTCCGGCGGAATATTCTATACTGCTGAAGCTGAAAGGGATTGGGCCATATACGGCAGGAGCGATTGCCTCAATTGCTTTTTCCAAGCCATGCGCCGCAGTCGATGGAAATGTCCTGCGTGTGATGGCGCGGCTAACGGCAGATGAAGGAAATATTGCAGAGCCTGCTGTGAGGAAATACTGGGAGAAGGAAATCACGGAGGCACTGCCAAAGGAAAGACCAGGAGATTATAACCAGGCACTGATGGAATTGGGCGCAACACTCTGCCTGCCGAACGGCGCGCCGAAATGTGAGCTTTGCCCGCTTCGCGCATATTGTCTGGCGTATCGAAAAAACCAGACTATGCTGTTCCCTGTTAAAACGAAAAAAAGCTCGAGGATACAGGAAACCCTTTCGGTTTTCTTTCTTGTTTCTGAAAATAAAATTGCTCTGCATAAACGTTTGCCGCATGGTCTGCTTTCCAATCTTTGGGAGCTGCCAAACTGTCCAAGCGAAACGCAGACATTTGAATTTTTACAGAAACTAGGTGTCACACGTGCAGAACTGCTCCCGATGCGGAGCCAAAAACATATTTTTACACATATAGAATGGCATATGGAATGTTATTTCGGAAAGGTTTTTGAGAAACAGCTTTCCAATCTGGTTTGGGTAACAAAGGAAGAAGCGGCAGCGGAATTTGCGCTTCCTTCTGCGTTTCGGAAAATCTGGCTGGAAGGTCTGAAACAAATGGAGGATTTCTGATGTATTTTATAGATGCAATTAAAGCGTATCTTCCCGCTGATGAAGAGGAACAAGCTGAAAAAGAAGCTATTGCAGCACTCTTGCAGGAAAAAGGCTGCACTGTTCTGTCCCGTGAAAATGCGCTTGCTCACATGACCTCAACTGCGATGATATTTAATGAAGAAAAAGATAAGCTATTGATGGTACATCATAACATTTATGATACGTGGGCCTGTGTAGGCGGACATGCGGATGGCATGGACGACCTGCTCCAAGTCGCATTGAAAGAAACCGAGGAAGAAACCGGCGTTAAAAATTTACGCTCCGTTTCGGAACAGATACTTTCTTTGGATATTTTACAGGTCGCAAAGCATTATAAAAGAGGGAAATACGTTCCGAATCATCTGCATCTGAATGCAACATATGGACTGATTGCATCGGAAAATGAGCCTCTGCGTGTCAAGGCGGATGAAAATTCAGCAGTGATGTGGGTGCCGATTGCCGAGTTAGACGCATATAGTAAGGAACCGGAATTCGTCAAAGTTTACAGAAAAATCATCAAAAAAGTTATTAAATGATAATAATTATCCATTGTTTTTTTGTTCACAAGAGGATATAATAGAACAGATGATAGAAAACGATATACCGAAGCGGAAAGGGCGGTGAAGGGATGTCGGAAAACATAATTGTCAGAAATGCGGCTGCTGCTGACCGAAAGGATTTCCGTCGGCTTTGGAAAGCATGTTTTCATGACAGTGATGCCTTTTGCAACTGGTTTTTTGAAAAGCGTTTTCTGCCGGAATATTCTGTCTGTCTGGAAACAGAAGGGGAGTTTGCAAGTTGTATGCAGGCGTATCCGTATAGCGTCTGGCTGCGTGGCAGGGAAATCCCCGGCGCTATGCTTTGCGGCGTATCTACTGACCCAAACCATAGAAAAAAAGGTTACATGGGAAAAATATTTCCTTATGAGATGGAAATGTTGCGGCAGAAAGGTATTCTGGTTGCACCACATACACCGGCTGTTTTGGAAAGCTATTTTTCCTTTGGGCATTTTCCGGTTGCAGATGCCAGTTATTTGGAATGTAAAAGCGTTCCAGCATATCCGGTATCTAAAAATATACACCTGCTTTCCGCAAAGGCAGATTTTGAACGGATATATCCGATTTATCTCACATTCGCCAAAAAATACAGTGGTATGATTTTGCGTTCAAAAGCAGATTTTCTCAGAAAATGTGACGATTACGCTGCGGACGGCGGGAAATGTATTGCATATGTAAAAAATGGTGACATCAAAGGCTATTGCTTTTTTTACCAAACGGAGGAATGTGTCGACTGTGTAGAAGCTGTTGCAACAGACGGGAATTATTACACATTGTTGGAAGGGCTTTATCCCTATGCCGAAGGGCGCGCGCTTACCGTAAAGCTGCCACCTGGTTTATTACTTTCCTGCCCATTTGGAAAAATGATGCGCAGACAAAAGGGCGTAATGGGGCTTTGCAATATGCCGGAACTGCTTAGGCTATTGGACTTAAATCTTCCATATGGTTTTTCTGTGAAAGATTCTGTAATCGCTGAAAACAACGGCTGTTTTGATTTCAAAGGAAATCCATACAACAAAGCATCTGTTTTCGAGATTGAAGCGGGACGGCTTTTGCAGGTACTGGCAGGGTATCATACCTTGGGTGAATTGAAACAAACAATCAAAATTTATGACATGGCCGCTTTTGAAGAAATTGACCGGCTTCTTCCGAAATGCAGCTGTTACATTATAGATGAATATTGAATAGGAGGAAATCCTGATGTTTGAAACACAGTGTGTAGAACGGGAACAGACAATAGAAAAAACAGAATCATGTTTTGTTTTCCGCCCGATTACATTAGATGCAAAAAGTACAATAGAGCGGTATACAAAACCCTGGGCGTTGGAATGCTCAGATCTTTCCTTTGCAAACCTCTTTATCTGGGGTGCCGATGGGAAAATGGAATATGCGGAGAAAAACCATTCGCTCTACATTAAAATGGATTTTGAAGGTGTTCCTGTATACTTCTGGGCGCCGATTCCGGAATATGGGAAAGCGGTAGATTACAGAAAGGCTGTTTATGATGGATTTGCTTACATGAAACAGATTGGTGTAGAACCGACATATCGCTCTGTCTGGACACCATTCCGGGATAAAATGCTGGAGGCTTGCCCCGAACTGTTTTGCGTGCCTACGGATATTTCGTGGGATTATGTATATTCCAGAGAAAGTCTTGCAACGCTGAAAGGGAAAAAGCTGCATGGCAAACGGAACCATATCAACAAATTCCTTTCCCAGAATCCGGATTATGAATACAGAAAACTGGAGCCTTCTATGGTGCCGGACTGTATTGCGCTTTATGAGCATTGGAGCGAGGAAAAGGATGAGCTTTCCGTGCAGCTGGAAGATGAAAAACGTTCTGTCTTTTTGGCTCTAAATAATATGGATGTTTTGGGACTGACGGGCGGCGCGATTTATCTGAATGAAAAGCTGTGCGCGTTTACTGTAGGCGAGCGGTTACTCCCACAGATGCAGCTAATTCATATCGAAAAGGCAAATACTGATATAGATGGACTGTATCCGATGATTAACCAGCAGTATATCCTGCATGAATGCGAAGGTGTTGAATGGGTCAACCGCGAGGAGGATATGGGGCTGGAAGGTATGCGTAAAGCAAAGCGTTCCTACAATCCTGCAAGAATGGTTGAGAAATATATGCTCAGCCTGAGAGATTTGACAGATGAAAAAGGCATTTGGGGCAAAGAAAACGATTAAGCGATTTTTATAAAACCGGAAGTATTGGTTCAAAGATATTTCCGGTTTTTGTGTATGGAGATATTAGTTTCCCATAATAATATTATGGAAATTAAAACATATTTGGAAACGACACATTTAAGTTTTAGGCGTAAAAAAGGAACATGTTTCATATTCTGAAAAGAAAAGGGGAATTCAGAATATGGATTTTTTGACAGCACTTAAGCAAATCATACTGCGGCTTGGCTACGGCGGCGTATTTGCCGCAACTATGCTGGAATACGGCTGTTTTCCGGTTTCCAGTGAAATTCTGCTGCCGTTTATTGGCTATATGGCTTCTCAAGGAGGGCAAAGCCTTTTTTTGACAATCTTATTTGCAACGGGCGGTGGTGTGCTTGGCAGCCTTGGCTGTTATCTGGTTGGAAGGGCAGGGGGACGGATGCTGGAACGGTTGGCAGAACGCTTCCGGACGATTGCATTGGGAATTGAAAAAGCGCAGGCTGTATTTCGAAAATATGGCGCGGCTTCAGTATTCTTGGCACGCGTTTTTCCTATCGCAAGAACTTACATATCCTTTCCGGCAGGAATGGCAAAAATGCCTTTGCTGTCTTTTTGTGTTTATTCAGCATTGGGGGCATTCCTTTGGAATACAGCTTTAATCTCCGGCGGGTATTTTCTGGGTAGCCATTGGGACGAATACAGAGCGTTTTTAGAAAACCATCAGGCAGTTTTTGCAGCAATCCCAACAGGTATTTTGATTTTTCTGATGATACGGAAAAAGAAAAAGAGAGCGGACCGTTCGATCCACCCTCTCTGATGTAAAAATTCTTATTTGAAGTATCTGTTGTACAGGCCAAGGAATGCTTTGCCATGTCTTGCTTCGTCACGAGCCATTTCATGTACTGTGTCATGGATTGCGTCAAGGTTTGCAGCTTTTGCTCTCTTTGCAAGATCTGTTTTGCCTGCTGTTGCGCCATTTTCAGCATCAATACGCAGTTCCAGGTTCTTCTTTGTAGAATCCGTTACAACTTCGCCAAGCAGTTCAGCAAATTTTGCAGCGTGCTCTGCTTCTTCCCATGCAGCCTTTTCATAGTACAGACCAACTTCGGGATAGCCTTCTCTGTGTGCGACTCTTGCCATAGCCAGATACATACCAACTTCACAGCATTCGCCTTCAAAATTTGCTCTCAGGTCTTTCATGATATCTTCACTGGAACCCTGTGCAACGCCTACAACGTGCTCAGCTGCCCAAGACATTTCGCCTTCCTTCTGCTCTACGAATTTGTCCGCGCCAACATGGCAAACAGGACATTCTGCGGGAGCAGCGTCACCAACATGAACATAACCACAAACAGAACATACAAATTTTTTCATATGAAAATCCTCCTTAATAAATAGTATAAATAATTGTTAACTGATAATTATTATAATTTAGAAGTCTGAAAATGTCAATCACTATTCTGCAAAAAAATTTGGAAAAAATGTTTTTTTTATTGTAAAATGTGATACACTATGAAAATACAAATAAAACCTAACTACTGAATGTTGTTATAAAGCAGCTGTATACAAACAAGATATACGATATTGACTGGAAAAGGAGATTGATGATGGAAGATTTATTACTGGAAACGGCACATACATATCACGGATTTTTGTTGGAAAAAACGGAGCAGCTGGAAGATATATGCAGTGCAGGATATCTGTTCCGCCATACACAAAGTGGGGCAAGACTGCTGTATTTGAAAAACAATGACAAAAATAAGGTGTTTTCTGTTGCCTTCAAAACGCCGCCGGAAAACAGCTGCGGTACACCGCATATTTTAGAGCACTCAGTTCTTTGTGGTTCACAGAAATATACCGCAAAAGACCCATTCAACGAACTGGCGAAAGGTTCGCTGAATACCTTTCTGAACGCAATGACATATGCAGATAAAACGATGTATCCTGTTGCAAGCTGTAATGAAAAGGACTTCCATAATTTGATGGATGTTTATCTTGACGCAGTCTTTTTTCCAAAAATCTACGAAAAAAAGGAAATCTTTCAGCAGGAAGGCTGGCGGTATGTTTTGAAAGACGCAGATGCGCCGCTGGAAATTACAGGTGTAGTCTATAATGAAATGAAAGGGGCACTTTCTGATCCGGAAAGTCTGCTGAATAATGCAATATGCCGTTCAATATTCGGTGATACAACGTACGGCTTTGAATCCGGCGGCGACCCTTCGGATATACCGAAATTGACCTATGAAGATTTTTTGAACTTCCATAGGAAAAATTATCATCCTTCCAATTCTTATCTTTATCTTTATGGAGATATGGATTTGCAAGAATGCTTGAAACACATCGGCAGCTATCTTTCCAGATTCCAGTGTTCAGAGAATCTGCCGGTAATCACAGAAACAGATTGCGTGCAGAAAGGAAAAATTCTCAGAGAAACATATCCTGTGCCAGAGGACGGAGAAAGTGGCGGCTGTTATCTAACCTGTAATTATAAGGCGGGGCACTGCACAGATTCCGAGCATGCAATGGCGATGCAGATTTTATCCTACATTCTGCTGGAAACGAATTCTTCACCCCTAAAAAACGCTTTGCTGGAAAAAGAAATCTGCGAGGAAACAGACGGTTGGTTCGATTCCTCCTGCTATGAAATGGTTTTCAGCGTTATTGCAAAAAATGCCGCACCTCAAAAGCTGCCTTTGTTCCTAAGGACCATAGAAGAAACCTTGCTTTCTTTAGCAGAAAAAGGGATTCCTTCCGCTCTTTTGGAAAGTGCACTGCGGAAATTTGAATTTCTGCTGCTTGAGGAAGATTTTGGCTCTACACCAAAAGGATTGATTTATTTTACCCGCATCATGAAAAGCTGGCTACATGGAGAATCGCCATTTGCAAACCTACGACTGAATGAAATCCTTGAATCTATCAAGAAAAAAAGCAAAAACGGCTATTTTGAAACTCTGATACGGACTGTTTTTTTGGAAAACAGAGAACAAACCGTCATACAATTTGAACCGGAAAAAGGGAAGGGGAGAAAAGAAGCCGAAACCCTTCAAGCGCATTTGGCGCAGAAAAAGGCTGCGATGTCCACTGAGGAAATTGAGCGGATTTTAGAAGAAAACAGAAATCTGGAACTTTTCCAGACACAGGAGGATTCTGCGGAGGTTTTGGCTCAGATTCCACAGCTGGAACTTTCCGAAATTGATACAGAGCCTGTATTAACGGAATATAGAAGAGAAACACTTGCCGGAAAATTTCCGCTGTTGTTTGTTCCACTGGAAAGCCGACGTATCGTATATTGGAAGCTGCATTTTGATACCTCTGCAGTCCCGCAAGAGCTTTTGCCATATACAGGGCTTTTAACAGAAATTCTGGGCAAACTGGATACAGAAAATTACTCCTTCCGGAATCTGCCTTCTGCTATTAACGAATGTTTTGGAGATTTTACAGCGTTTAACGAAATCCTGAATAAAAACGCAGCTGAATACCGTTCCTTTGTAACGGTAAGAGGGAAACTGCTGCGCGAGGATATGCCGCGTGCGCTTGCTCTGGCGGAAGAAATCCTGCTTCATACAGATTTTGAGAAATTAGAAAACTTGAAGAAAGTAGTGAAATCAGCCAAGATCCGGCAGGAAAACTATATTCTGAACAATTCGCACCTTGTTGGAATTTTCTGTTGTGGCAGTCATATATTTGAGGGCCTTGAGATGGAGGAGCAGGTTTCCGGTATCAACTTTTACCGTTTCCTTTGCCAGGTAGATGAGGCACTGGAAAAAGAGCCGACAGTTGTTACAGATGCTTTGCGGAAAACTGCAGATTTGTTGTTCCGTAAAAATAATCTGGAAATTTCTCTTGGTTGCGAAGAAAATGATTTCGGAGAAATAAAAGAAAAGCTGCATGAATTTACAGAACGGTTCCCGCAAAAAGACGCAGAACCGACACTATACCGCTTTACAGCCAAACCCGCGAAAAACGCGTATACTTGCGCGGGTGGCGTTGCGTATAACTGTTTAGCGTTTGATATGAAAAAGTACGGGCTTTCCTATCATGGCAGTTATCAGGTATTGCGGACAATCGTCAACCTGGAATACCTCTGGAATTCTGTGCGTGTACAGGGCGGCGCATATGGCTGTGGCTGCCAGTTCCAGAGGAGCGGATTATGTTATTTTTATTCTTACCGCGACCCAAATCTGCTGAATACCTACGAAATCTATCGGCATCTCTGGCAGGAAATCAGCAAATTCCATGCTTCAGACAGAGAAATGGCAAAATATATCCTTGGAACAATCAGTCGACTGGATCAGCCCAAAATAAATACTGAAAAATTCAACGCTGCGATTAACCGGTATTATAAAGGTATTTCCGATGAGGAATTGAAACAGGAACGGCTGGAAGTCCTGCATACCTCTGCAAGTATCATTCAAGATTGTGCCGCATTGCTGCAAATGGCAGAACCACTGGAAAACGTCTGCACCATTGGCAATGAACAGCTGATAAAGAAAAATGCCGGAATGTTTACAGAAATAAAACCGCTAATCTGATAATACTTTTCGTTGGAAGCTGCCCGATGTAATTTATGTCGGCAGTTTCCAACTGCAATTTTCTATATAAATTATTATCATATAGCAAGATAGGGGAGAAATAAGTATATCCATATTTATTCGCAAAACGATACTTTTGCGAATAAATATGGATATGAAACCCAATATCAACAAAAATAGGTTTCATAATATTATTATTGTAAACTTCATTATATCTATAAAAAAGAACCAAACGCTTCTCTCAAGCATTTGGTTCTTTTTTACTGCCTGCAATTATCTGCTTATGTTCTTTACACCCAGATAGGATTCAGGATTAACATATTTGCCGTTTACCATTACAGAGAAATGGCAATGATTGCCAGTCGACCAACCAGTACTGCCGCATTTTGCCACAGTCTGACCTCTGGACACCATTTGTCCTTTTGAAGCAACCAGTGAAGAATTATGTCCATACAATGTACTTAACCCTCCGCCATGGTCAATGATAATGGTATTTCCATAGCCGTTCATCCAGCCCGAATACGTCACTTTTCCAGCTTCTGCCGCAACAATCGCTGCACCATAGCCAGCCGGGATATCATATCCGCTGTGAGATTCTGTTTTGCCTGTAATCGGGCTTTTTCTTGTAACAAAGCCGCTGCTCAGACTGGAAGAAGACGCACTTTTTGAAGGTACGGGCCAGCCCAGTTTTCCATTACCAGTATAATATTTGGTAGAACTTCCCTGTTGCTGTGCGATTGTCTGCAATACTTGCTGGTCAGCTTTGTTATTCGCCGCAATCATCTGTTCATACTTTTTCACGTCGTTCTGATAAGAAGCAACCAACGCTTGCTTCTCTTTTACAACAACTTCCATGCTGTCCACTTTTTCCTGCTGGATACGCACAACTTCTTCCTGTGCAGCTTTGCTTTCAGCTATTTCATCTGTTTTAGCCTGAATGGTATCCTGTATTTCCTGAAGCTCATCCAATATGTTTCTGTCATAAATCATAATATCATTTACATACTGCATACGCAAAAACAAATCGGAAAAACTCTCCGATTCCAAAAGAATCTCCAAATAGCCGGTAGAGCCTTTTTCCTGCAAGAATTTTAGCCGTTTACCAAGAAGCTCAAACTGCATTTCTCTTTTGATCGTGGCTTCTTCCAGTTCTGCTTCTGCCGCGTTTAGTTTGGCAGTCAGGAATGCCAAATCGTCTTCTGCAGCGTCAAGCTCTGCCTGTAAACTGCTCAAAGCCTTATCCAGCGTTGCCATTTCCTCTTCTGCGGAAAGTTTTTTTGCCTTTATGTTTTCAATTTCCTTCATGGCTTTCTGCGAACTTTCTGCTAAAGCCTTTCTTTTGGCTTCCAGCTCCGCTATAGTAGCCGCACCTATGGAATAGGAAGGAAACACGGACATTGTCAGTGTTGCCGCAAGCGCGATACAAGTTGTTTTTTTCAAAAATTTCATACTAAAATCCCCAAATTCACAGTATTTTTATCGTCTGCTTTTATTATAAGGTTTTCTACACCTTTTTCAATGAAAAATTTCGGATTTTAATAATTCTTTAATATTTTTGTCATATTTTATACTTTCTTCATCAGAAAATTGCCTCTGTTCCGCACAAATACTGACAGCGTATCCCTGAAGTCTGTACTCCTGAAAAGAAATTACTTTCCCTTCAAATATCATTCTTTCAACGGGAATACCATCTTGTACAATGGAAAAGCTCTGCATTGGCAGACGAAGACCGCGCCCGTCCCATTTCATGAGGCTCTCTTTCCGTGCCCATATTTGATAAAATGCATCCGCCTGCGCCCTCCCCTCTTTTCCCTGCAAAAATTCCTTTTCCTGTGGAGAAAGAATTTTTGTCGTTTTCTGGGGAATGGTTTCTTTTAACTGTTGGATATCCGCACCTAAATCGGTATCGCCAAAGGCACACAGAGCCAGACTGCCGGAGTGAGAAAGATTGAAATAAAAGCTACTTTCTGGTAGGAATGGTTTCCCATGTTGCCCTTTTCGGATATCGTTTATTCTGCTTTCCAGCCCGTTTTTTTTCAATGCGTAAAACAGCAAAAGCCCTGCTCCTGCTGATAACCTGATTGCGAAAGGATTTTTCAATTTCCTCAAGTGTTCCTTTCGTTCTTCTGCAAAAAACGCTATTGATTTTCCCAGCAAATCCGGCTTTTCCAGGCCAGTCGTGTCTATCCAAATGGTTTCAATCAATGCAGACGCCCCTTTGCCAAAACGATAAAGCAAGGAAAGCCCTACAACTATGTAGGGTTTCCCGTAATTTCCTTTATTTATTTTACAATCAGGTTCACAATCTTACCGGGAACATAAATTTCCTTCACAACTGTTTTATCCTCAAGCCGACTGGCAAGAGCCTCTTTTGCTTTTGCCAGAGCGTCGTCCTTTGATGCATCTTTCGCAATTACCATTGTGCCTCTCAGCTTGCCGCCAATCTGAAGTGCGATTTCCACTTCATCCTGCACCATTTTGCTTTCGTCAGCTTTGGGCCAGCTTGCGAAAAACACAGAAGAATTATGCCCAAGTTCCCGCCAGAGTTCTTCTGCAATATGTGGCGCAAATGGTGCAAGCAGAATAACCAGCGTTTCCATTGTTTCTCGGGAAAGCCCGCCTTCGGCTTTCGCAATAGCAAGCAGTTTATTGGTATATTCCATAAAGCCGCTGACAACCGTATTCATTGTCAGAGCCTCCAGACGGCTTGTGATATCATGAATTAACTTATTGCACAGGAATTCTTCTTCAGCTGTTGCTGCTTTCGCTTTGTCCTTATAATTAAACATCATTTTCCATACGCGGTTAAGGAAACGGTATACACCGTCAATACCACTGTCATCCCAGTCGCAGTCCAATTCGGGAGGACCAACAAACAGCTCATACATACGCAGAGAGTCACAGCCATATTTCTGCACAAGGTCATCCGGAGAAACAACGTTGCCAAGGGATTTACTCATCTTGCTGCCGTTCTTCGTAATCATGCCCTGATTGAACAGTTTCTGGAACGGCTCATCAAAAGGAACCGCACCGCAGTCATACAGCACCTTTGTATAAAACCGCGCATATAACAGATGCAGAACTGCATGCTCAATGCCGCCAACATACAAATCAACCGGCGCCCATTTTTTCAGCGCGTCCATGCTTGCAAGCTCCTTATCATTATGGTTATCCACATAACGCAGGAAATACCAGCTGGAACCTGCCCACTGGGGCATGGTGTTTGTTTCACGTTTCGCGGGTTTGCCGCAGACGGGACAGGTCGTATTGACCCATTCGTCAATCTGTGCCAGCGGAGATTCACCTGTATCCGTAGGTTTATAAGATTCTACTTCCGGCAGAAGTACAGGCAGCTGATCTTCTGGTACAGGAACCGCACCGCAATGTTCGCAATGGATAATCGGCAGAGGCTCGCCCCAGTATCTCTGTCTGGAGAATACCCAGTCGCGCAGTTTGAAATTAACTTTCTTTCTGCCCCAGCCCTCTTTTTCCATCATTTCGGGCACTTTTTTCTTTGCCTCGGCAACAGTCATGCCATTCCAGCTACCGGAATTGATTACAATACCATCACCGGTATATGCTTCTTTCAAAGGCATTTCCAGACTGCCGTCCTTAGGTGCGATAACAGGGACAATCGGAAGATTGAATTTCGATGCAAAGTCAAAGTCGCGTTCATCATGCGCCGCAACAATCATGACTGCACCTGTGCCGTAATCCGCCAGTGCATAGTCAGCTACCCATATAGGGATTTCTTCCTTTGTTACAGGATTTACACAGTAGGAACCAATAAACTCACCTGTTTTTTCTTTATTTGTCATTCTGTCAACAGAGGACTTTGTAGATGCTTCAAAGCAATATTTTTCTACGGCTTCTTTACGGTCAGCCGTTGTCAGCTCTGCCAATTCCGCATATTCCGGCGCAAGCACCATTGCGGAACAACCGTATAATGTATCAGGTCTTGTAGTATATACCGTAATTGCTTTATCCATACCTACAACTTTGAAATCAATTTCCGCGCCGTAGCTCTTGCCTATCCAGTCTGCCTGCATTTTTTTAACCTTCGGCGACCAATCCAGTTTATCCAAGTCCTCCAACAGTCTGTCCGCATATGCCGTGATTTTCAGCATCCACTGGCGCAGGTTTTTCTTTGTAACAACAGAGCCGCAGCGTTCGCATGTGCCGCCCGCCGCTTCTTCATTTGCCAGAACACATTTGCAGCTCGGACACCAGTTCAAAGGCATTTCCTTTTCATACGCAAGCCCCATTTTGAACATCTGTACAAAAATCCACTGCGTCCATTTGTAGTAAGCGGGATCTGTGGTGTCAACCTCTTTGTCCCAGTCATAAATTGCACTGATTTCATGAAGCTGGCGTTTTACATTTGCAATATTATCCGCCGTAGAAATACGGGGATGGATATTGTGCTGGATTGCGAAATTCTCCGCAGGCAGACCAAACGCGTCCCAGCCCATAGGATGCAACACCTGATATCCCTGCAGCACTTTATAACGGCTAACAACATCGCTCAGCACATAGCCCCTCCAATGCCCAACGTGCAGGCCTGTACCGGAAGGATACGGGAACATATCCAGGCAGTAAAACTTGGGCTTTTTGTCGTCCTCCAGATTGATGGGATTCTTTTCCCATTCAGCCCGCCACTTCTTCTCAATGTTAATAAAATCATAACGGTTTTCCATTTCATACTCCTCCTCAAATTTTTTTGGTCCACGGCCCCTTATTCTGGTATTTCGTAGCGAATAAAAAACCTCCGCCTCGTTTAGAGGCGAAGGTTCAACTCCGCGGTACCACTCTAGTTTACCACCTTTTTGGGGCAGACTCAAAACCTGTAACGGGGGTGCCGTTGCGAATTACTGACAGCGGAAACCGCTGTGTTCAACGCAAAACTCCGAGGCCAGTTCCGCTCCTCTCTTTTACCGGCTTCCACCACCCGCCGGCTCTCTGTGGAAAAGGGAAAGAGCATACTCTTCCTCATCAAAGTCTTTATCACGAAACTATTTATATCATATTTACCAAAAAAAATCAAGTATTTTTAGCCACATTTTTTAAGAATACAGTCCACAATACTCAAACCGTGGCACTCTGCTCAAACTGGTTCGTATAAAGCGAGTAGTAAAAGCCTTTTTTCTGCATGAGCTGTTCATGGTTTCCACGTTCAATGATTTCTCCATGGTTGACAACCGCAATCAAATCTGCGTCTTTTATGGTACTCAGCCGATGCGCGATGACAAAATTTGTCCGGCCTTTCATCAGGTTCTGCATTGCTTCCTGGATCTTCACTTCCGTTCGCGTATCAACACTGCTCGTTGCTTCATCCAGTATCAGTATTGCAGGGTTTGCCAGTATCGCCCGCGCAATGGAAATCATCTGCCGCTGCCCCTGGCTCAGGTTCCCACCGCCATCCGCCAGCATAGTATCATACCCATCCGGCAACCGCCGAATAAATTCATGTGCATTCGCCAGCTTTGCCGCCTGCCTGATTTCCTCATCTGTCGCATCCAGCCTGCCATAACGGATATTTTCCTTTATGGAATCCGTAAATAAATAAGTATCCTGCAAAACAATGCTCAGTGTCGAACGAAGATTTTTTCGCTTCAAATGATAAATATCATGCCCATCTATAGTAATAGAACCGCTGTCAATGTCATAAAAGCGTGTAAGCAGATTGATGATTGTTGTTTTACCCGCGCCAGTCGGCCCTACAAATGCAATTGTCTGCCCTGGCTTCGCGTAGAGATTTACATTTTTCAATATCGGGTGCCCTTTTTCATATGAGAAATGAACATCTGTCAGAACAACGTCCCCCTGCACATCTTTCAGTTCAGCTGCGTCTGCTGCGTCAGGCTCTTCCTCCGTTTCATCCAATACCTCAAATACGCGTTCCGCTCCGGCCATTGCCGCCATAATCGTATTGACCTGATTTGCAAGTTCTGTCAGCGGTCTGGCAAACTGTTTGGAATAGATGATAAAGTTGGAAATCGTCCCTAGAGTCATCGCCGAGCCAAGCACCATCATTATGCCGCCTGTTGCCACAACAATAGCATAGGTGATATTGTTCAGCGCAGTCATAATCGGTCCCATCATGCCGGAAAAAATTTCTGCACGCACACTGACCTCCAGTAAACTTTGGTTCAGCTTTTCAAACTCCCTGATTTCTTCCTCCTCCCTGCAAAATACCTTCACAACCTTCTGTCCCGAAATGATTTCTTCAATCGCACCGTTCAGCTGCCCCAGCCGGCTTTGCTTTTCCTTGAAATACTTCCGGGAATGTTTTGCCACCCATTTTGTGACAAGAAGCATGATCGGGATACTGATAAGCGACGCAATGGTCAGCGGAATGCTTAAATAGACCATCATAAAAAATGTGCCGATAACGGTTAAAATACTTTGGAAAATCGAAGAAACACTGTTGTTTAATGCCATAGATACATTATCCACGTCATTTGTAACGCGGCTCATCAGTTCCCCATGTGTTGTCCCATCAAAATATTTCAATGGCAGCTTCTGAAATTTTTGAAAAATCTCCTGCCGCAGAACAGCAACCGTTTCCTGTCCAACCTTCATCATGCAGTAGCTTTGCAGCCATGTTGCCAATGAGGAAAGAAGATAAATCCCCATAAGCACAGCACAAATTTTAGCCAACCCCGGAAAATCAAATACGGTAATATAGTCATCAATTGCAACCCCTATCAGTCGTGTTGCGTAAATCGTCCCCAATGTGGTAAAGGCTATGCAGAACAATGAAAACAACAACAAAACCCAGTGCTGCCCCAAATACCAGCAAAGGCGAAGCAGTGTTTTTTTCGTATTTTTTGGTTTCCTGTGTGTCATAGCCAGTTTTCTGCCCGGACCGTGCCCCGGTCCATGTCCAGAACTGCCTCCATTACTCGAATTGTTACTCATCTGCAAGCACCCCCTTTTTCATTTGAGACGCGTAAATCTCCTGATAATCCCTACTTGTTTCCATAAGATAATTATGGTTACCTTGCGCAACAATCCTTCCGCCGCTTAATACAAGAATATTATCCACATCGCGAACAGAATTGATTCTCTGTGCAATAATAAATTTTGTACATTTGCTGTGAGATTCCCTGAGAGCCTGCCGAATCTTTTTTTCTGTCAAAGAATCTACCGCACTTGTACTGTCATCGAAAATGATGATATCCGGATTTTGAATCAATGCCCGCGCAATAGAAATTCTCTGTTTCTGTCCACCGGAAACATTCACACCTTTCTGCCCCAGCTCTGTGTCATACTGTTCCGGCAGTTCCATAATAAAATCATGTGCCTGCGCGGCTTTTGCGGCGGCAATAATTTCTTCCTCTGTTGCGTCCCCTTTGCCCCATTTGATATTGTCCCGAATTGTACCAGAAAACAGTATTGTTTCCTGAAGAACGACCGCAACCCTCTGCCGAAGGTCTTTAATTCGGTAATCTCGGACATCTACGCCGTCAAGCAGAATCTGCCCCTCTGTAACATCGTAAAGTCTTGGCAAAAGGTTTACCAGCGTAGATTTTCCAGCCCCTGTTTCTCCAAGGATACCAATGGTCTGCCCCTGTTCGGCGATAAAAGAAACATTCTCCAGTACAGAATCGCCGCTTCCCAGCTGGTAACGATAGGATACATTCTGATATTCTACCCTGCCTCTTGCCTCTTTCGGCGCAACAGGGTTTGCAGGGTCAGAAATATCCGGCACTGTTTCCAATATTTCCATCACACGATCCAGCGAAACTTTCGCGCGGGACATAAACATAAATACCATTGCAATCATCATCATAGACATCAGCATCTGCATCAAATAAGTGATAAACGCCATAATATCTTCCGGTCCCATCACACCCGCCTGTGCCTGATAACCGCCAATCCAGAGTATCGTGACAATCGAACCATTCAGCAGTATCATCATCGTCGGCATTATCAGAAGCATAATTTTGAATGCGTTGACTGAAATATTTTTATATTCCATATTTGAATCCGTAAATTTTTCCGTTTCGTATTCATCCCGCACAAATGCCTTTACCACTCGAATACCCGCCAGACATTCCCGCATTACAGTGTTTACCTTATCCAGCTTATCCTGCACAATTTTGAATTTTGGCATTGCTGCCCGCAGAATCAGGCTGATTGCCAGTGCCAGCAAAGCAACAACCAGCAAAAACAGCGTGGCAATCTTCACATTGATGCTAAACGCCATTATAATACTGCCTACGCAGAGCAACGGTGCCCGAACCAACATCCGCAGACTCATCAGTACAGTAATCTGGATTTGTGTGATATCATTTGTCAATCGAGTAATCAGCGAAGGAGTTTGAAATGTATCAATATTATGAAATGAAAATTCCTGTATCTTCCCAAACGCCGCTTTCCGCAAGTCCGTTCCCGTCCTCTGGCTGACAATACTGCTGGTAATCAGACAGCCAATACCACCGATGATGCCGATAACAGAAATCAGCAGCATCAGCCCGCCAATTTTTCCAATGAATCCGGCATCTCCCTGTGCTACGCCTTGATCGAGCAGCACTGTCATAATTTTAGGCATTGCCAGCTCACTGGCAACCTCCAGCATCATAAACAATGGAGCAAGAATTGCCAGTGTGCGATATGGACGAATGTAGTCTAAAAGTGATTTCATGGTTTCGCCTCCCTTTTCAGAAATAATCTTTGAAAACCTGTAACATTGTGTCACTCAGGAAAAGAGTCTTTGCCGACCTCATGTTCTTCCCAGCTGTTGATTTCATCTATCAAATTTCCGGTGATTCTTGCAAGGGCATAGAGAAATGCGTCCTTTTCTTCATTGGAAAATCCTTTGAAAAAAACATCATCCAGCTCCAATTCCCTCTGTAAAAACTGTTCTGCTTTTTCACGCCCCTTCTGCGTAATGGAAACCCGCATTGTACGAAGGTCGGTTTCCCCTCTTTTGCGTACCACCAACCCGCCTTTCTCCATTCTCTGCAAAATATCTGTCATAGAAGCTGCTTTTATTCGCAATGCGCCGCAAAGTTCTCTCTGTGTCTGGTTATCCTTCCGGTTCAAAAGTAAGAGCGTTGGCGCCTGCCCTTTATACAGTCCGATTTCTTTAGAAATTTGTGTAATACAGCAGTGATAGCCCCTGCTTAGAGTATGATAAAGAAAAAAGAAATCTGTTGTTTTTTCTCCGAAAATGAACTTCTTTTTTTGAAACAGTTCCGAGGTCAGCATTTCATTCACGTCCTACAAAAAAATTAGGTATCTAATCATATAATTAGATACCTAAACATTTTATCATATTCTTTTTCTCTGTCAATAGTATTTCAAATTAGAAAAATTTAACATTACAGCACATACTGGAACATAAAAGCAATGTGTATCCCACTCCCTGCCAGAACAAAAACATGAAAGATTTCATGAAATCCAAAGTTTTTCAGCATCGCAATGTTAGGCTTTTTCAATCCATAAATAATTGCCCCGACTGTATAAGCAATTCCGCCCGCCAGAAGCATTCCAATGCCTTTCCAGGATACCGCTTTTTCCAACGGTACAAACGCAAAAACTGCCAGCCACCCCATTACCACATAAATCAGTGTGGAAAGCCACCGTGGCGCACCCATCCAGAATATCTTGAGCAGAAGCCCAAACAGCGCAAATGCCCAGATTGCCACAAGCAGTGTCCAGCCCCATGTTCCATGCAGGGAAACCAGACAGATGGGCGTATATGTTCCGGCAATCAGAACAAAAATCATCATGTGGTCAATTCTACGCAAAAGATTCGTTTTTTCAGGCGGCAATTCAAACGTATGGTAAATTGTGCTTGCGCCGTAAAGCATTAGCAGGGATACGCCGAAAACGGCAAAGCCAATCATATGAAGTTCCGAAGCCTCTGCTTTTGCCCGCAGCATAAGCATAATAAATATGGGTATTACTGCCAGAAAGCCGATAAAATGTGTTAACGCACTGATTGGGTCTTTTACCTTAAATTTACTTTTTGATATATTCATGTCATCACCCCTACAAGTAGTTTTCGATACTATATATTATTATATTACTATACTATCATTTTTTTTCTTCCAAATCAAGGGAAAAAAATCACAAAAACTTGATACATAGTTTGAAATACTATATAATAAAGATACAAAAACATTTTACGGCGGAAAAACCTTTCCTCTGTAAAAAGAATTCTTATAATTTGAGGTGAAAAGCATGAAGACATATGATGAACTGACAGCGGATTTTTGTTCTCAGATTCGCGCATTAGATATTATCGAAATTGAGGATATTCCCAATATTGACCTTTATATGGATCAGGTGACAACCTTTATGGAAAAATCCCTGAAATGCTATAAGCGTTCCGAGAGCGATAAAATCCTGACCAAAACAATGATAAACAACTATGCGAAAGCAAAAATTTTTCCTGCTCCCGTAAAAAAGAAATACAGCCAGACGCATTTAATGCTCCTGATTATGATTTATCACCTGAAATCCATACTTTCCATAAAAGACATTGGTACCCTGTTCCACTCAGCATTGGCAGAGCAGGACCCTGTGCAGCAGGCAAAGGTAATCGGAAGTATATACAGCGGGTTTATCTATCTGCAAAAGGCTGTTCAAAATACTCTTTCCGCTTCTGCGCAGGGCGTGCCCGACCAGACCTTTTTTGAGCGGGATTTTATTTCTGAATTTCCAAATGAAGAAACAAAACAAATCATGATGGTACTTTTTCTTGTTATCCGCGCAAATGTGGAAAAGCAGCTTGCTGAACGCGCATTGGACTCTGCTTTCTCCAAAAAATAAAAATGTGGGCAGTATACGCATATGTATATTGTCCACATTTTTTACGTCACTCAAAACAGCGTCAGCTGATTGGTTTCGGGAATCCCGTCTAAAACACCGTTTTCTTTCAGCAGTTCTATCAGGGAACGCCCCAGCGTGGTACGTTCCTTGAGTTCTTCAAGTGTCTTAAATTCTCCGTCTTTTCTTCCGTCCACAATGCTCTGCGCTGCATTTACACCAAGCCCCTGCAGGGAATTAAACGGCGGTATCAGCCCATCCGGTGTTACGATGAACTTTTTTGCATCCGACCGATACAGGTCGATCGGCAGGAATTGAAATCCTCTCGCGTAGAATTCTACGATGATTTCCAAAACAGTCAGCTTATTTTTGTCCTTCGCCGTAGCTTCCTGCCCTTTTGCATGGATTTCCTTTATTGCTTCTTTTGCCGTTTCTATTCCCTTGCACATGCAGGAATAATCAAAATCATCACACGCGCGCACAGTGAAATATGTCGCATAATATGCCTCTGGATAATTGATTTTGAAATAAGCAATCCGGAACGCCATCATTACATAAGCCGCGGCATGCGCTTTCGGAAACATATACTTGATTTTCTGGCATGATTCAATATACCAATCAGGCACATTGCATGCCTTCATATCGGCAATATCTTCTTCTGTCAACCCTTTGCCCTTTCTCACTTTTTCCATAATTTTGAAGGATTTCTTCTTTTCCACTCCTTTGTTAATCAAATAAATCATGATACTGTCACGCGTTGAAATTGTTTCCTTCAGTGTGATTGTGCCATTTTCAATCAACGTCTGTGCATTTCCAAGCCAAACGTCTGTACCGTGAGAAAGACCGGAAATCCGCAGCAGGTCTGCAAATGTTTTCGGTTTTGTATCCAGAAGCATGCCCCGTACAAACTTCGTGCCAAATTCTGGTATGCCGAGTGTTCCCGTCTTGCAGCCAATTTCCTCCGCCGTTACACCTAATGCCTTGGGAGATTCAAATAATGACATCGTTTCCGGATCGCCCAATGGGACAGTCTGCGGATTCACACCCGTCAGGTCATACAGCATACGAATAACTGTCGGGTCATCGTGTCCAAGTAAGTCAAGTTTCAGCAGACGCCCGCTGATGGAATGGTAATCAAAATGCGTCGTCGTAATCGTGGAATTTACATCATTTGCGGGCCGCTGAATCGGGCAAAATTCGTAAATATTATGGTCACTCGGAACGACCATCAGTCCGCCGGGGTGCTGCCCCGTGGTACGTTTAATTCCCGTACAGCCATCTACAAGGCGATTGATTTCCGCATTATGTACCGTAATATCCCGTTCCGTAAAATACTTTTTCACAAAGCCGTAAGCCGTTTTATCTGCAAGCGTGCCAATCGTTCCAGCCTTGAATACATGGCCCGTTCCAAAAAGTTCCTCGGTATACGCATGCGCTGTCTGCTGATATTCGCCGGAAAAATTCAGGTCAATATCAGGTTCCTTGTCGCCTTCAAACCCCAAAAAAGTCTGAAACGGAATGTCATGCCCGTCTTTATGCAGCATTGTACCGCAGACAGGACAGACCTTATCCGGCATATCACAACCACTCGCCTCTTCCATTGCATATTTTTTTACAGTTTCAGATTCAAAATCCGAATATTTGCAATTCGGACAGATATAGTGAGGCGGCAAAGAATTTACCTCTGTAATACCTGCCATATTTGCCGCGAAAGAAGAACCTACCGATCCTCTAGAACCAACCAGATAGCCGTCCGCAACCGATTTCCAAACCAGCTTCTGTGCAATGATATACAATACAGCATATCCATTACTGATAATAGAATTCAGCTCCGTTTCCAGCCGTTCCTGCACAATTTCCGGCAAAGGATTTCCATAGATGGAATACGCTTTTTTCATGCAGATTTCTCGAAGTTCTTCGTCCGCGCCCTCAATTTTGGGTGGGAAAGTTTCGTCTGGGATTGGCTTTATCTTTTCAATCCTGTCGGCAATCAGGTTCGTATTTGTTATAACAACCTCCCTGGCCTTTTCCGCCCCCAGATATTCAAATTCCCTGAGCATCTCGTCCGTTGTCCGCAGAAACAATGGAGGCTGCTTATCGCTATCAGAAAACCCTTCCGCCGCCATAATGATTTTTCGGAACGCAGAATCCGCCGGATCAATGAAATGCACATCGCACGTTGCTACAACAGGCTTGCCATATTTTTCGCCCAATTCCACAATTTTCCGGTTAATGTTCCGAATGTCCTCCAAAGAATGGATGTTTTCTACCTTCGGCGAATCAATCATAAACTGATTATTTCCCAATGGCTGTATCTCCAGATAATCATAGAAATTTACAAGCTCCTCAATTACCGGTTCCGGTTTTCCCTCCAGCAGCGCACGGTAAAGCTCCCCTGCTTCGCATGCACTGCCCAGAATTAACCCTTCCCGCAGACGGAGCAGTTCGCTTTTCGGAATCCTCGGCCTGCGGAAGAAATATTCAATATGTGCCAATGAAACCAGTTCGTAAAGATTTCGCAGTCCCGTATAATTCTTCACTAAAATAATGGCATGGTGCGCTTTCAGTTTTTTATAATTCACTGTCTGACTGGCAAGTACATTGATTTCGTCCACATAAAAAATCTTTTTTTCCACCAGCATGTCCACAAAATGCAAGAACACCTCTGCCGTTGCCTCCGCATCGTTTACTGCACGGTGGTGTCCTTTCAGACTGATGCCAAGATAGTCACAGACAATATCCAGCTTGTGTTTTTTCAGCTCTGGCAGCAACGCCCGCGAAAGCCCCAGCGTATCCAGCACAGTATTTTTCACCTCTGTACCACAGCGCAGCTTTGCGTTATGGCGGATAAATCCCATGTCAAAGCTGGCATTATGTGCTACCATCACTGCGTCACCGCAGAATGCCAGAAATTCCGGCAGAAGCGTTTCAATTTGAGGCGCATCTGCAACCATTTCGTCCGTAATGCCTGTCAGGGTTGTAATCTCAGCAGGAATCGGACGTTCCGGATTTACAAAACTGCTGAATCGTTCCACGATTTTACCGTCTTTTATTTTGACCGCACCAATTTCCGTAATCCGCTCTGCTTCCCATGAAAGTCCTGTTGTTTCTATATCAAACACAACAAATACATCATCCAGCGTCTGGCCTCTCGGCATCGTGACAACGCTCCCAAGGTCGTCAATCAGGTATGCCTCCACACCGTAAATTACCTTCAAGTCTGATTTTCCAATGGCATTCATTGCATCTGGGAACGCCTGCACCACACCATGGTCGGTAATGGCAATTGCTTTATGCCCCCAATCAATCGCGCGCTGGATATATTTTTTCACTGGTGTTACCCCGTCCATACTGCTCATCTGGGTATGCAGATGCAGTTCTACACGCTTTTCCTCTGCCGTATCCATACGGGGCGCGGGCGGTTGTCCCAACATGATATTTTTCGCCATAAGGTTGATTTCTTTGGAATATTTGTCAAACTGCACTTCACCCTGTACGCGCAGATACGCGCCTTTTTTCAACTTTTCAGTCATTTCTCCGTCAAAGATAGTCTTTTTTACAAAGAATTTCACAGTTGTTGAATCACTTAAATCTGTCATATCAAAAGATACAATATACTTGTCCCCTTTGATTTCGCGCGATTCCACATTGAAAATATTCCCCTCTATTGTTACGTTTTCTCCAACGATTTTCGTATCCACAATTTTAGAAACCGACCCGTTGCATTCTTTGCCAAACAGAACCCCTTTCGGGAAGGAAGGAGTGGAATTGCCGGTACTGTTGCTTTCCCCGCCGGAGGGAACCGGTGCAGTCACAATCTGGCGCAGAAGTTCCTCTGTTTTATTTTCCCGCTCTTTTTCCAGCCGTTCTCGTTCTTCCGCAGAAGAAGGTGTATTTTTGAACTGTATCAAAAGCTGCTGTCCGGTTTCTTCAAAAATCATATGGCTCAGTTCTTCGTCCAGTTTTTTTCGAGCAAGATAATACGCCATATTGTTTTTCACAAAAATCAGCATTTTTCCGTCCTGAACCTTCCACTCTGCGTCAGCAACGATCCCAGCGCAGACCTTGCTTTTTTTTGCGGAAAACTGTCGAATAGTATCCCAATATGTTTCCGCAAGAAATTCAGGGGCATCTTCCGGCAGATTATACACTGCTGCTACTTCTACACTATGAATGCCCGGCAGATTCCGCAGCAGTTCCTCCCGCAAAGCGTCCCATTTATCCAAAGGAATCAAGCGCGACGCGGAAATTTTCATACTGACCATGTGTTCTTTTTTATGTATCGCCAATTTCTGGACAATGCTCTCCCGAAAGGCCTCCTGCACACTGGCAGAAAGGGAAATTTTCCGAAAAACGCTTTGAAATGTCTGCGCCGTCATTTTCTCCCTCCTTCATTCTGTTCAAAGTCTGCTGATTTCCTGCATCAGCGCATCCACCAGCTCCGCCTCAGGCACTTTCCGGATGATTTCGCCTTTCTGAAACAGCAGACCGACACCCTTTCCGCCAGCAATGCCAACATCTGCGTCCCGTGCCTCGCCGGGACCATTCACGACACAACCCATTACAGCTACTTTGATATTTTTCTCTAACCCCTGACAACGCCGTTCTACTTCATTTGCAATAGAAATCAGGTCAATCTGCGTCCGTCCACAAGTCGGGCAGGAAACAAGTTCCGGTCCAAATTTCCGCAGTCCAAGGCTTTTCAATATTTCCTTTGCCGCCCGTATTTCCTCCACAGGGTCACCCGTCAAAGAAACGCGTATAGTATCGCCAATACCCATTGCCAAGATCGTACCGATACCAACTGCGGATTTTACAGTACCTGCATATGGCGTCCCCGCCTCCGTAATCCCTACATGGACAGGATAAGGAATCGCCTCCGAAAGCAGGCGGTATGCCTCAATAGAAAACAGCACATCTGATGCTTTGATGGATACAACAATATCATAAAATTCATATTTTTCCAATATGCGGACATGCTTCAGCGCACTCTCTACCAGCCCTGCTGGCGTAACGCCGCCATATTTTTCCAGAAGTTCTTTCTCCAGCGAACCGCTGTTCACGCCAATGCGAATCGGAATTTTCTTCTCCTTAGCCATGGTTACAACCTGGCGGATACGTTCCTCATCTCCGATATTGCCCGGGTTGATGCGCACCTTGTCAATGCCAAGCTCCATAACCCGCAATGCAAGACGGTAATCAAAATGTATGTCTGCTACAAGCGGGATATGGATTTTCTTTTTGATTTCGCCAATCGCATCTGCCGCTGCCATATCCGGCACAGCGACCCGCACCAATTCACAACCCGCATTTTCCAATGCCAAAATCTGTGTTACAGTCGCTTCAACATCTCTTGTATCTGTATTACACATAGATTGTATGCAAACAGGCTGTCCGCCGCCAATCTTCAGGCTTCCTATTTTTACTTCCCTTGTTTTTTTTCTCTCCAAAGCTCTCACCTTTTATCCATTCCGTAAAACGCCCGAAACGGAAGAACAAACCGCCCTTCCGTCAGCGTTGCGTCGTATTATTTTACGAATATTTTCATAATATCCCCGTAAATCACAAATACCATCAGCAGCATCAGGAACATGAAGCCCAAAAACTGCAGTTTTCCTTCTGTTTCCAAATTCATCGGTTTCCGTCGTACAATTTCAATCAGCAGGAAAAGGATTTTCCCGCCATCCAGCCCCGGAATCGGAAACAGATTCAGCACACCCAGGTTTGCGCCCAGTATCGCACCAATATAAACCACATTTTGTATAGCGGCTTTCAGGCTGTATTCCAGTCCAGCTTCGTAGCCGTCCCCTACCATTTTGAAAATGGTGATTGGGCCACCAAATTCATCCTGAGACGCTGTAAATGTAAACACCCTTGCCAGCCCCTGTGCTGTCATCTTGATATAGTTCAGCATAGAATAATAGCTGTAATATGCCGTATCCACAAAACCCGCATCTTCGCAGCCTTCTGCCGGTTCTGCCAGCAGCCCTGTGTAAATTTCCGGTGAAAAGCCAATCAAAAATGTCTGTCTTTCTTTGTTATATTGGGGCGTCAGTTCATAGCGAAGCAATTCGCCGTCCCGCAGTATTTCCAGTTCAATCGGTCTGCCACCATTTTGATACAAAATATTTTGCAGTTCATCATAAATATGGATGCGCTGGCCGTTTATACGCCTGATTTCATCGCCCTCCTGCAGCCCAGCCGCCTGTGCGGGGGAATTTTCTGAAACTATTCGTATTTCAGGTTTTGCAATATAGCTGGTACAGGACAGCCCAAACAGCATCACAAAAGACAACAGGAAATTCATAAGCGGTCCTGCCGCCATCACTGCCAGCCGTACGCCAGCAGACTTATTAAAAAAAGAATTCGGACCTATTTCTCCATCATCAGTTTCACCTTCCATACGGCAGAATCCACCAAAAGGCAGTGCACGGATACTGTATTCCGTATCACCTTTCAAACTGGAAACCAGCTTTGGCCCCATACCAAGCGAAAACTCCTGCACACATATTCCGCTTTTTTTAGCTACGATAAAATGCCCAAATTCATGGGCAATCACCAGTACGCTGATTAAAATGATTGTAACAATCAAAGAGGAAACCATTTTACCCTCCTATATTTGTCAGAATACAAATTTTGACGCACAGGCCCTTGCCCATGCATCTGCCTCCAACAAATCTTCTAATGTATATTCATATTTGACAGTATATGCGTCCATAACGTTTTCTATCAGTAAAGGAATCTGTAAAAAGGAAATCTCTCCTTCCAAAAAACGCGCTACTGCAACTTCATTTGCGCCGTTCAACACAGCAGGCAGCGTTCCGCCCGTTTCCAAAGCCTGATACGCAAGAGCCAGACAGCGGAACGTTTCCCTGTCCGGTTTCTCAAATGTCAATGTATTCCGCGCAAAAAAATCAATTTTCGGAAAAGAGTTTTTCAGCCGCCTGGGATACGTCAACGCATACTGTATCGGCACCCGCATATCCGGCTCACCCATTTGTGCGATAACAGCCCCGTCTTTATATTCCACAGCAGAATGGATAATGCTCTGCGGATGCACCAGAACCTCAATTTGTTCGGTTTCCACATCAAACAACCACTTTGCTTCCATCACTTCCAGCCCTTTATTCATCAGCGTTGCGGAGTCTATGGTAATTTTCCTTCCCATAGACCAATTGGGGTGACGCAGTGCGTCCTTCGCCGTTATGGTTTGCAGTTCTTTCCGCTTTTTCCCGCGGAACGGTCCCCCTGATGCAGTCAGCAGGATACGTCGGACTGCGTTCCCTTCATTTCCCTGCAGGGACTGAAAAATTGCAGAATGTTCGCTGTCCACAGGATAAATGGAAACGCCGTACCGCCGCACATGGTCCATCACAAGCTGCCCTGCGGAAACAAGCGTTTCTTTATTTGCCAGCGCGATATCCTTTCCGGCAGCTATCGCGGCAAACGTCGGCTCCAGCCCAACATTCCCAACAACAGATGTAACAACAGTCTGCACACCGTCCAGCGTTGCTGCGGCTTTCAAACCTTCCATACCAGCGCAAACCCTGATATTTGTATCAGCAAGCCGGCTTTTCAACAACTCCGCTTTTTTCCCATCCATCACTGCTACAAGCTCTGGTCGAAATTTCCGAGCCTGTTTTTCCAGCAGGTCAATATTTTGATTACCGGAAATCGCCGCAACGCGGATGTTGCCAAGCTCCTCTACAACCTCCAGTGTCTGCGTACCGATAGAGCCTGTTGAGCCAAGTACTGCAATCGTTTTCATTTATTTCCACCTCTAGTTTGGCTTAATCTCTATTAAAAAAATCATAATGTAATATACTGCCGGAGCTGTTAAAATCACGCTGTCAAAGCGGTCAAGCACACCGCCATGCCCTGGTATCAGTTTTCCGAAATCCTTAATGCCTGTCAGACGTTTCATTGCGGAAGCGGCCAAATCGCCAGTCTGTGCCAAAAAAGAACCAAAAAAGCCTGTCAAACCGCAAAGCAGCAGGATATTTACGCCCTCCAGCACATAATACCGGCTGATCCACAATCCGTATGCCAATGCAAGAAGTGTTGCTGTCAAAATGCCTCCAATCGAACCTTCTATCGTTTTTTTAGGACTGAGAGCAGGCACCAGCTTATGCTTGCCAAATGTCACCCCTACAAAATACGCGCCTGTATCACAGCCAAACGCCGCGATAAACGCCAGCCATACAAACAGCTTGCCATAGGTATACTCCCGAATCAGATACACATGGGAGAGCAGAAAAAACGCATAAAAAAAACCGAAAAAGCCCGTCATTCCTTCCAAAGCGTTCGTTTTTCCATAGCATACTACCGTATATATCAGGAGTACAACCAGAAAAATAGACACAAAAATATTGAAATAATTATCCCCATGTATAATCTGTTCCAGAAACACTGCATAAAAAATGGCAAAGGCATATCCAATTATATGCAGCCCCCTGTTTTCCTTGGAAAACGCATGATAAAATTCATACATGCCAATCAGCCCCAGAATGCCCACAGCCGCTTTCAGCCAGAGTCCCCCGCTGACCACAACAAAAATCAAAAGCGGAAGCAGTAAGACTCCGGAAAGGATTCTTGTTCTCATACGCCAATCCTCCTTTTATCTTCCACCAAAACGGCGTTCTCTGTTCTGATAGGCAAAAACAGCTTTTTCCAGTTCCGTCTTTGTGAAATCAGGCCAAAGCGTATCGCAGAAATAAAATTCAGAATAAGCTGCCTGCCAAAGCAGGAAATTACTGATTCTCTCCTCGCCGCTGGTGCGGATAACCAGTTCAGGGTCAGGCGTCCCAGCCGTATCGAGATATCCGGCAATACAGTCCTCTGTCATTTCTTCTGGCAGAAGACGACCTTCTACAACCTCCTGCGCCATTTTTGTCATTGCCCTGCGCAGTTCATCCCTTCCGCCGTAGTTCAACGCAATATGAACAAACAGCCCTGTTTTTTCCTTGGAAAGCTGCTCAATCTCCATTATCTGTTTCTGAATATCTGCGTCTAAGCGGTTGATATCTCCAATTACATCCATCCGCACATCATCTTTGATGAATTTTTTGAAATAATTCTTCAAATACTGGCGCAGCAAATTCATAATCGCATCCACTTCTTCCTGGGAGCGTTTCCAGTTTTCCGTCGAAAAGGCGTATACTGTCAGGTGTTCAAGACCCAGTTCGCGCGCCGCGGAGATGATTTTTTCCAGCGTTTCTGCGCCGGCCTTATGCCCTGCCTTCCTCGGCAATCCTCTTTTTTTTGCCCATCTGCCATTGCCGTCCATGATGATTGCAATATGCTTCGGCATTTTTTCCGCTGACAGCGGAAATCTGCCGGCATCTTTTTCCAAAGCCATAGTTTCCTCCCAAATCAACCCATTCTCTTTATTCCGTCTGTCTGTTTCACAAGCCTTTGCGTGAAACGCTTTCGCTCCGCAGTATAGCATCCATTGGCTTGCCTTTTGCAAGCTCGTCCACCAGCTTGTCCAGATAACGGATTTCACGCATAAGGGGCTCCTCGATTTCCTCCACCTTTACGCCGCATACCCTGCCTTTAATCAAAAACCTGTTTTCATTCGGAGCAGGTGCATTACGGAAAAATCCCCGTAAGAAATGCCCTTTTCCGGCATTTTGTCCAGTTCCGGCTGGGAATATCCCGTCAGCCAGCATATCATTTCGTCTACTTCCGCTTTTGTTCTGCCTTTTTTCACAGCCTTATTGACAAGGCAGTCATATACCTTATCAAAACTCATTCGATAAACCTTTTCGAAACTCAATAGAATATCCTCCAAAACTTTTTTTGCCGGATATTTAGAACGACGGGGAACACAGGCTTTTATTTCCCATGTCCCCCGGCTCTGCCGAAAGCTTTTAGAAGGGGCTTCCGTTTTTATACCGCAAGAATATCCTTACATTTTTCGTCACATTTTTTGTCAATATCCGCAATAAACTTGTCCGTCAGCTTCTGTGTTTCATCTTCCAGGTTTTTCAAATCATCTTCTGTAATTTCTTTTTTCTTTTCCATCTTTTTGAAAGCATCCATACCATCGCGGCGGATGTTGCGGATGGCGACCTTTGCAGTCTCTGCTTTTTTCTTTACATCCTTGTTGAGTTCTTTTCTGCGTTCCTCCGTCAGTTCGGGGAAAACAAGGCGAATCACCTTACCATCGTTATTCGGATTGATTCCAAGGTCAGACATATTGATTGCCTTTTCAATTGCTTTCAGTGTGCTGGTATCCCAAGGCTGAATCTGAATCAGGCGTGCCTCAGGAACAGTAACGTTGCCGACCTGGTTTACAGGCGTAGGCGTGCCGTAATAATCCACCATAATCTTGTCCAATACATGGGGATTCGCGCGTCCGGCGCGGATTGTCGCGTAGTCGCTTTCCAAAACGGCAATCGTTTTTTTCATTTTTTCCTCATAAGGTTTTGTTAATTCAGCTGTCATGCTATTCCTCCCGTAAAATAATTTATGAAACCGTTACAATCGTACCAATTTTTTCCCCGCCAACTGCGCGGATGATGCTGTTTTCTTCATTCAGCCCAAAAATGATTACAGGTATTTTCTGTTCAAAACAAAGTGCGGAAGCGGCAAGGTCAATCACCTTAAGGTTATTCTTCACAATATCTTCCGAACGGATTACATCAATTTTTTTCGCCCGTGGATTCACCGCAGGGTCATCGTCATATACGCCGTCAATATTTTTCGCAAAGAACAGGCCGTCTGCCTCCAGTTCCGCCCCTCTCAAGGCTGTAATGGTATCTGTCGAAAAAAACGGGTGTCCCAGTCCTGCCGCAAATATCACAACTTCCCCTTTTTCCAAATGTGCCAGCGCACTGTCCTTAGAAAAAAGTTCTGTAACCGTGCCAAAAGGAATCGGCGTCTGCACCACTGCATGGATACCGTTCTGGCGAAATGCATCTGTCAGATATACTGCATTCATTACCGTAGCCATCATACCAATCTGGTCTGCCTTTGTTCGATCCATATTGGATGATGCACTTCGTCCGCGCCAGAAATTCCCGCCGCCAACAACAAGGCAGACCTGCGTCCCCTTTTCTATCACCGTTTTTATCTGGCGTACAAGCCCCCAGATTACCGTATCGTCAAAAGCGGCTCCGTCCTTATCTCCTGCCAAAGCTTCTCCGCTTAATTTCAGCACAATTCTTTTATACATCGTACAGCCTCCTTCCTTATTTATGGTATCATAAAACTCAAAAAATTTCCATAGAAATTTACTTTTTGCAGGGAATTTACAGGGAATGGCATGATAAAACGGTAATACCATGCTGATAACGTATTTTCTTATCCCGCAGCAGAAAAAACAGCGAAAGCATTCAGAATTGTATGCCTTCGCCGTTTGATTTTCGGATTACCGTATTCTTGCGGGAAATCCAATTTTTTTATGCACTTTCGTAAGAGTGCGGTCTGCAAGCCTGCTTGCCTTTTCCGCGCCGCTGCGGATGATTTCATCCAGATAATCCTTGTTTGCCTCCAAGTCCTTTACTTTCTTCTGAATCGGTTCCAGATCTGCCACAACAGCCTCGCCAACCGCTGTTTTGAAGGCACCATAGCCAGCGCCTGCAAACTCACGCTCTGCCTCTGGAATAGTCTTGCCTGTTACCGCACAGTAAATGCCAAGCAGATTGGAAACGCCCGGCTTATCTTCGCTGAAGCGGATTTCGTTGTCGGAATCCGTCATTGCACGTTTGATTTTATTCATGATTTCCTTCGGGTCATCCATCAGTGTGATAATATTATTTTTATTATCATCGGATTTTGACATCTTTTTCGTAGGCTCCTGCAAAGCCATAATCTTTGCGCCCACTTTGCCAATATATACCTCCGGCATTTTGAAAGTATCTCCATAAATACTGTTGAACCTTCCGGCAATATCCCTTGTTATCTCCAAATGCTGCCGCTGATCCTCCCCAACAGGCACCAAATCAGTCTGATACAGCAGAATATCTGATGCCATCAAAACAGGATACGTATACAGCCCGCCGTTGATATTATCCGCATGCTTTGCACATTTATCCTTAAACTGTGTCATGCGGTTCAGTTCGCCCATATAGGTATAGCAGTTTAATATCCAGCCCAGCTCCGCGTGCTGCGGCACATGAGACTGATAATAAATGATATTCTTTTCCGGATCAAGCCCCACCGCAAGATACTGCAAAAGCAGTTCCTTTGCCTGTTTCCGCAGCTTTGCAGGGTCCTGACGCACTGTAATCGCGTGCATATCCACAATACAGTAAAGGCAATCATATTCATCTTGCAATTTCGTCCAGTTATTCAATGCACCAAGATAATTGCCCAATGTAATCAGTCCAGAAGGCTGCATTCCGCTGAATATCCTCTTTTTTTCTTCTGCCATTTATAAACACTCCTTTTTCAGACTCCACCCGTTTATTTTTCCCTGAATTCCGCGTCAATAAAGCCAGAATCCTCCGGGATGATAAACACACAGATAACATATAACAGCAGCCCAAACATCAGTGCGGTCATAAAGCTGCCCAATACCCACAACACTCTTACAATAGTAGAATCAATTCCTAAATATTCCGCAATGCCGCCGCAGACACCTGAGATTTTCACATCTGTTCTGGAACGGTAAAGTTTTTTGCCTGTCATAATCTATTCCTCCTTGTTTACTTGCTGTCTTTCAGCATTTCATGCTCCGAAAAGCTGTAATACTGGTTATCCTCTGCTACAATGATATGGTCTACTGTCTGGATATTCACCAAACTTAAAAGCTCCCGCAGGCTGTTCGTCAATTCCACATCTGCAAAGGACGGTCTTGCGTTTCCGCCGGGGTGGTTATGGCAGAATACAATGCCCGCCGCCCTGTAACGCAGGGCAGCCTCCATGACGAGCCTTGGCTGTACAAGGGCTTCCACTACGCTGCCGTCTGCCACTTTTGTCGTGTGTATGACTCTGCGCCTGCTGTCCAGACAAATGACATAGAAACGTTCCGTTGTGCAGTGCGCTAAAAGAGCACAACAGTATTCCGCTGCTCTGATGCTGGATGTCAGCGTTGCTTTTTGCTCCAGCTTTTCCCTTTGGAACCGCCGTATCATTTCATGCACCAGCGACAGAAAAACTGCCGTTCTCTTTCCGACCCCGCCGGTTTTCATGATTTCCGCTGGGTCAGCCTCCAGCAGATTGGAAAGCGAACCGAATTCCTCAAGCAGCATATGAGCCATCGGGTTGGTATCTCCTCTGGGAATAATGCCATATAACAGCATTTCTAATATCTCATGGTCCGCAAAGCCGTCAGGGCCTTCCTGCAAATAACGCTCCCTGATTCGTTCCCGATGCCCTTTGTGAATATTTCCATTCATTCCATATCCTCAGTTTCGATGAAGCCAAGCAGTTCCGGCAGTCTGCCGCCGTAAATCAGTTCCAGAAGGGCATTCAGCTGCCGCAGGGCCTTCTGTACTTCCGCAGTCCCGATGCTGCCGTCCTCTAACGCATCTGCAATTTCTGCCAAATCCACTACTTTTACAAACCCGTTTTCGTAGATGATGACATCTGCCAGCAGGTCCGTAAACGTAAACACATTTTCGCTTTCATCGAATTTCGTATCTATTATATCACAATAGTAGTAAACAAGTTCTTCATTTTCATTTAAGAATTTGCTAATTTTATAGCCTTTTTTCAAAAAATAGCAGGAAACTCCATGGCTGAACTGCGTCTTTGGATGCAGCACGTTCCATTTTGTCACAAGTACATCTTCATCTAAACGCAGTATCTCATCATCCTTGAGTAATACTGTTTCATTCGGCATATAGCGTTTTCTGTAAATTTTCGGCAGTCCCATAATCCTCCAGCCTTCCGTTAAAACTCAATAACCTCACATTTTGTCAGCTCGGAAGGCTTTGTCCGTAATCCTCCCAGCTGAGGAACATATGTCTGGAAATGCGCACTGTTTCGATGCACCTCCAATGCTGCATTATTTTCATATGCCTCTATGAAATAATAGATATTTTCTGCTTCCGCATCTTTTGCCAGCCTGTAAAAACAGCAGCCATCTTCCTTTTGGGTTTCCTCCGCCATTTTTTCCGCAATCCTCACAAAATCCTGTTCTTTTCCTTCTTGCAGGGTATTTTTTGAAATTAAAACAATCATTCTTCCCCCTCCTTTTCTTTTTCTATTATAAAGAATAATTTTACGAAATACAAGCTGTTGCGCAACAGAATATAAATTCCTTCAAAATTCTTCATGTAATCCCATTCCAGAGCAAAAGGAAAAGCGGCAAAACCATACAGGCTTTACCGCTTTTTTTGCAGCGTTCCCTTCAAAAGGGAGAATTTCCATAACCGGGATAGATGGATATTTTTTTATGATACTCTGTTTCTTTGTAACCTTTTCAACAAATCATACAAATGGAAGGATTACCATTTGATGGGTTTGCCCTGTTTTTTCCATTCATGAAATTCAGAAGCAGCTGTGAACAGCGCGTCTGTGGAGGAATTCAGGCCTGTCTCGCAGGAGTCCTGAATAACGCCGATGATGAAGCCAACACCAACAACCTGCATTGCGATATCGCCAGAGATACCAAACAGAGAGCAAGCCAGAGGAATCAGCAGCAGGGAGCCGCCGGCAACACCGGAAGCACCACATGCGGAAACCGCAGCAACAAGGCTCAGCAGAATTGCTGTGGGAATATCAACTGTGATACCCATTGTGTTAACAGTTGCCAATGTCATAACTGTAATTGTGATAGCCGCACCAGCCATGTTGATTGTTGCACCCAAAGGGATGGATACGGAGTAGTTATCCTCGTTCAGGCCCAGTTCTTCGCAAAGAGCCATGTTTACGGGGATGTTTGCAGCGGAGCTTCTTGTGAAGAACGCTGTGATGAAGGAATCCTTCAGGCATTTGAATACCAGAGGGTAAGGATTCTGTTTAATCTGTGTGAACACGATGATCGGGTTCAGCACGAAAGCAACAAACGCCATGCTGCCTACCAGAATCAGAATCAGCTTGCCATAGGTTGTGAAAATGCCAAGACCGCTTTCGGATACTGTGGAGAATACCAGACCAGCGATACCGAAAGGAGCGAAGCTGATTACCCATCTAACTGCCTGGGAAACTGCTTCAGCAAAATCGTTGATGCCCTTCTTTGTTGCTTCAGATGCAATGGGCTTCAGAGCCAGGCCGAAAATAACAGCCCAAGCCAGAATACCGATGTAGTTCGCGTTTGTAATGGAACCAATCGGGTTGGAAACGATGTTCAGCAACAGTGTTGTCAAAACTTCGCCAATGCCGCCGGGTGCTGCGGATTCGCCGGCAGCCTCAGGCAGAACCAGTTCCACAGGGAACATGAAAGATGCGATAACAGCTGTAACAGCTGCTGCAAATGTACCCAGCAGGTACAGTACAACAACACGGCCCATGTTGCTGCCCGCGCCTTCTTTGCCGTTTGCCAGCGCGCCCATTACCAGGAAGAATACCAGTACAGGTGCGATTGCTTTCAAAGCGTTTACAAACAGGCTGCCCAGAATCGCGATAGGTGCTGCCTGGGGAACTGCAACACCCAGAATCGCACCAATAATCAGACCGCAAATAATACGTTTTACTAAGCTAATACTATTCCATTTTTGCCAAATATTCATGATGACCTTCTCCTATTTTTGTTTTTTTGCAGCCGAAACAGGACAGTAACATATCATATCCTTTTCCGCAGGAATTGCCCAGCGAAAGAATATATACGCATATCTACGCCCGCAGTACGACTGCGTTGCTGCAAATTTCCGGTTACAGTAAAACGCTGCATCGACAGGCAAAATACCCATACCGGAAAAACTCCGGTTTCCCTCTTATCCAGCCTGTCGTTTTGGTAATATGATCAAATATATGGCTCAACTATGGCCAAATACTTTCTCGCAAAGCAATTTTCCGGTCGGTGTGCACGCAAGACCGCCTTCTGCTGTTTCCTTCAATGCAGGAGACATGATATCTCCAATCTTTTTCATGGTTAAAATAACCTCGTCCGCAGGAATCGCGCTTCCGATGCCCGCAAGTGCAAGCTCCGCCGCAACAAGTGCATTCGCCACGCCTCCGGCATTCCGCTTGATGCAAGGAATTTCAACCAGCCCCGCAACAGGGTCGCAGACAAGTCCAAGAATATTTTTCAAAGCGATTGCGCAAGCATGCTCGCACATTTCAGGTGTGCCGCCGCACATCTCAACTATTGCCGCCGCCGCCATCGCGCTTGCCGCGCCGCATTCTGCCTGACATCCGCCTTCCGCACCCGCAATGCTTGCCTTATTTGCAATGACAAGTCCAACAGCAGAAGCCGTAAACAACGCCATTACGACATCCTTATCCGGAATATTGCGTTCCTCCGCAATCGTCAGCAACGCCGCCGGAAGAATACCACAGCTGCCTGCCGTTGGAGCTGCAACGATTCTGCCCATGCAGGCGTTTGTTTCAGAAACAGCAAGGGCCTTCGTCAAAGCCGTGCCAAAAACTTTTCCGCAGATATTTTTTCCATTTTTTACTGCCTCATGCATTTTGAAGGCGTCCCCGCCCGTCAGTCCACTGGCAGAACGAATGCCCGCCACAAGCCCGTCCTGAACAGATTCCTTCATGACCTGAAGGGATTGTGTCATTGTCTGGAACATTTCTTCTTCCGTTTTTTCTGTGGATGCCGCCTGATCCCGAAGGACAAGCACAGACAGGGATACATTTTGTTCCTTTGCCGCTGCAACCAAATCTGACAAAGAATCATATTTCATTTTTTTCACTCTCCTTTATCAAATGGCTTTCAATATCGTAGATGCATGGATATGAGGATTCTGCAGTATTGCCTCATTGATGGATTCATCAATGTCACCGTCAATCTCAATCGTCATGACGGCGGTACCGCCCTTTCTGTCCCTGCAAAGTGAAAAACCGTGAATATTTACTTTCTTTTCCGCAAGGATGTTCGTTACCACAGCAATCATGCCCGGTACGTCGTCATGCGGAATAATCAGGGTATCGGATTTTCCGGTAATAGAAACCTCCGTCCCGTTGATTTTATTTATGATAATGTTGCCGCCGCCAATGGATGCTCCCTGTACTTCCGCAGATTTTCCGTTGGCATCTGTCAACGTGATTTCCGCTGTATTCGGATGTGCTCCGTCAATATCCTCTTCCAAAAAGGCAAAGCTGAGCCCTTCCTCTTTCGCGATTTCCATACTGCGGCGGATGCGTCCGTCATCCGTATCCATTCCCATGATACCAGCAATAATCGCCTTGTCTGTGCCATGCCCCTTATAGGTTTTAGCAAAAGAGCCACTGAAACGAATCTGCGCAGATACCGGTTTCGTGCCCAAAATGGAACGGGCATATTTCCCGATACGAACCGCCCCTGCGGTATGTGAACTGGATGGACCAATCATGATAGGTCCGATAATGTCAAAAGCCTGTAACAAACAAAATCCCTCCTCTATCTGGCATATTCCGTAGGTTTCTGTCAGTTATGGCGAAAATACCATAATGAACTTTGAATCATTATATATGATTGCTTTCTGCAAAGTCAATAGAAATCCCGAAAAAAGTTTCTTTCTGGCGGACATTTTTTGCATTTCCAGGACATTTGTATTTGTACGAAAGATGCCGTTGAGCATATTCCCGAAAAAACAGTATACAGTACCGCACTTCTTCCGCATTTTGCAGAAACTTTCACGTTCTTTTTTTCGTGCAATTTCTATGCATATATCATGGTCAATTATTTTTTTGCGATGAAATCACGATAAACCGCTTGTAAAAATACCTTTCCTGTCACCTTGTCAGCTGTTCTCAGCAATACTTTTCTTCAGCTTGTCATACAAGATAGCAGAAAAATACTCCGGAAGGCTGGCATACTCCTGCCTTCCGGAGTGAATTTTCATTACATCATTTATTTAGCGGTTTACATATATCCGCCCATGCCGCCCATTGCAGGGTCAGGCATAGCAGGAGCCTTTGCAGGCAGCTCCGCAACAACAGCTTCTGTCGTCAGGAATGTAGAAGCAACAGATGTCGCGTTCTGGAGCGCACTTCTTGTTACCTTTGCAGGGTCAAGAATACCCGCCTCAACCATTTCTACATATTCCTCTGTCAGTGCATTGAAACCAATGCCATCCTTCTGCTCTTTCACCTTGTTTACAACAACAGAGCCTTCCAGACCCGCATTTGTAACAATCTGACGCAAAGGAGCCTCCAGTGCTTTGATAACGATATCCGCGCCTGTCTTTTCATCGCCTGTCAAATCTGCGCAAATTGTTCTTACTTTTTCAATCGCATGGACAAATGCTGTACCGCCGCCAGCTACAATGCCTTCTTCCACAGCTGCTCTTGTTGCTGCCAGAGCGTCCTCCATACGCATTTTCTTTTCTTTCATTTCTGTTTCTGTTGCCGCGCCAACCTTGATTACCGCAACACCGCCGCAAAGTTTTGCCAATCTTTCCTGTAATTTCTCTCTGTCAAAATCGGATTCTGTTTCTTCAATACCGGCTTTGATTTGATTGATTCTTGCCTCAATATCTTCTTTTCTGCCGGAACCATCCGCAATGATTGTCAAATCTTTTTCCACACGGACTGTTTTTGCATGACCAAGCATATCTGTTGTTGCTTCTTTCAGGTCAATGCCCAGTTCGTCAGAAATCACCTGCGCGCCTGTCAGAGCAGCAATGTCCGCAAGCTGTGCTTTTCTTCTTTCACCATAGCCAGGAGCTTTTACTGCTACACAGGTAAAGATATTACGCAGCTTATTTACGACCAGTGTGGCAAGTGCCTCACCCTCTACATCTTCCGCAATTAAAAGCAGTTTGCGTCCTTCCTGCATAACCTGCTCAAGCAGAGGAACAAGATCCTGAATATTGGAAATCTTCTTATCTGTAACCAGAATATAAGGGTCTTCCAAAACCGCAACCATTTTTTCCATATCTGTGGACATATAAGCGGACAGATAGCCTTTATCAAACTGCATACCTTCCACCAGTTCCAGTTCTGTGCGCATTGTTTTGGATTCTTCCACAGTGATAACGCCATCGTTTGTTACCTTTTCCATCGCGTCCGCAATCATATCGCCGACTTCTTCATCTCCAGCAGAAATTGCTGCAACATTGGCAATATGTTTCTTTGTTGTAACAGACTGGCTCATTTTTTTGATTTCTTCAACCGTTGCGTTTGTTGCTTTCTGCATGCCCTTTCTCAAGATAATAGGGTTTGCACCTGCCGCAACGTTTTTCAGCCCTTCCTGAATCATTGCCTGAGCCAGTACAGTTGCTGTTGTTGTGCCATCGCCCGCAACATCGTTTGTCTGTGTCGCAACCTCTTTCACCAGCTGTGCGCCCATGTTTTCATAAGGGTCCTCCAGCTCAATATCTCTTGCGATTGTTACGCCATCGTTCGTAATCATCGGAGAAGTGAATTTTCTGTCCAGAACTACATTTCTGCCCTTAGGACCAAGCGTTACCTTTACTGTATTCGCGAGCTTGTCAACACCAGCTGCCATCGCATTTCTGGCCTCTGTGCTGTATTTGATTTCCTTTGCCATATCCCAAAACGCCTCCTGTTTTTATTCTTTTACGACTGCCAAAATGTCATTCTGACGCATGATCAGATATTCTTCGCCTTCAAATTTTACTTCCATTGCGCCATATCTGGAAAATACAACGTGATCCCCTTCTTTGAGAACCATTTCTACGTTTGTATCGCCAACCATGCCCCCTGGACCGACAGCGACAACGATTGCTTCCTGCGGCTTTTCCTTGGATTGGGATGTCAGCAAAAGCCCTGATTTTGTGGTTTCCTGTGCTTCCAATTGTTTTAATACTACTTTATCTCCTAATGGTGCGAGTTTCATTATCATTCTCCTCCTTCTTGTTTTGTTAGCACTCATTCATACCGAGTGCTAATTTCTAGTATTATATTAGCCATTTTTTCCATATTATTCAAATAGTGTATTCCAATAAATTTAGATATATTCATCTATATTTTAGAAAATTCTCTTTATTTCTCTCTTAAAATAATATTTTCTTTTATTATCTCTTGATTTTGATGCAAAATATATTACACAAAAAACCGGAAAGAGCATTTTCTGAACTGCACCCCAATTGTTAGACAAGTATGCTATAATACTTATACTAAGAAAAGGGGTGCTTTTCTATGCCTAAAGGAATACCAAACAAGAGGTATACACCAGAGCTTAAACAAATGGCGGTGGAAGCGGTCGTCAAAGAAGGGTTAAGCTATAATGAAGCTGCCAGAATTTACGGAATTGACGGTCATGGCAGCATCCAAAGCTGGGAACGAATCTACCTGACGGAGGGCCCGGAAGGTCTGGCGTTAGAGCGACGTGGACGTGGCAGTACTGGCAGACCCAAGAAACTGCCAAAAGATGTGGAAGAAGATCTGCTGGCAGAAGTTCAGCGTCTGCGTGCGGAGAATGCTTACCTAAAAAAATTGCAAGCCTTGGTTTTGGAGAACGAGCGACGCCGGCAGAAAAAGCGCAGGCAGTCCAAATACTAAGGCAGGAATTTTCACTGGCATTGCTGCTGGATATCGCTCAACTGCCCCGTGCAACCTTTTATTATCATCTGAAACAGATGAAGAAAACAGATAAATACGCATCTGTAAAGGAAGAAATTACAGCAATTTACCATGAAAACAAAGGAAGATATGGCTATCGCCGAATTACAGCGGTACTGCATAGTCGAGGTTTCTCTGTTAACCACAAGACAGTCCAGCGACTCATGAAGGAGCTTGGGCTGGTTTGTCGTGTCAGAATAAAGAAATATCGTTCTTACAAGGGAGAAGTTGGAAAAATTGCGCCGAATCTGCTGAAGCGGAATTTCCATGTAAAGAAGCCAAATCAGAAGTGGGTTACGGATGTAACGGAGTTCAGCCTATTTGGAGAGAAGCTCTATCTGTCTCCCATTCTCGATCTGCACAGCAGGGATCTGGTCAGCTTCACAATATCAGATCATCCAGTGCTGAGTATGGTGACGACTATGCTGGAAAAGGCTTTTAAGAAGATTCCAGATGATATAAATCTCATTCTTCACTCGGACCAGGACTGGCAATATCAACACAAGCAGTATCAGCGGCTGCTCAAAGAGAAGGGCATCCGGCAAAGCATGAGCCGGAAAGGCAGCTGTCTGGACAATGCTGTGATAGAGAATTTCTTTGGTCTGCTTAAGAGTGAATTGCTGTATCTGCAAGAGTTCCAGTCCATGGAACACTTCAAACGGGAACTGATTGAATATTTGGATTACTACAACAATCGCAGGATTAAGGCAAAACGAAAGGGCTTGCCGCCTGCAATTCACAGACAGCAAGCCCTTTCGGCTGCTTGAACATTTTGTGCTTGAAATATTTGTCTAACTTTTTGGGGTCACTTCATCCTTGTATACCTCTCCGGTTTTTTGCAGATTTTCCTGTTTACTTCCGATTTCTTCTGTCTATCTCTTCCGCAGCGGAAAGTGCGGCAATCAGACCTTCACCGACGGCCTTTGCAATCTGGTAGGGTGTGCCGGTGCAGTCCCCTGCCGCATAAACTCCCTGCAGGTTTGTTTCCATTTTGCGGTTCACCACAATATTTTTGCCGTCTGTTTCCAACCCAAAAAGCAGACTTTCCGGCGGAGCGGTATTTTTGGCAAAAAATATTCCATCGCAACTGATTGTTTCATCTTCCAATTCCAGTGCGGCTACCTTTCCGTCCTTCCCGACAACGGCTTTGGGGTTTCCTTCTTTCTGTGTAATTCCTTCTTTCAGGTTCAAAACAGGCTGATAAAGCGGGATGTAGATTACTTCTTTACATACATCTGCCAGAAAATCTGCCTCCGCTTCGCCCTCCTCATTTTCCCCGACAACAATGACTTTTTTGCCTCTGTAAAGCATACCGTCACAGGTCGCACAATGGCTGACGCCTTTGCCAAGAAATTCCGCCTCACCCGGTATACCAATACTTTTATTCAGCCCCACGGCTAAAATAATCGTTTTCGCCCCGATAAATTCATTATTTGCGTTTATCATATAATGATCGCCCATAGAAAGAATCTGGCGAATCCTGCACTCCTTAAATTCCACACCGTTTTTCACCGCATGGGCATAAAAGCGGTTCAACATTTCTTCTCCTCCAATATCCGGCATACCTAAATAATTATCCACCTTCTCCGCTGCAAAAAGCAGAGAACTGTCCAGGCTTCTGCCAAAAACGCATACAGACTTATTCCGCTGTCGGCAGTTCAAAGCGGCGGAAAGCGCGGCAGGGCCGCCCCCGATTATCGCAACATCTAAAAGTTCATTCTGCATGGTATTCCCTCCCATTCGTAATCTCATTTTGTTATTCCCACTTAAAAACACTGTTATGCCAGAGCGATCTAAATGCTATTTTCGTCTGTTGTGTCTTTATTAACTGCAAAACAATATCGCTGCCAAGCAGTATATAAATAAAAACCGCAGATTGACAAAGCATTGCCTTTCTGCGGTTTCTTAAGCCATTTTCAAAACCCTCTTCCAACTTCACGGCCCGGATTTATTTTCAGCCAAGCTTATTTATCTTTTTCAGCAGCTCTCTGTTCAATGATTTTCTTCTGAATCTCCATCGGTGCCTCTTCGTAGCGTTCAAACCAATGTCTGTAATCGCCGCGGCTCTGCGTCATAGAACGCAAATCTGTTGCATATTTCTGCATTTCGGAAGTTGGTACCTCTGCAACGATACACTTTTTATTGCCAACTGCGTCCATACTCAGAATACGTCCACGCCGTTTGTTGATATCACCCATGATATCGCCCATGTATCTCTCCGGAATCAGTACCTCTACATGCTCAATCGGCTCAAGCAATGTCGGTTTTGCCTGAGGAACACCTTCCTTGAACGCAACAGACGTTGCCATTTTGAACGCCATTTCGGAGGAGTCAACCGGATGGTAGGAACCATCTGTCAGCGTAGCTTTCAGACCAACCACAGGATATCCCGCCAGAACACCGTTCAGCACGCATTCCTGCAAGCCTTTTTCTACGGCAGGGAAATACTGCTTGGGAACAGAACCACCAAAAATTTTTTCCTCAAATACATATGCCGTAGACTGATCGCCGCTGGGCTCAAACTCCATTACAACATCACCGAACTGGCCATGTCCGCCGGACTGCTTTTTATACCGTCCGCGTACAGAAGCCTTGCCCTTAATCGTTTCTCTGTAAGGTACGATAGGATCCAGCAGGTCTACTTCAATTTTATATTTTGTTTTCAGCTTGTTTACCATAACATCAAGCTGCTGTTCGCCCACACCATAAATCAGAGTCTGTTTTGTTTCTGTGTTGACCTCCATCTTAATAGTAGGATCTTCTTCTCTTATTTTTGCCAGAGCCGCGGACAGCTTATCTTCATCACCCTTGCCCTTCGGCTGGATTGCCATGCAAAGAACAGAGCCGGGCAGGCTAATCTTCGGAATGGATATCGGATGTTCCTTCGTTGCAAGTGTATCCTGCGTAGAAGTATTGGAAAGTTTTGCCAATGCGCCAATATCGCCGGTGTGCAGCTCGTCAACCTCAATCTGGTCTTTCCCGCGCATAACATAAAGCCGCCCAATTTTTTCCGTTGTGTCCTTTTCCACATTATAGATGCTCATACTGTTGTCCAGTTTGCCCGTCATAACCCTGAACAGGTTCAAACGCCCAATATAAGGGTCGGAAATCGTTTTGAACACATAAGCAGAGAATGTTTCATCATCACTGCTGCAAAGCACAGCTTCGCTGCCGTCAACAAGCGCGTGGAAGTTCTTTTTTACTTCCAGCCCGGGAGGGGTGAAACGTACAATCGTATTCAGCAGCAGTTTTACGCCGTAGCCCAGTGTAGCGGAGCCGCACATAACAGGCGCGATGCTGTGGCTGGAAATACCTGCCAGAAGGCCGTCATAAATTTCTTCCTCTGTCAGTTCGATATCGTTGAAGAATTTTTCCATCAGTTCATCGCTGCTTTCTGCCGCAACTTCAATCAACATGGAACGGAGCACCTCAACTTCATCTTTCTTTTCTTCCGGCATTTCGCATCTCTGCAGCTTACCATCTACTTTCTTTCTTGCGTCCCGTTTAATCAGGTTGATAAAGCCAACGAAATTACCGTTTTCATCGTTAAACGGAATCTGCAAAGGAGCAACAGCCTTGCCAAATTTCGTTCTCATATCTGCAAGCGTTTTTTCAAAGTCAGCATTTTCATCATCCATCTGGTTGACAAAAATCATTCTGGGCATATGCATTTCTTCTGTATATTCCCATGCCTTTTCCGTACCTACTTCCACGCCGGATTTTGCAGAAACCATAATCAGCGCGGTATCCGCGACATTCATTGCCAGCTTTGCTTCTGACACGAAGTCGAAATAGCCTGGCGTATCCAGGAAATTGATTTTTGTATCCTGCCATTCTACGGGAATAACAGATGTATTCACAGACACCTTACGGCGAATTTCTTCTGCTTCATAGTCGCTCACAGTGTTTCCATCCTCAACCTTGCCGAAACGCTTTGTTGCGCCAGAGTAATAAAGCGCGGCTTCTGTATAAGTTGTTTTTCCGGAACCGCTGTGGCCCAAAAGAACTACGTTTCTTACCCTGTTTGCTGCATAATTTTTCATATGTTTCCCTCCCTGAGTATTTTTTATCGGGCAGACCGCCCGTGAGGTTCAATTATGTATACAGTATGTGATTGATTGACAATATACATATTGTATCATATTCTCCCCTTGTATGGAATTCCCTTTATTTTTTCTACAAAAAAATATTTTTAGGCGTTTTGAACAATCTTTTATCTCCGATAAATGCAATAATTTGTTTAAAAATTGAAATATCCGCCTGTTCAACTTTCCAAACAGAAAACAGGCGGATATTTCCATCGCATTATTCCACAGCAGGCTCCGCAAAAGGAATTCCGAAATACCTTGCCAGCGAGCGGCTCAAAGCCGCCGCAATCAGTTGGATATTCTCTTTAATCCAAGCGGCGTCCTGCGGGTTATCATGATACGCTACTTCGACCAGCGCGGAGGGCGCGTTTGTCCGCCGCAGCTCCCGCAAAGTTGTTGTCGGCACTGCATCCACCTTTTCAGGATTCGGATAAATTGTCCGAAATTCATCGGCAATGATTTCCGCCATTTCCCTCCCGTAAGGACTGGAGGCAAAATAGTAAACATCAGGCCCTGTCAGCATCCCTGCCATAGATTCCGGCGCAGCATTGGAATGAATCGCAAGATGAAAATCAAAGCCTTCGCTGTTGGAGTCTGCAATCGCCTCCCCCAACGTCATTTCCGGTCTGTTGCGCACAAATTCAATCCCCATTGCCATCAGGTACGGCTCCATAGCGTCTGCGATTTCGTTCGTGACCTGTTCCTCCGTTCCTCCATTAATATAAGTATTATATTCCTGCAAAGACGGACTGAGATAAATTCTGGGCATGAAATCCCCTCCTTTTTCACCAGTCTATGGCAAAAAAGGATTCTGTTGCCTTTCCATTGTGGCAGTTGAATCATTTTCATTACACAGATGTATTGCCCTTCAGACAGGAAATAATATAGTCGAAAGGGACATCCATCCTTGCCGCCGTTTCTTCCTCTGTCAGTCCCTGTTGTATAAAACGGCGCACAACAGCCTCCATGTTTTCCCCAACCTCAATGATATGCCCATCGGGGTCATAAAAGCGGATAACACGCTGCCCCCAGCGGTGCTCCGTTAATTCATGGACATAGTATATCTCAAATGTTTCCAGATGCCTGCAAAATTCATTCATATTATCTTCTTCAAAATAAAGTTCCACCGCATTGTTCGGCAAAATAATATTGCCGGTCCGGACAAAAGTTTTCCATGTTCCCATCGTCTGCAACGCGATTCCGCCATTCAGCGTGACATTCGCACCAAAATCATTCACAACATCCATTCAGAGAGCTTTTGTCAAGGGTGAATTTGCATCTTTTCAATTTGGTCCCGTAGATTGCTGTTGTATAGAGTCAAAATTTGCTATATAATGAATAAAACAGCACTTGGGGGGATTGTGTTGAAATTAAACAAAGTACAGACAGCAGCTTATGAATTACTTCAATCCGATGCTAGGTTTTTATATACACTGACAGATATACAACATAATGCAAGTAATATAAATGGAAATTATATTATGATGTGTCAGCCCTACATAGGCGTTTTCACCGATGGCGCAGAACAGTGGTGCAAAAAAATGCGATTGGGCGCACCTACGTTTAATGAAGAAGAAAAAACATATTATAGTGCCTTGAGACTAAGACATAAGCTATTTGAAAAATCGTATGGCGACTATATGCAGCTATTGACTGACAAACTCAACGAAAGCGACAAATATTTTTATAGTATTCGTAGCTTCCGCGAGAAAATTTGTGGGTACTATAATGTTGGTGTAGACATTTGCGCCGGCAATTTCTGTGGAAATACTATTCTCGGTGCGATGTATTCTCCTGTGTCTCTTTTGGGAAACCAAAATATTGGTATATGGATAAAAAATATTAGCATGATTTCTGGTAGACTTGCCGCTTTTTTGGAATGTTCAAAGTTCCCCCCATACACATATGATAGTCATTTTGTGATCAAACCTAAAGACTACCACTTTTTTGAAAATTGCCCGTTAAAAGGAAAAACAAATTTAGATTTTTTGTTATTCTCCGTTCTTTGTTGTGTCAATTATGTAACAGTGTTTATTGACAAATGTTTTACGGAAGAGATTCCTCAAAAATTCAAGTTTGCATATCTTCAATATTATTACTTGTGTGATTTTCTCAAAGAGATTAATGCAATAAATAATAAAAATTTTCATCTAAATAATTCTTTATACGACAGAAATTTCAGAAATTGTCTTGCTCATTATGGCTTGGGACAGTTTCTAAAGGAAACTGAAATTATTGAAAATGATGTATTAAAAGGATTGACATACAAGGCATTTAATCTGGATTACTTTTCGGCAAAGGAGCAGCTTTATAATTCTTTACGTTGCTTAACCGAACAAATCGAAGGGACTATCTTGAATTTCATTAGCTAATAAACATATAGCAGATATTACTATGCTCAACATATCTGCCTCACAGATTTAATGTGAAACAGATATGTTGAGCATTACAGCCTAATAAATCACAGTTCCTTCATAATCTCCACAAATTGCTCCAATGTGTATGCCCCGTCAATACCAAAGTCCTTATTTTTAAACACCATGAAATAGCGATAGTTCTGTCCAGTCTGGGCTTGCCACTGACGGCCAAGCTCCAGTTTCATCTTGCTGTCACTGTTGTCCCGATCATCACCCTTAAACTCAATCAATACAAGTCTCCCAGCCTTTGTCATAACCATAAAGTCAGGATAGTGGTTGATGTTTCCGTTAAGAAGAAAGCCCTTACGATCAATAATCCGGTGCCACCACTTGATATTGTCCATGCTTGCAACGATTTCAATCAGATCCCGCTCCTCCGGGTTCATATCATTCTTCTCGGCATCGTATAGGGAATATGGTATTGTATCAATCGTCTCGGCAGGAGTAATAACCGGAGGCAAGACATAGGACTCTCTGCAAACAATCTTCCCACTGTCCAGCCACTTCTTAAACTGCGCTGTCCGATAGGCTTGCTCCAGGCCGTCAATCTTCGTTTGAATTTTCTGTACATAAGTAGGGATTGCAGTTTCCATAGCCGCCAGTTCATCCTCTGTCATGTTTGCCACGATGCGGCGGACATACTCGCTGATTTCCTGAGCGGCATAGCGATTATTCCTGTTGAGCTGCCCACAAATCAACGCTGCGCACTGCTGTATCCGTTTTTCCGGCGGCAGCTTCGCCAGCCATTCTCTGATATATGCACTTTCATCTTTTCCCATTGGCTTATATTGGGGAATCGCGGCTCCATCCTCTTGGATATCAATCTTATACATTTTCCCAGTGGCCAACTCAAAGCTGATTTGAGCATCCTGTCCGTTGAGGGAAAAGCCATCTGACAAATTCTCCTTTGACAGCAGCCTATATTCCCCACCAAACAAGTCAGGAGCATCTTTCACAAAAAATTGGGGAATCCGCAAAGCTGTTGCTTCCTCCGCAAATTGCGTCTGAATGGAATTCTGGTTTAACATTTCTCCCAGCTCTCCTCCAAAAAATCCTGAACGATCGCTGCTGTTCATCCCCTCGTCATAGTCTGCTGCCTGCCGTTGGGCATCCTGAACCATACTATCTACTGTTGAACCGGGCTTACCAGTACCGCTCTCCAGCGCTTTTTTCACTTCATCGGAATCAATATCATCAAAGGTATCCACCCCATCATCGGAAGTGTCCTCTCCAATTCCGGTCTGTTCCGTTTCATCTATTTGGGGGGCGGGGCTTGGAGCAGGAGATTCTCCTATCCGAAAATCCTTCCGGCTGAATCCGGCCATATTCAAACCACTCACAATGCTATCTAAAGTGGCCCTGAACTCATTGGAACAGGTCAGCACATAAGAAGTATTCAACAGTGTGGAGCTGTGTTTTCTTGCATAAGGCTGACGGAGAATGCGGCCCACGATTTGCTCCACATCCACTTTCGAGGTCTTATTAGCCAGTGATGCCAGGATATATGCAAAGGGACAATCCCACCCTTCCTTGAGGGCGTTGACCGTAATGATATACCGAATGGGGCATTCCCGGCTCATAAGGTCAATCTTCCCAAGCTCATCCACTTTGGAAGTCTTGACGGCGATTTCCTCTTTCGATATACCCATGTCAATCAGCATGGCCCTGATTTTGTCAAAGGTTTCGCTGTCCTCTTTTGTTTTCGGCTGGGCCTGAAACAGAACAATAGGGCGTATGTATGCGCCGCCCGCCTATTCCTCCGCTATGGCCTGCTGTTCAATGCTGCCCCGAAGCTGAATGGCGTCTTGAATGACGCTTTGCCGGGAGGTGCGGTTATACACCACAACCGGGAGTTTGACCATATTCTCCTTTTTCAGTTCCCGTGCGTCTACATAGGAGAGGATATTGCTGTTTGTTCGGGGCGTGGCCGTCAAGTCCAGTATGAAAGATGGATTGAGATTGTTCAGCATCTCCACGCTCAAATCTGACCCGGCGTTGTGGCTTTCATCCACGACTACTATGGGGGATAAATGCCGCAGCACCTGAATGAGCGCCGTATCCGGCGTGTCTGCCAGCAGCACAGAGCCGTCCCGAAAATACTGAGCAAATTTCAGCAGATTTCCATTTTCCTGATAAACTTTGCGCACATCTTTTTTCTTGCTGTCAATACGCAGAGAACCATAACTCAAAACGCACACGGTCAGTTGTTCCCGGACCGTATCCGGCGAGAACTGCTGGCCGCTGAGCAGCATTTCCTTGGTGTAGACCTCCACTTTCCCGGCAAAATCTGAATTGAGCCGCAGGCGGTACTGATGTTCCGGATTGGACAGATTGCGGATTGTCTGGGTGAGGATAGAGTCCGATGGCACCAGCCAGACCACTACTTGGGGCTTGTCCAAGGGCATAGCGTCAAAAATCCGCTTGAGCGCGGCGCAGGCCATGAACGTTTTACCGCCGCCGGTAGGAACCTTCATACAGACGTGGGGGACTCCAGAGATGGAGTTTTTGTAGGCAGGCACACCGCCAAAGCCAACAGAAATATCCTTGTCCATCCAGTACCCCTTCCAGGCAGCGATCATGTCGCTGTCCCGGTTCAGATGCCCCAGATAGGCAGACAGGTCATCCATAACGTGCTGCTGATAGGTTTTCAGTTCCATGTCTCAGCCTCCTTACAGCCTGGAAATGTCACGGGGGATTTTTTTGAAGGTAATGTGATACTGCTCCAATTCCGCCGGGCTGAGCGTACAGAGATCGGCGTAAATGGTATACCGCTCCGCCTTGGTTTTCACTCCGCGCAGGAAGTCGCGGTTCAGGCAGGTAAGCATTCTTTCCGATAATAGAAATAGTAGGCGCTGTCCATATGGACACCCAAGTAATAAGGCTCGTCCTCTTTATCCGGCTCAATGGCGGTTTTTGTTTCCATGAAATAGACGTACTCCCGGATTTTCTCTGCGCCCACGTCCTCATTCAGATTACCGTTGGGCAGGAGAAGAATGGGGCCAAGGTCATAGAAGGTGAAGTCGCCGCCTGTACCCCCCACGGCGTTTTTCCCCTCGCCGTAGCCACCAATCACCCGCTTGACACGCTTGGCGGTGATGCTCTCGGCATAGTCCATCATTTCTACCAGAATGAACCTGCGGTGTCCGCCGTCGGCCTTGTTCATGTTCAGGACTGCGTGGGCTGTGGTGCCGGAACCAGCGAAGGAGTCCAGAATCAAAGTGTCTGTATCTCCCGCAATCTGTAAAATACGTTCGATCAATCGGGGCGGTTTGGGGGTGTCAAAAGCTGCTTTCCCATCAAAAATTGCTCTCAGGATTTTTGCCGCCTCATCGGTATGCCCAACATCAGCATACTGCCATAAGTTCGTTGGTGGTGTTCCTCCAACATTACCAAGATAGGTCTTCCTTGCAATACTGCCTCGCCCGCCTTTAGAAAAGAAGAACCGGGGCCATTGTCCTCTTTTCAGCACAGCAACCGCCTTTTTCTTTGATATTTCCAAAGACTCTGCCAATACGATAGCCTTCACTCCTTGCCGCACTTCATCATCTGGTACGCCGCATATAACAGCTCTCTCATGGACATCATTCAAGTCACGAAGTTCATACTTGCACCAGCCGCACATGATAGCTAACATTTCATCCTGCTGATAGCGCCAACATGAGCCGTTGCTTGGATAGAGCAGTTTCCCAGTGAATGGGTGTTGAATGGCATAAACCATGCCTTGATGAGTTGCGGCACCAGGAGCATAAGCATTATCAGACCGCCAATCCCCCAAAGGGTCATTGTCCGGATTTTTGTATTTAGCGTTCATACTGTCAGTCCTCGGCAGTTTGTTTGGGTTCCATCCCGGCCTTTTGCCATACACAAGAATGTATTCTACCTCACTGACAATACCTTTGGAATCGTTACGGGTGGAATAGGTCCTCTGCCAGGACACAGTGGCAACAAAACAACTCCCCCCAAAGATTTCATCGCAAATAGATTTCAGATTGAAAAGTTCGTTGTCGTCAATGCTGATAAAAATGACCCCATCCTCCGCCAACAGCCGCTGTAGCAACTTCAACCGCGGATACATCATGCACAGCCACTTGTCATGGCGGCTCAGGTCTTCACCCTCCCGGCCTACTACGTCACCCAGCCACTTTCTAATTCTAGGGTCATTCACGTTATCGTTGTAGACCCAGCCCTCGTTGCCTGTGTTGTAGGGCGGATCAATATAGATGCACTTGATCTTCCCCTCGTATCGGGGCAGCATAGCCTTGAGCGCCTCCAAGTTGTCCCCACGGATAATCATGTTTTCGCTTGCCTCGGCGTTATATGTATACTGCTTCTCCAACACTCGGTAGGGGACTTTGACTACTTTGTCTTTTCCAATCCATTCAAGCGTCGGCATTACTTTTTCCTCCACAGATGCAAAATCCTATTCGCATTCTTCTGGATTTCAGTGTTGATTGTCTCAAAAGTTGCCCCTTTGAGTTGCAGCAGGGAACGGTATGTACTGTGATAGGCTGAGATTACCTTTCCATGAAGTTCTTCGATGGTTTTCTGAATATCCTCGTCCCGAAGTCCGTTTGTTTCATCAATCTTTTTTTCACAGAAAGTGAGCATTTCTTTTGAAAAAGAGTTTGGATACCTTGACTCCATTTCGAGCGTCTTCAGCCAGGTATCGCACCCCTGAAAATCACGCAGTTGGGAATATGCCTCAACTCCTTCTTGATAGATTTGACGGAATTGCTCTGAGGCACGTCTGATTTCATCAATCAGCATCTTCACTTTTGGATAGTCTGCGGTACTGAGATAGGCATTCAGTTGGTCTGTAGCCACCTGACAGCCTATTTGGTATTTTTGAATTGTAATTATTGCCGCAGAAGGATTGGAAAGGCTGTTATCCATTGTGCTGACGAGAGGGAGCATGGGATTGATGCTGTTGAGTGCGTCAATAAAAACAGCTTCAATTTTCGACCACTTTTCCTTTTCACTTTTAAGATAACTGTCTCTGTCAATCTGTTTCCGTGTAAAGGTAATCGTAGCCACCATTGCCGTTGCTGTAGCAGTTGCGCCCAAAGCGGTCCCGTAATAGGAAAGGACATCTGCTGCGCCCCATTCTGTTATATAGCCAGGACCAATTTTGTAACACTCATTGATGCAGATTGGAACAACAATTACGAAAAAGAGAATTGCTAAGACAATTAGTATGACGGTTTTCCTTTTAGACATAGTACCTCCTCTAAGGTAAGATTTTCACACGTTGGAAGCTTTTTGTAAGATTATAGCATATCCTTGTTGAAATATCAATTACATCACCAATAATCAGACGTGGTAAAGTACGCCACGGTTTGAACTGCTTTTCCAATACTTTTAAATATTGCCGGAATATTGATGCGAAATATTTCTGGAGATTGGGTCGATAACGATAATCTTCCGACCCAGCCTCCGGGAGTAGTTGACCGTGGCATCGGTGCCGCTGCGCCGAGTACCATTGTAGACAGCCAGTAAGATGGATGAGTGGTCCACCATGCAGCGGTTGCGTTTCAGCATACAGCCGGAGCAATAGTCTCGGTCAACAAAGAAAACATCGTCAGCCTGCTCCAGAATAGAATGGTACAACACCTGTGCTGAAGCTGTCCACTTACCTTCCTGCCCTTCGCATGGAAGGATGGCGTGGAGCTTCAGCGCAGTATTTTTCTTTCTCAGGTCGAGGACGATTTGGGCGCACCAAAGGTCTGTCTCCTGGGCCATGCCAGACAGGAAATCCGTCACACCCCGTTCCGCCAGCGCGGTGATCTGCGCCGCCAGGACTTCCTTCAACAGTACGTAGCCAGGGGCGTTCTCGTCATAGCCCCAAGGAAAACTTTTTGGCCGGTGGCCGGTAAATGCGCAAGCTGTTTCTATCATCGTAAACAGTCCTCCCCAAACATAGATGCTCCGCATTATATCAAAAAATCTTGCATATGTCTATTATCGTAGACTGTCATTTTCGCGTTTTCTCATACACTAACTGTTGAGAAAGCGGGGTGGGGCGGTGCAATTCGACAATAGTGCGGTTGGGAGGACAATTCGCAGTCTTCGCAATAAAAAGGGTATATCCCAAGATGTTTTGAGTGGCTTTGCGGGAATTGACCGCACTCATCTGACAATGATTGAGAATGGTGACAAGCAGGCAAATTTTGAAACTCTTTGGAAAATCGCCAATGCGCTGGATATGCGCCCCAGCGAGCTTGTTGCCCTTATTGAGGCTGAAATAGAGCAGAACAGTTGAGGAAACGGGACAGGGTGCGGTAGAAATGGCAAGCAATGGCTCGGTATATACCGACCCCCGCTTGTTGGTGGCTGACCGCCCCCAAGCCCCGTAAGGAGCGGCGGAACGCGCCGCTCCTTTTAAGCCGCCTTCGGCGTCTGCTGCCCCCTTGGGGGACGGGGGAATATCAAGAGATTATCGTTCTTCCTGGCGTTGTTTCTGCCGTTTTTCTTCCTCGGATAGGATCAAAATTCTCTCGGTGTTGTGTCTGGCGGTGAGTAGCTCCATCATCTCCGCCTTAGCTTTTTTCTGGTCGGGGTACAGCTTTCTGTTCTCCGCTGACAGAGCGGCGTACTCCTGTTTTAGAGATTGAATTGAGGGCAGTTTTTTCAGCCCCAGGCTGTCAAAATACCGTTTCGCCGCCTCACAGGAAATAATGGCGCTGGCGTGTTGGGCGTAAAATTCTTCTTGCTTTTTGGGCGGCAGTCTGCGATACTGTGCGTAAATCGCGCGGGTCTTGCTGTATGTGCCGATGTGCCTTTGTAGCGCAGAGATTTCCTCCATCCTCGCGCTGTTGGCCTTGGTGCGGTCAGCGAGGTCATGGTACTTCTGAGCGGCGGCATCGCAGGCGCTCACCAAATCCGCATATGACATCAGACCATGCTCCTGCAAAAAGTTCAGCGTCTTTGCCATCTCTTTCAGATTGAACACGCTGGCCCAGCGTTCAAAGCCGGGAGAGTGTGCCTGTTGCAGTTTCGCTTGAATGTCGATCAGCAGATTAGGTGCTACCTGTTTCTGCACCGGCGTGATGACCCGCTTGCCGGAGATGCGCTCCAGGATAGCAGCCTCGGTGTAATCCTCGCCCAGAGAGGAACAGCGAATGAATTTCTTGCCGCCTGGGATTTTGAAGGCCAGGTGCTTGCCCCGTTTGACCTCTACCCCCAACTCTTTCAGCGCAGCCAGAAAACTGTCAAAATCTTTGCAGCCAGTGAGGGCGGCGTCAATCATTTGCGCCAACTGTTCCCGGACAGTGGGCGGTTTTTCACCCAACCAACTGCCATAGCTGCCCCGGCTGGGCCTGGGATCATCAATCACCGACAGGCCATTTTCAAGGCAGAGAAGGTCGGATATTCTTCGGACGGCGAAGGAAGAACCCCAGAAATTATTGAACTTCCTGGAGCAGTCCAGCGAGGTCGAATTGAACACGATGTGTGAGTGAATGTGTTCCTTGTCTGTATGGGTGCAGACGATAAAAGCGTGTTTGCCTTTCGTCAGCGACATCGCCAGGTCATAGCCGATCTTGTTCGCCAGCTCCGGTGTGATCTCTCCCGGCTTGAAGGACTGCCGCAGGTGGTAAGCAATCACGTTATGCTCCTTCTGGTTGCGCCCCGTCATAGAGGCATACTGCCGCTTTGAAAAACTCCCAATTCGCTTTTGTGTTCTCGGTGACTAAAATCCGATGTTCTAGTGTATAAGCATTCATTTCTACAAAATTATCTGAATTTATCTTGTCCATGATGCGTGTGCAAATTTCAAGAAGAAAGCTGCCCCAAAATCGGAGCAGCTTTTTTTCAAAACAAGGGCATGAATCTACTTAATATTTCTCAAAGCGTCTAACACATTTTCCAGTTCCGCTGTATCAGTAAAAACGCCAATATAGTAATCTCCAGAATGAATATAAGCCGCCTCATCTTTTTCAAGAAGCGATATTGTTATATCCTCCTGACTGGAATAAATGCTTATATCAGTTTCCGGTTCATAGTTCATAACACATACAGTAAAAGAGTCTCCGAGTAGTTCCGGATTGGGTACAACCTCTCCGCCGTCCTCTGCAAATTCTGGTTCTGGTATCTCGCCGGTAATGTATTCAATTCTCAACATATTATACTGGGTTCCATCTTTCATCGTTGTGTTATAAACGCTTCCGCGCCCATAGTGAAAACCGTCTGGCAACTGATTGGGAAGGTGTTCTGCTAATGGATGTGCCAAGGTTTCTTCTTCTGTCAGGCTTGCCACTTCTGCCGATTCTACATTTTCTTCGCTCTCGGTGCTAGGATATACGGCAACGCTGTATGTTGATGTCATCCCATCGCTGTTTCCGGCATCAATTCCAGCAGTGCCGCCAGTACCGGGAATCGAAATTCCACCGGGTATTGTTGAAGAATCCTGCTGTAAAAGAGCAGTAGTGCCTGCAACAATAAGGCACAGGCAAGCTGCCATTGCACCCCAAGCCTTCCAATTCATTTTTTTCTTCATAGTTATTTTAGCCCCTTTCACAATGTCGTCATCAAGTTCACCAAGGACTTCAAAGAAATCTTCTTTTCTCATATCTCAAAGCCCCTTTCTGTCAAATATGCTTTTAACTCTTTTCTTGTCCGTTCCAGTGTCTTTGATACGGTTCCCTGCAACATTCCATTGTCATGTGCAATTTCTGTGACTGAGTCCGCATACCAATAGCGCCGTACAAATATATTTCGCTTGCTTACCGAAAGACTTCTGACGAATGAATTGATAGCCTTTATTAGTTCCTGACGGTCAATGATTTGCTCCACATCATCAACGTCCGATATGCAGTCGGTCAATTCGTCTAAAACAAGTGTTATTTTTTCCCCACCGCGTTTTTCGGTATGATTGTGCTTGTACCTGTTAAAAGCTAGGTTCCGTGTGATTTTACCGAGGAATGTTGCCAACTGTTCAGGCCAATGGGTTGGCATGGAGTTCCAGGCGTTTAGATAGGTATCATTGACACATTCCTCTGCATCTTCTTCATTGTTTAAAATATTCCTTGCAATAGCTTTGCAGTAATGACCATATTTATCGGATGTTACTTTTATGGCTTGGTCATTCCTATCCCAATAGAGCTGGATTATGCCATTATCATCCATACAAATCCTCCTTCCACCTATATACACAACTTCTAGGCAAAAATCTGACACCTATTTTGAAAAATTTTTTTCTTATTATATCATACTGCCTACATGATATCATTAAAAATGGGCCAGAACAGTGTCTGGCCCATTTCAAAATCATTATTATCACACCACATTAGGGAATTGACCTTTGGTGTTAATGTCAAGCGGACGAGATTTTATGCTGTCATAGGATTCTTTGTAATCATCCCAACTGTCTGCAAGAGTACGTTTGAGTAGAATAACCCTTTCATCCAGTGATAAACCTTTATGTATCCATTGCCATGTAAACAAAGCCATGTATTGATTCAAATACTTTGTTGCTGGGATACGTTCTGCTGATTCTGGCATGAATTTTTCTATCTGTGAATGAATTCCATTGACATTTGCAAGATTATATCTGCCTTCAGTGTGCTTATCTGCTTTGATTTGAACATGACGAATATTTTCGCTCTTTGCCAAAATCGGATAGGCTGAATGACTGTCAGTAATTAGAGTGCTATCACAATATGCTCTTGTTCAGTTGCTACAGCTCGTTTAGCGTATTCTGCGTTTTTAATTGCACTCGAAATAATTATTCCCAATAAACCAGTATGTTGATATTTTGCTTTCTTGGAATTACAAGTGTCTTTAATTTCATCCCATTCAGAATCCGCAATGATCTCTACACCCAATTTTTTGGCATAAGTTCTGGCATTGAATGTCACTTCGTTATTGGTAATGACAACGGGCTTTCCAATATTATTGTAAAATGCCGCTCCAGAATAAACCTCTTGAATTGGGCCCTTGCCCAAAGGCTTGTTGTAATACTTGCATTGAATGTAATATGAATATTTAACCCCTTGAATATTCACACTCGCTTCAATGTCAATACCTCCATCATTAGCTTTACCTACTCTGTTAGCTGTGAGTCCAGCCAGTCGAAGAAAGTCTACCGTTTTGTTTTCAAACTCTGTACCTGAATAGCAATTGTTAAAGACGATGTTCTCAGGAATGATGTTCGCCTGCATGATGTATGCCTCCTAAAAAAGTATTGAACTGTTTTTTAAGTTCAACACCACATAGAGGAAGTCAGTACAACACGCTATATGTTCCATTTGGTCGATGATGTATTAGGCCTTTTAACTGTTCAGCCCTCGAACAGAATGATTGATAATATAAGCGAACATGAGTAGCTGTCTTTTTCTACTCTCAAAATTCATTTCTTGAAATTCAGAACAATGACCAAAAACAAGATGGTGAAACTGTTTATTATAACGAAAGCCAAAAAGAGACTGTCCACCTATGGTGAGCAGTCTCTTTTTGCAGCTGTTGTATAATTATTGCATTGATATAAATATTTATTCAGAAGATTCTACCGGGAACACGAAGTCGAATTGGGACTTGAAAAAAGAAACTCCTGGTCCACGATGGCCGGGTTGCACTGATAGGCCGACACCAGTTCACCGCCGTCCGTTTTCTCAAGATTTTTCACATAGTCGGTTGTCCGGCCCAGGGCTTCGGCCACCGTTCGACCTTTTCCAACGTGGAGGGGCATCAGCCGAGTTGTTGCCATCGCCGTACCCTCATTTCAGACGGGAAAGTTGTTCCAGAATGTCCCCGAACAGCCGGTTGGTTTCGTCCTGCTTGGTGCAAATGTCATTCACCTCGTCAGGGTAGACCGAGCCGCCGGAATTCATTTGACGGGCCATTTGGTTGACATTGTTGGAGATGTAGCGCAGCAGCTTCACACCCTCGGCCAGCTCTGGAAGTTCCAAATTGATGACGTACCCATCAATCGCCATTTTCCTCAGATAGCCGCTCATGTTGCGGACATGAATATTATCCCCCTTGGGAGCCACCAGTTTCCCGCTTCAGAGCCACCCGGAAATTTCTTCCTTGAGAGCCACCTCAGACACAAGATATAGTAATACTGCCCCTGTCACTTGAAAATACAACAGAGGCAATATTAGGTCTAATGATGTTCAGATGATTATGCTTCTATCTCGTCAACAA
>CAJTKM010000019.1 GCA_910576545.1 Lachnospiraceae bacterium
TCTGCTTTGATGCTGGTCTGTGCCAGGCTCCGCCATGTAGCTGGCACCCAGTGGGGCAACAAGAAGTACATGAATATGAAGCACTTAGAGGCTGCCCTGGGGGATGCCTCTACTGCTGGCTGATTTTATTCTGCCAGAGCCTGCAAACTATTTTGCGCATTATTCTTGACACTATCCTTCTTTGACGACCGCTTCCACCGCCATTTGTTTAAGCTCTGGTGTATACCTCTTGTTTGGTATTCCTTTAGGCATAGAAAAGCACCCCTTTTCTTAGTATAAGTATTATAGCATTCTTGTCTAACAATTGGGGTGCAGTTCATATTCTCGATAACTGCCTGTTTTTTATTGTTCTGATACTGCATACAAGAACCTTGCAGCCCCCTTTTTCCGCACCTGCAAGCCGTTCTCCTTCCTGCACCAGTCTGATCCAGGCTCCTTCAACTCCTTGCAGTGATATAGAAACAGCTGCCAAGCCATATCCAGCTGGAATAAAATTTCATCTTTCATTGCAGTTTTTCCCAATCCTGTCAATATCTTCTTCTGCGTCCGCCGCCCATGCTTTTACGCGCGGAGGAACTGAACGTATATCCGCCCCTGCGGTTTCTTCTGTGTCTTCTTCCCCGAATCAGCCGGATTAACAGAATAATCAGCACGATTACCGCAGCAATAAGCAGTATACCAAGCAGTCCCTTTACAGAAAAAATATCCTTCGCAAAATTCTGGAAAAACGCCTTGATATTGGTGAGTATCGTTCCCTTGGAAACATCCCGTCCCGCCACAACAGGACTTTCGTGTATCGTCTGCCCATCGATTTGGAACGTGACCGTTCCGATTTCTGTTCCCTTCGTAAACGGCGCTTTCAGCCGAATCGTTCCGTCCTCGTCAGTTTCCGCATAGGTTTCGTTATATTTCACCGATGTGCTGAGCGCGCCCTCGTCCATAGGCGGCAGGTATGTTGCCAGCGTATCCGCATAAACAACAGGCACCGTATCGCCTTCTGTTTTGTCGTGCTTTGTCAGCACGGCTTCTTCGATCAACGCACCTTTCCGGCTCAGTTCCGTCCTGACGTATCCATTGAAGCCATATTCAAACAGCAGCTTTGCATCGTCCCAGCGTCCCGGGCTTTGGGAATCGAATATTACGGCAATCAGGGATTCGCCTTCTTTTTTTGCGGAAGCTGTCACGCAGTCCCCTGCCTCATCGGTAAAGCCTGTTTTTATCCCCGTCGCATATTCATACTTATATTCCCCGTCTGTAATCAGCATGTTGTGGTTGAACCAGGTATATTCCTGTGTCCGCATGCTGTCGTTTTCCGCAAACATATTATCCGCACCGTCACCGGAAAAACGTTTCTCCCCTGCAATCTCCGCAAGTGTCGGGTTTTTCATATATTCTCTGGAAAATAACGCCATATCATATGCACAGGTATAATGGTTTTCATCGTGATAGCCATGCGCATTGGAGAAATGGGAATTGACCGCGTTCAGCTCCTGTGCCTTCTTGTTCATCAGGTCTGTAAAAATCTGTTCGCATTGTGTAAAGCTCAGGCTCTGATCGTTCTGTACCCGCTTTGCCACAGCCGAAGCAACGACATTTGCGGAATCGTTTCCGGAAGGAATCATCAGCCCACGAATCACGTTTTCCATCGTTATGGTTTCCCCTGCGTTATGTCCCGCCTTGCTGGAATCCCATGGAATTTCATTGACTTCCTGCCCAATCGTAATCAGTTCTTCCGGCTTAAAATAGTCCATTGCTATCAAAGCCGTCAGCATTTTCGTCATACTGGCAGGATACATTTTATCCATGCCGTTTTTATCATACAGTATCGTTCCTGTTGTTTCCTCAATCAAAATAGCTGCCGAAGCCTGGATTTCCGGCGGTTCGTCTGCTGTCAGAAACGCCGCCGCCAGTGCAGGGGCAGGCTCCTTTTCGGGAATTTCCGCATCTGCTGGAGCCGTTTCCCCTGCCTCCGCAGATACGGCAGGTTCATCATCTTTCTCCTTTTCTTTCCCGCAGCCAGCCACGCCAAAGGACATCACCGCAGCCAGCAGAAGGGCTGTCATTGTTTTCTGCATAAAGGATTTTTTCATTCCAAAACATCCTTTCCATTCTTCCTTATTTTCCGCTAACCATTCGTTGTATGTTATTCTTCGCCTTTCCAAACTCCCAGTTCTGTCAGATAACTTATTGCCTGCCCCATTATGCCGGAATCCTCCCTGTCCATATCCAGCCAGAGCCCGTCAATCTGTCTGCGAAACCACGTCAGCTGGCGTTTGGCAAAACGCCGCGTATTCGTTTTCAGCTGCACCACAGCCTCCTCCAGCGTACATTCCCCCTTGCAATAGGGCACAAGCTCCTTGTACCCAATGCCTTGCATCGAAACCAGCTCCGGATGGTATCCCCGTTCCAGAAGCCCGCGCACTTCCTCTGCCAGCCCCTGACTGAGCATACTGTCCACGCGCTCCTCAATCCTTCTGTAAAGCCGTTCCCGTTCCATCGTCAATAGGAACACAGCGGCATTATAGGGGGATTCCTTCCGTTTTTGCGCCGCGTTATGCGCCGACAGCTTTTTTCCTGTCAAATAGTGGTATTCCAGCGCGCGCGTCACGCGCTTCACATTGTTCGCATGTATTTCCGCCGCATATTCCGGGTCGGTCTGCTTCAGCTTTTCATAAAGCGCCTCCGGTCCCTTTTCCCGCGCAAGAGTATAACATTCTTCGCGGAAAGTCGTATCGTTTTCCGTTTCCGTAAAATCATTGTCGTAAAGCAGGGCGTTGATATAAAACCCTGTCCCGCCCACAAGAATGGGGATTTTCCCCCTTCCGCAGATTTTCTCTATATACACTTTTGCTTTCTGCTGGAAAATCATCACATTATATTCCTCGTCCGGCTCCAGTTCGTCAATCAGGTAATGTGGTACGCCCTGCATTTCCTCCGGCGTCACCTTCGCCGTACCAATATCCATATGGCGGTAAACCTGCATGGAATCAGCGGAAATGACCTCCCCGCTGATTCTTTTCGCCAGTTCAATGGAAAATCCCGTTTTCCCGCAGGCAGTCGGCCCGCCAATAACAATAAGGGGTCTTTTCATCGGCCTCACCCTTTAATCCTGAATTCTTTTGAACATCTTTTCCAAATCATACTGCTTTAATGCAACGATTGTCGGCCTGCCATGCGGGCAGGTAAACGGGTTTTCCAGTTCCAGCAGCCTCCCGATCAGGGCTTCCGCTTCTTTCGCGCTCATCACGTCATGCCCTTTCACGGCAGCCTTACACGCCATCGTCGCCACAGCTCCCAGCTTCAAATCGTAAACATTCCGTATCCGTTCTTCCGCCAGCCTGTCCAATATTTCCGTAAAAAATCCCACGCCGTCCGGCTCCCGCAGAAGCATCGGAACAGCCCGAAGCGCGAACGTCCCGCTGAAATCCTCCATCTCAAAGCCGAAGCTTTCCAAAAGTCCGCGGTTTTCCCGCAGGGTTTCCGTTTCGGATGGTGTCAGCCGCAGCATGACGGGCGTCAAAAGCCGTTGTGAAACCACGTTTTCCCGTTGAAAACGCCCCATCAGTTCCTCATATAATATCCGCTCATGCGCAGCATGCTGGTCGATGAGATACAGGCAGTCGCCCTGCTCCACAATCCAATAGGTGCGGAACACCTGCCCAACAATCCGGTAATCTTTGAAAAACGGCTGTTTCTCCTCTGTTGTTTCCGCCTCCATAGCAGGCGTTTCTGTCCCTGGTATAATCCTTTCCTGCGGCTTTCCCACCATATAAGGCTCTGCCGCCTGGGATACGCCGCTGTTTGGCGCAGTCCGCTTCAAAAGCTGGTCTACGCTCTTCCCGTTTGCAAGCACACTTGCACTGATTGGCGGAGCGGTCCGGTTTTCCGTCCGCCTGTTCTCCTGTTGGACAGACGGCGGCAAAACCTCCACAGCAAACGGGCTTTCTTCCTTCTGAACGGGAAATTTTCCTGTTTCCTCCTGCCGTTCCTCCGCCAGCATTTCCTGCACAGGCTCCGGCTGTTTCTCTGTTTTTCCCATAGGCTTCTTTTCCAGATTTCCCTGCGGAATCAGTGTTGTATCCTGCAAAGCCCTGCTGACCGCCTGATAAAAGATATCATATACCTCTCCATCGTTCCGAAAACGTACCTCCAGCTTTGCGGGATGCACGTTCACGTCCACCAGCGAGGGCGTAACCTCCAAATTCAACACGAACACCGGAAATTTCCCAATCAGCAGCTTTGTCTTATATGCGTCTTCCACAGCCATAGAAACAATGGTGTTTCTAATAAACCTGCCGTTGATAAACAGGTTTTCATAACTGCGGTTTGCCCTGCAGAACTGTGGCTTTGCAATCAGCCCTGTCACAGCATATTCCCCATGTCTGTATGCAATCGGGAGCATACTGTTCGCCGCGTCCTTTCCATACACATAAAAAACAGCGGCTTTCGGGTCGTTGTTTCCAGCAGTGTGCAGTATTGTACTGCCATTATTCTGATAGCGGAATGACACCTCCGGATGCCCAAGCGCCAGCTTATTTACCAAATCAGAAACATACCCGCTTTCCGTTGCAGGTTTTTTCAGGAATTTCCGCCGCGCGGGCACGTTATAAAATAAATTCCGTACTGTGATGCTCGTCCCTTCCAGACAGGCTGTGTCCTCAATGCTTTCCACTTCCCCGCCGCTGATACAGATTTTTGTCCCTGTATCTTCTCCGGCAGTTTTCGTCACCAATTCCACCTGTGCCACAGCTGCAATACTTGCCAAAGCCTCCCCGCGAAAACCCAGCGTAAAAATACTTTCCAGATCCTCAATCTGCGCCATCTTGCTCGTAGCATGGCGCAGAAACGCGTTTTTTACCTGCTCCTTCGGGATGCCGCATCCGTTGTCCGTCACGCGAATCAGCGAAACGCCGCCCTCCCGTATTTCCACCGCAACAATACTGGCTCCGGCGTCAATAGCGTTTTCCGCCAGTTCCTTTACGACAGACTTTGGAGATTCCACAACCTCCCCCGCCGCAATCTTATTGATGGTTTTGGAATCCAGCAACTGTATTTTCTGCATGATTCCCTCCCTTTTTCTTATGTCTGTTTTACATGCCCCTGGCTTTCTTTTGCAGTTCAAACAGTTTCTGCAAAGCCTCAATGGGTGTCATTGTCATAACGTCCAGCTTTGAAATTTCATCTATCATCTGATTTTCGCCTACGGAGAACATATCGATCTGTTTTGCCGATTCTTCTGCGTTTTCCTTCGATTCCGCCGCAATCTTTTTCGCTTTCTTCGTAATATCCGCCGCATTGAGCTGTTTCAATATCTGCCCGCTGCGCCGGATAACTTTATGCGGCAGGCCTGCCAGCTTTGCCACCTGCACGCCATAGCTGTGGTCTGCGCCGCCACGCTGTATTTTCCGCAGGAAAACAATGTCCTCGCCCTGCTCCTGTACCGCAATACAGTAGTTTTTCACGCCCGGCAGCTTGCCCTCCAGTTCGCTCAATTCATGGTAATGCGTTGCGAAAAGCGTTTTCGCTCCAATCTGTTTTTCGTCCGCAATATATTCCAACACAGCCCACGCAATGCTTAATCCATCGAACGTACTCGTTCCCCTGCCGATCTCGTCCAGTATCAGCAGGCTTTTCGATGTAGCGTTGTGCAGGATATTTGCAACCTCTGTCATTTCCACCATAAACGTGCTCTGTCCCGCGCTCAGATCATCGGACGCGCCCACACGCGTAAATATACGGTCAACAATACCAATATGCGCTTCCTCCGCAGGCACAAAGCTCCCAATCTGCGCCATCAGTACAATCAACGCCGTTTGCCGCATATATGTCGATTTTCCTGCCATATTGGGACCGGTGATGATTGCCAGCCTTGTTTCCTTCCGGTCTAAAAAAACATCGTTGGGGATAAACTGCCCCTCCATCATTTTCTCCACAACTGGATGACGTCCGCCCTTGACGGAAATACACTCACCATCGTCCACCAACGGCTTTACATACTGCATCGTCTGAGCCGTTTCCGCCAGCGACTGCAGGCAGTCCGCCACCGAAACGATATATGCACAAAACTGTATCCGCTCTACCTCCGCCGCAACAGCGTTCCGTATCTCACAAAACATGTCATATTCCAGTGTTGTAATTTTATCCTCCGCGCCAAGAATCAGTTCTTCCAGCTCTTTCAGCTCCGGTGTAATAAAGCGCTCGCAGTTCGCCAGCGTCTGCTTGCGGATATATCGTTCCGGCGCGCCATCAAGATTCGATTTCGTAATTTCAATATAGTACCCAAAAACCTTGTTATAACGCACCTTCAGGTTTTTGATACCAGTCTTTTCCCGTTCTTCCTCCTCCAGCTGACGAATCCATGAAGTACCGTCCCGTTTCGCTTTGGCATAGGTATCCAACTCATCGGAATAGCCCTCTCGGATCATGCCGCCTTCCCGCACAGAAAACGGCGGGTCTTCCACAATCGCCTGTGCAATTAGCATATGTATGTTTTCCAGCGGGTCAAGCTGCTCATGCAGCTCCCTGAGATACACACTTTTGCAGCGTCCCAGCATATCTTTCAGCAAAGGCAAATTTTCAATGGAATTTTTCAACGCTGTCAAATCCCGTGCGTTGGCATTCTGGTAAACCACGCGCCCCATGATACGCTCGAAATCGTACATAGAACGCAGGATATCCTTGATTTCCTCCCGCAGAAAAAGGTCGTTCACCAATTCCTCCACACCATCCAAGCGTTTCCGTATCTCCTCCGCAGAAAGCAGAGGCTGTTCCACCCATTTCCGCAGAAGCCGCGCACCCATAGCCGTTTTTGTTTTGTCCAGCACGCTTAAAAGGGAGCCTTTTTTATTTTTCTCCCGCATGGTTTCCGTCAGTTCCAGATTTCTCCGGCTGGAAACGTCCAAAAGCATAAAATCCCCCGTTGTGTAATATTTCAAACCGGAAATATGGCTCAGGTCATTTTTCTGTGTTTCCTGCAAATACCAGAGCAGCGCGCCCGATGCGGAAACTGCCAATGTTTTCTTTTTCAGCCCGTAGCCGTCCAGCGATTTTACATGAAAATGCTTTTGCAGAACATCCTTTGCCGTCTGAAAATCAAACATTCTGCTGTCAATATCGTTCAGGAAAAGATGGAATCTGTCCTGCATTTCCTTTGCAAGCGGACTGCCCAGAAAAACCTCGTTGCAGATTAACTCCGCCGGAGAAAAACGCGCTGTTTCATCAAGTATCTTTGCCGCTGCTTGTATGCTGGAAAATTCCGTCGTCTGAAACTCCCCTGTCGTCACATCGCAGACAGAAATGCCATATCCGCCGCCGCTGCTGAAAACCGAAAGGATGTAATTGTTTTTCGTTTCGTCCAGAATTGCATTATCCAGCACAGTCCCTGGCGTTACGACACGAATGACCTCCCGCCTGACAATGCCCTTTGCCGCCTTCGGGTCCTCCGTTTGCTCACAAATGGCCACCTTGTAGCCCTTTTCCACAAGCCGGGCAATATACCCGTCCGCCGAATGGAACGGCACGCCGCACATCGGCGCACGTTCCTCCTGTCCCCAATCCTTTCCCGTCAGGGTAATTTCCAATTCCTTTGATGCAATGACTGCATCTTCGAAAAACATTTCATAAAAATCCCCTAAACGAAAAAAAAGCAGACAATGCTTGTAGTTCTCCTTGATCTCAAAGTATTGCTGCATCATGGGCGTGATTTTTGCCATGAACGTCTTTCCTCCTTTCCAGTTGTCATAAAATCCGTACTGCGGCAGAAATATACCGTTGTTGTACCGCACTCATTCATAAGGAACTGCCGCCAGAAACTTCACCGGAGCACCCTGATTGCTGTCGTCCCCATCGTACTGATAGTTATAAACCAAAATCACAGCATTATAAGCATTTTCCAGCCCTTCCGGAAAGCATTTTTTCAATCCTTCGCCAATCGTCAGCCCTTCTGAAAAATAGTAGACCAGTTTTTTCGGGTCTGCCGTTATCTCTACAAGGCCCCTTTCCCAAAAATCAGGGTCAAAAGGCCATATTTCCCCATCGAAAAAATCCCGATTGGAAGAAGAAACGATTTCATTCCCTTCATCGTCACAATAATCTTCCGCGGCATACTCCAGCAGGGCATCTTCGCTTTCAAATACCCCTGCCCAGACAGACACAATTCCTTCTTTTTCCATATTGCTCCCCTTTATGGTTATATCTGTTCCTGTTTTTTCCGTTTCTTTTTCGGTGCAACGGCATCATAACTCCATTCCAGCAACGACAAAATCCTCTCGTCCGGCACCGTTTCATCAAGCAGGACAGAAATCCATGTATTTTTATTCATATGGTACGCCGGAAAGAAGCCTGCCTCCGCCAGCAGGGAGCCAATCAAAACAGAATCACATTTGACATTCAGAATGTCCACGCAACCGCCGCCGGGTAATCCCGGCTTATCTCTCGAAAGCTCCATCACAGCGGCAAACCATTTCCGGCTTGCCGAATGCCGGAAAACCGCATATGTAGGATATTTCGCCCAAAGATATTCCGGTTCCGTTCCATAAAAATCCTCTATGTATTGAAACAGTCGTTTTCGCTGGTTAGATATACTGTATCTGGTTTCCATAACGCCTCTTCTTCCTCCGCCGCCTCATAATCCGAAAGGCTTTCCCCACCCCAATGGCAGGAAAAGCCTCGGATTCCTTTTCCTTAGTGGCAGCCGCCTCCGCAGCTGGAGCAGCAGCTCGGGTCACATCCGCCGCCCATGTCAGGCTCCTCGCCGGAAAGCGTAGACGTAATGATATTGAATACAGAATTCATAAAGTTATTAAAATTCATTTCTGCCGCAAACAGGTCAGACGCCAGCTTATTGGATTTGATCAGTTCGCCGCGCCGTTTCATTTCCTCTGCGTGTGCCTTCTGCTCCTCAATGGAAACGCCGCCCATCTGAATTTTTGCTTCAAATTCCTGATGCAGCCTTGTATATTCCTCGATTTCCTTCCCAATTACAGGGTCGCTTTCATATGCCTTTTTCGCCTCCAGCAGAGCCTGTACCTGAGGCGTTTTCTGCAATTCCTCACCCAATGCTCTTGCCATTTCGTAAACAGATGCCATGCTTTTCACCTAAATCCTTTCTCCAATCAAATAAAATGTTTTGTTTTCTACAATTCTGACAGGTATCGTCTGCCCGATGCAGTCCGGCGCGCTGGGAAAATGTACCAGCATATTATTATCAGCCCTTCCGGAAACGATACCATTGTCCTGTCTGCTGATTTTCTCTGCAAAAACCTCAAGAACCTTCCCAATCTGCTCCTCATGTACCTCATGCACGATAGGATTCAGCACGTCCAGCATACGGTTAAACCGTTCCTTCGCAATATTCTCCGGAATCTGGTTTTCCATCGTGGCAGCCGGCGTACCTGTCCGCGGCGAATAAAGGAACGTGAATGCCGTGCTGTACCGTGCCTGCCGGATTACATCCAGCGTTTCCTGGAAATCCTCTTCCGTTTCCCCCGGGAAACCAACAATAATGTCTGTACTCAACGTAATGTCCGGCATCGCTTCGCGTACCTTCCGCACCAGTTCCAGATAGCTGTCCTTGGTATACCGCCGATTCATGCGCCGCAGTATCTCACTGCTGCCCGACTGCACCGGCAGATGCAGATATTTACACACCTTGTCGCACTCCGCCATCGCCTGTATCAGCTCGTCTGATAAATCCTTCGGATGGGAGGTCATAAAACGGATCCGCTCAATTCCCTCCACTTCGTTAATCTGTCGCAAAAGTCCCGCGAATGTAACGGGCCGTTCCAGCTTCTTCCCGTAGGAATTGACATTCTGTCCCAAAAGCATGATTTCCTTTACGCCATCCGCCGCCAGCTTCCGTACCTCTGCCAGAATATCCTCCGGCGTGCGGCTGCGTTCCCGCCCGCGCACATACGGTACAATACAATAAGAACAAAAATTATCGCAGCCATACATAATATTCACACTTGCCTTATATGCATGTCCACGCAGTGAAGGCACGTCCTCCACAATTTCCTTTTGCTCCTGCCAGATATCATACACTGTTTCGCCGCTTTCCATGCGCGTCAGCGTCAGTTCCGGCAGTTTATAAAGGTTAAACGTACCAAAAACAATATCTACATGCGGATATTTCTTCCGCAGTGTTTCCAATACCGTCGGCTGCTGGGTCATACACCCGCAAAGCGCAATTACGGCATTGGGATTTTGCGTTTCCTTATAATGCTTCAGCGCGCCCAGCTTGCCATACACCTTCAGCTCCGCATTTTCGCGGATGCAGCAGGTATTATAAATAATGAAATCCGCCTCAGTTTCTGTCTGCGTCTGCTCATAGCCCATTTCTGTCAGCATACCTTCCAGCTTTTCAGAATCATGCCCGTTCATCTGGCAGCCCATTACCAAGCTATAAAATTTCCTCTTTTTTCCAGTTGCCGCAGCATATGCGTCATTTTTTTCGCGCACACTGCGGATATATTCCAACTGCCGCAGCCGTTCTGCCTGTCCAGCCGCAGCCGTGTTTCTCTCCCTGTTCTCCATGCCTGTATCCTTTCCGCCTCTGTTCTTTTGCGGAAGGAACAGCCTGTCCGCAAGTCACTCACAGTATACCACAAAATGTCAGTTCTCTCAACGGCTTTTTTTGTTTTTCCTTAAGCCTTATGTAAACTTTATACTGGTTTACTATGAATTTTATAAAAATGACATAATTTCCAGCGAATTGCAATGCTCCCGAATGATATTCAGCAGTTCGTCCACAGGAAGGAACACCGAAGCCGTATTTTCATTCGGATGTACGCCGATTTTTTTCATTTTACAGAAATCCTCATCAAAAAACACCTCAACCGCCCTGTCCTCATCATTCAGGACCCCCAGCGGTGTCACAGAGCCTTTTTTCAGCCCCAGATACTTCTCCAGCCGTTCTTCCGAAGCAAAAGAAAGGCGTGAACAGCCAATCAGTTCCCCCAGCCTTTTCAAATCCACTTTTTTATCCTCACGCACAACAACGAGGAAGTGCCGTTTTCCCTTTGCATCCCGCAGAAAAAGGTTTTTCGCCACATCCTGCATATCCTCCAGCCCCAGCTTCACCATATCTTCAATCGTATAAACCGCCTCATGCTCCGCCCATTCATACGCAATCTTTTTCCCATCTAAAAAAGCCTTGATTTCCTGTTTTCCAAGCATAAAAATCCTCCTTCATCCTAATCCCCAGAAAGATACAGGAATATTTTACACCTTTTTCAGACATTTGTATACCAAATTCATAGCGATGCAGGTTTTCTCTCCTGCCGAAAGATTTTACCCAACGCAAAAAAGGGGAAAGCTATACAAAATACAGGCTTTCCCCGATTTTACTTCAATTCTTTATGCGAATTTATAGAATATTTGCGCAAATATTTTTACAGAGCAATAACGCTCCAAATGTCAGCTTTGAACCGCAAATCAAGCCTTCATTTCTTTCAGACCCATCAGACCTTCTGCAAACAGTTTTGCATCCATCAGTTTGATGTTGCCGCTTGCATCTTTGTCAATGATAGGTGTGAAGTCCATCATATCCAGAATCTGCGTCTGAAGGTCGATACCAGGCGCAATTTCTGTCAGGTGCATACCGTCTTTTTCCAGATGGAATACGCATCTTTCTGTGATATATGTAACATCCTGCTTGTTTTCCAGAGCAACGTCACCGTTGAATGTAACCTGTTCTACTGCATTCAGGAATTTTTTCTGTTTACCTTCCTGTGCGATTACAACCTTGCCGTCCTCAACTTTAACTTTCAGACCGCCTGCTGTAAATGTACCGCAGAAGAATACCTTCGGTGTATTCTGCGTGATGTTGATGAAACCGCCGCAGCCAGCGATACGGGGACCAAATCTGGAAACATTGATGTTACCCTTTGCGTCACATTCTGCAAGGCCAAGGTAGCACTGATCCAGACCGCCGCCATCATAGAAGTCGAACTGATAGCCCTGGTCAATCAGAGCGTCAGCATTGTAAGCGGAGCCAAAACGGATGCCGCCAGCGGGTACGCCGCCAACTGCACCGCCCTCAACTGTCAATGTCATAAAGTCGCCAATGCCTTCTTCGTTTGCAACAGATGCAACATACTCAGGTGCGCCAACGCCCAGATTAACTGCAACGTCTTTTTCCAGTTCCAGTGCGCCACGACGGCCAATTACCTTCTTTGCGCTCAAAGGCAGGGGTTCGGGAGCAACATCAGGCATACGGCTTTCACCGGACAGAGTCGGATCATAGTCGCAGTCCAGAGTCTGCTGGTGGTCAGCGGGGTCAGCAACTACTACATAGTCAACGTAGATGCCGGGAACCTTAACCAGTCTGGGATCCAGAGTACCAGCCTTAACAACTCTCTCAACCTGAACGATAACAATACCGCCGCTGTTTTTAACAGCCTGACATACAGAAGTACCTTCCAGAGGGGAAACTTCCTTCTCAAAGGAAATGTTGCCGCTTTCGTCTGCGATGGAACCTCTGATCATAGCTACATTGATAGGGAAAGCAGGGTAAAACAGATAGTCCTGGCCTTTGATGTTTACCAGCTCAATGATGTCTTCCTTTGTGATGTCATTTACTTTACCGCCGCCATTTCTGGGGTCGATGAATGTACCAAGACCAACTTTTGTGAATGTACCGGGCTTATGTGCTGCGATATCTCTGAACAGGTGGCAAAGTGCGCCCTGAGATACGTTGTAAGCTTCAAATTTGTTTTCCAGCGCCATTTTTGCCAGCGCAGGAACAGTTGCCCAGTGACCCGCGATGTATCTTTTCAGCATACCTTCGTGTGCATAGTGCTCTGCGCCACGGCCGTCCTTGTTGCCCTGAGAGCCGCAGTATACATATGTAAGGTCTTTCGGCTCACCTGTTTCCAGGAATCTTTTTTCCATAGCTTTGTTCAAAGCTTCGGGAATCGCACTTGCAACGAAACCGCTGGTGGTCAGCGTATCGCCGTTCTTAACCAGCTTTGCAGCTTCATCTGCGGTGATAATTTTAACACGTCTCATCGTCAAAGTCCTCCTAAAATTTCATTTTGGGTAATGGTAAGACACTGGGGCAGTCGCCCGCCCCAGTGCCGAAATCGCTTCCATCAAGCAATGCGGTAGGATTACAGCATTTCTACGAAGGACTGCAGTCTTGTCTTAACCTGCTCGAAGGAGGAAACTTCCTGGTCAACTTCGATCATCAGGTTCTTAATGCCTTTTTCTTCAAATTCTCTGTACATTACAGGGTAATCCCATTCTTCAGGATCACAGAACTTCATCATTGCAACGATAACTGCATCTGCGTTTGTCTGAGCAACTTTGTTGATCAGCATCTTGCCGCGGCCTTTCTTTGTATCAGTTGCAACGGAGCAACCATACATTTTCTGCCAAGCCTTAGCCATTCTGTACAGAGGACCTTCTTCGCCATCGATAACGTCAACACGAATCTGTCTGGATTCCTGAGCCAGATCGTCGTCAACGATAGCCAGTTTGAATTCATTGAAGATGTCAAGCAGTTCGTTGGGCTCAAGCAGGATGCCTGTAACAACAACCTTCTTGCCGTCCCAAGGCTGAACGGGCATAGCCTTTACTTCTTCAATCAGTTCTTTTACCAGAGCTGTGTGTTTCTCTTTCAGCATGAACTGTCTTGCTTTGAATACAGCGTGGCGGCTAACAGCATCAATTACCTGAGGGTAGTCAGCTGCAACCTTTACGAATTCACGCATAACTGCTCTGTTTTCGTTGTAGATAGCGATGGAGTTTTCCAGAGCTGCATTTGTGATTTTAACATCAAGGTAGTGCTCAAGCTGTTCTTTAACCAGTTCATATTCTGTTACCAGGAACTGATTTGCAGCTTCCAGACCTCTGTTCTGAGGATGTGTGAACACGATAACAGGGGATGTGCCTTTCCATTTCTGGCTCAGGCATTTCAGTGTGTCACAAGGTACGGAGAACAGAACTGCGGACAGATCATCGTATGCGCCTTCGCACTGCAGTTCCATGATCTGCTGCATGATGGAGCAAGCGAAAGCAGGCAGATATGTACGAGCCTTGGAAACAGTCTTGCCCTGTGCGCCCCAAAGGCCCATAGGCAGGAAACCTGTTGCATGGATCATTTCTTCGGGAGCATAGATAGGCATAACGCCGACTGCGCCTTTGCCTGTTTCAGCCTTAAAATCGTCCATTGCTTTTTTGGGATTAGCCGCAATGTCTTTCAACTGGGATAAAATGGTTTCTACTTTACTCATTGTCTTTCCTCCTCTTATTCTGCTGCTGCCATATTGGCTTCCATCATTTCAACAAGAGCCTGAACGCGAGTCTCATACTGCGCAGGAGAGTAAACGCGAGGGTCTGTCTGGTCGCCATCGAAGCTTACATAAGGCTTGCCGTTTCTCTCTTTGATAATTTCTGCTGTTTCCACATTCAGGAAGCTCATCAGTTTGCAGCTTCTGTTCAGATGATAGATCGTACCATCAATTTTGCCTTTTTCCATAATGCCCATCAGAACTTCTACCTTGTTGCTCAGGCATGTATTGATGTAGATTCTTGTGTATGCTTCCGCCATGGAGTGCAGGGATTCATCGTCTGCGTCATAGTGCAGATCCCACAGAGCGGGGTAAGCCGTACCAGTCATGATAGAACCAAGGTTCTTGAGTGTTTTGAAAGTATGTCCCAGGTGAGGCCATACAGCGATGCCTTCCCACTGGATACGTGTCTTTTCTGCACCCTTGAATGCATATACGCCAGCCTTCAGGTTTTCTTCCAGCTCGTCAGCGAATGCCTTGAATGTGATTTCAGCATAATCCTTGGAACGGCATGCAACAATCAGAGCCATATAGTTGAACAGGTCGAAACCGTTCAGCGGAGAAGGTTTGTACTGAGCCATATCAGCGATTCTGTTCCAGTGGTATACGGAACGCTGTGTCTGGTCCTTAACTTCTTTGAACTTCTTCCAGTCGAAAGGCTTGCCGCAGATAACTTCCAGCTGAGCGATTGCATTTCTGAACTGGTCAGCAATGTATGCCTTTGCGTATTCAGGAATAGGCATTGTGTGGTTGAAAGGTACATCGATTACGATGCAGGGAATATCCAGTTCCGCAGCAAGGTTTTCGTACCATTTCAGCAGTGTGTTACAGATGTTGTTACATGTAATTACCAGGTCGGGCAGAGGAACATCAGCCGCAGGAGAGTTTACCAGAACTTCGGGCTTAACGCCTGTCATAGCAGCTTCCTTCAGGCATTCCATATAGCCCATGTTTACTCTGCCGTAAGAACAGCAGTCGATGTTGTAGCCTTTTCTTTCAGCTACATCCAGCATATCCATCGCGCCTTTTTTCGCGCCGATACCAGCTGCATGTGTTTCGGGGTAAACCATTTCAATCCCCATTGTGATGCAGAATTCAGGAGGTGCAACGGAAGCAGACCAGCAAACCAGGTCGCCTCTCTCTTTTGCCTTTCTTGCATCTTCATCATTCTTTGCCTGGTAGTAGGCTAACAACTGTTTTGCTTTCATGCCTTGTGTTAAACTCATTCTAATCCCTCTTTCTTAATTTTTTTGTGCCGCCTCGTATGCGAACAATGCCGCGCCGAGTGCGCCTGTTGTTTGTGGGTTTGGCGCCACAATGACATCCGTTTTTAATACACCGGATACCGCTCTGACAACGCCGGCATTTTTCGCAACGCCGCCCGTCATAACGACATCCTTTTCCAGCCCGCCTCTGTAAGCTAAGCCGCAGGCTCTGCTGGCAACAGAAAGATGAACGCCCTTGATGATGTTGTTCCGGCTCACGCCGTTGGAAAGCTGAGAAATTACTTCAGATTCCGCAAATACCGTACAGGTGCTGCTGATCGGCGCAGTGTCCGTTGCAAGCTCATCCAGTTCGGCCATCTCGTCCAAAGTCGTTTCCAGAACCCTCGACATAACTTCAAGGAAACGTCCTGTACCCGCCGCGCATTTATCATTCATAAAAAACTGCTTGATGCCACCCTTGTTATCCAGCCGGATAGCCTTTGCGTCCTGGCCGCCGATATCAATGATAGTGCGCGCAGTCGGTACCAAGTGGTAAATACCTTTTGCATGACAGCTGATTTCGCTGATCTGCTTATCAGCCTCCTTAAACGCAAACCTGCCATAGCCGGTGGCAACCGTATAGGAAATATCCTCCGGTTTCAGGCCGCTGACCTGGTAGGCCTGCTCCAACGCCTTTTTCGGACCCGAAGAGCCCGTTCCGACCTGGACAACCTCTGCGGCTACAACATCCTTGCCATCTTTCAAAATCACTACTTTGGAAGAAGCCGAGCCGACATCAATGCCCAATGTATACATTATTTTACCTCCTCGTTATGATATTTAACCATGCGAAATACATTTATGAAGCGGTAAAACCCGACCCGCGGAAACCCCGTGTCTTTTCCCGCAGACAGGCGTCAAATGACAACACAAAAAACCTATATCCTATTCCATAAAATATAAGCAAGCTTTTGTCTGCCATTCTAAATGCTCTGGATCGTCCGCAACCCTTCCGCATTTGTTATGATTATAGCATCTTTATTTGAACATTTCAACCTAAATTGTTAAAAATTTATTATTATTTTGTTTTTTTTGTGGAAAAATGGCTTCCGGCTTGCAGAAAAAGTAATTCTGGATACAAAAAACATTGTTTTTCGTTCTCCAGCGTCTTTTTTTTGTAAAAAAAGACTTTTTTTAGAACTATTTTTCTTCCATTTTTGGCAAATCCATCTTTATATTTCTCCGCCGCATTTTCCTTCCTTCGGAAACTTTTCCTGTCCAGATTTCCGGAAATGTGTGTCAGCCCCCTGCATTTCAGAGTGACTTTCCATATTTCCCACCTATTTTGTTAAATTATATGCAAAATCTTGTTTTTTATCCCTTTGTCCAAAAAGAAACCCAAACGTTTTCCTCAAACAGCATATTTGCCGCCACCGTTTACGTTTTCAAACGCCTGAAAATTTTAACGATCTCCGCGAATGCTGCCCGCAGCAGTTCCTCCTCCGTCGTTATTTGGAAAACAGGCATGCCCGCCTCTTCAGCAGCCCGTTCCAACAGACCAGTCAGCACCTTATGGTAGTCCCCCTCCTTCGCCCTTACCTTTTTGGCAAGCCTTGGCAGAATTTCTTCATTGATTTCCCGCAGAGTGAATGGACGCCCTTTCTTCCGATTCCAGCAGAAATTTTCAGCAAGCGTTTTCAAAATCAAATATGCCCGCTTTTCGTCCCATTTCTGGTCGATATAATAAGTTTCTCCTGCCAGTCCGTAAAGCATACGCCTTGCATCAAAATAACCCAGCTGCATATCCTTCCGGCTCTGCTCACTGTCAAACTGTAAAATGCCGCCCAGCTTTTTGCGCGGCGCAATCGTTGTAATTTCCGCATCCTTCGGAATCTTCACCCACTTTTCCACGCCAAGGCCAAAAACGCGTATCACGATGATATCACGGTAGCCGCGCTGCAAAAGGCAGTTCAGCGGCACAAGATTCTGCACACTGCCGTCCATATATTCTTTTCCGTCCACTTTTTCCCGACGAAACAGCGGCAGGTACGCACTTGTCAGCAGCATTTCTGCCAGTTTGCCGTCCGGCAGTCCCTTTGCGTTCAGGTCAAGTTCCTTTTTTTCTGTCAAAGAATACGTTACAAGAAACAGTTCTACGTCCGATGCGCGGATTTTTTCTTCGCTGACGGTTTCGTTTACCAGTTTCCGTAACGGCTCAATGTCCAGCCCGCCCCCTTTTACCGCCTCTACAACATCTTTCCAGAGCGTTTTAGCCTCCAGCCCCTGAAAATCGCCGCTGTAAAGCCGTCGCATCTGTTCATCATCTACATCGAACACCTGAGAAAACGTAATATTTTCCCACAATTCCACAGCCTTATCCAGCTGACGCATAGCCATCATTGCGCCATTCAGCGCGCCAACAGAAGTCCCTGCAACAGCGTTATATTTTACACCTGCTTCTTCCAGTGCTTTCCACACACCGATTTCATACGCGCCCTTTGCGCCGCCACCCTCCAAAACAACAGCATATTCCTTTTCCGTATCAAATTTCAGTTCCATTCCAGCCCTCTTTTCCCTTTATTCGCCCATTTCTTCCAATGCAGCCCTGAGTACCTTCCCTGCAATTGCGGACGCATTCCCGTCGTTTGCATTCTCCAGCAAAACCGCTATCGCAACCTTAGGTTCTTCCGCCGGAGCAAAGCCGATAAACCAGCTATGGTCATTGCCCGTCGCATTTTCCGCAGTCCCTGTTTTTCCGGCAACCGTTACGCCGCTGACAGAAGCCGCACCACCCGTGCCGTTTTCTACTACGCCAACCATCATTTCTTTCAAAATAGCGGCTTCCTCTGGTGTGCATATCTGCGTCAGCTTTTTCGGCACCGTTGTTTTGCCCATGCCGCCGTCGGGATATACCACATGGTCGACAATATACGGGCGCATCATCAGCCCCTCGTTCGCGATGGCTGAAGCCAGCATTGCCATATACAGCGGCGTGACGCCTGTCCGCCCCTGCCCGATTGCCGTTTCCACCAGTTCGCTTTCCGTAGAATCCGAATCCAGCAAAACAGTATTTGGCGTATACGCCAATTCGAAGCCGCAGGACTCTTTCATGCCGACGCGCTCCATCGTTTTCGCGAGTTTTCCTGCGCCAATTTTCTGCGCAAGCGCGGCAAAGTAACAATTGCAGGAACCTTCCATAGCCCCTTTCATATCCACCAGCCCATGCGCTCTATTCTTATAGCAATGAATAATTTTATCTTCAAAAACAGCCTCACCTGTACATTCTACAGTAAACGTCTGCCAATCCGGAAGATATTCTATCCCTGCAAGCGCGGTAACCGTCTTAAATGTAGAGCCGGGCGGATAAATTCCCTGTGTACCGCGATTCAGAAGCGGGCTGTCTTCATGGTCTTTGAGATTCTCCCACTGCGCCGCGACCTTGTTCGGGTCAAAATCAGGATACGCCTGCAACGCCAGCACACGCCCCGTGGAGGGTTCCATTACAACGACCGCACCTTTCGCGCTGCCCAGCAGATTCCCCGCCGCGCTCTGTATGTCCATATCCACAGTCAGCTTTACGCTGTTGCCAATCAGTTCGTCTTTTTTCAGTATACCTCCCAAACGCTGGAACAATTCATTATGGAGCGTCATCAGTTCAAAATTTTCCGCCGCCTCCACGCCGGTCTTGCCGACGCTGCTGTATCCCGTAATATGCGCCGCCATGCGGGAACGGGGATATTCCCTGTTGTAGCCGCTCCCATCAGCCGGTATGCTGCGGGCAATCACTTCCCCGTCCCTGTCCATGATTTCCCCGCGCCGGATGGTATCATCTCCATAGCGCAGACGGGTATTGTATGCATTGCCGGAAATCGTCTGCCTGTCCACCAGCGTCAGCTTGCCAAGATAGCCCAGCAGAAGGAAAAAGCAGAGCGCGAGCAGCCAGAATATCCGCCGTATGCTTCGTTTCATATTATTCATCGAAGCCGCCTCCTTCCGCCCCGTTCAGAATGGGCTCCTGCTCGATTTCCTGACGGTTGTGTTGTTCACAGTATACGCAGACCCATTGCAGCAGGCCCATCATCATCAGGCTCACCAGAACAGAACTACCGCCATAGCTGACAAATGGCAGCGTAACGCCTGTCAAAGGAATCAGCTTGATGGAGCCGCCCAAAATCAGGAAAGCCTGAAAAGAAAGCATCGCCGTAACGCCAGCGGCAAGGATTGCATAATATCTGCGTCCGCAGTCCAGCGCGATACGCACTCCGCGGTAAAGCAGCATAATGAAAATTGCAATCACACCCGCGCCAAACGCCGCGCCAAATTCCTCGCAGACAGCGGCAAAAATCATGTCGCTTTCCACTACGGGAATACTTTTGGGCATGCCTTTTGTCAGCCCGCTGCCAAATACACCCCATGTCGTAATCGCAAACAATGCGTTTACAATCTGGTATCCGCCAAAATCAATGTCTGCCCAGGGATTCTGCCATGCCGCCACACGTACCCGCACATGCGAAAACAACTTATACGCCAGCATCGCCGCACCGCTTGCCGCTCCCATGCCCAGCAGGAACAGCAGTTCATTGGATGTTGCGATATAAAGCATTACCATATATGTCATAAAGAAAATCAGCGCACCGCCCAAATCCTTTTGCAGCACAAGCAAAAGCACAAGCCCCGCACTTAAAATACCTGTGGTAAAAAAACTTCGCCAGTTCAGGCGTTTGCGGAACACGCTTGCCAGATAAAATATAAACAGAAATTTTGCAATCTCCGAAGGCTGGAACGTAATGCGGAAAGATTCCGGCCCAAACGCCAGCCAGTTGGTCGAGCCGCCCTTTTCCACGCCAAAAAAGCGCGTACAGATTAAAAGCCCGTAACAAAGGATGATATACGCCCATTCGAACACCTCAAACCGGGGAATCAGCCGGAAGAAAAACGGCAGTACCAGCATTCCTGCCAAGCCTATTCCCATCCAGAGCAGCTGTCTTTGCGCCAGAGCAGGCGAAAGCCTTTGCAGCATAATGAGGCTCAAATCCATCAAAAACAGCATGCCCGTCCAGACCAGCGGGCAGCCCTCGTAATAAAACCTGTCCAAAAGGGCAACCGCCGCCAGCAGGAACACAAACGAAACCGCCCCGAAAACCAGCGGCTGCATTCCAAACAAATGCGTTTCCCGATTATACGCTAATATCAGAAAAGCAGTCACATGCATCAGCACAATCAGGCTTCTTTGTATGGATATCGCCCGATAAGGACTGCCCAGATAGCCCCCCTGCTCATAAGCGATATACACAATTCCCTGCCACAAAAACAGCACGATATAAAACAGAAATACATATCTGCTCAACATCAGCAATAAATCAAACATACCTCACTCACTCCACTCCGCGGAAGAAATGCCCCTTTGTACTTCCCCGTTCCCCCATTTCGCCGAGCAGCTCCCGCACAAGAGGACTTGTTTTTTCACAGTCGGCTGTTTTTTCTCCGTAAGCCCTCGCAATGCGTTCCGTCCGTCCCCGTCCTTCTTTCGTAAAGTCCATACGGACATACCCTGCCGCACTTTCCAGTATTTCATCGTAAAATTTCAGTGTAAACAGCGGTTTCCCGTTCAGTATCGTACAAACACAGCGTTCGCAGTCCGTCAGCAGAGGGAATTTGACACCCTTTCTGTCTCTCAGGAAATATAAATCTTCGTTGCCGCGCTCTGTGCAGTAACGCCGCCCGTCCTTCCCGCCTGCATAATTCCCGACAGGACACTGCTGTGTTTTCATCAACGGCAGATAGCCATAAACCACCATCTCGCAGTCCTTTCCGCCCATAGCGTTGATTTCCTGCAAATTCGCTTCGACAGAAAGACAGATGTTGTCCGCCCCCTGTTCCCGCCAGTATGCAACAGCCTCGGCATTCATGGTGTTCAAATTATAATCAGTCACTATTTTTTTGCCGCTGGCCTTTGCCTGTGCAAATTGTCCGGCAGAACGCACCAGGAAGCCGTCAATGCCACTTTCCACCAGCCGACTGAACATCTCGCTTTCCACCTCTGCATTCCATTCCCTTGCTGTACGCGGCAAAGCTGCATACAATGAAACATTCGCATTCCGGCATTTTTCCAGTATTCTGTCCAGATTTCTCACCAAATCTCCTGTACATTCATAGTAAACCCTGCAAAGCCCTTTCGCCCGCAGGACAGCCTCCAGCTGCCCCTGATCAGCCACCAGCGCGGTCAGTTTTTTTCGCAGCAAAATTGGTGGTTTTTCCTTTTTGGAATACTCCGGCTGTTCCGCTGTTTTTCTTTTGGATTTTTTCAAAACTGCCTGCTCCAGTGCTTCGCAAGCCTCCCGCCGCACGCGGTTCACTTCGCTGATGCTGATATAAATATATTTATCAATATCCGTTTCCAGCCCTTCCAGACGGAACGGCGTCGCTCCCATTTTTTCCACCTGTTCGCGCAGTTTCATCGGCAGCATCGGCTGGCTTTCTGCACGCTCCACCACGGCGCCACTGACAAAAACACTGCTGCCATTCGCGTCCCAAAGCTGGAGGGAAAACGGCTCTCCTTCCCTTGCCCGCAGCATGCCCCAGATGGGCAGCTTCCGGCTGTCTTTTTCCCATGTTTTGCGCAGATTGTCATTCAAAGCCTTTCCGTAGGTACGGTAAACTGCGTCGTTTTTTGAAATATTACCCTCCAACGTCAAGGTAATGACCTCTCCCGCCTTAGACGCCCTGGAAACGTTTGTCCCAACATGCGGTTCCTCCTGTGTCCAAACCTCGATACCGTCGCCCGGCACAAGCGGCTCGCGAGTGCGAATCGTCACTTTTTTCCGTTCCGGCGAATATTTATCCACATGCCCAATCAAAAGCCCCCACGCCTTTGGCCGTTCTACGCTCATCATTTCGCGCCCCGCAAAAGAAGTGTAATACCCTTCCGTAAAGCCGCCCCTGTTGAACAGCTGCGCCAATGCTTTCTTATCCTGCGGGTCAACGGCATATGTCGCCGGAGAGTCAAACGCCATATCAATATATTTCCGGTAAATTCCCGTTACACCTGCCACATATTCCGGATTTTTCATACGCCCCTCAATTTTCAGCGACGCAATGCCTGCTTCAATCAACTGCGGCAGAATATCCACTGTCGCGATATCCTTCGGGGAAAGCAGATAACCCTCTGCAATATTATCATACCCACGATAAAGTGTGTAAGGCAGACGGCAGGTCTGCGCACAGCGTCCGCGGTTACCGCTCCTTCCTCCCAGAATACTGCTCATGATGCACTGACCGGAATAGCAGACACAGAGTGCGCCATGAATAAAAGTTTCGATTTCCGCATCTGTATGCGCTGTTATTTCCTGTATTTCCTCCAAAGAAAGTTCGCGGCTCAATACAACCTTCCGAAATCCCTGCCCTGCCCAGTATTCCACATCAGCAAGGGAATTTGCCGTCATCTGCGTGCTGGCATGAAGCGGGAAATCAGGGAAATGCTCCCGCACGAGCCGCGCCGCGCCCGCATCCTGCATAATCAGCGCATCTACACCCATCTCATACAGACGGCTTACAAATTCCAGAAAGCCTTTCAGTTCTTCTTCCTTATATAATGTATTGACTGTCACATAAACCTTTACACCCCGCAAATGGCAGTAATCACATGCTTCCTCCAATTCCTGCAAAGAAAAATTCCCTGCGTACTGCCTTGCGCTGAATGCTTTTCCGCCCAAATAAACGGCGTCACAACCATTATTCACTGCCGCTTTCAGGCTTTCCATAGAGCCTGCCGGAGATAAAAGTTCCGTTTTCTTTCCAAAGGACATCGTCCGCTCCCCTTTCGTATTTTCCACGCCTGCTCAGCGTTTGCCTGATTTTGCCTTTGCGGTATGTTTCTGCCCTCCCTGCTGGCTTCCTTCCATCGCCATCATATAACTATCCAGTTTATTTTCCGCTGCTTCTCTTGCTTTTTCGGAAAACGCGAGCCTGTCCTCCAAATCCTTGAGCCTCTGCTCCCATTCCCTTCCTGCCTGCTCCGCTTCTTTTGCGGCTATCTCTGCTTCTTTTGCAGCAAGTTTTTCCGAAAGCTCTTTCGCACGTGCCGTCATGCCAAGGAGGCGTCCTTCCAGTTCTGCGCAGTATGCTTTTTCCTTGAAATAATCATCTGCCACATTGATGGAGGTCAGCACATATGCCAGGCTTGCGTCCAATGCAACCACTGCCGCTTTCTGGCGCACCTCCGTCATTTTTTTATCTATATATGCCGCAACCTCGCGCATATGTTCTTCTGTTTCTTCCCCCACCAGTGTAAAGTTTTTTCCGTCAATGGTAATCTTTACTCTGTTTTTCATTATTTTTGCTCTCCTCCCGCCTTGTTCCTTTCCAATCATATCTGTTCATAAGTATATCATAGATAAGGAAAAAAAGAAAACCTAATATTACAAATCAAATTCCGAATGGCCAAAGTTCATAGCTGCACAGAGATTATTTATAAAAATTATGTCGGGACAGGCAAAAATAGAATACCCTGTACCAATTTTTGCACGCAAAAACCCCCTGATTTTATCAGGGGGTTACGGTAATTCCTGGATTTGCTTTTTATTTAGGATTCAGGAAAATTATGCGTTGTTTTTCGCAAATTCATAGCCCATCTCAAATGCTTTTTTGTTATCGGGAATGAATTTTGCTTTGCCGCCTTCAAATACGTGTGTGAACGCATCGTCAATGCTTTCAACCTTGATGGGGTTTGTTGCGTATACAACCGCACCCAGCATGATAAGGTTCGCCAGCTTGGATCCGCCAAATGCCTCTGCTGCCATTTTGTTTGCGGGAACATTGTATACTTTTACGCCAGCCTTCGCCTGTCCGTCAGCCAGTTCCGCAAGGTCAGAATTGATAACCAGTGCGCCGCCATCTGCAACAATGTCAACGAACTTATCCAGAGATGGTTTATTCAGAGCTACAACGCAGTCTGCGTCCTTTGTAATAACAGGAGAACCGATGCCTTCGTCAGAAACGATAACGTTTACGTTCGCTGTACCGCCGCGCATCTCGGGACCGTAAGAAGGACACCAGGATACTTCTTTGCCTTCCAGCATTGCCGCGTAAGCAAGAATTTTACCCATGGAAAGCGCGCCCTGACCGCCGAAGCCTGCAAAAATTGTAGAAAATGTACTCATATTATTTGCCCTCCTCTGCTGTAATGTCTTTGAAAACGCCAAGAGGATAGTAAGGAATCATTTTATCTCTTACGAATTCCATTGCTTTAACAGGTGTCAAGCCCCAGTTTGTAGGACAGCTGGATACCACTTCAATGAATGTAAAGCCCAGACCCTGTTTCTGAATTTCAAGAGCCTTTTTGATTGCTTTTTTCGCCTGTGTTACCTGTGCAGGTGTGGAAACACTTACTCTTTCGATATAAGCAGGGCCTGTCAGAGTAGCCAGCATTTCGGAAACTCTCAGAGGGTTACCGTTGATTTTAGGGTCACGGCCAGCCTTTGCTGTTGTCGCCTTCATGCCGGGCAGTGTTGTAGGAGCCATCTGGCCGCCTGTCATGCCATAGATACCATTGTTGATGAAGATTGTTGTAACCTTCTCGCCTCTTGCTGCCGCATGAACGATTTCACATGTACCGATGGAAGCAAGGTCGCCATCGCCCTGATATGTCAGAACCATTTTATCGGGATGCACTCTCTTAATACCTGTTGCAGTAGCGGGAGCACGGCCGTGTGCGCACTGGATTGCGTCAAAGTTGAAGTAGTTGTTAGCGAAAACTGCACAGCCTACGGGAACGCATGCAATCGCGTTTTTCACTTCGTCCATTTCTTCCAGACACTCTGCTACCAGCCTATGTACAATACCATGTGCACAACCAGGACAATAATGCAATTTGACATCAGTTAAGGCTTTTGTTTTTTCGAATACAACTGCCATTATTTGTCACCTCCCATGATTTTCTTTGCAAATTCTACGACTTCATCTACCGTCGGAACGTTACCGCCCGTTCTGCCGTGGAATACAACTTTGTTTTTGTCGTTACATGCATATGCAACATCGGGCATCATCTGGCCCATGGACATTTCGATATCAAGGTATTTCTTGATATGTCCGTCTACCTTATCAAACGCTTTCTGAGGGAAAGGCCACAGTGTTTTAGGTCTGAGCATACCAATTTTGTAGCCTTCTGCTCTCAGGTAACCGATTGCTGTTCTTACAACTCTGGAAGCCGTGCCGTAGGAAACGAATGCATATTCTGCATCATCCAGCAGGTATTCTTCCCATGCCTGTTCGTTTGCAAGAATCTTTTCATAAGCTTCAAAATGCTCATGGTTCCACTGTTCGCAGTCGTCAGGGTCAATAACAAGGTTCTTTACAACGTGTCTTTCGCCATCGCCCTTGCCTGTCAGTGCCCATGTCTTTTCGGGGATACCCTTTCTGGGAACATAATTGAACTCAACAGGCTCCATCATCTGACCAATCAGACCATCTGCGAGAACGATAACAGGTGTGCCGTACATATCAGCGATGTCAAACGCATCCATAACCATGTCAACTGCCTCCTGAACGGATGCGGGAGCCAGAACTACATTATGGTAGTCACCATTGGAGCCGCCTTTTACAGCCATGTTATAGTCAGCCTGACCAGGCTGGATTGTGCCAAGGCCCGGGCCGCCGCGCATCATGTTGATGATAACTGCGGGCAAACCAGCGTTGGAGATATAGCCGATACCTTCCTGTTTCAGAGCAATACCAGGGGAGGAGGAACTTGTCAGTACGCGCGCACCGGCTGCCGCCGCACCATAAACCATATTGATAGCGGCTACTTCAGACTCAGCCTGAACAAATGTGCCGCCTACTTTCGGTAATTCACTGGATAAATATTCGGGTACTTCGCTCTGAGGAGTAATCGGATAGCCGAAGAAAAATCTGCAGCCCGCCTCAATCGCTGCCTTACCAACTGCCTCGTTGCCTTTCATTAAAACCTTTGCCATTGAATTTCCTCCTCTCTTAATCAAGCTTTTCTACTGTGATCGCGCAGTCAGGACACATCTTCGCACAGCTTGTGCAGGCGATACAGTCATCACTGACCATCTCCGCGGGGTTATAGCCTGCGGCGTTGATCTTTGTCGCGGAAAGGCCCAAAACCTTTTTCGGACAAACGGAAACGCAAAGCCCGCAACCTTTGCAGATCACTTCATTGATTGTTACTTTACCTTTTGCCATTCAAAATACACCTCCATAAATATTTGAATTTACATCCAGGTTTTCCGCATATTAAACTTCATGGGAAACAACTCGCCAGCAAGCCCTTCCGGTATATCCTCCGTCAGAAGTTCCTCTACGTAGGACACATACTTTACCGGAATACCTGTGCGTTTTGTTACTTCTCTCAATATCGCATCTCCTTCGGACAGGCAGGACGCCGTGGTCTCCCGAACCAGATTGGTATTGTTGATGAAGCCAGTCACCTTCAGCCCCGCCGCAACTTCCAGATTTTCCATCTGTTCGATTACGCCCTCCGGCGTAGACGTATTGGGACGGTATGTATTGACTACCATAAGAAAGTCTGTTTCCGCCGGATCCAGAAGGGGTTTTATCCTGCCCAGAACCAGAGTACCTACATCATTGCCGCCCAAATCCACCACATATTGGAAGGATTTGTCCGTCACAGGGGTAGTCATCGCGCCGGAAACAGCGGGAACGTCCACGCCTGCACCTTCCAGATTGGACGCAATGACAGTAATGCCCTTCTCCTCCAGTTCTTTTTTCTTCTCACGAGAACGAAAATAAACATTTACGATATCCAAATCGGCAATCGCGACCTTCCCTTCCACGCTTTCGCGCAGAGCCGTGACATAATTGACTGCAAACTCTGTCTTGCCGCTGCCGTAGTGACCTGTGATAATCCTGACTCTTTTGTCATCTGTTACCATAATCATACACCTGCTTCCGCAATTCCTCCAAACAAGCGATATCCTTGCAGAGGAAAATTATATAAATCAAACAAAAACAATAAAAACATCAGAATCCTATGGGATTTTTTTATGAAATAAGCATGAAATAAAAGGATTGTTTAGATAAATTTCCCTGTTTTCTATTCCCGCTATGTATACATTATAGCGCATGCTTTGTTTAATTGCAAGAACAATAAAATGTTTTTTGATATTGTATCCCAAAAAATACAGTATGCCGACAAAAAGCGTGTCACTTTGTTTTTTTTAAGACAAAGTTTTTGTAAAATATTTATATTTTACCTTCGAAATTACTTTTGCATTTATTTTATTTTACTATTTGTCTTACAAGGACATTCCTGTTTTATGCCGCCATTTACTGCAAAAAACATGGAAAAGCCCCCAATTTCTACATTGACCAATGCAAAAATCAGAGGCTGTTTTGTCCTGTTTGTTATTTTGTCTTACATGTTGGGAATCAGATATTATAAAGCAGCTCGCCATAGGTAGGGAACGGCCAAACCCCCTCGTCCACCAGCATCTCCAGCCTGTCCGCAGGTTCCCGCAGCTCGTTCATCGCCGCAAAGACGTAATCACGGTAAAACAACGCCTGTGATTTGCTGTCACCCTTAAGCATGCTCGCCTGTTCCGTTATTTCTGTCAGCATTTTCAGCCGTTCATGCAGCAATTTCAGATTTACGTTGATTTCCTCCAAAAGCTCCCGTTCGACAGAAGTATCACCGTCTGCCGCCTGCACTGCCGCAAGCGAACGCGCAACCGTTCCGGCGTATTTCACCACAGCAGGGCGAATCTGCTTGGACGCAATATCAATCATCGTCCTTGCTTCTATGTTAATCTGCTTCACATACGCCTCGTAGCGTATCTCTGCACGGGACTGTAATTCCAGCCTGCTCAGGACATTATGCCGCCCAAACAGACGCATTGTTTTTTCCGAAACAAATGCCTCCACCGCGTCCACGGAATTGGTAATATTCGGCAGACCTCTGCGTTCCGCCTCCTGTATCCATTCCTGAGAATAGCCGTTTCCATCAAAAAGAATACGTTTATGCTCCACATATGTCCGGCGAATCAGCTCATGTACCGCTATATTGAAATCCTCTGCTTTTTCCAGCTCATTCGCAAACTCCATCAGGACGTCTGCGACAATCGTGTTCAGCGTAAAATTCGGACCGGAAATAGAACCGGAGGAAGGCGGCATACGGAATTCAAACTTATTCCCGGTGAAAGCGAACGGCGATGTCCTGTTTCGGTCGGTGGCATCACGTTTCAGGTCAGGCAGGGTATTTACGCCAACACGCATCCGCCCGCCCTGGGAACTGCTCGTTGCTTCCCCATGCTCAATCTGGTCGAAAATATCAATCAGCTGGTCGCCAAGGAATATGGAAATAATCGCCGGCGGAGCCTCCTGAGAGCCAAGGCGGTGGTCATTGCCGGGGCTTGACGCGGATAGCCGAAGCAGTTCAGCGTGTTCGTCTACGCCTTTGATAATCGCGCAGAGAAACACAAGAAACTGCGCGTTTTCATGCGGCGTTTTGCCGGGGTCCAACAGGTTCTGCCCGTCATCTGTACTCAAAGACCAGTTATTGTGTTTACCGCTGCCGTTTACGCCCGCGAATGGTTTTTCATGCAGCAGGCATGCCAGCCCGTGATGGCTTGCAATCCGTTTCATTGCCTCCATAATCAGCTGGTTGTGGTCCGTTGCCTGATTGCAGTCATCGTATATCGGTGCAAGCTCGTGCTGTGCGGGCGCAACTTCATTATGCTGTGTCTTGGCGGGCACACCCAGCTTCCAAAGCTCTACATTCAGCTCATGCATAAAACAGGCAATTCTTTCCTTAATACTGCCAAAATAATGGTCGTCCAGCTCCTGGCCTTTCGGAGGGGCCGCGCCAAACAGTGTCCGCCCTGTAAAAATCAAATCTTTCCGCTGGTTATATAACTCCCTGTCTATCAGAAAATATTCCTGTTCCGCACCACAGCAGACATTGATTTTTTTTGCTGTTGTATTGCCGAAAAGCCGCAGAATCCGCATCGCCTGTTTGCTGACAGCCTCCATCGAACGCAGAAGAGGTGTTTTTTTATCCAGCGCTTCACCGGTGTAGGAGCAGAACGCCGTCGGGATATAGAGCGTGACACCGCCTGCATCTTCCCGCAGAAACGCCGGAGATGTGCAGTCCCATGCCGTATAGCCTCTTGCTTCAAAGGTCGCACGCAGGCCGCCTGAAGGAAAAGAGGACGCATCTGATTCCCCCTTAATCAGTTCTTTGCCGGAAAATTCCATAATCACCTTGCCGTTGGACGGCGGCGCAAGGAAGGAATCGTGTTTTTCCGCGGTAATCCCCGTCATGGGCTGGAACCAATGCGTATAATGGGTAGCTCCCCTTTCTATTGCCCAGTCCTTCATGGCGTTCGCAATGATGTCCGCAATGGAGGAATTCAGCATTTCTCCGCGCTCAATGGTATTCTTCAATTCCTGATATACCTGTTTAGGGAGATGCTCCCGCATCATTGCGTCATTAAATACATTTATCCCGAAAATACCGGGAACCGAAACCTTTTCGTTCATACACTTCTCCTATCCCTTTCTTTTTGTCTGCTTCTTTTGTTCGCTGCCCTGCTGTCCGCAGGGGAATTCTGCCTTTCACAGATTTGTAAAGTTTGTTTGACTGGCTTGTGTGGGTAATGCCTTGTGAATCTCTGAAAAAAGCCACATGATGTACTTTCGCAGTGCCCATTCGCGAATCCTGCGGATTCACTCATGCGGGCTAACGCCCTATGAAATCAAGCCTATCAAAAGCTCCGTATGCAGGCATACTCCGTTTTTCCTCCTTGTTTCTTTTTCTGTCGCAGTGCCCATTCGCGAATCCTGCGGATTCACTCATGCGGGCTAACGCCCTATGGAATTAATCCTATCAAAAGCTCCGTATGCAGGCATACTCCGTTTTTGATCGTTTTGATTTCGCACTGCTTATAGATATACACATTATACCTTTGTCAAAAATGTTTTGCAACGATTTTGCTATTACCGATTTATAAAAATCTTCCCTCTCTTCTCCTGAAATTTCTGCATTTTTTTGTAATATTCAAACTATTCTACGCATATATATTCCTAAATTGCAAACAAGTGTTTTTATTTGACATCTTTTCCCATTGAAAAGGAATGTGTGTTTTATTATAATAAATACACAGACAAACAAAAGGAGGCGTTCCAGATGAAACTCTTGAACAAGCAGATTGACATGATTTCATGGACTTCCAGCGAGGGCATCGTTACGCCCATCCGATTCCGCATGGAGGAAAACGGCAGGCTGATTATCATTAAAATCGGGCGCATACTCCAAACCGAAAAAACGCAGCTCTGCGGGGCTCCAATGCTCTCCTTTCGTTGCAGCAGCATCATCCATGGAACAGAAAAAATTTACGAATTGACATACAACTGCGGCAATCAGAAATGGCGGCTGAAAAAAATATGAAAAAGTCCGGAAGGTTGGTTTTCCGGACTTTTTCATATTTTTATTGTATAATCCCGCAGGCAATTTTCCTGCCGGAATTTCCTGAAGGCTGCGTTGTAAAATCGTCCGGTTTGTCATGAACCACAACCGTTCTGCTCAGAATCTCATTCAGCGTGAATCGGTTCGTCAGCACTGCCATCCATGCCTCACCATCATTGGCAAACAGCGGCGGTAAATCCCCCGCATGGTAAGGGTGCGGGCAGCCATTCGGATTATAATGCCCTTTTGTATCCGCAAACGGGTCCTGTTCATTGCCGCAGCAACAGTTCCCCTCATGGATATGAAAGCCGAACACGCCGCCGCAGACATTCTGTTTCGGCAGATTTTCGATATCCGCCGCCACCAGCACACCGTCATCCGTCTGATAAAACCAGACTTCTCCCTCAATTTCGGGATATTCCGCCGAGCCTGTAATTTTTGCCACTGCAAACGGATATTTCTGTTTCAATGTTTCAAAAAAATCGTCGTCGTCCCATTCTTTCTGATTAAAATTCATGCCTCTGCCCCTTTTCCCGTTTTTTATCAATATATCCTGCATTTTGCCGCGTTGTGCAGGTACGGCTCAGACTTTTTCCAGCTCAGGGGATCCTTCTTTGCATTAAGAAAATCTCTTGCGGCAGACTTTTGAGTGTGCTATAATCGTTTCATACAAAAGAAACAAAACAAATATAAAGGAGGTCTTGGTTTTTATGCGCAAAAAACATTTTGCTGCCGGTTTAATGGCACTCATGATGCTTATACCGGTTTCCGCATCTGCTCATTGCGGCGGCTATTGGCGCACAGCAGCGGCTCCCGTGAATGTAAACTGCGAAGTTTGCTCCATAGAAGACTGCACAACTGCCGGACGCCATATCCATGACGGCGTTACCTACTGCGGCTACGCCCATGCGGACGGCATCTGTGACGGCACATGCTATGCCCTCTGCGCTGTGGAAGGCTGCACGCTTTCCGGGCGCCACAGCCATGATGGAACAGTTTACTGCGGCGCAAATCATGGATGCGGCTTCTGTGATGGGACCTGCCAGCAGGTGCTCACCGTTGTCAGAGGCGGCGGTCATCATGGACGTCATGGACACTGCTGAAATCAGGTAATCATATTTGCAGTGTCATAAAACAAATGCGCGAAAACCGTCTGGAAAGTATTTTTCAGACGGTTTTTACTGTTTTCACGTATCTGCCAGTTTTCGGATGATGCCACAGGCTTTATAGTGCCGCAGAGGGTAATATTCCACCGGCACTTTTTTTTCCTTCGCCAACGTCAGCAGGTGATGCAGTGCGGGGTCCTCGCGGCAGCCCTCAGCAACCAGTACACACCACGGCACACGCCGCAGGAGTACCCTTGTCGTTTCCCCAATGCCGGGTTTTACCATGTTAACATCTGTAATCCCAAAATGCCCTGCAATCTCCTCTGCCTCTTCTCTGCCTGTCCCTGCCGCAGGCGTTTCCATTTCCGGCTGGTTATCCATCTGAAAACGGCTTTCAATCTCCTCAATGAATGCATAGGATACGTCTTTATCCTGCATTTCTCCATAATAAACAGCCCCATGAAAATCCTGCGGCCCAATGATATCGTCCCGCAGCACCGTCCGGCTAATCAGGCCGGAAACCGTACAATTTAAGCAGGAACTCGGTATCAGAATATCCTCATGCGTGCCACAGAGCCGCGTGATATTCGCCGGGTCTGCCAGTGCGGCAAGCTCCCCCGAAAGCCCCGGGAAATCCTTTACCGCCTCCCGCAGTTCCTTCCCAATCGCACCTTTTCCGATCCACCCATCCACGAATAAAAGGCGTTCTGCCGCATAGCGTTCCAGCAGGTACGCTATGGCGTTTTTGTCAATACCTCTGCCCCGTATGATGGAAATTGTGTAATGCGGCACATCCACATCATATTTTCTTTTCAGATAACGTTTCAGCAGTATCCCGATAGGGATTCCCGCCCGCGCAAGCGAAACAAGGACAACCGCCCTGCCTTTTTCTATTATGATACGGTCTGCCAGTACACCCACCGCCGCAGCGGTTGCTTCCGCACAGCTTTCCAGCGCAGCATAATATGCCCGCATGTATTCCTCTGAAGGGACATATTCCAGCGGGAGCATTTCCGAATAATGCCGCCCTGCCTGTATCTGGCGTTCCCGTTCTTCCGTAGCTTCTGGCTGCAGGAGTCCGGTAATATCCTTTAACAGCAGCGTAACATCCTCTTTTTTGTATGTGCTTTTCATCTGCCGCACCACCTGACTATCTGTATTTTCCGGTTTCCGGCGTACTCCAAAGTCCCACAAATGCCTGCAAGCCCCTGCCCGTCCCGCGGTGCGTCCGTCATCACAAACACCTCATCATATTCCGCCAGTTCATATACATACGTCGCCCGTTCTGCATCGTAAGGGCTTTTCAGTTCATATCTCCTATGCAGGGGATAGCTTTCTTCACTGCCGGGAAGTATGGGGCTGCGTGTTGTCGCATGGAACCGGACGTAATGTCCCAGCTTTTCCATTTCCCGTGCGGCAAGCAAAGCAGGATACATAAATTCTTCTGTTCCCAGCACCAGTATGGAACAGCCTTTATCCGGTACAGCCTTATGGATTTTCTCCCAAAGTCCTGCACAGGCTTTCCGGTATGCCTCCCCTTCTGTCAGCCTGCGCGCATTTATATATCCGCCTATTTCCAAAACAGAATAGCTGTTTTCTGAAAACATGGGCGCGAAGCATGCGCCATCGCCCTGATATTGCTCTGCCTTTGCCTCATAAGACTTATGGTTCGTCTTTACCAGATATACCAAATCAATCCCTTTTTCCGCAAAACGCATCTCTGCTGACGCATCCATGCCATTCAGCAGGGATACCGCCGCAAACGCTTTTTTCCCATATGCCTGTTCCAGAACATCAACAATATTCAGAATCGTCCGGCCTGTCGTGACTTCGTCCTCTGCAAAGAGAATCCTGTCAACATTCGGCATAATTTCATCCAAAGCTCCCCGCGCCAAAGTCTGTTCGACCGCGTGGCTGTGAAGCTCCGAAAACGAGAAATACGCCGTATCGTATATCGGTTCCCTTGTTGTCTGGATATACCAGCCCCCCAGCTCCGCCGCAACAGCTGCACCGATGGCAGTAGCCGTTTCCGCAAAACCGATTACAATCGTCCGTTCTGCGCCATACCGCTCCCTTGCAGCGGCTGCCAGTTCCTCAAACATCTGCATGGCTTCTCCCGGCGAAACCGGCACATGCTTCCCCTGCAAACGGTTCACGACCAGATAATTCCGCTTTGTATTATTTTCCCGCTTGGCAACTGCCACAAGTTGTTTTTCTGTATACATATGTATGCATCCGTCCTTTTATCCTTTTTCCATATTTTCCATGGCAGTATAAGAAACACAGTTCCTGTCCGTTCCAGCCAGAAACAGCCCGCCGAAAAAGTTATTTTCCCTTCCGGCAGGCTGCCACTTTACACAACTATCTTTTTAATCTTCAATAATTACAGGCTTCAAATCCCAGATTTCCTCCGCATACTGACGGATTGTACGGTCACTGGAAAATTTGCCGCTCTTTGCAACATTGGTAATTGCCATTTTTGCCCACTTATCCGTATCGCGGTAAGCCGCATTGATATCATTCTGCGCACGCGCATAATCCGCATAGTCCTCCAGAACGAAATATTCATCTGCCCTGCCGCCGAAGCCATTCAGCAGTGCATCATACAACTCGCGGAACAGGTTTGTATCCGGGTCGAATGTGCCGTTAATCAGGGAATTCAACGCCATGCGGACCTCCTGATTCATGTTGTAAACCGTCCAGGGGTCATATCCGCCCTGATATTTCTGCTGTACCTCTTTCGCGCTCATGCCGAAGATGAAAATGTTATCCATGCCGACTTCTTCACAGATTTCCACATTCGCTCCGTCCATCGTGCCGATTGTTACCGCGCCGTTCAGCATGAATTTCATGTTGCCCGTACCGGAGGCTTCTTTTCCGGCGGTAGAAATCTGCTCGCTGACATCAGCCGCAGGCATCAGCCGCTCCGCAACGGAAACACGGTAGTTTTCCATAAAGACCACCTTGATTTTGCCATTGATAACAGGGTCGTTATTCACAACCTCCGCAACGCTGTTAATCAGCTTGATAATCAGTTTTGCTCTGCGATAGCCTGCCGCTGCTTTCGCGCCAAAAATAAACGTGCGCGGCACAATATCCATTCCGGGGTTCATCTTCAGCTGGTTATACAGCCCGATGACATGCAGGATATTCAAAAGCTGGCGTTTGTACTCGTGCAGACGTTTAACCTGTATATCGAAAATAGAATCAGGATTTATCTCAATCCCTTTTGTTTTCATGATATAGTCCGCAAGCCTTACCTTATTCTGCCGTTTGATTTCCATAAAACGCCTGCAGAATTCCTTATCCTCCGCATAAGGCAGTATCTTCTCCAGTTCTTCCAGATTTGTTATCCAGCCCTTGCCAATTTTTTCTGACACCAGTTCCGCAAGGCCTGGGTTCGCATGGAGCAGCCAGCGTCTTTGCGTAATGCCGTTTGTTTTGTTGTTGAATTTTTCCGGATAAAAGTCATAGAAATCCTTCAATTCCTGGTTTTTCAAAATTTCAGTATGCAGTGCCGCAACGCCGTTGACAGAATGGCTGCCAACGATGGCCAGATATGCCATACGAATCTGACCATCCGCAATGATTGCCATATTCCGGATTTTTTCCGGATCGCTGCCGTAACGCTCTGTCAGTTCCAGACAGAAACGGCGGTTGATTTCCTCTACAATCTGGTAAATACGGGGCAGGAGGCGGCTGAACAGTTCCATAGGCCATTTTTCCAAAGCCTCGGACATAATGGTATGGTTGGTATAAGCGCAGACCTTCTGCGTAATCTCCCAAGCCTGATTCCAAGGCACGTCGTTTTCATCGACCAGCACGCGCATCAGCTCAGCCACTGCAACGCTGGGGTGCGTATCATTCAGCTGGAACGCCACTTTATCCGGCAGCAGGCTGAAATCGCTGTGTTTCTGTTTGAAACGCGCGATTACACGCTGAATCGTTGCGGAAATGAAGAAATACTGCTGGCGCAGACGCAGTTCCTTGCCCTGATAATGTTCATCGGCAGGATATAGCACGTCCGTCATCGTATTAGCAAGCAATTCTTCCTCCGCCGCCTTCTGGTAGTTGCCTTCATTGAAAGATTTCAAATCCAGAGGGTTTTTGGGCTTTGCCTCCCAAAGGCGCAGCGTATTTACCGTATTATTCCCATAACCGATTACAGGGTAATCATACGGCACAGCCATTACGGATTGGTAATTTTCCTGAATGAAACGGTAATCTCCGTTGCTCTTGGGCACTGCACGCACACTGCCGCCAAATTTGACCTCTACAGCATATTCGCTCCGCTTTACGCCCCATGGGTCACCGTTTTCCAGCCAGTTATCCGGCACTTCAACCTGATAACCGTTTTCAATGCGCTGTTCAAAAATGCCATAATGATAGCGGATGCCGCAGCCATATGCCGGCAGGGACAGTGTGGAAAGTGAATCCAGGAAGCAGGCCGCAAGACGTCCAAGGCCGCCGTTGCCCAGACCGGGACCGGGTTCTGCATCCTCCACCATATTAAAATCTACGCCCAGTTCGTCAAAAACTTCTTTTACCTCTTCGAACATTTCAAGGTTAATCAGACCATTTCCAAGGAACCGCCCCATTAAAAATTCCATGGAAAGGTAGTAAACAACCTTTTCATCTTTTTCATAATATTCGTCATGGGTTTTAATCCAATTTTCAGAAATGATATCTCTGACAGTAAACGCTGCCGCCTGATAAATTTCCTCAACCGTAGCTTTTTCCAAAGCCTTGCGGTACAGCATCTTTACATTGTCACGGATCATTTCTTTCAGCGCTTCTTTGCTAATACCAATTTTGCTCATAACTACTTCCCTTCTTTAGCCTTTATTTTTTGGTTCTTAAAGCATCTTTTTTCTGTATCTTATCATACCAGAGAAACCGCCATTTTGTAAATCAGAATATTCCCATCGCGGAAAAAATTATCGCGGAAAACAAAAAGCCCATGCCGCCGCCAGCCGCAGGACGCAGCTTTTCCCATGCGCCGCCATCAGGCAGTACACCACAGCAAGCCGCATAAAGCCCTGTCCCGCCCAAAAACGCCCAAAAAATGGAAAAGCCCGTTTCCCTGCCCCACTGCCAGAACCATGATGCCGTAAGGATTCCAAAAAGCAGAGATACAAGCAGGAAAAAAACACTTCCGGCTTTTCCTTCCAGCCATACTCCTGCCGCCGCGCCGCAGACCGCCGCCATGCCGCAGAAAAACGGCGTTTCCATCACAGGCGGCAATATGCCGAAACAAAGCAACCCAAGAAAAAAGCCATGCAGGAAACCCTGCAAAAATGTGCCGCGCCGCCCCTTTGCCGCCCAAAGGCAATATCCTATACAGGCAGACAGCCAAAAAATCGCCGGCATACCCATTCCCCCTTTTTCTGGCTTTTATTCAGCATATGGGAGAGACAAAAGGGAAATGCCGCTTTGCCCGAAAACTGCCAGGCAGACGCTTCCGAAATATTTTCAGAAACCCAGTACAATTCCGATTACCGCACCGATAGCAATATAAAATACAGGGTGCTTTTTCCACTTATTTGTCGCAAACAGCAGAACAGCAAACAGGATACATTCTTTTATCCCGATCATGCTGCCCAGCGTGGAAAATTCCAGCTCGTCCAATGTTGCCGAATGGAACAGCGCACCAATCAGCACGCCTGCTCCTGCCGAGGCAATCAGCCCTGTTACAGCCGGACGCAGGCCATAAAACGCATATTCCACATATTTATTATTCCGGAATTTTTCCAGAAATTTGGAAATGATTACAATGATGACAACAGACGGAAAAATCAGCCCCAGCGTCGCACAGACACTCCCCAGCGCGCCGCCGAACTGGAATCCTGTATATGTTGCCATATTTACGCCCAAAGGTCCGGGCGTAGATTCTGAAATGGCGATCATATCCGGTATCTGATTGACAGAAAACCATGTATATTTATCCGCCAGACGGTAGAGGAACGGCAGTGTCGCCATACCGCCGCCCACAGAAAACAATCCAATCTTGAAAAATTCGATAAAAAGCAGGAGCAAGCCGTTCATTGCCTCCGCGCCTCCCTTCCAACGGAAATAGCTACGCCCAGCACCCCGGCTGCCAGCACCACCCAGACGGGTGAAATTTCAAAAAGAACAGACCCCAGAAAGCCGCCCAGCATGATAAGAACACAGACCTTATCCACAACGGATTTCTTCCACATTCCTGCAACAGCATTGATAATCAGCACGCTGACAACCACACGAATCGCCGCAAACGCATGCTGCACAGGGGCAAGCTCGGCGAAATTGCTCAGAGCCGCCGCAATAACCATAACAATAATCAGGGAGGGGAACACGCTGCCCAGCGTTGCGGCAACCGCGCCTGCTATTCCCTTTTCTTTATAGCCTACAAACGTGGCTGTATTTACAAAAATTACGCCCGGCGTACACTGCCCGATGGCAAAATAATCCAGCACCTCGTCCTCTGTTGCCCATTTGTGCTTTTCCACCACTTCTTTTTGCAGCATTGGCAGCATTGCATAGCCACCGCCGAACGTAAACGCGCCAATCCTGCAAAATGTTGTGAAAAGCATCCATAAATCTCTCACTGCTCTCGTTCCTTTCTTTCATGTGTTTCAGTTTCAGGGAGCGTTCCTGAGTTGCTTACCTGTTTTCTTTCCCGCTCATTTCTTCTATATCCAAACGCAGGACAGCGGTTGCCGTAAGCATTTGCTCCGGAAAATCCCAGTCATTACGCCCCGTGTAGTGCGCCATCACCGCAAGCAGCCCTTTCCGCTTTTCCCCGGCGTCCTCCAGAACATGGATTTTTCCAGTCCCGATGATGCTTTGATACAGATTGGTATATCCACAGGCTGTATCGGCTTCTTTCAGATGAAAATTACAGTCACATTCAAAGCCTGCCGCGCCGTTTTTCCGTATCAGGTCTATTTTCCGGCCTTCCTTCGCACCGTGGAAATAAAACGCCTTTTCTTCCTCCACATAGCCAAAGCTGACCGGCACAATATACGGCGCGCCTTCGTCCGCAAGGGCAAGCCGCAGGCAGTCGCAGTTCTGGATAATTTCGTTTATTTTCGCCTGTTCCGTAATTTCCCGTTCTTTTCTCCTCATTCTTAAGTCCTCCTTAATATAATAATATCTTTCCTGTTATTTCAATTCCACCACCGTCACGCCGGCTTCACCCTCTCCATATGCACCAGGGCGATAGCTTTTCACATGGGAATTTGTGCGCAGATAATTCTGTACGCCGGCACGCAGTGCGCCTGTCCCCTTGCCGTGGATAATGATAACCTGCTTCAAGCCGGAAAGGTATGCATCATCAATATATTTGTCAATATTTGCAAGGGCTTCATCTACCAGCTGCCCGCGGCAGTCAATTTCCGCAGAAATAAACTGGCTTTTAGTTGTTTTCGCCTTCGGCGCAGCCTGACGTTTCCTTTCCTTCGGCTGGGGCGTATCGTCCAGCATCAGTTCCGCAAGCGGCACTTTCATTTTCATCGCACCCATCTGCACCATAACATCTTTATTTTTATCCGGTGCAGTCAGCGCGACGCCATTCTGGTCAAAGGATATGACATAAACCCTGTCGCCTGCCTGTAATTTATCCGGTGCTTTATGGGCAGGCTTGTTCTTTTTGGATTTCAGGAAATCTACCTGCATGGAGGAAAGATTTTCATTCAGCTTCGCCCGCTGGTCCAGCATCTGCTGGCGGTTATTCTTTTCTTTTGCCTGCCGGTTCATTTCCTTGATGATGCTGTCGGCTTCCTCCTTTGCGCGGGCGTAAATCTGCCTGGCTTCTTCCCGCGCTTTTTCCAGAATTTTTTCCTTTTGCTCTCTCGTTTTTTCCTTCTGCCGCTCTACTTCCTGCTTGAGCGTTTCCGCCTCCCTGCGGTACTGCTCCGCGCGCTCCTGCTCAAACGCGACAGATTTTTTACTGATTTCCAAATCTGTTATAACGTCCTCAAACCTTGCCTCATCCTGGCTGATAAACTCCCGCGCGCTTTCCAGAATATAATCCTGCAGGCCCAGACGTTTGGAAATGGCAAACGCATTGCTCTTGCCCGGTATGCCAATCAGCAGGCGGTAAGTCGGCCGGAGCGTTTCTACGCTGAATTCACAGCAGGCATTTTCCACGCCTTCCGTAGAAAGTGCGAATACCTTCAATTCACTGTAATGCGTTGTCACAGCAGTGCGAATATTTCGTTCCAGCAGGGCTTTGATAATTGCAATCGCCAGTGCCGCACCTTCCGTCGGGTCTGTTCCCGCGCCCAGTTCATCGAACAGCACAAGAGAATTGTCCGTCACTTCGTCCATAACGCGCACAATGTTCGTCATGTGCGCGGAGAACGTGCTCAGGCTTTGCTCAATGCTCTGTTCATCGCCAATATCGGCAAATACCTCATCAAAAACAGCCAGCTGGGAATGGTCAAACGCAGGGATATGCAGCCCAGCCTGCCCCATAAGAGAAAACAGCCCCAGCGTTTTCAGCGCAACAGTTTTGCCGCCCGTATTTGGACCGGTAATCAGAAGTGTTGTAAAATCCTTACCCAGATAAATGTCAATCGGCACAACTGTTTTCGCGTCCAGGATCGGATGCCTTGCTTTCTGGATATTGACATACCCCCGCGTATTGAACAGCGGCTGTGTGCCGCCCATGGAAAGCGAAAGCGCCGCCTTGGCAAAAATAAAATCCAGCTGTGTCAGCAGTTCCAGATTCGCTTCCAGCGTTACGGCATTTGCTGTTACCATATCGGAAAGCGTAATCAGTATTTTCTCGATTTCCTCTTTTTCCCGCGCCTGCAATTCCTTGATTTTGTTATTCAGCTGAATGACACTCAGGGGCTCCATAAACAGCGTAGAACCTGTGTTGGACTGGTCGTGTATCATTCCCGGGAATGTACTGCGGTATTCGCTTTTTACCGGCACACAGTATCTGTCATTCCGGATTGTGATAACAAAATCCTGAAGCATATTCCGGTAAGCAGAGGAGGATATGATGCTGTTCAGGTGGTCTTTCACTCTATCGTTTGAAATTTTGATTTCTTTGCGTATACTCCGCAGTCCCGGGCTTGCGTCATCGGAAATTTCCGTTTCCGAAACGATGCAGCGGCTGATTTCATTTTCCAGAGTGGCAAGCGGCACAATCAGCTCAAAATATTCGTCCAGCCGTTCATAAATCTCCGCTTTGTTTTCCCGCTTCGCATAATTGATTGCCTTGCGGCAGACATACAGAAATTCCCCCACTGCCATCAGCTCCCCAACGGAAAGCATACCCGCCATAGACGCACGTTTCAGCTGAGGCCGTATCTCCCGGAATCCGCCAAAGGACGGCGCGCCCTTGCGCAGTACCATGCTGACTGCCTCCGTCGTTTCCTGCTGCCAGAGTATGATGTCGCTCATGGCGCTTGACGGCATCAACGCTGACGCGCGTTCCTTTGCCATGGGCGAAACCGCATAACCCGCCAGCTTTTGTATAATTTTGTCGTATTCTAATATATAAAGTGCTTTTTCATTCATAATGTTTACCCCGTTATTCTTTTTTCTGGTTTCCGTTTCAGTGTATCACAATTCCACTTTTTTCACAATGCCGCACTTTCCCTCTCTTTATTCGAAAACATACTGAAAATCCATCACGCTCCTATTCTACCATAAAGAACCGGAAAATGCAGAGAATTTTTTCGGACGCAAAAAACGGAAGAAATGCGGATACCTTACATCAAAAGGTCCCAATCTCTCCCGTCTTTTTTTATCTCCACTTCCCAATCATTCTTTGCAGCATCGTCTGAATGGTAGCTTTCGGTGCGTCCTCCGCAGTAATCAGCTCTGTCCGCCCAACTTCCTCGCCATTGATAAGGTATACCAATTCGCCGACCTTCTCCCCCTTCGCAACAGGTGCGTCCAGAGAAGGCAGAACCTCTGTACGGGTTTCCCAGTCCCCCGCGCCGCCCTTTTTCACCAGCATGGAAATCTCTTCTTTTACAACTGCGCCAACATCATTCCTTTTTCCTTTTGTTACGGGAATCCGCGTGACTTCCTCCCCCTCCGGCAAGCCTTTTTCTGCACTGTAATTCGCAAATCCGTAGTCCAGCAGTTTCATGACCTCCTGAAAGCGCACCTTGAAATCCGGTGCAGCCATCACAACGGCAATCAGCTCCAAGCCGTCCCGTTCCGCCGTACCGGAAAGACAATAGAGGGCTTTGCCTGTGGAACCGGTTTTCAACCCTGTTGCTCCTTCATACCATTTAATCAGCTTGTTTGTGTTTGTCAGCCCGAATTCCGTTTCGCCCTTCCGTGTTTTATGGGTGATGCTGTCCTGCCATGTCGTTGTATAATCCCGTATCTCCGGAAAATTCGTCATCAGTTCCCGGCTCATCAGGGCAATATCATACGCGCTCGTCACATGCCCGTCTACGTCCAGCCCGCAGGCATTCACAAAATGCGTATCCTTCATTCCCAGTTCCTCCGCGCGCCGGTTCATGCGCTCTACAAACGCCTCCTCACTTCCGGCAACAAATTCTGCCATTGCCACAGCAGCGTCATTTGCTGACGCTATGGCAATACATTTCGTCATATCCGCCGCCGTCTGCGTTTCTCCGGGTTCCAGAAAAACCTGAGAGCCGCCCATGCCAGCCGCATGTTCGCTGACCTGCACCATGTCCTCCCATTCAAATTTTCCATCCTTTTCCGCTTCATAAATCAACAGCAGCGTCATAACCTTTGTCACACTGGCAGGAGGCATTGCTTCATGGGCGTTTTTCTCATAAAGCATCGTACCCGTTGCCCCATCCATCAGCACCGCGCTTTTACTGCTCAGCGCAAGGGGTTCCGTTTCCTCCTGTCCAAAAGCAGTCATACCCACGCCTAAGGCAAAAAACAGCGCCGCTATTCCGGCCAGAAGACCCCTTTTCAGCTTTTTCATATCAGATTCCTCCCAAATTGGCTCTATACCACAAATTTATGTCCCATAGAAAAAAGATATGCCCTCCTTCCGCGAAGCATTGCAGAGAAGAAAGGCATTTATGCAGACTGTCAAAAACCTGTTTTTGTATCGCGGAAGGGTTCGGGAAATGAAGCGGTTCCGCACGAAGAAAAAGGGGCAAGGCTTTTTCAAAAGCCAAAGCACTGCGCGTACAGCAGGCATAGCCCGCTGTTGCCACAGCCGCAGAACGGCTGCACGGAAGGCGTAGACTGAGCCTTTTTTGATATGCTGATATCTTTTATTTGTTATCTCCTGTTATTCCTCAATAAAGGCATGGCTCATAATATAAAACTCATCCTGACTCGGCTGGTATTTCTTTTCCAGCTTTTCAAACGCATCATCATAGCGTTGGGCATCTTGTTCATTGATTGCCATTACAGGGCTGTCCTGATAAACCCACTTTTTCCCAGCAAGCACATCCGGAATAAGTTCTTTTACCATCATTGCCGCCGGATATTTTCCGTTTTCCACAGACACCTGATATTTTTTACAGCTTTGAAACCCCCTGCCCACATAATTGGCAGGGCTCCCAAATATGACGATCGTGTCATATCCCATTTCGGCCGCTTTCTCAAAAGAATACTCAAGAAGCATTTTACCGTAACCCATTCTTTGATATCCGGGTAAAACACAGAGCGGACCAAACGTCAGAATTTCCTTCTGTTGTCCGCTTTCGTCCGTCAGATTTGACCTTGTATACATGACATTGCCAATCACTTCACCGTCCAGTTCCAGCACAAAATCCAGCTCCGGTATAAAGTCTTTATGTTCCCGCATGATATGGACCAAATAATGCTCCGTACACCCTGGCACATAGAGGTTATAAAAGGCTTCTCTTGTTATTTTTTCCACTGTTTCATAGTCGCTTTTTCTTTCGTTCCTGATTTTTATTTGATGCTCCATGAAATCCTCCCATCATTTTTACAGGCTTCTGCCTGCGGCAAATGTAAAACAACTCAAGCATAATCAACCTCTGTCCGCTTGTCAAGCACTTTCGTTTCAGATTCTACGCTCCGTTTGTTGCAAAAACCTTCAGGATTGGGTATCATAAAGCGCAAGGAGGGGAAAACCATGAATCTGACAAAAACCGGCAAGCTGTTGAGCCGTCTGCGTAAAGAAAGAGGCATGACACAGAAAGATGTTGCGGACGTCCTGCATATCAGCGACAGGACAGTATCCAAATGGGAGCGCGGTTCAGGACTGCCAGATGTTTCCATGTGGAAAGGCATTTCCGCGTTATATGGCATAGATATTGAAAAACTTCTGGAAGGTGAATTATCGGAAAAAGGAACGGAGGCAGGCAATATGAAACGAATGAAATTTTACCGCTGTGAGCATTGCGGCAATATTTTCTGGAGTACCGGCGGCGGCGAAATCTCCTGCTGCGGCAGGAAGCTTGCACCTTTGCAGGCGAAGAAAATCGACGAGGCACATGAATGTAAAACGGAAGAAATCGATAATGAGTATTATATGACTTTCGCACATGAAATGACAAAGGAACATTTTATCTCCTTTGCCGCGCTAGTTTCGTGGGACAGAGCCACAGTTGTACGGCTTTACCCGGAACAGTCCGGAGAATTGCGTTTTCCACGCACCCGCCGTGGAGAGCTTTACCTTTGCTGCAACACAGACGGGTTGTTCTGCAAAAAACTGTAATTTACATGCTGTTTATATATCTTCCCTTAACAAGAGCATACATAAGCACAACAAACTAAATGGGCTGTCAACCTTACACAAAACACCGCTTCCGCTAAAAAACGGAGCGGTGTTTTTGTATGGCTTCTGGTCACCGTGACCAGAAGCACCCCGCCTACTTTCCCCGTTCCGTCCACGGAGGCTCTGCTGGATTATCCCCCGTCGCCGCGCCACCCATAGCACAGCCGGGGCAGCCTGTCAAGGGCAAAGCCGCCGCTACGCGGCGGTGCTCCGCACCCTTGACAGGCTGCCCCGGTTGTGCTACCTCCCAAGGCGCGACGGGGGATATATCCTCCAGAGCCGCCCCCTTTCCCTGGATAGGGAAAGGGCGGGGGGATAGAGTCGAACCGCTTCCCCCTCAAACCTCTGTCTTTCCACGGCTGATATGTGGACAATTAGCAATTTCAAAGCTTTGCCCCGCAAGGGTTTCCGGCCCTGGTTTCATAGGGGCTGGCATAGTATCATTCCCCAGGCCCGATTTATCGGAATACTGTCAACATTTGAATTTATGGGAGGTATCTATGAGTAGCAAAAAATCAGTGGCTTACGGCTCCGAAAGTCAGTCAACAGTAGTTGCAGGAAAGAAACGTATTCGGAGTACATCGGTTTGTGTCTGGCTGTCCCAGGATGAACAGGCAAAAATCCGGGAACGTATGGCAGATGTGGGCATCCGCAACCTTTCGGCCTATATGCGGAAAATGGCTCTTAACGGCTATGTACTTCATGTTAACCTCGCTCCTGTCAAAGAAATCGTCTCTCTGCAAAGGCGGTGCGCAAATAATCTCAATCAGATTGCTGTCCGGGCAAATACCCAAGGAGGAGTTTACCCCAATGAAATCAAGGCTCTGCAAAAAGATTATGCGGATTTATGGGAACCGCTCTCTGAACTGCTGGAGAGACTTTCGGAGATAGTGGCGCTGTAAGCGCATAAGGCCCAGGAGCGTCAGCGACGGGGCCGCAGACAGTGGAGCTTCTGGTCACGGTGACCAGAAGCTCCCGGCGGGTTTGGGGGCACCCCAACAAGCATTTTCGCAAGGCGAAAATCGCAAGTGTTATACACTTGCCCTGCTTGCCACTTACGTGCTCCCTTGGAAACTCCCGCAAAATTATGTATGTGGCTATTGACAAAACACCTATCTCCCTCTATAATTAAACTAAGAGTTTAATTATAGAGGGAGATACTATGGGCCGACGAAAAAAGGAGCCAAGAAGTGTACATCGGGAAAACATTGCATCTGTGGCCTCTCAATTATTTGCTGAAAGAGGTATTTCCTCAACGTCTATGGATGACATAGCTAAGGCGGCAGGATATAGCAAAGCAACTCTCTATGTGTACTTTGAAAACAAGGAAGAAATTGTAAGCATATTAGTGTTAGACAGCATGAAAAAACTTTGTTCCTATATTTCTTCTGCTTTACAACATCAAAAGTCAACAAGGGCAAAGTACGACTTGATTTGCAAAGAGTTAGTACGGTATCAGGAAGAATATCCTTTTTATTTTAAGATGACGCTTGAAAAAATCAATATCAATTTTGAAAACCAGGATTTCTTCCCGGAAGAAAAAGAAAGTTATCAGGTAGGAGAAGAAATAAACAAAATGATAAAAGGACTTTTGCTGTCCGGTATTGAAAGCGGTGATCTGCGCCGTGATATGGAACTTATACCAACATCATTTTCATGTTGGGGGATGCTATCGGGACTTATTCTTTTGGCAGCAAATAAAAAGGACTACATCCAAAAGGAAATGGGCTTGTCCCCAAACGAATTTCTTCAACACGGCTTTAACATGATTTATCAATCTATTGCAAATACGGAGGAAACACAGTGAATTCAAAAAAGGTACTTGCTATTTTAGGCAGTCCTCGTGCGGATGGAGTAACTGCCACCATGTTAGACTATTCAATCCGCGAAGCAGAAAAAGCTGGATATATCGTGAGCAAAATCAATTTGTACGAAAAGCAAATATCCTTTTGCACTGGATGCAGAAGGTGTCTGGACTCTGGAATGTGTATTCAAAAAGACGATATGCAAGAAATCGTTCTATTGTTGCACGAAAGTCAAATTGTACTTCTTGCGGCACCTACATATTGGGCTAATGTCCCCGCCCCGGTAAAAAATCTGTTTGACCGTTTGCTGGGAACGGCTATGAAAGAAACTGCAACATTTCCAGAACCTCGATTGTCCGGGAAAAAATATATGCTCTTGACCGCCTGCAATACGCCAGCCCCATTTTCGTGGTTATTTGGACAGAGCAGGGGAGCAATACGAAACATGGACGAATTTTTCAAAACCGCTGGGATGAAGTCAATGGGGAAAGTAGTCTGTGCAAATACTGGTAAAGCAAAGAAAGTACCTGAACAGATATGGCGAAAAATAGAGAGGTGTTGGAGATGAAATGCTCTATAAAAAAAGCAACCGTAACCATTATTGCTTTAGCTATTTTGGTAGGAGGCATTTTTCTTACAATCTATTTGAAGCAAGTGGCCGATTATAAGCACGCTGTAAGTGAAATTTCTATTGAAGAAATCTGCCTTTCGGATATTCCGAATGGGGTCTATATTGGCGAATGCGATGTTAATTTCATCCATGCTAAAGTAGAAGTTACAGTACATGGTGGAGTAATTACAAACATCCGTATTTTAGAACACAAAAATGAGCGGGGCCAAGCTGCGGAAGCAGTTGTTGAGAAAATTATTTCAGAACAGAGGATAGATGTTGATGCCGTAACAGGCGCAACCAATTCCAGTACAGTTTTGAAAAAGGCAGTTGAAAACGCCCTTAAGGACAATTAGCGAAAAGTTAAGGTGGTAAATGTTAATGGAATGGATACTTTGCCCTATATGCGGGAATAAGACCCGCGACAGAATACGAGAAGATACTGTCTTAAGAAATTATCCTCTTTTCTGTCCAAAATGCAAAAAGGAAACTATAATTGACGCAAAGAATTTGAAAATAACAGTTATCAAAGAGCCAGACGCATAGACGCAGGGCCGATAACACGCAGATGAAAAATGCGGTTATCGGCTTTTCTATCGAAAGGTACGGCAGCCGTTAGGAGGTTAATGCTGTGCCTTTCTATTTTATTCCCCCACCTGACTTGTCAAAAAAAGCCCTTTCCCCCTAAAGGGCAGCCCTGGCCGCAACCGCGAAAATTGTAATATCCCGTCGCCCAGACACGTCCGTATAGCCTTGCGCTGTGCGGGCGTTTTTTTATCCCGGCGCTTCTGGTCACCGTGTCCAGAGGCTCGCTGCCGCTCCCCGCCCCTCCATTTCGATCTGTCCCTTTCCGCCAACATCGAAATGGAGGTTACTTATGACAACCATCAAATTAAACCGCTACTATCCCCACCTGACCGAAAATATCACCCTGGAAGTTTCCGACGAAATCGCCGTCGTTCTCTCCACCGGGGGCTGCCAGTGTGACAGCTACAAGCGCCGCAAGCGGGAGCATAACGAGTGTTCCCTGGACGTTGACCCCGGCTTTGAGCCGGATGTGATGTTCCCTCCCCTGACCCCGGAGGAAATCATTCTGGACGAGGAAAACCGTTCCGTCCTCTACGCCGCCCTTGACCGTCTCCCGCCCATCCAGGCCCGGAGAGTGTATGCCCACTACATTCTGGGCAAGAAAAAGTCCGAGATTGCCAGGGCTGAAAATGTGGTGGAAAGCTCTATTTGCAGCAGTATTCGCCGGGGCTTGAAAAATCTCTGTGAAATTTTGAAAAATTTTTACAGGTAGGGAGCAACAAACGGCCCTTTTCCCGCCTGATAGGTAAGGAGGCTTATACACTGAGGACAACTGAATACACAGTATTCCAGGCACAAAACCTGTGTGAATAGCGACGAAAGGCGCGCCGCCAGGACAGCCCGCTTGAGGAGGTGAAGAAAGCGGGCCGAGCGATTAACGCAAGCCTTTGACCCGGCCCCGGCAAGCCGGGCGCGACGACAGCGCGGGGGATTATGAAACTTGCTCACGCCCTCCCATAGACTTGCGGGGGAGCTTCGCAATCCTGCGGAGCTATGACAGCCGGAGCCGCCGGCGGCCTGGGGTGCTCCCCTGTGCCGGGGTGCGTGGCAAATACGGCGCAATTATAGATCGAAATGGAATTATCCTCGCTGGGCTTCTGGTCACCGTGACCAGAGGTGGGGCAAGGTTGAAAGACAGCACTTTTCCGGGTGCTGTCTTTCTGCGTTTTCCCACATCCTTGTGCCTTGGGGCTGTCTTTGGTATAATATATTTGTAAAGGTTGACAGCTCCATTTCCCGACAGGAAAGGAGCTATCATGGAAAACCGTATCGACGCTATCTACGCCAGACAGTCCGTAGACCGCAAGGACAGTATCAGCATTGAAAGTCAAATCGAGTTCTGCAAATATGAGTTAAGGGGTGGGAACCACAAGGATTATCAAGATAAGGGCTACTCCGGGAAGAATACGGACAGGCCAAAATTCCAGGAGCTTTTAGCTGACATCAGGCAAGGCTTAATTCGCCGGGTTGTGGTTTACAAGTTGGACCGTATCAGCCGCTCTATTCTGGACTTCGCCACCATGATGGAGTTGTTCCAGGAATACAACGTGGAGTTCGTTTCCTCCACGGAAAAGTTTGATACCTCCACACCAATGGGCCGGGCCATGCTGAATATCTGCATTGTGTTTGCCCAACTGGAGCGCGAGACAATCCAGAAGCGGGTGACCGACGCTTACTATTCCCGGTGTCAAAGGGGCTTCCACATGAGTGGCGCGGCCCCGTTCGGCTTTAAGCTGGAGCCCACCACCATCCAAGGCATACGGACGAAAATGATGATCCCGGACCCTGCCACAGCAAACATCGCCCGGTTGATGTTCGAGATGTACGCCGAACCGTCCATGTCATTCGGAGATATTGCCCGGTACTTTGCTGAAAACAATATCCTGATTTACGGCAAGGAGTTGAAACGGGGCTTTATCTCCCAACTGCTCCGCAATCCGATTTACGCCCAGGCTGACTTGGAACTGTACGAGTTTTTCAAGGGCCAGGGTGCGGTGGTAGTCAATGACGCGGCGGACTTCGCCGGAACAAATGGCTGCTATCTCTACCAGGGCCGGGACGTGCAGGAACGAAAAAACAAGGACCTGCGGGGACAAATCCTTGTGCTGGCCCCCAGCGAGGGCATTGTCCCTGCTGATACCTGGCTGCGGTGCAGGAAAAAGCTGTTAGCAAATATCACGTTCCAGGGCGGGCGCAAGGCTCGGAATACCTGGCTGGCCGGAAAAATCAAGTGTGGGCGGTGCGGGTATGCCCTTATGAGCGTAGGCAATCCGACAGGAACGCAGTATCTTCGCTGCTCCAAGCGTGCCGACAACAAAAGCTGTGAGGGCTGCGGGACGCTTCGGACGGCGGAGTTTGAACAATTCGTCTATGGAGAAATGGTAAAGAAGCTCTCCGAATTTCAAACCCTGACCGCCAAGGCAACGACTGTCAATCCCAAACTGACCGCTTTGAATGTGGAGTTGGCCCAGGTGGAGGATGAAATTGAAAAACTGCTGAATACCCTGACCGGAGCTAATGCGGTTCTGCTGTCCTATGCCAACGGCAAAATCGAGGAACTGGACGCCAACCGGCAACGGCTTATCAAGGAGATTGCGGCGCTGAACGCTGAAACGATCTCCCCGCAAAAGATTGAATTTCTATCCGCCCATCTGGATAACTGGAACAACATCGACTTTGACGACCGGCGGCGAGTGACTGATATTATTTTGTCCCAAGTCCAGGCCACCAGTGACCGTGTTTCCTTTGAGTGGAAAATCTGAACACTTTTATAATCTGCACCTTATACAACGGCCTGTGTGCCCTTGTTAAGCGTTGCTAATGTTTACAAAAAACGGAAGGAATTTCGTATACAAAATACGCTATCCCTTCCGTTCTGCTTTTCACTGTCCGGCGAAACTGTTTCTATCAGATTTCGATTTTTGCGCCCATCAGTTTTACAAATTCCGCAACGATCGCAGAATCCCCGGGCCATGCGGGAGATGTAACCAGATTGCCATCAACAACAGCCTTATCCGCATCTACAGCAACATATTCGCCGCCAGCCAGTGTGATGTCAGGGCCAACCGCAGGGTAAGCCGTTGCCTTTCTGCCTTTCAGCACGCCTGCTGTTGTCAGAAGCTGAGGGCCATGGCAGATTGCCGCAACAGGTTTGTTATCTTTGAAAAATTCCTGAATGATTTCAATGACTCTTGCATTCAGTCTCAGATATTCAGGAGAACGTCCGCCTGTAATGAACAGACCTGTATAGTCCGCTGTATTTACCGCATCAAAATCCGCTGTCAAAGCGAAGTTATGCCCTCTTTTTTCGGAGTATGTCTGTTCGCCTTCAAAGTCATGAACCGCCGTACGGATAATATCGCCGGCTTTTTTATCCGGGCAAACAACGTCTACCTGATAGCCCATTGCCTGCATTGCCTGAAAAGGTACCATGGTTTCGTAATCTTCTGTAAAATCGCCCGCCAACATCAAAACTTTCTTTGCCATATGAAATTCCTCCTTTGCTATGTAAAAGCAGCAGCCTGAATACGGCTGAAGTAATAAAATGTATAACTATAAAAACATTATACCCCCCTTCCGGCAAAATGACAATAGGGACAGACGAAAAATATTCCTGTAAATGACTGTTTCGAAAACCGGACTGCCCAGACCGGCAAAAATCCTCTTTCGTGTCGCGGAAGGGTCCGGGAAACGAAGCGTTTCCACTGGCACAGCCTTTGGCGGCAGACCTCTGGTCCGGTTCGCAAAGCGAACTGCTTAGGAATCCATCGTGCAATCAGCAAAACCGGCGGCTGGTCAGCAGCGGCTCTGCCGCTATACGGCAAGGCAGGCTTGGGCTGACGCCCGGTGCGAATATCGGTGAAGCCGGAGCAATCTTTGAGCCGATACACGGTTCCGCGCCGGATATTGCAGGACAGCACAAAATCAAAGCAGCTGGAACCATGTACCTTCGGGTTCCGGCTGTTTTTTATTCTGCCTCTGCGTCGTTTGTTTCCGGCGGCGCGCTTTCCGCAAACTCCGGCGGAACCATGCTGACAGCAAGCTGTTCCTCCCGCGTCAGGCTGTTGTACCATTCCAGCCATTCCACTGTTTCATCGGAAACCACCTCTCGGCTGAGCACCTGCCCCTCGTACCAGACCAGTTCGTCCCGCCGCTCAAAAATACACCATTCGTTCTCATAAAATACCTCTATCGTGCCGTCCGAGCCATATTGATACCCAAAGCCCGTGCCAAAATTAGACTGGTTATCCTCCGACGGCTCCTCTGACCGCCCTGCTTCGGACGTAATTTCCCCATCCATCACGCCACAGCGCGCAGCGGTGCTCCTCCTTCCAGAATCGACGTAAACCGTACCATCCACCATTACCATCAATGGTTTTTCCGGCAATTCCGAAACTTTCGCCGGATCCGCTTCCAGCGTATCCAACGGTTCCACAGGCGCACTACACCCGTAAACTGCCAACGCCAGAAATATCGGCAAATACAATACATTTTTCCTCATAGGTAAAACCTCCTTTCCCCTTCGGACGTTTTTTATATGCCAAAAGTTCCCATAAAGTGGCTTGATTGAAAAATCATAATGTTTTTTTGATTAGGTTCTAAGTCAAACTCCCATTATCCCGCGTTTCGTTTTCCTCGAATTCTCTGAAAAAGCCCACAGAAAGCAGCCCGACAGCACAGACAAAACTCCCTGTCAGAAGCAATACGGCGGAAACAGTATGCCGGAATATATCAAACAAAAAGCCATACGCCATCTGCCCCAGCGGCTGTGCGCAGAGCGTTACAGCGGCGGTATGCGCCATCACCCGCCCCATAAGGGCGTTTGGCGTTCTTTGCTGGATAAGCGAAACGGCAAATATGGAAAAAATGCTGACTGCCAGCGACATTGCAAAAAAAGAAGCTATCACCATCGCATACCGCGCACCAGCCCCGAAAGGCAGGAAAAATGCCACGCCTGCCGGAAACAGTGACGCTCCCATCGCCGCAAGCACAAATGCCAGCCGCCTTGTTTTCCATTTTTCCGCAAGAAGCCCTGCCATTGCGCTCCCCAGAATCACCGCGACCGCCGATACGCTTTCCGCCACCCCCGCATATTCCGCGCCCAGCCCCAGAACCGTACGCACCAGAAACGGCAGTCCGACAACCGTAACCCCCATCACAAAAAAACGGGTACCTGCCGCAAGAAGCAGCAGACGCAGGACGTCCCTTTCCTCCTGCAGCAGGAAACGCATACCGACGGCAAAGTCATTCCCCATGCCGGAAAAATGCCTTTCCTGCCCCTTTGTCCGCTGTTCCTCCAGCCGGATAAAACATTCCGCCAGCGCAGTCAGGAAAAAGCAGGCAACGCTTGCAAACATCACGGGTTCCAGCCCCAGCATGGCATAAAGCACGCCGCCAAACGCGGGCGCGGCAAGGGCAGACAGCGATGCCGCCTGATTGACAACGGCGTTCCCCTTTGTAATATTGCCGCATGTCAGCATCACCGGGATACATGCCTGGACTGTCGGCGTTTCAAACGCGCCTAAAACGGAAAGCGCAATCATCAGCGCGCCAATCAACGGTATGGTGTTCCGCTCCGTCAGAGCAAGCGCGGCGCAGAGCACAATGCTGCCCGCCAGAACGTCAAGAAAAACCATAATGTGCCTTTTATCTCCACGGTCGGCAAGCACGCCGCCAAATGGGGAAAGAAGTATTGCCGGAAGGACTGCCGCCGAAAGAAATCCGGCGAATACTGCAGCTGAGCCTGTTTTTTCCAGCAGGTACATGGACAGCGCAAGCCGCAGCATGGTATTGCCGAACAAGGAGCAGACCTGCCCCAATACAAGCAATATGAAGTTTTTTGTCCAAAGCCGTTCCAATGCTCATTCCTCCCTCCTCGAAAGCCTTTCAATGACGTCCTCCGCAAAAGCTGCCGTTTCCCCTTCCAGTATCGGCAGCCCTGCCGCAGAAAGCAGCTCCGCCGCAAAACGGTATTTATGGCGGATTTCCTCCGCAGATGCCGGAAAAACGGAAGGCAGGAACCAGAAATTGAGAAGCGGCAGAAGTTCAGAAAGCTCTTTCACGTATTCCGTATGTATGGAGCCGTCACGAATGCCCTCCTCCAGCAGTTCCCTCCAGAGCGGGGCCAGCACACGTCGGTTTGCCGCCACAGCCGCCGCCAATATACGCGGGTCTTTCAATATCCCTTCCACCTGTATGTTGATTTCGTTCCGTTTTCCGTCCGCCTGATTCTGTGCCAGAAGTTCCCGTATTTTACGCAGTCCATTCCATTCCGAATGCCCGCGCACTGCATCAAACGGGTTGTTCTCCAGAAACATCCTGTCCCCCAAAGCATGCGCAGTTTCTTCCTTGCTTTCAAAAAAACGGTAAAACAGCCCTTTTGCTCCGCCGGCTTTCTGCATAATATCCGAAACCGAGGTTTCCTCGTATCCCTTTGATAAAAACAGCAGTTCCGCCGCATCCAGTATTTCCTTTTTCCATTCTTCCGGTGTTTTTTTCATGGGACGCGCCATTCTCCTCACCCTTTCCTGCCTTTGTCGTTTTATTATTGACCTAAAGTCAATAATTATATTATCGGAATCAGGGCGTTCTGTCAAGCTGTTTTCACACAGCTCATGCAAAGAGTATGTCCCTGTTTCATTTCCATGGTTACATTTCCGAAAAAATGTGTTATACTATCCGCAAAGATGCGGAGAAAACTCTTTCTCACTCCGCCTCATCAGGCAGTGTCATCACAAATGTCTGCACACGCCTTTCCGGCAAATTTGCCGGCTTTTTCGCTAAAAATTCCTGCCGTACCGCCCATCTGGCGGCTCCGCCGCTGGGTCGGCGCGGCAATGCCGCGCCACATTGTACGCCTGCGAATTTCTGCCTGAAATCTGCCCCGATTCTGCTCGGAAATACGTATACATGCCTTATGACGACACTGCTTAAAAATAAAGGAGATTATTATGGAAACGAATGAAGTAAATGCATTCAAAATCGGGCCAATCCGCCCGCCCAGCGAAGCCAACAGCCTGCTTTTGCGCGTGACGGAGAACTGCCCCTGGAATAAATGCAAATTTTGTATGCTGTATAAGAAAAATGATTTCCACACCCGTCCCGTTGTGGAAGTGAAAAAGGACATCGACTGTATGGCGGATTACCGCGACCGCATACTGCGCCATTTTGAAAGCGGGACATATGACATGGAATCCATCAACGCGGAATACCGCACGCTGGCGTATGACGAAGAAAAATTCTGCTACCAGATGGTGTTCCGCTGGCTGACAGAAGGCGACAGACAGGCAATTTTTTTGCAGGACGCCAATACAATGGTACTGCGGCCAGATTGGCTGGCGGAGATTCTGCGGCATATCCGGCTGAGGTTTCCGGAAATCCAGCGTATCACGTCCTATGGGCGGGCAAATACGCTGGCAAAAATCGCCCCTGACGACTACGCCATGCTCCGCGAAGCCGGCCTGAACCGTATTCATTCCGGCTACGAATCCGGCTCCGACAAAGTGCTCCAGCTCATCGCGAAGGGTACGACACAGGAAGAACAAATCATCGGCGGCAGAAAAGTACGCGAAGCAGGGATACAGCTTTCCATCTATTTTATGCCCGGCGTAGGCGGACGGGAGCTTTCCGAGGATAACGCTGTGGAAACTGCAAAAGTCATCAATGAGGCCAACCCTGATTTTGTGCGTCTGCGGACGTTCGTACTCCGCACAGGCTCTCTGATGGAGGAAGTGCGCAATAACGGCGGCTGGACAGAAGCCGCAGATATGGAAAAACTGCTCGAAATCCGAAATATGATTGCCCATATTGACCCGCAGAAAGCGCATGGAAAAATCACCAGCGACCATATCATAAACCTTTTGCAGGAAGTCGGCGGGGATATGGATACCGATATCCCCTGGATGCTGGACTACATTGATTCCTTCCTTGCCCTGCCGGAACTGGAAAAACGGAAATACCAGCTTGCCCGCAGAATGGGCTTTCCACTGGATTGGAAGCAGCTTTGGCGGCTGAAGGAAAGCGACCTGGCAAGAATCGAAGATACCGCAAAAAACACTGCCGATGAAAGGGACTGGGAGGCTAAACTGCACATGTTCTTAGACCGGTATATTTAGAACCTATCCGTAAATTATCTGTGCAATCTACATGTATCTTATTTACGGATTAGTCTTAATAAGGAGGCTTTGCTATGGAAAATACAGACATCTTTACCAAAATCATCCCCGCAATAATGGTCTTCTGTATTGTATATTATAACGTACGCAAAATGCAGAAACGCGCGCAGGCAATGCGGCAGGAGCATACCTGCGGCGGCGGCTGTGCAGGCTGTGCGCATAGCGCGGGCTGCAATAAGCCTGAAAAAACATCCGTACAGGATAACTGTCCAGAAGAATAAACCTGTTTCGTATAAAAATCTGATGGAATCAGGTGGTACTTGCCCTCAATTTCCGAAATCTTTGGAATGAGTGTCTTTGCAGCCGCACCAGCCCACATGTACTCCCCTGTGCCAAACCGCCTTATTTCATCAGTTTTTTTGCGCACCCCAGTCTATTGGAAGATTTGCAAATCGGCTATATCGACAGCCTTTCATAGCTCTGCGCCTGATAGCGGAAGCGCGAAAGCGTCATTTCACATTCCTCTGCTGCCGCAACACCGCTGATTTCCCCCGCTTTCCAACGCCTGTATACCTCAAAATAATTTTCCGGCAACGGCTTTGGCGGACGCCCGAAACGCACGCCCCTTGCCTTTGCCGCAGCAATGCCCTGCGCCTGCCGCACGCGTATGTTTTCCCGCTCATTCTGTGCGACAAAAGAAAGAATCTGCAAAACAAGGTCCGCAATGAATGTCCCCATAAGGTCCTTCCCGTTGCGCGTGTCCAAAAGCGGCATGTCTATCACACAGATATCTATGCCGATTTCTTTCGTCAATATTCGCCATTGGTTTTGTACTTCCTCATAATTTCGCCCCAGCCTGTCTATACTGAGGACGTACAGCAAATCCCCTTCCCGCAGCCGTTTTACCATTTTTTTGTACTGCGGTCTGTTAAAATCCTTTCCTGACTGCTTATCCATATATATATTCTGCTTGGGGACCAGCCTTGTGCTGATTGCAATTTTCTGCCTCTCCTCATTTTGGTCCGTACCGGATACCCGTATATACCCGTATATATTTCCCTGCATTTCATCTCCTCCATTTTTTGCCTGCCAGTAATCTACTTTCCTCCATATCATCTTACATCTTAGAAATTCAAACGAAAAGCCTGTATCTGCAATGTTTTTTGATTTTCCGGAGTTTATATGGACCGACAAAAAGCCTTCAGCCTGCTTACTGCCCGCACACTGTGCCTGTAAGTAAAAGGGTTGCTCTCTTTGGAAAGAATAGCCTTTTTTTCCCATGAATAAACCTCTTTTAGACCACAAAAATTTATGCCTTTGTTCATCTTTTTGCTTGACAGAATTTTATCTATGTGATATATTCCCATTATAAGTTAGTTTCAACTAACTATTGGCAGGAATGGAAACTGCTTCAATTTTACTAAAACTACCTTCACTTGTCAGTCAAAAGAACCATATAGAAAAAGGAGGCATCTTATGAGTGTTGTTATTGTCGGCGGGCATGACCGCATGGTACGCCAGTATATGGACATCTGTAAAAAATATAACTGTAAAAGCAAGGTCTTTACACAGCTTCCCGGTAATTTCAAAGGGCAGATTGGCCAGGCAGACCTGATCATACTCTTTACCAGTACCGTTTCACACATCATGGCAAATGGAGCTGTGCAGGAGGCTGAAAAAAACAAAATCTCCATCGCACGCTCGCACAGCAGTTCATCCTCCGCACTGAAACGTATCCTTGAAGAATACTGTCATACATGCTGATGGAAGAACCGCATATCCTGCTGCCATATGGGGGAGCTGATGGTGAGTTAGGTGCGTCGATTCGTTACCTCAGCCAGAAATTTTCTATGGTTACGCCAGAGGCGAAAGCAACGCTGAATGATATTGCAACGGAGGAATTAGGCTGTTAATATTATCATTTATTTTTTGGGATACATTCCCCAGAACATAAATTCTTCTTTGATGGCTTTCTGCTGTTCCCATGAAAAACCCTGCTCCCGCAGCCAGCGGTTAAACTCGGCTGTCTGGTCGATTCCCTTCTGGCTGTTCAGCGTCCCATATTTGTTTTTAATGCTCAGATAAGCGTTGATCCCGATGCCGTGCTTTTCCAGTTTGGAAATGCACTTGCTTTCCTTTGCCACACTGTTGCTTACCCTTGTCAGGTAAATATGCTTTTTGTCCTCGTCGCTTAAATTGATTTCGCGGATAATGTTCCTCTTGGGGAGTACACTGCTCCCGTGCTCCGCCATCCGGCTCAGGCAGTCGTAAACCTCCCCTATGTCTTCCGCCTTTCCTTTTCCGCTTTTTGCCCGCATATTGAAATAGTCCATTAACGCCTTATCCTCATCGCCTGCCGCAAGGTCATAGTAAAGTATCGCCTGCTGTTCCTTCGGCAGTGCTGTCCAGCGGATCGCCGCCCGCTTTTCCCCGCCTTTTTTCTTGGATTGTATGTTGCTGATAATCTGGTACGCACTCGTATTCTTTACGCCGCCTTTCACAAGTGCTTCATAAGTCTTTGTTCGTTTCGGGTCAAGGGCTTTTCCGCCATCGAAATATTTTTGCCCTTCCGGCAAAGCCCATTTCCCGAACGCTCCGGCTTGTATCCAGTTCAAGGGGTTTTCCTGGTCTACGGCAAATTGCAGAGAGGCTTCCTCTTTCCTTTGCTTATAACTGCCGCCCTTTGCCATCGTTTCCAGCCCGCCTATGCTTTTCTTAATCTGCGCCCCGCCAAATGGCAATGCCGCATAGGCCAGCGCACCACCAAATTGTCTTCTCAATATCTCGTTTCTTTGCTCCTTGGTAATTGTGCCGTTGGAAGCGTCCGCAACCGTTCCAAGCACCTCCTTGGGGTTGATGAATGCTGATTGTATCGGCACGCGCCCGCCGTCGAACAGCAGGCCGCCCACAAATGGCACCTGCCCGCCGATGTTCTTCGTTAGGTTCCCGATAGCGTCAGAGGGTATCGGCTTGAAGTCCTCGCCCTCCTTTTCTGCCTGTACTCGTTTCGCCGTCTTTTCGGTCAGCCGCAGCCCTTCTCCGTCCGCTGCGTCCTTCACAATGTCTATCACGTTCCGCCCCTGCGTCCCTGTCATATCGCCGATAAATTTGTTGGCGTAGTCGAGAGGGTCAAGCGCGGAACGCCGCCCTGTCAGTTTCTCGTAAAAATCGTTGTAAATATGCCCCATTATGATGGCCCCGCAATATGCCTTTGCCATCTTCCTCGCACTTCCCTGCGCGTTCCGCGGCACGTCCTTCAAAAAGAAACTGATTTGGTTGTTCACTTCCAGCTGGAAAGCCGAAAGTGCTTTTGTCAGCGGATGCTTCGACATGAACATTGTCGGCATGGAACCCTTGCTCCTTCCGGCAAAAAGCCCTCTGCAAAATCGGTCAGCCTCTTTTATCGCTGTTTCCTCGTCCAGCCCCTTCGCTACGTTGTCAAAGTATCTTCCGCGCCAGACAACCTGTGTGCTGAAACTGTCCATAATCTCCATCAAAGCCCCCGCTTTTTTGGAAACCTTTTGCAGCCCTGTTTCGTATAGCATATCAAGCCCGCGTCTGGTTGTCAGGAATGCACTTTTCCTTGTCAGCGCATCCTTTCCCGCTCCCTCCGCAAATGCTTCCATTGCCGATTGCAGCCCGCGCACGCCGTTCTTTACACCAATGCTCCCTGCGGCCTGCGTAATGGGTATGATATTCGTGATAGCCGAAGCAATATTTCCTGCAACCATGTTTGCGGAGACCCTGTTGCCTAGCGTGTTTATCCTCTTGTAAAACTTTCGCCCGAAGTATGACTGTTCCGCGCCTCTGTCGGAAATGTGCTTCTTCCCCGCAAGTTCCGTGTCCGTATAGATGCGGATGTTGCTCACATAGTTTTGCAGCTTATGGTTTTTCGCGTTTTCTTCATAAAGTTCTGCTATCCGCCCTTCCCTTTCAAAGTCAGAAAGGCTTGCATCATTGCGGATTGCTTTAATTTTCTCCTGTATTCCCTTCTCCGAAAGGTTATATCGGAAATAGTCTTCATAAGCCCGCAGCCGCTTGATATTGTCCGTGTGGTAAATCACATCGGAAATATTGTCAATGTAAAGGTCAAACGCCCGCAAAGCGTCATAGTCAGTTTTCATCCCCTTCCGTTCCAGCAAATTCCCGCTCCATTTCTTCCCGGGGCGGAAAGTTTCCGTCCGGCCGGCAATGTCCATCGGCAGCTCCTTGCTGGCAAAGTCAAAGCCCAGCTTGCCGAAAGCCTTTTCCAGCAGGTTTTCCGGCTCGTCGAAATTCATGTGTGGGAAATATCCGTCAATATATCCGATAGGGTCGTATCCGTTGCGTATCAGTACCTCGTTGATTTTCGGGTGGATTTCCTTATAGATTTGCTGAAATTCCTTTATCCCTTCGTTGATTCTTGCCAGTTGTTCCGGCGTGACTGCCGCCGTTGCCGCTTCTATCTCCTGCCGCAGCAGTTCCATTTGCTCCTTTCCCGCCTCCGAAAGAGGGCGTTTCATGGATTCGCCTTGAAGCCGCCGCATCTGGTACCGCTTTTCCCCCAGCCATTGTACAAGCCCGCTTTCGCTCATCTTTTGCTTGCCTTGTGGCGTATCAATGGAAATATTCTCCTTTGTGCTGAGTTTCAGCCTGCCCAGCCTGTCTTTGTAGTCACCCATGAAAAGCGTCCTCTGCCGCTCGCTTTCATGGATTGGGTCAAATATCCCCGCCCTTACCCGCTCTGCTGTTTCCCTGTTCGGCGCAATCATGTCAAGGATACGCTCCTGCGTTTCCCTTGCATACCGGAAAGGCGCAAGGTCTTTCCAGCCCTTTTTTGCTTTGCCGTCCCGCAATGGCAGATCGCCGACAATATCCGCCACTTCATCATAATGCCGCTGATTGGTGAATTTCTTGTAGTTTTTAAGCGCGGTTTCTATTTCCCTGTATGGCTGTTCTGCCCGGAATACTTCTATCAGGTCATCGGCGTTCCTGCCCGCCTGCCGCCGCGCTTCCTCCTCGCCGATTTCGCCCAAAAGCAGTTTTTTCAGCGTGATTTCATCACCCGCTGTCAGCAGCTTTCCTTTTCTCGCCTGGTTCCACGCCTGTTCCAGCTCATATTTTCGGTTGTACAGCATTTCAATGTTTCTTGCGGATAAATTTTCATAGCCGATATTCGCATTGTCTTCCAGCAAAAGCCGCCGCGTCTGCCGTTCCGCAATGCTCCTTTTGTATGCGCCAACCTTTTGGGCGGATTCCTCCAGCCCGTCCATAACAATATCAAATTCCTGCCTCATATTGGCTTTTGTGATGTCGTCCATCATCCCGGACAATGGGATTTGCCTGAAAACCTGTTCTTCCGCGGCCGCCGCTATCCGTTCCAGCTGTTCCGCAGGGTGCGTAATGCTTTCAGGGAACATATGCGGGTAAAGGCCGGAAAGCTCCTGGTAAGCCGTATCTATATTGCTCCTGTCCGCCTTGGCAACGCCCCCAATTTTGCCCCTTGTCCTTCTCTGCCAATCGGCAAAATCCGGTATATTCGCCGCGTCCATCTCCGAAACCTGCAATTTCAAAGATTTCAGCCTTTGCTTTAATTCATGGTCTATCAGTTCCCTATTGGAAACCGATCCGCTGTCGAAAAACGCTTCAAAGAGCTTTTCCCTGGTTTCCTGGCTGATTTTGCCAATCTGTGCCTCGCTGATCGCTCCATCTATTAAATTTTTTGCATGCTCTGTTTTGTCCCGTCCGGAAAGGGAAAATAACTTTTTTGCTTCGGCAAGTGTCGCGCTCTGCACTTTCTTCCAGGCTGCCTTTGTTTTTGGCGTTTCTATCGCAAGCAGTTCTTCTAAAGCCTGTTTTCGCTCGCCCAGCTTTGCCATTTCAGCCGCAATACGGGTTTCATCCCCCGCAAAGGTCTGTGTGATTTCTTCTATTTTTCGCTGCAATGTTTCTTCATTCGTCAAATCCGCATATTCCTGCCGCAGTTCGTCAGGGATTACCTTTCCCTTCTTTTTCGGCGGCATAGCCTCTGGTGCAGCCGTATTTCCGGCAGGGTTTGACAGCTTCACGACCCCGCTTTCAGCAGGCAGCGTTTCCACATCGAAATCCGCGGCTGTCCTTGCCGCCTGCCGCGCGGCTTTCCCGTCCTTTATCTTCTTTCCGGCAAATTTCCCTAAAGCCCCTAAGCCGTTTATGCCGACGTTGAAGCCCGCCGCGATCGCCTCCTGCTTTGCCAGCTCCTTCAGGATTTCTTCCCGGCTTTTGCCCTCAGAAATCCCATCCGCCGCGACCAGCGGCGCAAGCACAGCCGTATCCGCCGCCTGCTGTCCCAGCATCCGCGTCCCGAATTTTGCCGCCGCCGCGATTTTGGGGTTATACTTTGCCAGTGCATACGCTTTCTGTGCAAGGTCTGAGGCTGTTGCCGCGCTCATGCGCCCGCCTAAAGCCCCCGCCGCTTTCAGCGCGGTTTCCTCTGCCGCTTTGCCCACAGTAGAGTAAAGCGCGGCCATTTTCGCCAGTTCGCCGGAAACCTGCCCGCCTGTGTAATATCCGGGATTGTTCTCCTGTGCCTGCCGGAACTGCGCCTTGACTGCTTCATTCTGCGCCTGCATTGCGTTCCCGGCCTCTGGGCTTGCCTTGCTGATGCCCTTTACAGCCAGATCACGCACTGTCCCGCCCATGCTCTCCAAAAGCCCCGCTGTCAGTGCCGCGCTTTTCAGCTTGCTTTGCAAATCCACCTGCATCTGCGTCGCCTTTTGGTATGTAGCCATATCAGGGCTGCGCTGTACCATCTTCCCCGCCATATCCATGCCCTTTTTCGCCGCCCGCTTCATTGTGGAATAGTCCATATCCTTGTCATTCAGGACATATTGGTATTTTTTGAAAATCTCATCATTGCTCAAAAGGCTGTCGTTCGTCTGGTAAAGCCGCGTCTTTTCATCAGTGGATGTACTTTTCGTCATATCCGTCCTTGGCAAAATTGTCGGGTTGATGGTTGTCTGAACCTTTATCGGCGCGTTGTCCAGATTGATTTTGACCGTTGGCGCAGTCCTGGCCGCCAGCTCCGCCGCTGTTGGAAGTTTCCCGGCTTTCGGCAGTTCCGCCATGCCTGCAAACAAGTTTGTTGAGGGCAGCCCTGCCCGCATGGGAGTTTGCACCTCTGATGCACGAGGCAGGGCTTTTTTTACTTCAAGGCGGCCAGAGGGGAGCTTAGGCCCTTGCTGGGCATTTTTTCCTGTCTTTTTCAGTTTTTCCAGCAGTTCCGCCTTTGTGTCGCGTTTCATAAGTTCTTCCAGAGATAGCATTTCTTCCCCCTCCCCTTATCTGTTCATCATTTTAGCGAAAAATTCATATGTTTCCGGACTTACTTTTTTACCTGCAACCAAGTTGTTATATGCGTAGTTTGCAAGTGTATTGTCTGTTCCGAAGAATGTTGCTGTATTCAGCATCTTCATTAAACCGCCAGCGGGGTAATCTGTTGGTTTCGGGCCATTGTTGCCATCGCCATTATTTCCACTTTTCCCGCTGTATCTTCCGCCGCTCCCGCTCTTATTCAGCTGGCTCCGCAGTTTTGCCGCCTCCAATGCCATTTTTTCCAGCTCCGCCTGCTGCACCTGCTTCAAATAGTCCGTATTGTAGCCGCTTTCCGCAAGTTTGCTGAAATCCCCTGTTTTCAGGGCCATTTCCAGCGCGTACTGGTTCAGGCTGTCCTGATATTTCCGTTCCTGCCATTCCCTTTCGTATTCTTTGTCGGTCAGGCTGTCCGCCTGCTGTTGCTTTTGCAGCGCATAGTTCAGTTCCCATTGCCGCATGCTTTCCGCCATCTGCTGCTGTTGCAGCTCAAAGTTTGCCGCCCACTGGTTCCATGAATTTTGGTTCTGCAATTCGCTCTGCCATGCGCTCATGGCATTCTGGTTCGCCGTGGAATAATAGCCGCTG
>CAJTKM010000020.1 GCA_910576545.1 Lachnospiraceae bacterium
TTGTTGACGAGATAGAAGCATAATCATCTGAACATCATTAGACCTAATATTGCCTCTGTTGTATTTTCAAGTGACAGGGGCAGTATTACTATATCTTGTGTCTGAGGTGGCTCTCAAGGAAGAAATTTCCGGGTGGCTCTGAAGCGGGAAACTGGTGGCTCCCAAGGGGGATAATATTCATCCCCATCTTTTCAAAAAAGGAGCACTTTATGGGAAATGCGTTTGGAATGATCCCCGGCTTGGAACCTGACGAATGGAGCAATGACGCCTGCCGTGGTTATGTCATTATGGCAATGGAGGACTGCGGATTTTCAAAGAAGGATATACAGCGTGTTGTGGGGCAGCTTTATGAAGTATTTGACCTCAATAGCGTGGAGGACGCCAAAGAAAAGTACCATTCCAGTCCTTACTGACCTCGGGCCACATCGACCCGAAGTGGAGAAAGCTCAAAGGGCGGCACCTGCTGGGTGCCGTCTTTTGACATTTCCCCACGGGACAAGTGGGAAAGGCTGGCATATACACGCACTTTCGCAAAGGAGGTTTTCAATGACGCAAACTGTCGCTTATGAACGAGAAACAAAGTCTGTCGCATTTCAAGGGAAGATCATTGTGCTGGAAAGCCTCACGCCGGTACTTCCCCCGAAGGAGAAAGAACAGCGCAGAAAAGAAATTGAGCGTTGTCTTTACGAGGTGTTCAGCAAATATGGAGACAGATTTCCCTAATCATTCGCAACATTGTTGTCCGGGGCTGCTGATGGTATAATATAGTTGTAAGGTTGGTAGCTCCATTCCAACAAGGAAAGGAGCCCAATATGGAGTTTATCAGAGAAGATTGTATTTACGCAAGACAGTCAGTAGACCGCAAGGACAGTATCAGCATTGAAAGTCAGATCGACTTTTGCAAGTATGAATTGAAAGGTGGGAGCTGCCGGGTATTCAAGGACAAAGGTTATTCCGGCAAGAACACGGACAGGCCGGAATTTCAAAAGCTGCTGGGCGAAATCCGCAAGGGAAAGGTCCGGCGGGTCATCGTGTACAAGCTGGACCGTATAAGCCGCTCTATTCTGGACTTTGCAACGATGATGGAGCTGTTTCAAGAGTACGATGTGGAGTTTGTATCCTCCACGGAAAAGTTTGATACTTCGACCCCGATGGGCCGGGCCATGCTGAATATCTGCATTGTATTCGCCCAGCTTGAACGTGAGACAATTCAGAAGCGTGTCACAGACGCCTACTATTCACGGTGCCTGAAAGGCTTTCACATGAGCGGACAGGCACCATACGGTTATCAGTTAGAGCCTACTGTGGTAGAGGGTATCCGCACAAAGAAAATGGTTGCCGACCCCGTAGCCGCCGACCATGTTCGGCTGATGTTTGAAATGTACGCTGAACCGGAAACCTCCTTCGGAGATATTACCCGATACTTCGAGGAACATGACATAAAAATTTATGGCAAATCCATGTTCCGTACATTTCTTTCCCAGCTTTTAAGAAACCCCGTTTACGCACAGGCCGATTTGGAGCTGTACGAATTTTTCAAGAGCCAGGGCGCAGCGATTGTCAATGACGCTTCCGACTTTGCCGGAACAAACGGCTGCTATCTCTATCAGGGGCGGGATGTGAAGGAGGACAAGGACAGGTGCTTAAAAGACCAGATACTTGTTATCGCTCCCCACGAAGCACTTATTTCCTCTGATACATGGCTGAAATGCCGGAAAAAACTTATGGCAAATACCACCTTCCAGCAGGGACGGAAACCGAAGAACACTTGGCTGGCTGGAAAAATCAAATGCGGGCATTGTGGGTATGCTCTGAAAGCCACCCATGTACCAAACAGCACCGGATATTTCCGCTGTACCAAACGGACGGAAAACAAAGGCTGTCCGGGCTGCGGGAAAATCCGCAAAGAAGAATTTGAGCAATTCATTTTCTCGGCCATGCAGGAGAAGTTCAAAGACTTTCAGATACTCCACGGCAGAGAGGAAAAAGTCAATCCGAAACTGACCGCCTATCAAGTGGAGCTGGCACAAGTGGAGGCAGAAATTGAAAAGCTGCTGGATACGCTGACCGGAGCCAATGCGACCTTGCTTGCCTACGCCAACAAAAAAATTGAAGAACTGGACACCCGACGCCAGACCATTTCAAAGGCAATCGCCGAATTGAGTGTTGAAACCATATCGCCCCAGCAGATAAAGAAGTTATCCTATTATCTCGACAACTGGGAGAGCATAGATTTTGACGACAAAAGAAAAGCCGCCGATGGTTTGATCTCTACGATCAAGGCCACCAGCGACCGTGTTCAGATAGAGTGGAAAATCTGACATTTCCGCTCTATCGCCCCTCATTTCTATTTTATCTTGTTTGTACCCCTTGTACACCGATGTTTTCCTTTTAATAAATACATTTCGCAATCCTCCTCAAAAAGTCTATCATAAGCAAAAAGACCGGATAAGACAACATAGCCCTTCTGGCTAAGCATCTTATCCGGCCGTATCTTTTTTACAGGCCCTCCGATGAACACCCATATGATACCCTGCCCCTGTCCCTTTGTCAAGAGGGGATATGCAGAAATTTCCAGTATATTTTTGGAAAACAGGAGGGCAAAAGGTGTTGACAAAGAACTCTTACAAGTGTATGATATAGTAAATCATACAAATGTAGGAGTTGAATGCTATGAACGAATTTACGCGCCTGCCGGATACGGAACTGGAAATCATGAAAGTCATTTGGGAGGAAGGCAGAACGCTTTCCACATCGGAAATTAAGAACCTTTTGGAGCGGAGCCGTCCGTGGAACGTGTCGGCTTTGCAGACGCTCTTAAACAGGCTTATCAGCCGAGGTTTTCTGGAGAGTCATAAAGAGGGCAAAAATCGTTTTTATCGTCCTCTGGTGGAGGAAAAGGATTACTTAGCTGTGGAGAACAGGCTGTTTTTGGAGAAAATGAATAACCGTTCGCTGACGAAGCTGGTCGCTTCGCTTTACGAGAGCCGCTCCGTTTCGGAGGAGGACTTAGACGAACTGGCGGCATTCATACGCGAAAAGACGGGAGGTGGGCAATGATGGATACTGTATTTCAAAATCTGTTGGAAGTGTCGCTGTTTTCGCTTGCTGTTATTGTGCCGCTGGGGCTTTGCTCTAACCTGCTGGGCAGGCGTTACGGCGTGAAATGGCGTTATCTGCTGTGGGTCATTGTGGCGGTGCGGCTTGTACTGCCGGTGCAATTTTCTCTGCCGGAGTCTATGGAAAAAATGCGCGTGAACCTGCCCGCTCCGGTGATTTCTGCGGAACTGCCGGAAACATCGGGAACGCCGGAAATAATGCCCACAGAAACGTCAGGGGAACTCTATCTCCCTGAACCGCAGTGGACAGGCGGGTCAGAGGACATGCTCCTGCCGTTTCCAGAGGAAGAACCGGAGGTTGGTTTTCAAGATTTCGCCGCGGAGAGGCTCTGGCTGTTCTGGATTGTGGGCGCATTGGCGTTTGCGGGCTGGCAGGGCTGGAAATACGCTGCTTTCCGGCGTATGCTGAAGCGGAACAGCAGGAAGGTGCGGGATACCGCTCTGTTGGATGATTATTACAGCCTTTGCCATAATATGGGGCTGGAAAAATGCCCTGTGCTGTATTTCTGCGGCGCACTGCACAGCCCGCTCTGCATGGGTCTGTTCCGGCAGGGAATCTATATCAATTCCGAGGACAGGGAGCCGGGCGATATGCGGCTGATACTCAAGCATGAGCTGACGCACTGCAAAAGGCGGGATTTATGGTTCAAGGCACTGCTCCTGCTGGCGCGGACGATGCACTTTTTCAATCCCTTTGTGCATTGGATGGCACGGCTTGCGGAGCGGGATATGGAATATTCCTGCGATGTTTCCGTCATGCAGGATTGCTCTCTGGAAGAACGGCAGGCGTACAGCATGGCGATACTGCGCACAGTGCGGGAAGGACAGCAGAATGGCGCTGTACTGACAACGGCATTTTCCGGTGGGAAAAAGGAGCTGAAAACGCGGTTTGAAAATATTTTCGACATGGGCGTGAAAAAGCGGGGGACTGTGCTGTTTACGGCGGCGGCTCTGGCGGTATGCTGTGGGACTGCGTTTGTCGGGTGCCAGGCGGAACGGTCGGATATTGTGTACGGCGATTATACGGAGGAAATCGTGACGGCGATGTATCAGGCGAAGCCGGTTTCGTGGGAGGACAATGCATCTATCATAAACCTGTTGGAACTGATGCCAATGCCGGAAGGCGCGGAATATGAAAGGAAGGATTCCTATTCCTTTATGGAGCAGCCAAGGTATGGCGGTCCACGGGACATAGCTACGCGGGATACCCTGAAATATCCCCAAGATGTTTTGCTGTTTCCCGTAAATTGGGAGGAAACGAAAGAAACAGTTTATACACTGGAAGGGGAAAGTTATGAGGATAGCCGTTGGAGAGAAATTCATGCGATGCTGTTCCTTGCTTTGGTGGAAGATATAGATGGGGTACTATTCGAATTGGTTGAAAATAGGGAACAGTATAGCTTTGACAGCCATTTTGACCGCGATTATATGAAACGCTATTTCGGGGAAACAGACCTCCGACAGTTTGCGGCGGATAAAGAAACCTTCCGTGCGTTCGTTCAGGCAGTGAACAAATATTTTTATCAGGGGAGGGACAGCACGCGGGAAATTCATGAACTGGTGAATCTGGACAATGCCGCGGCGCAAAAGCGCATGACGTATTTTTTGAATGAGGCTGGCGCGGGCATTGTATACGGCAGTTATACGGAGGCAAAAGTGTGGGAGCTTCTTAACGCAAAGCTGGATTATGTCGGCAATGCAAGCGGCGTCGGAAAGATATTCGGGCTTTTTCCCCTGCCGTATGGCGTGACGCGCAGTGAAGAAGGCATGGAGTTGTTTACAACGGAAGAACCTTACGGCGCAAAGCTCTACCTGAAAGCCGGAAAAGATACGGAAATTCTCACGCCGACAGAGGACGGTATTTGGGTTGATACCCGCTGGCTGGATATACAGGCGATGATTTTCCTTGCTTTGGTGGAAAATGCGGATTATGTCGAATATTCTTTGGATTTATGGGAAACGGACGCATCTGTAAAGAAGATATACAGGTTTGACAGAGAATGGGCAAAGCAGTATTTTGGGGAAAGGGATTTAAGGGAGTTTGCGTCAGGTGGCACGTTCCAGCGGTTTGTGCGGGCAATCAACCGCTATTTCTATGATGGAATTGATACACCGGAACAACAGGTTGCCGCATTGGTGGGACTGGACGAAGCCGAGGCGCAGAAACGCATGGAATGGCTGCTGCGCGAAACTATGGCAAAAACACCAACAAGGCAGATAGACCAAGTAGAAAACCTGCTTTCGGCAATTACGGAGGAAAACACCGAAGCAATGCTTTCCTCCAATCCTTTGGACTATACAGACTGTTTGGAATACAAAGAGCTGCTCTGGATGGGAGAGCCTGCGCTGAAATACTGCCTGAGCGCGTTCGCGGCAGGGGAGGATTTGGACACGCTGAAAGGGCATATCATGAAATTTGCCTGCCAGGACATTCTGGGGCAGGAGCGGGACGCAGAACAGACCCCGGGGGAATGGTATTTCCTCTATTCGGCGGTGGATTCCATGTACTGCGCGCCGTTCGTGTATGATGAGGATGTTTATACAGACGAACTGGCGCAGTACACGTTCGATTACCATACCTATGAGCCGCCTGCCAATGAAAAATGGAGCATACTTGGCGCAGGGGAGGACGAACGCGTCCGCGCGGTGTACGATGCGGTTTCGGAGCGGTATAACGGGAATACCGGCGGCGCGGGACACAGCACAGTCATTTTCGCGCCGACCATATTCAAGATGAAGGAAGAAGGGAACAGGTTGACAGTATACACACGGCTGGATTTGGATAAATATGTCCTCATTCGTACCGACAAAAGCGGCTACGAATTCCGCCTGTGGGACGGAAGGATTGATTTTATCCGGCTGGATTTTGAAAAGCGAAACGGAAAATGGACGCTGGAAGAATGGGCACAGGCGGAAACAGGTCCGGGGGTCGAGGAAAGGTTGACGAAGCTATGCGCGGAAGACCCGGAGGTTGGGACGCAGATGCTGGAAGGCTCCGAGGACGGAAAGCTAAATCTGCAAAATGTGGTATATTATATGAAAGCACATTACGGGGAAATGAATATCCCTGTTGTCCCAACGGATGGAAGGTTTGAAACAGATGTCGTTGCGGAGGCTTTGGAACAGAATTTGAAGGTCGTACTGTTCCCTTTGATGTAAGTTTGATTTGGGAAGGACAGGAAAACAGGGAATCTTCTTTATGGGAGATTCCCTGTTCTGCGTACAACAATGTTTTTCAAAAACTTACAATATAATACAAATCAGTCCGCCGCTGCCCTCGTTCACGATTTTTTGCAGAGTTTCCTGCAATTTCATCTGTGCGTCCTCCGGCATGCGGTAGATCTTATTCTGCATGCCATCGCTGACCATGGAGCTGAGCGTCCTGCCGAATATATTCAAATCCCAGATTTTTTCGGGCTCTTCCTCGTAATCCGAAATCAGGTGGTCGATAAACTCGCGGGACTGTTCTTCATTCCCGATAATAGGCGAAACCTCCGTTTCCACATCTGCCTTTATCAGGTGGATGGATTCGCCCTTTGCGCGCAGTTTGATGCCGTAGCGGCTGCCCTGCTTGAATACTTCGGGTTTTTCCAGCGTGATTTCCTCAAATACGGGAGTGACGACGCCGTAGCCCTTGCGCTTAACATCGCTGAGGGCGGCGGCGATTTTATCGTATTCCTGCTTTGTTTCCGAAAGCATACGGATTGTAGAAATCAGGGCGTAATCGTTTTCGATGGGAAGGTTTACCGTTTCACTTAAAATACGGTAAAACAGCCCGTCATCGAATGTCAGAGCAATATCTGCCGCGCCTTCCCCGGGGAGGATGTGGTCGGTATAGGCTTTTTTCAAAAATTCCTGTTCTGCAAGCCCTTCCACAGCCTCCGGCACGTCTGCCAGCTTATCTGCCTTTTCCATGACGCCTTTCAATGCTTCTACCATGCCGCTTTTCAGCCAGTGTTCGGGCTCCAGCGTTTCCACCCAGCCGGGGAAGAAGAACCGCAGTTCTCGGATAGGGAACTGGTAAAGCATTTCTTCCAGTATTTTGCGGATGTCCTCCGCTTTCAGCTGCGCGGCGTTTACCGCCATGACAGGTACTTCATATTTTTCCGCTAATTCTCCGCGGAGTGCCTGCGTGCCGTCGCTGTAAGGCGTGGCAGTGTTCAGCAGTATAATGAACGGCTTGCCGATTTCTTTCAGTTCTGCAATGACACGTTCCTCCGCTTCTTCATAGTTTTCCCGCGGGATATCTGTGACAGAGCCGTCCGTCGTGATGACCATGCCGATGGTGGAATGGTCTGTAATGACTTTTTTTGTCCCCATTTCTGCCGCTTCAAGAAAGGGCATGGGTTCCTCTGACCAAGGGGTATGTACCATACGGGGCGTTTCCCCGTCCATATGGCCTTCCGCTTCTGGCACAAGATAGCCCACGCAGTCAATCATGCGTACGCGGAAATCCGTGTTGTCCCCCAAAGAAATTTCTACTGCTTCATTCGGCACAAACTTCGGCTCGGTCGTCATAATCGTCCGGCCGGAGGCGGACTGCGGAAGTTCGTCTTTCGCGCGTTCACGGGTGTAGGTATTGGCGATGTTGGGCAGTACAAGCAAATCCATAAACCGCTTGATAAACGTGGATTTGCCAGTCCGCACGGGACCCACAACGCCGATGTAGATATCTCCGCCCGTGCGTTCTGCGATGTCCTTGTAAATATCAAATTTCTCCATTATCATTCCTCCGTTCTCCGTAAAAAAATCGTATCCATACAATCTAATGTATGGCATGGGGCGGAGGAATAGAACAAAGCGGGCGGGACAGCCCTGTTTTATCCATGAAGAAGAATAGGGATTTTATGCAAAAATGGCGGAAACAGGCGATTTTTCAGGGAAAAACAGGGGCTGTGTCGTCTTTTTTTTATTTTAATGGAGAAATCCCTCCGTTTTTTGTTTACGTTATCCAAAAAATGTATTATAATAGAACGACATAAATTATTTCAGAGATATTTCAAAGATGTTTCAGAGATATTTCAAAGCAGCCTGTCCGCACTTCGCTTTTGTATGTGTGGGACTGGGCATGATAAGAAGGTCAGGAGGATTCTTATGAAAAAAGGTTCCTCAAGGAATAGAAGAAAGGCCCCGCCGCGCAGGGAGGCTCAGCCCCGGAGGGAAGCCCGGCCGCCCAGCCGTTACCCTGTGCGGGATAATGTATATAGCTTCGAGCAGGAACGGCAAAGAAAACAGCGGCAGGTACAGACGCGGAAATCTCAGGGCTATCCGCCGCCAGCCGCAACTGCAAAAAAACAGAAAAAGCAGAGGAAAAAGCGTAAACGCGCGTATATGGTAATGCCCCTGCTGATTTTTGCGATGATTGCGCTCTATTTATGCGGGCAGATATTCCTGCTGGCGTCCAAAAAATCGGAAATCAATGTGGAAACAGTGGAATATGGCAGCATTACCGCGCCCCAGCTGCATACTGGGCTGATTGTGCGGGATGAATACGTCGGGACAAGCACCCGTTCCGGACAGCCGTTTTATCAATACTCTCAGGGGGATTATGTGATGAAGGGCGCGGCAGTCTGTACCGTCAAGGATACGGATTCTACGGACGTTCTGGAGGGCAAGCTGGACGCGATTGACCTGGATATTCTGAAATCGCAGAAAGCGCGGACAGACCTTTCCGTTTTTTCGGAGGATATTGCCCGTCTGGAGGATAATATCACCCGTACAGTGGATACATATGCCGGACGTTCCATGAAATCAAATGTTTCTTATATGTATACCATGAAAAGCCAGGTAAGTTCCTTTATGGATCAGCGGAATGAAATCTGGCTGACGGAAAATGTGGACAGCCTTTCCCAGCTGACGCAGGAAAGAAGCTCCTACCAGCAGCAGCTGGCGAAAAGCATGAGTTCTATCAATACACAGGAAAGCGGCATACTTTGCCTGAGCTATGACGGGCTGGAGGAAACACTTACGCCGGATACGCTGGAAAGCATTACGGAAGCGCAGATTGGCGGCACAGATACGGAGTATATCTCCAAAGCCAAGACGGTGGCGGAGGGTGATCCGCTGTTTAAGATTGTTTCCAGCAATAAGTGGTATATTGTTGCCTTTCTGCCTGTACAGGATACGCTGGGCTGGGAAAAGGGCGATACACGTTCGCTGGATATTGTGACGGAGGAAGAAACCCTGCGCGTAAGCGCGTTGGTGGAAACCATTGAGCAGGGTGAGGAAAAAACGAAGGTTGTATTTTCCAGCTATGAATATATGGAGAGCTTTATGGAACGGCGGACGGTTTCCTTCAGCCTGAAAAACAAGGCAGTGGAAGGTCTGAAAATTCCGAATGACGCCATTGTGGAAAAATCCCTGCTGCGTATCCCTCTGAATTGTATCGTAGAGGGCGGCGTGAGCAAGGGCGTAATGCTGGCAAACGGTGAGAAGGGACGTTTCCTTGAAGTGACAGTCGTTGCTTCGGATGAGGAAAACGCCTATGTAGAGCAAAATAACGGCACATTGAAAACAGGGGACGTTATCCTGATTGGCGAAGGCGAAAACGCGGAACGCTATACGGTTTCGGATTTGGCATTGCAGACAGGGGTATACGTTGCCAACAGTTCTATGGCGCGGTTTGTAGTTGTGGAAATTGTAGAGCAGAATCAGGAATATGCCATCGTGAAGGCGGGGCAGAGTACCGGTCTGCAACCATATGACACGATTGTTTCCGATGCGAAAAACGTAACGGAAGGGCAGAGTATATATTGACGCCGTATCTGTGGAGGGAAGCGGGCGGCAGGTAAGGCAGAATGCTGAAAAATTTGCTTAGAAAGAAGGCAGGGAACCATGAGTATCAGTGAAAATATAAAGGCAGTAGAGGCAAAGGTCGCTGCGGCGGCGGAGCGGAGCGGCAGAAAGCGGGAAGATATCCTGCTGCTGGCGGTGAGCAAGACAAAGCCTGTGGAAACCATACGGGAGGCTGTGGAGAGCGGTTTGCTTGCACTGGGGGAGAATAAAGTGCAGGAGATTATGGAGAAATATGAGCCGATGGCGGCATACGCGCCGGAGGGCGAAAGAATCCACTGGCATCTGATTGGACATTTGCAGACAAATAAGGTAAAATATATCATAGACAAGGTGGATATGATTCATTCTGTGGACAGCCGGAAGCTTGCTGATGAAATCGAAAAGCGGGCGGCGGCTGCCGGAAGGGTCATGGATATCCTGGTCGAGGTCAATATGGCGGATGAGGAAAGCAAGTTCGGCGTGAAGCCGGAGGAAACCGAGGCTTTCCTGCACGAGCTTGCCGGAATGGAGCATATACGGGTGCGCGGGCTGATGACAGTGGCGCCTTTTGTAGAAAATCAGGAGGAAAACAGAGAATATTTCCGGCAAATGAGGGAATTACTGGTTGACATGAACGCGAAAAAAATTGATAATATAGAAATGGATATGTTGTCAATGGGAATGACGGGGGATTATGAGGTCGCGATAGAAGAAGGTGCAACCATTGTCCGTGTAGGAACCGGAATATTTGGCGAAAGGATATATCCGGAACGCGGATAAAACGCATTCGCCGGTAAAACGGCAGGAACGCGTGCGGTTGGGAGAGAAAAACGATTAGGACTTCTGGGAGGAATTAGAACAGTGGCTAAAATATTTGACAGAATGAAAGACTTGATGTTCGGCGAATATGAGGATGATGAGGACGATTTTTATGAAGATGATGATTATATGGATGCGCCGCCAAGATCTTCCAGAGAGAGGGACTCCTATTCCTCCGGATATGGCTTGCGTGATACGGAATATTCCGCGCCTGCGCCGAGAAAATCATCTTCGGCTGGGAACAGGAATAATCCTCAGGTTTATAGCATCAACACGAATGTGCAGATGCAGGTGGTCATAATCAAACCGGAATGTTATGAGGACGCACAGGAAATCTGTGACCAGATTAAAACAAAGCGTCCTGTTGTGGTGAATCTGGAAAAGGTGGAATATCCCATTGCCCAGAGAATCATGGACTTTTTGAGCGGAACCTGCTATTCCCTGGAAGGCTCCATTCAGAGGGTCGCAAATAATATCTTTATCATCGCGCCGGAAAATGTGGATATTTCCGGTGACTTCAAAGAGGAACTGAAAACAAAAGGCGTTCTCCTTCCATGGATGAGCAACGGCAGATAAGGTGGTAATCATTTGAATAATTTACAGGCATTATTGCTCCACGCGGTAGATATATTTTTTTACCTGCTGGAGATGTTGATTTTGGTACGTATTCTGTTGTCATGGATCGTAGGCTATCAGGGTGGCTCTGTCATGCGCCTGCTTTACAACCTGACAGAGCCGATTTTGCAGCCTGTGCGCAACATGGTGGATAAGTCGCCTTTGGGCGGCGGCGTTGGGCTGGATTTTTCCCCTGTTTTCGCGCTGATTCTGCTGCGGCTGGTGAAAGCCCTGCTGATGGCGTTGATACAAATGGTATGATGATATACTGATGGTATGACAATGTACCGATGTGGAATCTATCAATGGTGAATCAATGGATAAAAAAGCGTTATTGAAAAGTATTCCGGAGGGAGAGGAACGGCTGCTGTTCGCGAAAGCGTTGGATCAGGCGTATTTCTGCATGAAGCGGCGGGAGCCTGCCTTTACGGATTTTATGGACAGGGCAAAATGCGGACGATTTGCGGAACGCCTGCGGAATGTGGGAGAGTTTCGGACCGTACTTTTTGGAGGCATGGAGGACTGTGAGCGGCTGATGCTGGGTTTCTGTGCGCCGGAGGAAGAACTCCTGCCGGAACAGTTTCCGATTTGTGCAATACGGATTCGGCGGAAAAATAAGAAATTCGGTCAGTCCGGACTGAGCCACAGGGATTACCTCGGCTCTCTGCTGGGGCTGGGTATCGACAGGGGAAAGCTTGGCGATATTCTGGTTTCGGAAGACGAGGCTGTCTGTTTTGCGGCAGCGGAAATTGTTCCATACATATGTACAACGCTGGAACAGGTTTCCAAAACGGCAGTAGTCGCAGAGGAATGTGAAGCGGACGGGGCAGAGTTTGCCAAAAAGACGGAAACAAAGCGTATTACAGTGGCTTCGCTGCGGCTGGATGCTGTGGCCGGAGAGGTGTTCCACCTTTCCCGTGCGAAGGTGCAGGGGCTGATTGGCGCGGAAAAAGCTGCTGTCAACTGGGCAGCTGTGACAAATGCGTCCCATCTGCTGAAAGCGGGAGATACGGTTTCCCTGAGAGGCTTCGGGCGATTCCGAGTCGGCGAAGCCGGAGGGCGGACAAAGAAGGACAAGCTTGTGCTGGAAATAGAACAGTATGTATGATAAAGGAGGTTTTTTCGTGATTACACCGAACGATATTGCAACCAAGGATTTCAAAAAGGTGGCAGTAGGGTATTCCCCGGAGGAGGTTGATACCTTTCTGGACGACATTTATGTAGACTATGAAAGGCTTTACCGGGAGAGCCAGAACCCGAAGGAACAGCCGAAACCGGCAGAGCCGGTCGAAACGGCGGCTGGGGCGGCACAGTATAAAAATCTCGAAAAAACTCTGGAACGGACGATTGTGCTTGCGGAAACAGCCGCGGAGGAAATGAAAACCGCTGCGAAGGCGGAGGCGGAGCAGATTGTGAAAGAGGCAAGGCTTCAGGCGCAGGAGCTGCTGACGGCGGCAAGAATGAAATCCTATGAACTGGAACAGGATATTGACGCGCTGCAAACACGCTATGAACTGATGAAAACACGCGTGAAGCTGCTGCTTTACGCGGAAATCGAGCTTTTGGATAAAAACGAAATACTGGCGGAGAAGGAAGAAGCCGCCCTGGAAGAGAAATAAAAACAGAAGGGCTGTGGGAATATTCCTGCGGTTGTTTCATCCGTGCCTCGTAGCTTGCTGCGGGGTATTTGATTAGATAAAGAAAAGCTGGATTTATTTGGAATGACGAGTAAAGGACGATGGATATGTGGATATGGCCCGCGGCGGCAGCCGCGATTTTGATTTTGCTGGACCAGGGAACAAAACTGCTCGCGCTGGAATGGCTGAAGCCCATCGAGAACGCTGTTGCGGTTCCGGGGCTGCTGGACCTGACATTCGTGGAAAACAGGGGCGTGGCGTTCGGCATGTTTTCCGGTCAGAGATGGCTGATACTGGCTTTGACGGGTGCAATCGTTGGCGTTCTGGTCTACTATTATAAAAAACTGCCTGCCGAAAAGGAATACCGCTGGGTGCGGTGTGCATTGGTGATGATTGTTTCCGGCGCGGTGGGGAACATCATTGACCGTATTTTCCGCGGGTATGTGGTGGATTTTTTTGACTTTGCGTTTATGGACTGGTATGTGTTCAATGTTGCGGATATTTATGTTGTGCTGGGTGTAATCTGGCTGATTTTCCTGATGCTTTTTGTAATCAAGGACGAGCCGGCCGCAGACCCTCACGCAGAGCCGGACGGAGAAAAGAAAAAAGGGGACTGAGCGGCTATGGAGTATTTTACATTCGCGGCGGAAAAAGAGGACGCCGGACAGCGGATTGATGTATTCCTTGCGGAAAATCTTGAAAACCTTTCGCGCAGTGGTGTACAGAAACTGCTGGAGCAGGGGCATATCCGTTTGAACGGCGGCAGCGCGAAAGCAAATACGCGTCTGCGGGAAAAAGACGTAATGGACGTGGAGATTCCGGAGGTCAAAGAAACGGAGATACTGCCGGAAAATATTCCGCTGGATATATTGTATGAGGACGAAGAGGTCATTGTTATCAACAAGCCGCAGGGCATGGTGGTGCATCCCGCGCCGGGGCATACCTCTGGCACACTGGTAAATGCCCTGCTGTTCCATTGCGGGGACGAGCTTTCCGGCATCAATGGGGAAAAACGTCCCGGCATCGTCCACAGGATTGATAAGGATACTTCGGGCGTGCTGGTTGCAGCAAAAACGAATGCCGCGCATCAGTCGCTGGCGGCACAGCTTGCAGAGCACAGCATTACCCGTAAATATAATGCCATCGTGTTCAATGGCTTTACGGAGGATGAGGGCACTGTGGACAGGCCTATTGGACGAAATCCGCAGGACAGAAAGAAAATGGCAATCACCGAAAAAGGCGGACGGCGTGCTGTAACGCATTACAGGGTGCTGGAACGGCTGGAACGGTTTACGCTGGTAGAAGCGCAGCTGGAAACAGGACGGACACACCAGATTCGCGTGCATTTGACAAGCATTGGACATCCGCTTTTGGGAGATTTGGTCTATGGGCCGAAAAAACAGCCCTTTTCACTGGCAGGGCAGACGCTCCATGCCAGAATACTGGGCTTTCAGCACCCCGCTACGGGGGAGTATATGGAGTTTGAGGCGATATTGCCGCCTTATTTTGAAACGCTGCTGGAACGGTTGCGGCAGAAATAGGAGGGAAAATATGCTGTTAACAAGAAAAGATTTTTTTGGACTGCGGGATATGTCCGCGCAGAATATTCGCTACATATTGAATACTGCGGAAACGATGAAGTATATTCTGAACCAGAAAAATAAAAAATCACCCCATTTGCAGGGAAAATCGGTCATTATACTGTTTTATGAAGCCAGCGCGCGGGCAAAGCTTGCTTATGAACTGGCGGCGCAGCATTTGAGCGCGAACGTGGTGGATATGACAAATTCCATTCACTCTATTGAAAAGGAAAGTTTACAGGATATGGGACAGCTGGTAGACCAGATGGGCGCGGATTTCATCATACTGCGTCATCCGATGGCAGGCGCGCCAAGACTGCTGGCGGACTGCGTGAACGCTTCTGTCGTTAATGCAGGGGACGGGTTCAACGAAAACCCCGGACAGTCCCTGCTTGACCTGCTGACAATCAAAGAGCAGAAGGGCGGCTTTGAGGGGCTGAAGGTGGCGATTGTGGGCGACTTGCTGCATAGCCGCATCGCGAAAAGCAATATCTGGGGGCTGACGAAAATGGGCGCGGATGTCTGTGTTTCGGGTCCGCCGACGCTCCTTCTGCCGGATATTGAAAAATTCGGTGTAAAGGTGTATTACGATGCACGGGAGGCTGTCAATAATGCTGATGTTATCCTGACGACGCGTATGCGCATGGAAACACAGGACAAATCTTTCCTGCCTTCCCTTGACGAATATAAACGGCTGTTCCGCGTGGACGATTCTCTCCTGCGCTATGCCAAAAAAGACGCCATTGTCATGCATCCGGGACCGATACAGCGGGGCATTGAAATCTCCGCACGTGTAATTGACAGCAAACGCTGCATTATCAATGACCAGATTGCCAACAGCGTGGCGGTGCGCATGGCGATTTTGTATATTCTTTCTCAGATTGGGGGCGGTATGCAATGAAAACACTGCTGAAAAACTGCCGGATTGTCGGCTGCGATTATGAGCGGGATAAACGGATGGATATTTACGTTGCGGACGGCGTAATTGAAAAAATCGGTGAAAACCTGACGATAGAGGGCGTGAAGACGCTTGATGTCGGCGGACATGCGGTTTTGCCGGGGCTGATTGACATGCACTGCAATATCTGTGACCCGGGGCATGAGTACCTCGAGGATATCAATACAGTTTCCCACAGCGCAATACGCGGCGGTTTTACAACGATTACCTGTGAGCCAAACACACAGCCCGCTATCGACAATAAAACGGTAGTGGAATATATCGTATCCAAATCCAAGGAAAACTCCCTTGTAAATATTTATCCATATGGCAGTATGTCTATCGGGTGTAAGGGGGAAATCATGGCAGAGATTGGTGAAATGCACGAAGCTGGTATTGTCGGCATATCAGACGGCGATGAATTTACAGATTCCGCTGCTTTTCTGCGGAATGTTATGAAGTATTCCAAAATGTTCGATCTGCCGGTCATTACCCACTGCGAGGACAGGGGGCTTTCCGGTGTGGGCGTGATGAACGAGGGTTATACCGCTTCCTGCCTTGGCCTTTCGGGAATGCCCAGAGAGGCGGAGGAAATCATCGTAGCGCGGAACCTGATTCTTGCGGAGCATAGCGGGGCAAGGCTGCATGTCACGCATGTCAGCACGAAAGGCTCCGTTCAGTTGATACGCGAGGCGAAAAAACGCGGCGTGACTGTGACCTGCGATACCAGCCCGCATTATTTCCTGTTGACGGAAGAAGCGATAGGCGAATATGACGCTTTGGCAAAGGTGAACCCGCCGCTGCGCACCAGAGAGGATGCGGAGGCAATCATAAAAGGTATTGCGGACGGGACGATAGACGTAATTGCGACGGGACACAGCCCCACAAACCTGACAGACAAACATAAAGAGTTTGATAACGCAGTGTACGGCATTTCTTCAATGGAAACGACGTTTGCGCTCTGCTATACGCATCTGGTGGCGACAGGCGTAATTTCGGCGGAAAAGCTGGTAGAAATGATGTCAAAAAAACCTTCTGAGATTCTGCGGCTGTATAATAAAGGCTGCATTGCTGAAGGAAAGGACGCAGACCTCATTGTCGTGGATACTAAGGAATGTTATCGCATTGACCCGGAACATTTTGCGTCAAAGGCAAAATTCTCGCCCTTTGCTGAGCAGGAGGTGCGCGGAAAGGTGCTGTATACTATGGTCAGCGGGAAAATGCTGACATGAAAACAAGGCGGACTGTACGCCTGAATGGCAGGGTTGACAGCCGCTTATTCTGCGTGGTTGCGCGCGAAATTTGTATTTTCCTGCGAAAGGGATGGAATTCCTTGCAGGGTGCGGGACAGAGTCCTACAATCTTTAATCTTAAAACGAGGTGGAAGAACGAATGTATTTGAAACGGCTGGAATTGCAGGGATTTAAGTCCTTTCCTGAAAAAGTGAAGCTGGAATTTAACCCCGGTGTAACGGCCGTAGTCGGCCCCAACGGCAGTGGCAAGAGCAACGTTTCCGACGCTGTGCGCTGGGTGCTTGGGGAGCAGCGCGTGAAAAGCCTGCGCGGCGATAAAATGGAGGACGTTATTTTCGCCGGAACGGAAAGCAGAAAGCCTCTCGGCTTTGCGGAGGTTTCCATTATCATTGATAATGAGGACGGCCGCCTGCCTGTAGAATATACAGAGGTGCAGGTGACGCGGCGCGTGTACCGCTCCGGTGAAAGCGAATACCGCATCAACGGTACGTCCTGCCGCCTGAAAGACATTCAGGAGCTGTTTATGGATACCGGCGTGGGCAGGGAAGGCTATTCCATCATCGGGCAGGGCAGGATTGACGAAATCCTCAGTGCAAAGGGCGATGAACGCCGCCGTATTTTTGAAGAAGCGGCAGGCATTGTCAAATATAAAACGCGGAAAAATGAAGCTGCCGCAAAGCTGGACAAGGAACAGCAGAACCTTGTGCGCGTGAATGATATTATCCGCGAATTGGAAGGGCAGCTTGCCCCTTTGGAGGAACAAAGCGAGAAAGCGAAGGAATATCTGCGGCTGAAAGAACGGCTGAAACAGGCGGAAACAGCCGCTTTCTGCCGTGAGGCGGAACGGGCGGACATACAGCTGCAAAAGCTGGCGGAGGACGAAGAAAACGCAAGGCAGGAAATGGCGGAGGATTTGAAAAAAAGCGCGCAGGCAAAGGAAACAGCCGCCGCCCTGCGGGAAAAAACGGATCAGCTGGAAATGGTTCTGCAGGAAAAAACGGAACGCATTTCCGCAATCCGTCAGGAAATCGAAAAAAAGGAGGGTGAGATCCGCCTGCGGGAGGAACAGCGGCAGAATGATGCGGCAAATGTGACGCGCCTGCAGGAGGAAATTGCTCTGAAAGAGAAAAAACAGGATGAAAACAAGGCGGAACAGGAGCTTTGCCAGAGCCGCATGACTGCGTTGCGGCTGGAAATGGAGCAGCAGCAGAATGAGCTGACGGCGTTGGAGGAAGAATTTGCCTCCCTGAGCAGTACGCTGACGCAGGAGGAAACACAGGCGGAATCCTTCAAGGACGAGATTTTTGAGCATATTCGTATCAGTACGGAGGCGAAGGGCGAAATTTCAAAGCGTGAGGCTATGCGCGGGCAATTTGAAGCCAGAAATAAACAGCTGCAAACGGAAAAAAGTTATACGGAAAGCCGTTTGGAGCAGTTCCGAGTGCATCTGCTTGCGCTGGAACGGAAGGAAAACGAAAGAAAAAATTCCATCCGCTTCTTGGAACAGGAACTGACTGCTCTGGAGCAGGACAGGACGCACGCGCTGGAACACAAGCGCAGAGCGGAAAACAGTCTTTCCGGGCAGGAAACACAGATATATGAAACGCGTTCACGCCTATCCATACTGCTGGAAATGGAACGGGAGCAGGAGGGCTTTTACGGGAGCGTGAAAAGCCTGCTGAAACTGCCGGACAGGGAACAGCGCGGCATCTGCGGTGCTGTCGGGCAGCTTCTGAAGGTCGATGAGGCTTACGAAACCGCGATTGAGGCGGCTCTGGGCGGCGCTCTGCAAAACATTGTGACGCGCACGGAAGAAGATGCGCGCGACGCGATACAATACCTGAAAGCGAACCGCCTTGGCAGGGCGACATTCCTGCCGGTTTCCGCGATTCGCGGCAGGGGGCTGGATGGACGCCCGCCCGTACTGGAGGAAGCGGGAGTCATCGGCACGGCGTCCGATTTGGTTTCGTGTGAAGAAATTTACCGGCAGATTGCGCTGAATCTTCTGGGGCGGATACTCGTTGTAGACGGGCTGGACAGGGCTGTCGCGTTGGCGAAGAAATACCGTCACCAGTATAAGCTGGTGACGCTGGAAGGGGATATTTTGAACCCGGGCGGCGCAATGACTGGCGGCTCGGCACAGAAAAAAACGTCCCATATCTTAGGGCGCGGCAGAGAGATACGAAATCTGCGGGAACAGCTGCAAAATGCGGAAACACAGGCGGAACAGCTGCGCGAAAAGCTCCTGCTTGCTGATGAAGATTTGCAGGAAATTGAGCAGGAAACCCTGGATAAGAAAATGGAATTGCAGGCTGTGCTTGTGACGCAGGACGGCGCGGACGGAGAACGGGAAAAAGCCGAAGCTGACCGTAAAGAGGCGGAAGAAAAGCTTTCGCTCCTGCTTCTGGAGGAACGCCAGCTTGCGGAACAGCTGGATGGCGCGGAACGGGAGATACAGGCATTCCATGAGAAGGTCGAAGCGTCCGAGCAGAGCATGGCAGAGGCAAATGAACAGCTGGCTGCTTTCCAGAGCAGTTTGACAGGCGAAAAGGAAAAGCGGGACACATTGGCTGAGGATATCACGGAGAAGAAAATTGCACTTTCCAATGCGGGTCAGCAGCTTTACAGTATGGAGGAAACATTACTGCGGCTGAAAGAAGAAACGGAACGGCTTGCGTGGGAGCGCAAAGCGGCACTGGAACAGGCGGCGCAGTATGATGAAAGCGGCGGAAAACGAGCGGAACAGCAGGAGGATTTGAAAAGGGAATCCGAAACGCTTGCCCGCGAAAACGAACAGCTGCAAGCGGAATGCGGCGCGCTTGCGGCAGAGAAAAACGATGTTTCTACGGAAAAGGAGCGCGCGGAGGAACAGGCGGCAGAATGGAAGGAAACTGCCGGAAGGCTGGAAAATGAGATTTTCCGCATTGCAACGCGGCGTGAAAAGTTGGAAGAAGAAAAACAGCGCATTGTGGCGGAGATGTGGGAGGAGTACGAAATGACGCTGCGGATGGCACAGGAGTATGCTGCCGCACAGCCTGAAAATGAGGATGACCGTCCGGTACGCGAATGGAAAGCCATGATTCGGGAATTGGGCAGCGTAAACGTTGGCGCGATTGAGCAGTATAAAGAGGTACGGGAACGTTTTACCTTCCTTTCGGCACAACGCGGTGATATTTTGGCGGCAGAGGAAAAACTCTCGCAAATCATAGAGGAACTGCTTGGGCTGATGGAAAAACAGTTCCGTGAGCAGTTCGCGTTGATTTCGGAAAATTTCGGGAAGGTGTTCCGGGAAATGTTCGGCGGAGGCAAGGCATATCTTCGGCTTATGGACAACGCGAACGTGCTGGAATCGCCCATTGAGATTGTGGCACAGCCGCCCGGGAAAAATTTGCAGAACATGCAGCTGCTTTCCGGCGGGGAACGCGCGCTGACAGCGATTGCAATACTGTTTTCCATACTGCTTTTGAAGCCGTCGCCTTTCTGCATACTGGACGAAATTGAAGCCGCGTTGGACGATGCGAATGTCAGCCGTTACGCGCAGTATCTGAAACGCTTCTCGAAAGATACGCAGTTTATTGTGATTACACACAGGAAAGGCACGATGGAGTATGCTGACGTAATGTACGGTGTAACGATGCAGGAGAAAGGTATTTCCAAGCTGATTTCTGTGGATTTTACGGAAAACGCGGGATAAATATGGTCTGAATGAAAATTGAGGTGTAAGAATGGGATTATTTGACTTTTTTAAGAAAAAAGAAGAAAACATGCCGAAACCGGAGGAACAGCAGGAAGGCGTGCTGGAGATAGAAGGGCTGGAACTGGAACAGCCCGTTGAGGAGAACGAGGAAGTCGTCCTTGTGCTGGAAGAAGGCGAGAGCGAAACTGCCGCCATCAGCCATGCGGTGCATGAAATGATGGGGGAGAATGACATTGAAATCCACCGCGCAACGCCAGATGTTTTGTATCAGGAAGATGCAACCGGGGCAGAGGAAATGACAGCGGAAGAATCGACTGAGTTGGAGGAAATAACGTCTGAGGAACCGGAAGAAACTGCCGAGCCGGAGGAAATAACAGCAGAGGAACCGGAAGCGCCAGAGCCAGTTAGACCCGATGAGCCGGAAGATCGGGAGAAAGCCGAGCCTGACCCTGAGCCCAAAAAAGGCTTTTTCGCAAGGCTGAAGGAAGGGCTGGACAAGACCCGCCGCAATATTATGGACGGCGTGGACAGTGTTCTGGGAAGCTTTACGAAGATAGATGAGGACTTGTTTGAGGAACTGGAAGAAGCCCTCATTATGGCGGACTTGGGTGTGCAGACGACAATGGAAATCGTGAACCGTCTGCGGAACAGGGTGAAAAAGGAACACGCAACAGACCCTTCCCTGGTAAAAGGCATGCTGATTGAAGAAATTACGGAGATGCTTTCCGAAGGGGCGGAGGAAGAGGAGAATCTGCCCGCTCCGACGGTGATGCTCGTCATTGGCGTAAATGGCGTAGGCAAGACGACGACCATCGGCAAACTGGCGCACAGTTTCAAAAAGGACGGAAAAGCCGTTCTGCTGGCGGCGGCGGATACCTTCCGCGCGGCAGCCATCGACCAGCTGGAAATCTGGGGCGAACGCGCCGGCATTGAGGTAATTAAGCATGAGGAGAACTCCGACCCTGCCGCTGTGGTGTTTGACGCGGTGCATGCGGCGCGGAACAAAAAGGCAGACCTGCTCATCTGCGATACGGCAGGGCGGCTGCATAATAAAAAGAACCTCATGGAGGAACTGCGAAAGATTGCACGTGTAATTGAACGGGAATATCCTGACGCGAACCGCGAGGTCTATCTGGTGCTGGACGCGACAACAGGGCAGAATGCTTTACAACAGGCCAGACTGTTTCAGGAGGTCGCGGATATTACAGGCATTATACTGACAAAACTGGACGGTACGGCAAAGGGCGGTATTGTTGTGGCAATCAAGAGTGAGCTGAAAATTCCTGTGCGCTACATTGGCGTTGGTGAAGGCATTGACGACTTGCAGAAATTTAATGCGGCAGATTTTGCAAAGGCGTTGTTTGGCGGGGAATAAGGAGGAAAGGAATATGACGGAAAAAAAACGTTTTACCGGAGAAACATCAAAGGGCGGTTCACCGATTTATGAATATGACGCTCTGGAAGAACCGAAGGAATTCCGCGATCCGGCGCATACGCCCTATGAACGGGAAATTTCCGAGCATATGGAAGTGGCGTTTCCGGGCAGGGAAACAAGGGTCTACCATGAAATCGCATCGGAGTTTATCCATGTGGACGTATATGTCATGAAAGCACCGACAAAGCAGGATTTTCATGTCATTTATACGACAGGCATGAGTGCAATGCCTATGACACTGCCGGAGGAACTTCTGCCGGAATACAAGGATTTGGAACGGGCGGAACTGCTGCTGTTCCTGCCTGCGGAATGGGACATCCTGACGGGCTACGAAACAGATAAGGACGTGCCGGAAAGCCTTTGGTGGCCGGTGCATCTGATGAAATATCTGGCGCGTTTCCCTCATGAATATGGCACATGGCTGGGCTGGGGTCATACAATCCCCAATTCTGCGGAGTATGCGCCATATGACGAAACTACGGAGCTTTGCGGTACGCTGTTGGGTTCTTTGCAGGAGGAAATCAGCGTATTTCATGCAGAGGACGGCACGCAAATCAATATGTATGTCATGATGCCGCTTTACAGGGAGGAAATGGAATACAAGCTGGAGGCGGGAACGGAAGCCTTGCTGGAAAAACTGTTCAAGTTGAACGGCTTTGGCATGGTTGTATTCCCGGACAGACCCAATGTATGCATAGATGCGGAAGAAACGGAAAATACAGAGGACATTGAGGAGGAAAACGAATGATAAACGGAATGATTGACCTGCGCAGTGACACGGTGACACTGCCGACAGAGGAAATGCGTCAGGCAATGTTTGAAGCTGTGGTAGGCGACGATGTTTACGGCGACGATGCAACGATAAACGAGCTGGAACGGCTTGCGGCAGAGAAACTCGGCAAGGAGGCCGGGCTGTTCGTACCCAGCGGCGTTATGAGCAACCAGCTTGCACTTTTTACCCATGTACAGCGGGGGGAGGAAGTCATTCTGCCGGACAACTGCCATATTGTGGTGCATGAGGCAGGCTCTGCGGCGATTATCGCGGGGGCACAGTTGAGAAGTGTGCAGAATGTGGCAGGGGAAATGCCGTTGGATATTTTGGAAAAATATATCCGCAAGGACCCAGACGATATCCACCAGCCCAAAACTGCCCTGATTACTTATGAAAACGCGGATTCTGACGGGCAGGTACGTTCTGTGGATTACATGAAAAAGGTTTGGGAGCTGGCGAAAAAATATGGGCTGCCTGTACATGTGGACGGTGCGCGGATATTCAACGCAGCAGCTTATCTGGGCGTGGACGTAAAGGAAATGGCACAATACTGTGACAGTATGTCCGTCTGCCTTTCAAAGGGGCTTTGTGCGCCGGTAGGCTCTGTGCTGGTGGGCAGCAGAGAGTTTATTGCGCTGGCAAGAAGAAAGCGTAAAATACTGGGCGGCGGTATGCGTCAGGCTGGTATTCTGGCGGCGGCTGGCATTGTCGCGCTGACGAAAATGACGGAACGGCTGAAAGAGGACCACGAAAACGCCGCGTACATGACGGAACGGCTTGCGGAAGTGCCGGGCATAGAGGTTTATAAGGAACGTCAGCAGATTAGCATGGTATTTTTCCGACTGGCAGGTTTCCCGCTGGATTCCGACGGGCTGGTGAAATATATGCTGGATAACGGCGTGCGCATCAATGGCGAGGATAACGGCATCATGCGTTATGTGACGCATCGCTATGTTTCCCGCGAGGAGATTGACAAGATTGTGGAACTGATGAAAAAAGCATAAGGCTCTGCCTTCGTTTTTTGGAGGAAGTTATGGGAAAGATATTTCTTGTTTTGGGTCTGGGCTTTTTGATTGGCTATAAAGGGTTTTTGCAGGAAAAGGGACTGCGGCTGAACGGGCATTTACAGACTGCTTTCCTTCTCCTGCTGATATTCTGCATGGGCGTGAGCATTGGCAGAAACGGGGAGATACTCCGGAACCTGCCGCTTCTGGGCGGGAAAGCCCTCCTTTTTGCAGTATTTGCCATATTGGGCAGTACGCTTGCGGTCTACTGCCTTTCAAAGCTGTTTTTGCAGAAGGAGGGGAAGAAATGAGCCTGATACTGCTTGCCGCGCTTGCGCTGGGTGTAGCGGGAGGTGTTCTTCTGCCGGAGGATGCCAGCGCGTTTCTGGACAGCGCGTCTTCGGTGATGCTTCTGGCTCTGCTGTTTTCCGTCGGGATAGATATGGGCCGCAATAAAGAGGTTTTTGCACGTATAAAGGAGTTGGGTCTGAAAATACTGCTCATTCCCGCCGGGGTTGCGGTAGGGTCGCTTTTTGGCGGAGCAGTGACGGCTCTGCTGATACACCTGCCCCTGCGGGAGGGGATGGCGATTTCCTCCGGATTGGGCTGGTACAGCCTTTCCGGAATCCTGCTGACAGAGGCAGGCAATTCGACGGGCGGAGCGGTTTCTTTTCTGGCGAACGTGTTTCGCGAAGCCATTACGTTTGTGATTGTACCGTTTTTGGCAGGGCATCTGAATTTTTACTGTGCCATTGCCCCGGCCGGAGCAACGGCGATGGATACAACGCTGGGCGTTATCAGCAAAAATACGGACAGCGAGACAGCTGTGCTGGCGTTTGTCAGCGGCGTTGTCTGTACGCTTCTGGTACCTGTGCTGGTACCGCTGTTCCTTTGAGGGCAGCAAAAAAGATTTGAAAAAAAGAGAAAAAAAGGCTTGACATTTTTCCGCCGGTGCGTTATTATAATCTAGCGCACAGGACGTGCGGATGTGGCGGAACTGGCAGACGCGCTAGATTCAGGTTCTAGTGGGCATTGCGCCCGTGCAGGTTCAAGTCCTGTCATCCGCATAAAGTGAAACGGCGGTATCATTTCGATACTGCCGTTTTTTTATATTTTCCCTGTTGCCTGCCGCGTCCCACTACGCGGACAGCGGGGAATGAGCGGATTGAAAAAGAGAATAAAAAATGTTATGATGAAAGCAGATGATACGAAATAAACACAGGTCTGTGGAGGGATTGCCATGAAGCGGAAATCTATTGTAAAAAAACAGATGATGTTGTATTTGGGGACAATTGCGGCGAGTGTGGTGATTTTGAGTGTTGTGCTTTCTATGGTATATACCAGACACTATATGAATGAAAAACGGGACGAGCTGATAGAGCAGGGGCAGAAAATTGCCGCTGCCATTACGAAAGCTTATCGGACGGGCAGCCTGAGCAATTTAAGCTATGAGCTGCAGGTTTTGGAGGATTACATGAGCGCGGGGATATTGATGACGAACGACAGCGGCGTGGTTGTGATGATTTCTCCGGGGTTTGACGAAAATATGATTGGCGAAGTGATGGCGTACGAGGAGCTTGTGCAGGGTGTTCTGGATGGGAACATCGTTTCCATAGAAACAAAGCAGGGCTGGTTTTTTGATACGCCTATGCTTGTGGTGGGCTACCCGCTGACCGTTGGGCAGATGGCTGGGATATTTATGTGCCGCCCGATACCTAAATTGGAGGAATCGCTCCGGGAGATGTATGCGATGGGGCTTGTCAGCCTGTTTTTTGTATTTCTGATTGCTATTGCTGTCAGCTATATGGTGTCAAAGCGTATGACAAAGCCGCTGATGGAAATGAACCGCGCGGCGAAGATTATTGCGGACGGCGATTTTGAGCAGCGCGTGACAATTGGGAGCATGGACGAAATGGGCGAGTTAGCGGAGAGCTTTAATCATATGGCGGAGAGCCTGGAACAGAACGATAAAAAGCGGCGGGATTTCATCGCGAATGTTTCGCATGACCTTCGTTCCCCGCTGACCTCCATGCAGGGCTTTTTGACGGCTATGCTGGACGGTACCGTGCCGCCGGAAAAACAGGAAAAATATCTGCGCATCGTATTGCAGGAAACCGCCCGCCTTACGCGGCTGACAGAGGGCATCGTGGAACTGAGCCGCGCGCAGAGCAGCCGCATACTGCTGGACGAAACAGAGTTTGACTTAAATGATTTGATTCGGGAAAATATTGCTGTTTTAGAGCCGCAGCTGAACGAAAAACACGTAGGGATAAAAGTCATCTATGCGGAGAAGGAAACGGCTGTGTTTGGCGACAGGGATAAAATCTCCAGAGTGATACAAAACCTGCTGGGGAACGCTGTGAAGTTTTCCCATCCGGAAGGTGTTGTTGAGGTAGAAACGACACTGACTGATAAGAAAAAAGTGCTGGTGTCCATAAAGGACGAGGGCATTGGAATCAGCGAGGAAGACCAGAAGTATATTTTTGACCGCTTCTATAAGGCTGATGCAACGCGCAATGAGGATAAACAGGGCAGCGGCATAGGGCTGGCGATTGTGCGGGAGTTTTTGCTTGCGCATGGGGAAAGCATTACGGTGAAAAGCGAGGAAGGAAAGGGGAGCACGTTTGTTTTCTCATTGAAGCTGGCAGAATAGGAAACTAAGAACCTATCCGTAAATTATCTGCGCACATCCTGCTTCATCTTTTCCGGCAGCCTTTGTCGCTTTTCCCTGCCGTACCACCCGGTACGCCTGCAAAAAAGCTCCCTGCCTGCCCGAAAACCTGACTGTGCAATCTGCACGTATCTTATTTACGGATAAGTTCTAAGAAATTTGAAAGTGAAACAGAATATTGCAAGACACTTGACAGTGCCATGAAATTTATGCTAATTTAATCTCAGTAAATTTTATTTATAAAGAGATAGTGTAGATGGAAAGGTTTTTACAGGAGGTGCGGCATGACTTATAATTTTGACGAAGTGATTGACAGAAAGAACAGCAACAGTATGAACGTAGACGGTTGGAGGGAATACATTTTCCACGCGCCCAGGGATCAGAAATTCCCGTTTCCCGATGACGAATACGTCAGAATGTGGATTGCGGATATGGAGTTCGGAACGCCGGACTGCATCATTGACGCGATGAAAGAACGCCTGGATAAGCGTATTTTCGGCTATACAAAGGTCTTTGACCCGCAGTATTACGAAGCCTTTCTGCATTGGTCAAAAAGCCGCTATGGCTGGGAGTTCCCCAAAGAACAGCTGGTGACTTCTCCGGGCATCATTCCCGCGCTGTTTGAACTGGTGGAATATATCTGCAAGCCGGACGAAAAGGTGCTGATTCTGACACCCTCCTATGCATATTTCAAGCATGCGGCAGACCATAGCCACATTGAACTGGTCTGCTCGGATTTGCTGAATGACAACGGATATTATACAATGGATTATGCGGATATTGAAGCGAAAGCAAAAGACCCGAAGGTGAAGCTGTGCATTTTCTGCAACCCGCATAACCCCAGCGGCAGAATCTGGGCAGAGGAAGAGCTGAAACGGTTTGGAGATATTTGTCTGGAGAATAACGTGCTTATCATTTCGGACGAAATCCACTGCGACCTGATTCGGACAGGGCTGCGCCACACGCCTTTGGCAAAGCTGTATCCGGAAAGCGACCAGATTATTACCTGCATGGCACCCAGCAAGACGTTTAATATGGCGGGGCTGATGTTTTCCAATGTAATTATCCCTAATGCGGAAATAATGGAAATCTGGAAAGACAGGCATTATGATTTTGACAATCCGCTGTCCATCACTGCGGCACAGGCAGCATATGAGCAGGGCGGCCAATGGCTGGCGGAACTGAAACTTTATTTGGACGAAAATTTCCGCTTTGCGAAAGAATATCTGGGCGAACATTTGCCGAAGGCGGTATTCCGTATTCCTGAAGCAACATATCTGGGCTGGGTGGATATTGGCGCATATGTGGAGCAGGGTGAAGACCTGCCGCTCCTGTTTGCCAATGAAGCGGCTGTTCTGCTGGAAGGCGGGAATATGTTTGTACAAAATTCGGATACATATATCCGGCTGAACCTTGCCTGCCCCAGAGCGATGCTGGCGGAAGGGCTGCGGCGTATCTGTGAGCTGCTGAATAAGCGGGCGAAGTAGGAAATCTTTGAGATGTATCGAAATTTGGGGAAGAGTCCCCGCGAAAAAGGGCAGGAACCGGAAAACCGGAACCAGCCCTTTTTTCATGTCATATCAATACCTCCGTTTGACAAGGGTATATCCCCTCGTCAAGAGAAGATTACGCCTGTTCATCAAGCGGCAAGAGATCCTCCTCAAAAATGAAGTCGATCATTCCCATCATACGGTCAACCTTTGCCACTGTGACAAGTACGCGGTCACCAAGGCGGTAAATTTTTTTCGTCCGTCTGCCGAACACGAGCATGTTTTTCTCGTCAAATTCGTAGTAGTCATCGTCCATCTGTGCCAGAGGCACCATGCCCTCGATGGTATTTGGCAGTTCCACATACAGCCCCCAGCCCGTTACGCCGGAAACGATGCCCTCGTATACATTCCCGATTTTATCCTCCATATATTCCACTTTTTTCAAAGCGTCCGTATCGCGTTCGGCTTCATCGGCAATGCGTTCCCGCTGGGAGCAGTGCTTTGCGATATCCGGCATTTTTGCGTTGTATGCCGCCGCGTTTTTTTCGTCCATTTCGCCGTGCAGCGTCTTTTTAATCAGACGGTGTATCTCCAAATCGGGGTAACGACGTATGGGCGAGGTGAAATGGCAGTAATATTTTGCGGCAAGCCCGAAATGTCCGGTATTTTCAGCGGTATAGCGCGCCTGCATCATGCTCCGCAGTACCATGCGCGTGATGATGCGTTCCTCGTCTGTGCCTTCCGCCGCCTGTAAAACCTTCTGGATTTCACGGGGGTGGATTTCCCCGTCCTTTTTGCGCAGATGGTAGCCAAAGCCGCGCAGGAACTGCTCCATTTTTTCCAGCTTTTCTTCGTCCGGCTCTGTGTGGCTGCGGAACAGGAAAGGGATTTCCTGCCAGAAAAAATCTTCCGCAATGGTTTCGTTGCAGACCAGCATAAATTCCTCTATCATGTTGGTGGAAATGCTGCGCTCGTAGGGGAGGATGTCAGTCGGGTGCCCGTCCTTGTCCAGTATGATTTTGGATTCCGGCAGGTCAAAATTGACTGCGCCGCGCCGTCTGCGTTTTTCGCCCAATATCTGCCGCAGCTCGTCCATATCCCGAAGCATGGGGATAATCTCGGCGTATTCCTCCATAAGTGCGGACGTTCCATCTTCCAGTATTTCGCAGACTGCGTTGTATGTCATGCGGTAATTGGAATGAATGACGGATTCCACAACCCTGTGTCCGGTGACATTGCCTTTTTTGTCAATTTCCATGATGCAGCTCAGTGTCAGCCTGTCTGCATGTGGGTTCAGGGAGCAGATGCCGTTGCTCAGCTTGTGCGGCAGCATGGGAATGACCCTGTCTACAAGGTAAACACTTGTGCCGCGCGCATAAGCTTCCCTGTCAAGCTCCGTATGTTCGCGCACATAATGCGAAACGTCCGCGATATGCACGCCCAGCAGAAAGCTGCCGTTTTCCAGACGCCTGAGGGAAACGGCATCATCTAAATCCTTCGCATCTTCTCCGTCGATGGTGATGGTGAGTATGTCCCGCAAATCCTCCCTGTTTTCCAGTTCTTCCGGCGAAGGTTCTGCTTCTGTATGCTCAATTTCGCGGTATACCTCATCGGGAAATTCCACCGCAAGGTCATGCTGGCGGATAACGGAAAGGATATCCACGCCGGGGTCGTTGATATGCCCCAGTATTTCTATAACACGCCCTTCAGGGTTGCGCCTGTCCTCACCGTAATCTGTAATTTCCACTACAACCTTATGCCCTGTGACTGCGCCTGCGCTGTTTTCTTTGGGGATAAAAATATCGCGCGAAATTTTTCTGTCATCCGCTGTCACAAAGCCAAAGCTGCGCCCGTGCCGATGGCTTTCCTCATAAATGCCGACAATGCGCGTTGTGCCGCGTTCCAATATGCGTATGATTACGCCGTCCGCCTTTTTTCCCGGCTCTGCTTTGTGCAGGACCTTAAAAAGCACACGGTCCTTCTGCATCGCGCCGTTTGTTTCGCTTGCGGGGATAAAGATATCCTCGTCGCCTTCATCGGGCGTGACAAAACCAAAGCCGCGGTTGTGGCCGCTGAATGTGCCGGTTGCCATTTGCAGTTCCCTGGCTGCCGCAAGTCTGCCTTTTTTTGTTTCAAAAATGTGCCCCTCTGCGAGAAGCTCGTTCAGCAGCGCGTCAAATTTTTCTTTATCTTCGGCTGGTACGGAAAGCATCGTCCGCATTTCCTTGCGCTTCATTGGGCGGTATTCTTCGCTTTCCATATAAGCCAGTATTCGTTTTTTTCGTTCCTGCATCAGTGTTGTTTCTTCCATAGCTTTCTGTTCTCCTTATTCTTGTAGGGGTTATTATGCAAAACAGCCGTTTTTTGTGCGGGTTATATGCGGGAAAAAGATGCCAAATCTAACAGGTCTGGTTTTGGCTGTACAGACAGTCTTTTCCTATCATATACCATACTGTGCCGCAAAGCAATCAGAAAATGCAAATGAGACGAAAAATATCGACTTATTTTTTACAGAAAGGAACGAAGTGAAAAAGCATCTGCGGATTAGACGCTCCTGCTTGTATTTCACTGCTGTATTTATGGAAAGCGGCGGAAAAGGCCAGTCTGCGGAGCGATGGATAAAGTTTACAAAAAGTTCACAAACCCTACACACCACATTCACAATAATATTTTATGATGAAATTGTCCTTCAGAAAGGGCAGCAAATAACATAGTAATACATACCCTCCCCTTTTAAGAAAGAGCCTGCGAAGGCTCTTTCTGTTTGTACGGGGAATATTTATCAGGTTCCATAAAAAGGACAGTCTGTGTATATCACTGGTTTCGGACTTTACGGCAGTATTTTTACTTTTGTGAAAGCTTTTTTTGATTCTTTCATCGTTTTGTGGTATGATGGTTGCCAGAAAAGCAAATAAGCTGGATAGCGGGAGGAAGAAATGGCAAAGTTATATTTCAGGTTCGGCGTGATGGGGAGTTCAAAATCTGCACAGGCGTTGACGACAAAGTTTAATTATGAAGAACAGGGAATGCGGGTCTGGCTCATCAAGCCTGCGGCAGATACGCGTTATGGTGTGGACAAGGTCCATTCCCGTATTGGGCTGGAGGAGAAGGCTGACGCGATTGCTGACGAAACGGACCTGTTTCAGACGTTCCGTGACAGGGAGCGTGAGTTTTATGACGTGATTATTGCGGACGAGGCGCAGTTTTTCACTCCGGCTCAGATTGAGCAGCTGCGTGACGTGGTAGACCAGTACAACGTGCCGGTGTTCTGCTTTGGTCTGCGGACGGATTTCCAGACGAAGCTGTTCCCGGGAAGTGCAAGGCTTTTTGAGCTGGCGGATTCCATTACGGAGCTGAAAACCGTTTGCACCTGCGGCGGCAAAGCAATGGTAAACGCGCGGCTGGACGGTGACGGGAATGTCGTAACAGAGGGAGAGCAGGTTTTTCTGGGCGGAAACGAAGCATACCGCCCGATGTGTTATAAATGCTGGAAGAAAGCGCAGATGAAGGGGGAAGAAACTGTATGACGGACCGGGAATTTATTGATTTTCTGCATATTGCGGAGCATTTGAAGGACAACACACGCCATTCCGTCACCAGCAAGGGCAGGCCGGAAAGCGTAGCAGAACACAGCTGGCGCGCATCGCTAATGGCGCTGCTTTTGGAAGATGAGATAGAGGGCGTAGATTTCAACAAAATCATTCGCATGTGTATCCTCCATGATTTGGGTGAGGCGATTACGGGGGATATTCCATCTTTCCTGAAAACGGAGGCGGATTCCGCGCATGAGGACGACGTTCTGTTCCAGCTTCTGGATACGTTGCCGGAACCGCAGAGCGGGAAGATAAAGGCGTTATTTGAGGAGATGCTTGCGCTGGAAACGCGGGAAGCGAAGATATACAAGGCGTTGGACAAGCTGGAGGCTGTTGTCCAGCATAACGAAGCACCGCTTTCCAGCTGGCTGCCTTTGGAGTATGAGCTGAACCAGACCTATGGCGCAAAGGAGGCGGAGGCGGAGCCGAAGCTGAAAAGCCTGCGCGCGCTGGCTGTGTTGGACACGAAGGAGAAAATAGAGCGGGGCGAGTAATAAAATGAAAAACACTGGGGCTCTGTCCCAGACCCCGCTTCTTTCTCTAAGAGAAAGAAGCAAAGAGCATTGTGCAAAACTGCGTTTCGCAGGGGGAATTGATTTTTTGCATTAATCGTATGATATAAAATATTATATTCAGGGAATCTGCAAAATAAAGTTTGGAGGCAGGTTTTTTCCAAAGAGGCGGCAGGGGGTCAACGAACAAAGCATCAGGGGCCTGAAAGGCAGAGCCTCACGGTTTTATCCATTGTCTTTAACGGAGGAATGGCGATGCAGGATAGGAGCGGCATGAAATTTTCAAATCTGCAAATCGTAGCGGCGGGATATGCGGCGGTCATACTGGCAGGAACGCTTTTGCTTCTGCTGCCCATTTCTGCGCGGGAAGGTATGACGACGCCTTTACAGGCATTGTTTACATCGGTTTCGGCCTCCTGTGTGACAGGGCTGGCATTGGTGGACACAGCGGTGCATTGGTCCATATTCGGGCAAATGGTAATACTTTGCCTGATTCAAATTGGCGGGCTGGGTTTTATGACAATTTCCCTGCGGCTTTTGTTGCTTTTGCGGCGGAGGGTGCGCCTGCGTTACAGGGAAGTGATGGTGGAAAGCATCAATTCTACGCAGATTGGCGGCGTACTACGGCTGACAAAAGAGATTGTGGCGGGTACGTTTTTCTTTGAACTGGCGGGTGCGGTACTGCTGGCGTTCCGCTTTGTGCCGGAATTTGGCTGGGAGAAAGGGCTGTTTTACAGTGTGTTCCATGCGGTTTCAGCATTTTGTAATGCAGGGTTTGACCTGATGGGAGAAAAAGAGGCGTTTTCTTCGCTCGTCAGCTATCGTGGGGACGTACTCGTCAATCTGACAGTAATGGCATTGATCGTAATTGGCGGGCTGGGTTTTCTGGTCTGGGAGGACCTGCTCCGCAACAGGCACCATTGGAAAAAGTATCGCCTGCAAACGAAAATCGTGTTGTGCATGACGGCAATTTTGCTGCTGGGCGGTATGGCGGGAACGCTGCTTCTGGAGCGGAATAGTGTGCTTGCAGGGCTGCCCGCAGGGGAACGGGCGCTTGCGGCTCTGTTCCAATCCTGCACAGCAAGAACGGCAGGCTTTAATACAGTGGATACTGCCGCTTTGACGGATGGAGGAAAGCTTTTGACGATGCTCCTGATGTTCATTGGCGGCAGCCCCGGCTCTACTGCGGGCGGTGTAAAGACAACAACGCTTACTGTCCTGCTGGTTTATGCCATATCGTCTATCCGGCATGAACAGGGCGCGCATATTTTCGGGCGGAGCCTTACGGGGGAGCTTTTGCGCAAGGCTGTCACGGTGTTAATGCTGCATATCCTGCTGGCGGCGGCAGGTACGCTCCTGCTCTGCGCTTTGCAGCCTCTGCCGCTGACAGATGTACTGTTTGAAGTCTTTTCGGCTCTGGGGACAGTCGGCATGACGATAGGGATCACGCGAGAGCTTACACCCGCTTCCTGCGGGGTAATCATGTTTCTGATGTATTGCGGCAGGGTTGGCAGTGCGTCGTTTGCTGTTGCACTTTTGGAAAAGAAAGCCAGGCCGCCGGTGCGTTTCCCTGCGGAACGGCTGACTGTTGGGTGAGGTGAGAAAATGAAATCTTTTTTGATAATTGGCATGGGCTCGTTTGGGCATCATTTGTGCCGCAGCCTTTCCAAGCTGAAATGTGAAATCATGGTTGTTGACAGAGAGGAGAGTGCGGTGGAGGATGTTCTGCCGCTTGTCGTCAGCGCGAAAATCGGCGACTGCACGAACCCGGAGGTTTTGCGTTCGTTTTCAGTGAAAAGCTTTGATACATGCTTTGTCTGCATGGGGACAAATTTCCAGAACAGCCTGCAAATCACAAGCCTTTTGCAGGAAATGGGGGCAAACCGTGTGCTGAGCAAGGCGGACGAGGATATTCACGCGAAATTTCTTTTGCGCAATGGTGCGGATGCCATCATTTATCCGGAAAAGGACATTGCCGAACGGATTGCCATAGAGGAAAGTTCAGACAATATTTTTGACTGCATGGAACTGGGAGATGGATATTTCATCATGGAAATCAATCCCCGAAAGGAATGGCTGGGCAAAACGATACGGGAGATGGATTTCCGCAGCCGTTACCGGCTGAACATCATGGGAATCAAGCAGGACGGCGTGTTGAAGCTGATGCCGGATTTGAACTATGCGTTTCGGGAAGGGGAGCATTTGATGGTGATGGGCACAGAAGAAGACATTTTGAAGGTGGCAAAGGAATGAGGACGATTCGGAAAGTCGAGCAGGAAAAGAAACGCTTTTTGCCGCTTTTGCTGTTGGGAGATGAACAGGAGGACATGATAGACCGCTATCTGGAACGTGGGACACTGTATGTGATGGAGATAGACAGGGCAGCTGCCGCGGTGGCTGTTGTCACGCGGGAAACTCCGGAGGTTTATGAACTGAAAAATATTGCTGTCGCGCCAAAATTCCAGAGAACTGGGCTGGGCAGGGCGATGATTGCGCATGTCTGGGCGGACTGCGGAGGGGAAGGAAAGAGCCTGCTTGCAGGGACGGGAGAAGCACCCCGGACGATGGCGTTTTATGAAAACTGTGGATTTGCGCTTTCGCATCGTGTGGAAAACTTTTTCACAGAGCATTATGATCACCCAATCGTGGAGGAAGGTGTGACACTGCGGGATATGGTCTATTGGGTGAAACGGTGATAACATCAGAAGTGATCAAATAGAACAGGCATGGCTGAAATTCATTGCGGGAAAGCAGCCATGCCTGATATTTTTGCATTTATCTGTGCTGGAATCTATGGGAAATTAAAAGGGCAAGAATTTATTCAGGAAGGAGAGCCCCAGCTTTTTGCGTATGGTGTCTGCATTCTGATAGCCCAGCCGTTCCGCCTCTTTCAACAGTTTTGCGGCCTTCTTTTTATCTCCGCCCTGACCGACTGCAAGGGCGTAATTGCCGAGGGTTATGGCATAATCCACATCATTCGGGGAGATAAGGGAAAGCCCCTTTTCGTAGTATTCACAGGCAGTCTGGAACTGCCCGCGGATAAGATAAACCGCGCCGATATTGCCATAGGCTACGCCATCGGAAGGGTTGAGGGAAAGAGCCTTTTCATAGCAGGAAAGAGCTTTTTCATGTGCGCCCAGGCTGCGGTATGCCCTGCCAAGCCGCACCCAGATATCCGGTATATTTTCGTTTGTCTGCAAAGCGTTCAAAAGAGCCTGTATTTCCAGAGAAGTCTGCCCCTGTTGATGGTATTCGCCTGATTTGGCGATATAGGAAAACGCCAGTGCTTCCGCTTCAGGGCCGCTTAATATCTGCTCGTTTTCTTCCCGCGTATATTTCCTGCCGCAGAAGGAACAGACCAGTGCGCCCTGTTCTGTGACCAAGTCGCTGGAGCCGCAGGCCTGACATTTTAATATTTGCATAGAATAACACCTCGTTTCAAGCAGTTTCCGCTTTTTGTGCCATGACATTTCGGGATTTAGAACTTTTCCTGTATGCGTAATATTGTAGCATATCTGGAAAATCCTTACAAGTATCGGAATGAGGAGGATTCGCTGCAAATACGGAAAAACGCGGAGTACTCGCCCAAGCGGGCAATCAGGTCTGCTTGTCCGTTTGGGGGAATACTCCGCGTTTTTTCAGAGAGAGATTTTATTCAGGAAGAACCGCAGAAGCGGTCGTGTTATCCAGAGGGGTGTCCTGCGCCTGCAGCTGTTCCATCGCGGGGGCTTCATGGTTAGCCACATAGAGGGACATTCCTGTGACAAAAGAAAGCGTGAAAGTGACCATTGCGATACTGAATAATTTCATAAGTTGTTTTTTCATAAACGTCTCCTCCTTTGGCGTTTTTGTCTGTACCAGTTATACTGAAATTTTGTTTCTTTTTTGTTTCTGATAAGAGTATAGCACAGAATGGCGCGGCGTAGGTTACAGCAGGTTAACATTACCGTTACAATGTGGTTTCACTTTTATTACGGGAGTGTATCAGAAAAAATACAGAATTATGACAAAATACGACAAACACTTCTGCGGAGGGACTGGTCCGATCTGCCGGATTGTGAAACAGGAAAATATCCCTTTCAGGTTATTCGTGGTGGTGGAGGATGGAGGGTCACAAGGAGATACTTAAATTTTTCTTAAGAGAGGAGCAATCTCTCTTTTTTTGTGCGGGAAAATGCCGGAAATCAAGGATTTTTTGAAAAAAAGAAAAGAAAAAAACATATGTTCAGGGGTTGTATTTTTGTTACAGTTATATTACAATGTGGTAAGAAGTGGTATAAAGTGGGGTGAAATGGAGAATTTTTACTATATCTTGTAACCTGTGGTGAAAGGTGGTGACGGCAGGATGTTCATGGGACAATATCAGCATTCCATAGATGCAAAAGGGCGTTTGATTGTGCCCGCGAAGTTCCGAGAGGGTCTTGGTGAGCATTTTGTCGTGACAAAAGGGCTGGATAATTGTCTGTTTGCTTATCCACAGGACGAATGGAAAATTTTTGAGGAAAAATTGAAACAGCTGCCGCTGACCAATACAGGCGCAAGGAAATTCGTGAGGTTTTTCTTTGCGGGAGCGGTAGAGTGCGAATTAGATAATCAGGGGCGTATTATGGTGCCGCCCCATTTGAGAGAATATGCAGGGCTGAAAAAGGAAGTTGTTTCTATCGGCGTGAATAACCGCATTGAAATATGGAATAAAGAAAGCTGGAATGATTACAGCAACGAGGAAGATTATATCAGCAACGAGCTGGCGTTTGAAATGGAAAACCTTGGAATTTAACGGAAAGGATACAACAGATGGAATTTCATCATGTTTCTGTACTTCTGCGGGAGTGCATCGAACAGTTGAATATAGACACGGACGGCTGTTATGTGGACGGCACGATGGGCGGCGGCGGGCATTCGCTGGAAATTGTAAAGCGGCTGAAAGGCGGCAGGCTCATTGGCGTAGACCAGGATCCGAACGCGCAGAAAGCGGCAGGGGAACGGTTGCGGAACTATCAGGACAGGGTAACGTTCGTGCGGGATAATTTCGGCAATATTGCCCGTATTTTGGACGGGCTTGGAATAGAAAAAATAGACGGGATGCTGCTGGATATCGGCGTATCGTCGCATCAGCTGGATGAAGGGGAGCGAGGGTTTTCCTACCAGCAGGATGCGCCGCTGGATATGCGCATGAATCCGGACAAGCCGTTCAGTGCGTATGACGTGATAAACGGCTACAACGAGGAAGAACTCAACCGCGTGATATTCACATATGGCGAGGAGCGATGGGCGAAGCGTATTGCACAGTTTATTGTAAAGGAACGGCAGGACAGGCCCATTGAATCGACGGGCAGGCTGGTGGAGGTCATCAAAAAGGCTGTGCCGAAGGGCGCGCGGAAGGATGGACCGCATCCGGCTAAGCGCACGTTTCAGGCGATACGGATTGAGGTCAACGGGGAACTGGACGTATTGCAGCAGGCGATAGACGCTGCGGCAGGGCGGCTGGCTCCTGGAGGGCGGCTCTGTATCATCACATTCCATTCTCTGGAGGACAGGATTGTGAAAGAGGCATTCCGCAGACTGGAAAATCCATGTGTCTGCCCGCCGGAATTTCCGGTGTGCGTCTGTGGGAAAAAGCCATTTGGCAGGGTGCTGACACGAAAGCCCATACTGCCGGGCAAAGAGGAACTGGAACAAAATCCCCGCGCAAGGAGCGCGAAGCTGCGTGTATTTGAAGCGGCAGGGGAAACCTGAAAATAATTTTTAGAACATAAAGGGAGGGGAACAGCATGGCAGCAAATCAACGGCGCAGAAGGGACGATTTTAACAGGGGGACGTCCTACTATACATATGGGAACGTTGCGTATGAATTGCAGCCGGACTATACCCCGCACCCTTTGCATGAGGAAAAACGCCGCAAAGAGGAGGAAGCCCGGGAGGCGAGGGCAGAAGCCAGAGAGCGGAGGATATCCACGGCAAAAATGATACTTGCGGCGCTGGTACTGTTTGCGGGCTGCATTGCGTTTATGGGGATGCATGTTTTAGTAGCAAACGAAGAGATTTCTTTGAGAAAGCAGAAAAGCGAGCTGGCTGATTTGAAGGCGGGCAACGCAATACTGGAAGCGGAACTGACGGAAAAGCTGGATATGGACTTTATCAAGGAGGAGGCAATCAAACGGCTTGGCATGGCAGAACCGCAGCCTTACCAGATTGTTTATATCGATGTGCCAAAGCAGAGTTATACGGTGCAGCATGCCGATGATGAAGCGGAGCAGGAACCTTCTGTATTGTCGAAGATCTCAAATATTGTGAAAAAGGATTGATGAGAGGATGAAAAGAGATGCGCATGGAATAAAAGCGAAGGGGAGATTTGCTTTTATTCTTTTTGTATTTATGATAGCGATGAGCGCGTTGATGACACGCGTGGTATATTTGAAAATCGTGCATGGGGCGGAATATGAAGCGGAGGCGAAAAAACAGCAGATTAACCGCTACGATGTGGAAATCGCGGCGAACCGCGGCAGCATACTGGACAGGAATGAGCAGGTGCTGGCGGTTTCGACAGCTGTGTTTAATGTTGCGCTTGACCCTTTGCAGCTGGCAGATGAAAAAAAGACGGAGGAGCAGGAACGCACCCTGACAACGCTCTGCGAATATTTTCCAGAGCTGAATTATTCCGACTTGAAATATCACATTACGCTTGACCCGACAACAGGCGAAATCAATTCGCCGAACCATTGGAAATATCTGGTGAAGGGCATTGAACGCGAAGTAAAGGAAAAGCTAGAGGCGGAGAACCTGAAAGGCGTTTATTTCGAGCAGACAAGCCGCCGTTCCTACCCGCTGAAATCGCTGGCGTGTCATTTGATTGGCTTTGTGCGCGGCGGTGCGTCATGGGGGCTGGAGGGCTACTATGCCGATGAAATGACAGGTACGCCGGGCCGTTCCTTTATCCTCTACCAGGGTGCGGACAGGGTGACTTATCAGGAATATCCCGCGCAGGACGGCAGTACCATCGTGACTACGCTGGATTATACCATACAGCAGTATGCGGAGGAGGTCGTGCAGGAAACGATGAAGGAATGGCCCTCCCAAAATGTGGCGGCAATGGTAATGAACCCTAACACAGGTGAAATATATGCGATGGCGGCGGCTGACAAATTCGATCTGAACGACCCTTCCAAGCCGTTGGAACTGGAAACAGACGCGGAGTTTCAGGAAAGATGGGAGGCGATGACGACACAGGAGCAGAGTGATTACCTGAATAAAATGTGGAGGAATTTCTGTGTCAGCGATACCTACGAGCCAGGCTCAGTCTATAAGCCTATTACAGTTGCGGCGGCGCTGGAAGAAGGGCTGATTAACATGAATGATACATTTACCTGCAACGGTAAGATTACCGTGGCTGACCGCGATATTGGATGTGCGAACAAGAATGGGCATAATACAATCAATGTAACGGAAATTTTAGCGCAGTCCTGCAACCCGGGCGTAGTGCAGATTGCAAACCTTTTGGGGGCGGAAACATTTTATAAATATCAGAAGGAATTTGGATTCGGGCAGGATACGGGTATAGACCTTCCCGGTGAACCAGGGGCGGATTCATGGGACAGAGTCATGCATGCACTTTCCGCGATTGGTCCTACGGAACTGGCAACGATGTCCTTCGGGCAGACGTTCAACTGCTCTTCTGTACAGATGGTGACGGCGTTTTCCGCGCTGATTAACGGCGGGAATCTGGTAAGGCCTTACGTGGTTTCTCAGATTAAGGACAGCACAGGCACAGTCATAAAGGAGCATGGCACAGAGATTGTGCGGAAGGTGATTTCGAGGGAAACCTCGGATGCGCTCCGAAGCGCAATGAAAGCAACGGTAGACCATGGTACAGCCAGAAAGATACAGATACCGGGTTATTCTATTGGATGTAAAACAGGTACGTCCGAACAAGGTACTCGTGAAAGAAAAGATATTTGGACGTTGACACATATGGCATATTTTCCGGCGGAAAACCCGCAGTATCTGGTGTTTACGGTGATCCATATTCCTGACGAATATCAGGACGGCGTGCAGTCCACCGGGCCTATGACGAAAAAGCTGATGGAAAACATCATCAAATATAAAAACCTTGAGCCTACGGAATCCGAGGACGCCGCGCCGCTGAAATCCGGCCAGACAGTGACGATGCCGGAGTATATCGGCAGCAGTGCATATCAGGCGACGCTGGATTTGGATGCGCAGGGGCTGAATTATAAAATCGTAGGGACAGGCAACCAGATTACGAACCAGGTGCCGAAGGTTGGAACGGACGTTGAAATCGGCAGTGAGGTTATATTATATGTAGAAAAATCCGAAGAAGAAATTGGTACGGTGAAAGTGCCGAATGTAGTCGGCAAGAGTTACGACGCTGCAGTGAAAGAGTTAACAGATTTGGAGTTTGAGGTAGTGTTTGAGGGCGAGGAAGGCGGAAATGTGGTTTCCCAAAGCCCGAAACATGGTCTTTCTGTGGAGCCGGGCAGTGAAGTAACCATTAAGCTGGAAAAAGCAGAAAAGCCGGAAGAGGGCAAGACGGAGTAGTCAAAAAAAGGGTTTGGGAAGAAATGAGATTCCCAAACCTTTTTTAGTGGAATTTATTCATAAGGATATTCCGCGAAATAATCCACGCCGTCCCCTTCGTCCAGCCATTTTTCAAACCAGCCCAGAAAATCCTGCCTTTGACAGCAGGGCTGTACGCCCATCTCGCTGAAATGCCAGACTTCCCCGCTGCATGGGCCTGTGACAATCAGCTGGAAGGTCTGGCAGCAGCCAATGTCAATCAGCTCCAGTGTGCCGTTCATAGTGTCATTCGTTTCCGCTTCGGAAGCATCATCTCCCCAGATATATTCTGTTTCGTAGGGGAAGGGGAGGGAAAGCCTTGCGGTTTCCTCCGCATTTGCAGGCGGGAAGGGGAGCATTTTGCGTTCGCGTTTCCATGTACAACCGTTCCCGATTTCCAGAAGGAAACGGCGGAAGCCTTCCGGGAGCGTTACGCCCGCAGCCTGTTCAAAGGCAAGGATTTCCTGTTCTGGAAGCAGCGCGCCTAAGACAATTTGATTTTGCACTGTTTTTTCTTTGATACGATGGATTACAGTATCCATTTCACTGCTTTTGTAAATTGCCATTTGAATCCCCTTTTTATCCTTCTATAGGGCTCCGAAGCAGATCCAGCAGTTTCTTTTCCAGCAGCTCATATAAAACGTCATAACCTGCATTGCTCAGATGTACGCCATCATACTGGAAAAGGGCTTCATACGTTTCGGCGTCCTCTTTTTTTTGCAGGAAGGCGGAAAAAAGGTCTGCCACAGGGCAATGATAGGATTCCCCTAATTTCCGCACGATGTTACTGTAAAGCTCAATGCGGTCTGTTGTTGTGAACGGGTAGAAATCCGTATCAATAACAGGCGGCGGAGTCAGGAGCAGGGGAAGGGAGCGGCCTCCGTTGAAATCTGCTTCCGGCTGGGCTGACGCAAGGATACGCTCGATGATCTGGCTCATGTTCTGCTCATATTCCCAAGGCGTGCGGTATTGCCCTTCGTTTAGCGCACTGTCGTTCGAGCCAAGCAGTACGCATACAATCTGGGGGCGATGGCGCAGTACACTCTGCTCCAGCCGCCGCAGAGCCTCCCGTGTGGTTTCGCCGTTTATACCGCTGTTATAAACGTGCCATGAGAGAGCAGGCTCCTGCTGGGGCAGCTGGCGGGCAAGCCGCGCGGGATAGGCGATGTGGCTCAGTACGCCGTAGCCGTAGGTCAGGCTGTCCCCAAAAGCGACAATGGTACACTGTTTCATAAAAATGCTCCTTTCCGGTTTGCAGGGAAATTTCCTTTTCCTCTATTTTAGAGGGGAAAAGGCGGAAAGTCAATTCGATTGACAATCCAGCATTTCCGGAAACATCAGCGGAACCTCTTTTTTGTAATTGCGGCTGATGTAAGCATATTTTTGTGAGCCGAAAAAGGTAACGACCCAAGGGTCTTTGGATTTATCAATCGTGGCAATATTTTTCGTATTGACGATAAAGGAGCGGTGCGTCTGCACGAAAAAGCTGGCAGGCAGCCGTTCCCGCACCCGGTAAAGCGGTACGGGCAGCAGATGCGTTCCTGTTTTGGTATGCAGTACGGATTTTTTCATAGTGCTTTCCACAAAAAGGATATCGCTGTAAGGTATGCTGAAAATCTCCTTTGATGTACTGATATTGCAGTGGAACGTTGAATCAATATGAATTTTTTGGTACATTTCGTCATAATGCTGGATTAGAGCAGCCAGTTCCTCTTTTTTCTCGTTCCGAAGCGGGCAGAAGAAAAATTCGCAGGATTTCCAAAGCACAAACGCAGAAAGCAGATATTCAATTTTGAATGAAAAAAACAGCATAGGCGTATGCTGGTACTTCTTTTTCTGGCGTATGCGGGAAATGATTCGGTTCGTTGCCGGATAATTCTCATCCAGCCAGAACAGAAAACAGTCAATGGAACAGGAATCCAAAAGAGGCTGTATGTTTTCCCATGCATTTTCTTCTAAAATCAGGTTTTGGCTGCAGTTTATGCAAATATCTTTTACTTCTTTTTTGATCGTTTCTGGAAAATTTGAAAACAACATCGTAAACATTTGAGCTTGTCCCCCTTCAAATTTGAAAAGCATAGACATAAGAAAAACACTCAAACAAAAAATCAAACACGATCGTACAAAGGTACCGCTTGCTTGGTCTGCTGCAGAGAGTTTTCCGGTTGTCTGTTACAAAATAAAATTTTTACAATGTGAAGCTAAAAATATAAGCAGAGCATAAGTAAAGTATATAGTGCAAACATGCAAAATCAAATGAATGAATTTATTATATCACATAATGTGAAAAAGTAAAGACTATTTTCATAAAAAGCTATCGAAAATAGGAAAAATGCGAAAAACAGCGTTATATTTTCACGAAAAAACGGGATTTCGAGGGAGCGCTGACAGAGGTCTATGGGGAATTATTTTGCATGTTTCCTGATTTCAAACATAATATGAAACAAAAGGAGTGGGACAGGTCATGAGCATAGAGGCTGTTTGGAATGCACTGCCCCGGCGAATACGGGGGCAAGGGCTGGAGAAAGAAAATCTGGAAAAACTGAATCTGCAGGAAATCCGTCTGCGGTGCGGACAGCCGCTTTTACTAAAGGGAGAAAAAGGCATCTGTTTTCTGCGGCAGGACGGCATGCCAGCGGAATCATCGGAGAGCTGTATCCGCATTTCAAAGGCGGATATACAGGAAACGGTATCCCTGTTAAGTGCGTATTCGCTGTATGCGTTCGAGGAGGAACTCCGGCAGGGGTATCTGACCATAGAGGGTGGGCACAGGGTCGGATTCTGTGGCAAGGCTATTCTGGAAGGCGGGGAAATCCGTACACTTCGCCAGATTAACGCGCTGAATATCCGTATTGCGCGGGAAATCAAGGGATGCGCATCCAGAATCCTTCCGTTTCTGATGGAGGGCGGGACGTTTTGCCACAGCCTGATTGTTTCACCGCCGGGCTGCGGCAAAACAACGCTTCTGCGGGATATCATTCGTTGCCTGAGCAGCGGCGAGGGAGGCAGACAGCTTACGGTGGGCGTTGTGGACGAGCGTGGGGAGATTGCACCGCTTTGGGATGGTGTACCGCAGATGGACTTGGGACCCTGTGTAGATATTTTGGAGGGCTGCCCGAAGGCGAGCGGCATGTTGCTTTTATTGAGGAGCATGTCCCCGGAGGTCATTGCGGTGGACGAGCTGGGGCGCGCGGAGGATATGCGGGCAGCAGAAGAAGTGCTGAATGCGGGTGTTAAGTTGATTTCTACTGTACACGGCGGGGATATGGAGGATCTGCAAACCCGCCCTTATCTGCGGGAGCTGGTGGAAAAAGGGATATTTGAACGATATGTGTTCCTTTCCCGCAGAAGGGGAACGGGAACAGTTGAGGAGATACGAAACAGCAGTAAGGAACTGCTTTGGAAGGGGGACGGCGCGTGATGGAACTGATTTTCCATATAGCAGGGATACTCCTTATTATGGGCTCGACTGTCTGGACAGGGGCAACCCTTGCGGCGCGGGAGAAATACCGTCTGCGGGACTTAGGTGAACTGGAACGGGGCGTTTTGCTGCTGGAAGGTCAGATTGCCTATCTTTCTGCCCCTTTGCCGGAGGTGTTGGAAAGTGTGGGCTGGAAAATGGAAGGTGCCGCAGGCGAAATCTTTCGGCAGGCAGCGGAACGGATGGCGTGCCGGGATGGCGTTTCGGCAGAGGAAATATGGGCAGACGTCTGGAAAGCAGGGCAGAAGGAAACCTTTTTCCGGCAGGAAGATATGGACGCGCTCCTGCTTTTTGGGAAAACGCTGGGTTTTTTGGATAAGGAACAGCAGAAAAACAGCATCCGCCTGTTTCTGCGCTATCTGGAGAGCGCGCAGGAGCAGGGCAGACGGCGGCTGGATAAAAACGGGCGGCTGTATTACGGCATGGGTGTTTTGAGCGGCCTTATGCTGGTAACGGTGCTGCTGTAAAAAGCGGGGAGGGAAGGTATGGAAATCAATATTGTATTTCGGATTGCGGCAGTAGGGATACTGGTGGCAGTGCTCAATCAGGTGCTGATTCGCGCCGGACGGGAGGAACAGGCGACAATGACGACGCTTGCGGGGCTGGTGGTCGTGTTGTTCTGGGTCATTCAGTATATCAGCACGCTGTTTGAAACGGTGCAGACGCTGTTCCAGTTATGAGGGGGCGGGGCATATGGAGATTGGAAGAATTATCGCGCTGGGGCTGGTCAGTACCTCTCTGGCGGTGGTGCTGAAAAAAGAAAGCCCCCAGTTCGCGCTCCTGCTGACAGTTGTGACAGGCGTGCTCATCTTTTTTATGGTCTTCGGCTACTTGGAGGGACTGCTGCAGATGCTGCGGGAAACTGCAGAACGGGCAGGCGTTGGCAGCGGGTATTTTGCTGTGGTTCTGCGGGTAATTGGTATTGCGTACCTGACGCAGTTTGGGGCGCAGCTGTGTGTGGACGCAGGGGAAACGGCAATCGGCAGTAAAATTGAACTGGCAGGGAAAATTCTCATGATGGCGGCGGCGATGCCTGTGCTGACGGCTTTGCTGGAAATGGTGATGAACTTATTTTGACTGGAACAAAAGCAGGCTTTGGAGGGATACATATGAAAAAAGTGATTTGCGCGGTTATCCTGCTGTTTGTGTTCCTGCTGCCATTTCCGCAGAGTGCTTTTGCTGCCGAAATGGACGAGCTTTTGCAGGAGGAACTGCAGCGGCTTGAGGTCGAAGCGGTAGACAGGGCGGCGGAGGGATTGGAGCCGGAACAGGGCTTCGGGAAACTGCTTCGGGATATCTTAACAGGGGCGTTTGATTTTTCCTTTGAAGATTTGGGGGAGGAACTGGCAGAGGCGGCTTTTGGGGAATTCCGCATACAGGGCAGGCTTTTGGCGCAGTTGGTGCTTGTCGTGGTGCTGAGTGCTGTGCTGAAACAGCTGAACAGTTCGTTTCAGGGGAAGTCTGTGGGGGAAATGGGCTTTTATCTCTGCTATATGGTGCTGGTTGTGGTGATTTTATCTTCGTTTCACAGCATTTCGCAAAGCGTTGTGGAGAGGATAAGTGGAATTTGTAAGGTTTATGAGGCGATGCTGCCGATATTTCTTGTCCTTTCGGCGACCTCCGGCAATTTCACACAGACCGCTATGATGGGGCCTGTGCTGATGGGCGGCTCGGCGGCACTTTCCTTTGCGGTCAGCTATATACTCGTTCCTGCGATACTGCTGGCGGTTTCTCTGGAGCTTGCGGATCATATTTCGGAAAAAGCCATATTGGGACGTTTCGCGAAGCTTCTTCGGCAATGTATTGCATGGGGCATGAAGGCTACAGCAATGCTGTTCATGCTTCTGATATCCTTGCAGAAAATTGGCGGCGGGGCTATGAATGGGCTGGCAGCCAGAACGGCAAGGATTGCGGTCAATTCTGTTCCGGTGGTGGGGAATGTCATGGGCGGCGCGGTGGAAACAGCGGCAGCTGTGGCAGGCACACTGCGCAGCGGCACGCTGGTTGCGGCGGCTGTGTTCCTGCTCCTGCTCTGTATTCCCTTGGTGGTCAAAATGCTTGTGATACTGCTTGTGTTTCAGGTGACGGCGGCAGCGGCAGAGTTTATCTGTGAAGAAAGATTGGTAGAATGTATTGCAGCGGCGGGAGAATATACCGCTCTTCTGCTGGGGGTCATTGTTCTGGGAGAGGGAATGTTTCTGTTTTCCGCCCTGCTATTGCTGGGAGGGCTTTAGGATTCGGAGGGAAAAAGGAATGATGGAGGCTTTTACCGCATATATAAAAACTATAACGGCTTTGACCATTTTTTCCGCTATGGCGGAAATCCTGATGCCGGAGGGAAATCACCGCAGATATGTGGAACTGGTGCTCGGCGTTCTGATATTAACAGCCGCGCTGAGCCCTTTTCTGCGGCTGTTTGGCGTAAGGCAGGGCGATATCAGCCTTTCGCCGCTGCGGCAGAGCGTCCGGCTGGAACGGGCGTTCCATACTGGCGAGGACTATCGGGAAATGGAACAGGAACGGCTGGAACATACATATCAGACGCTTTTGGAGGAGGAACTGACGCGGGACCTGCAAAAGAAATTTCCGCAGATTGAATGGGTGGAGGCGGAATTTTGCAGGGACGCGGAGGACGGGGATTACGGCACTCTGCAATCCTTTTCTGTGGGCTGCGGAGAGGCGGACTTGCAGGAGGTACAGAAATACGCGGCAAAACGCTACGGCTTGCCGGAGGACAGCGTTCAGGCTGTGAATTGACAAAAGAAGGGTGAGAAAAATGCAGAAGGATTTTTGGCGGAATATGTTCCGTCTCGAAAACAGGAAAATGCGGAATAACGCTTTGCTGGCACTGATGGCAGGCATACTCCTGCTGGTGGCTGGGAACAGCCTTTTCCCGTCAGAAAAAAAGGAGCAGGCGGAAGCCCCGCCTGCGGAGGAGAGCGAGGAAAGCCATTCTAATAAAAAAGAAGCGGATTTGGAACAGCGGATGGCGCAGATTCTTTCCAGAATAGAAGGCGCGGGAAATGTGGAGGTGATGCTGACATTCAGCATGGCGGAGCAGAAGGTGGTGGCACAGGAGGAAAAAAGGGAAGAAAGCCGGGGAGAAGAAAGCGGCAGGGTATCCGAAAGCCTTCGGACAGAAACGAGCGTTGTAATGCTGGAGGACGGCAGAGGGAGTTTTTCGCCCCTTGTGCTTTCGGAAGCATCGCCAAAGGTAGAGGGCGTTGTAATCGTGGCGGAGGGCGGCGGGAATCCGGCGGTCTGCGCTTCGCTGAACAGTGCGGCACAGGCTCTGCTGGACGTGCCGGCTCATAAAATTGCGGTTTTGAAAATGAAATAGAGGGGGAAAACAAAATGTTTGTCATTAAGAGGAATCAAGTGGTTGTAACGGCACTGGCGGTGATGATTGCGGCGGCAGGCTATCTGAATTTTCAGGAAAGCCGCTCTGCACAGAGCAACAAAACCGCGCTCCAGCTGACAGAGGAAGGCGATATCACGGCGCTGGTGGATTATTCTGCCCTGCCGGATGATCTGGACGCGGAGGATCTGGCACTTGACCCGATTACTGCGGAAGCAGAGATTGCGGAAACAACCGGGGACGGTGCGGCTGTGTTTGTCAGTGCGGAAGGCGGGTTGACCGGCGGGCAGTATTTTGCGGAAGCAAAACTGGACAGAGAACAGTCCCGCGCAAAGCAAAAGGATATTCTGACGGAAATGCTGAATAACGAAAACGTCAGTCAGGAGCAAAAGGATAAATGCAGCGATACCATGTTGCAGCTTCAGGAGCGCATTGAAAAGGAAACGGCTGCAGAAGCCATGATTGAGGCAAAAGGTTTTCAGGAGGCTTATGTCCGCATCGACGATGCGACGGTGGATGTTGTCGTCGATAAGGAAACACTGACAGATGCGGAGGTTGCACAGATTGAGGATATCGTGAAGCGGAAAACAGGCTGCGAGGCAGACCAAATTCGAATCAATACCCTGAAAAAAGGAAAATAATGGTAGCTTGAAAAGCGGAAAAGGAATACTTTTCCGCTTTTCTCATGTATTTTGATGTATATTTATTTGCATTGGCTGGTGAGTTCTGTTATAATATTCGATAGAAGTGGAAAATATGGAGTTTTCAGGATTTTCTGCTGCCAGAAATATGGATTACAGAAATGGGATACTGCGGGGTGTTCAGGAGGCTGACGCTGCGCAGAAAGTTTTTTTTGCTTTATGTTGAAGAAACAAAAGAGGAATCCCGCAGATGTAAAGATGGACGGAAGAAACGCCACAGGCGTGGGTGGTATGAAATTTTTAGAAAATGTATAGAATGCTGTATAAAAGGGACAACAGGAGGTCAGAAAGATATGTCTGAAAATAAGGTGATGAATGGACAGATACAGATAGCAGATGAAGTGATTGGTGTGATTGCAGTTACGGCGGCTCTGGAAGTGGAAGGCGTTGCGGACGGAAGCGGCAGCAAGAGCTTTGTGGAATTTTTCGGCAAAAAGGGCCAGACCAAGTGCGTAAAAGTCGTGAAGGATGAAAATGAAGCAGTTCTGGATATGGATATTATTGTAAACTTCGGCACAAAGGTACAGGTTGTAGCGGAGGAAGTGCAGAAAAAAGTCAAAAATGCTGTGGAAACGATGACGGGACTGAATGTCGCGGTAGTAAATGTCAGTGTTTCCGGTATTGTCCGGGAAAAAAGTGCAAACGCCGAAGAGGAAGAGTAAACGAACCCTTTCCGGCGTGCAGCTGGAAAAAGTGGAAACGGGTTCCGAGAGCATTTGCTGATGGGACCCGTCTGTTGATTCTCGTGGATTGTTGAGAGTAGGATTGCAGGGCGACAGCGGAGGTATGGTATGAGCCGGAAAAGTGCGAGAGAAAATGCGTTCTTCCTTTTGTTCCAGATGGACTTTTACGAAACGGAAGAATATGAGAAGGTAAAAGAAATATTTTTTGCAGAGAAAGAGCAGCCGTTGAAGGAGGAGGACCGCGTTTTCATCACGAAAGAAGCAGAGGGCGCACAGAAACACAAAGAGGAAATTGACAAAATCATTCAGGAATGCGCCAAAGGCTGGGAGCCGGAACGAATGAACAAGGTTGACCTCGCAATACTGCGGCTGGCTGTCTATGAAATGCGCTTTTCGGGCGATACGCCGGTTGGCGTGGCAATCAATGAGGCAGTGGAACTGGCAAAGAAATTCAGCTCGGACGAAGCCCCTGCGTTTATTAACGGTATCCTTGGCAAGGCGGCAAGAGGAGAGGCATGATTGCGCCAAAGGTTTTTACGGTTGGGCAGATTAACCGCTATATCAAAAATCTGCTGGAAAATGATTTTATATTGAACAGTCTGCTCGTGCAGGGGGAAATTTCCAATTTTAAGGCACATTCCTCAGGGCATTGGTATTTTACGCTGAAAGACGCGACCGGCGCGCTTTCCTGTATGATATTCCGGCAGGATGCGGAGGAAATTCCATTTTTACCGGAAAACGGCATGCAGGTCATATTATACGGGCGTGTTTCCCTTTACGAACGGACAGGGCAGTACCAGCTTTACGGCGAATTTATGGAGCCTGTCGGAATGGGTGCGCTTCAGATGGCATTTGAGCAGATGAAGGAAAAACTTGCGGCAGAAGGGCTGTTTGATGCGGATTTTAAGCGGGAAATGCCCGCACATGCCAAGTGTATTGCCGTGGTCACATCTCCCGTAGGGGCGGCGGTGCGCGATGTGATACAGATTGTGAAGCGGCGCGACCCGCGTGTGAAGATTGCCGTATTCCCGACGCTTGTGCAGGGAGAAAAAGCGGCGGAGGATATTGTGCGTTCTCTGCGGCTGGCAAACGAATGGGGCGGCGCCGACGTCATCATTTTAGGGCGCGGCGGTGGTTCTATGGAGGATTTGTGGCCGTTCAATGAGGAAAAAGTCGCGAGGGCGGTATTTGCTTCGGAGATACCTGTCATTTCTGCCGTTGGGCATGAAACGGATTTTACGATAACGGATTTTGTTTCCGACCTGCGTGCGCCTACACCTTCGGCGGCGGCGGAACTGGCAACTGCGATACCGTTGGAAAGCCGCATTGCAATGCTGGAAGGCATGCAGGAACGCCTATGGCGGGATGTTTCAGCAGCCATGGTATCCAGCAGGCGGCGGCTGGAATTTTTGAAAGAGCGTCCCGTTTTGAAACGCCCTCTGGAAAAATTACACCAGCTGCGGGCGGACGTGGAAGGGCAGAGCCAGGCTATGCAGCGGGAAACCATGCGGCGGCTGGAGAAAAACGCAGGGCGTCTGGCGGCAGCACAGGCAAGGCTGGAAAGCGTTTCGCCTTTCTCTGTGATGAAACGGGGATATGCCATGATTTTGAACGAAGCCGGACAGCCCCTTACAGCGGCGGCAGATGTGCGCGAAGGGCAGAAACTGCAAATCGAAATGCGGGACGGCAGGCTGTATGCGGCGGTAACAGGAAAGGCGGTAATTGATGATGGCAAAGAAAAAACTGTCCTTTGAGGAAGCAATGGAACGAATAGAGGCTATCGTGGAGCAGCTGGAGCAGGAGGAAGCCCCTCTGGAAACGGTAGTAGCCCTTTATAAAGAAGGGCTGGGGCTTTCTGCTTACTGCATGGAGAAGCTGACGGCGGCAGAGGGCGAAATCGTCCTTTTGCGTAAGGAGGCAGGGCTCTGGCAGGAGGAACCTTTTCAGGCGGAGGAATGAAGACATGGAACATACGGATTTGAAAACTAAAATAGAAGAATACTGCGTCTATATTGAGAACGCGCTGGAAAAATGCATTCCTGAACAGGAGGCATTGCCGCCTGACGTATATGAAGCGATGCGGTACAGCTTGCTTGCGGGTGGAAAACGTCTGCGCCCCATGCTTGTGCTGGCGGCATGTGAAGCGATGGGTGGAAAGCGGGAAGAGGCTCTGCCTTTTGCCTGTGCCATTGAAATGATACACACCTATTCCCTGATTCATGATGACCTTCCGGCAATGGATAACGACGATTACAGACGAGGAAGGCCGACGAACCATAAAGTTTACGGCGAGGCAATGGCAATTCTTGCGGGAGACGGACTTCTGCATCACGCTATGGAAACGATGGCAGCGGCATGTGTGAAAGCCCCTTCCGCAGAAAGGGCAGAGGCGATGCGCGCGATTGCTCATGGCGCGGGGATTTATGGAATGCTGGCGGGCCAGGCGGCAGATGTCGCGCTGGAAGGAAAATCCTTGGATGTGAAAACGCTGGATTATATCCATCTGAATAAAACGGCGGCAATGATTCGCGGCGCGTTGGAGGCGGGCGCACTTTTAGGCGGCGCGGAAGCGGAAACGGTGAAGGGCTTCGGTCTTGCGGGGCAGAATATCGGTCTTGCATTCCAGATTATTGATGATATTCTGGATGTAACAAGTACAACGGAAGAATTGGGCAAGCCTGTTCACAGCGATGAAAAGAATCAGAAAACAACATATGTAACGCTGTTTGGCGTAGAAGAAGCACGGCGGATTGCCGGAAGGCTTTCCATGCAGGCGGTGAATTTCTGGAAAGGGCAGGGGGAAAGCTGTGCGTTCCTGCTTGCGCTGACAGAATATCTGACTGACAGAACCTACTGACGCATAGAACAGAAAGACAGGAAAGAAGAGGAACATATGGGAATAGAGGGGATCCTGCAGAATACGCCCCTTTTGGCGGCGGTGATTTCCTGGGCGATTGCGCAGGGAACGAAGATCATACTGACATTGGTGATAGAAAAGCGGTTCGATGCGACAAGGCTTGTGGGTACTGGCGGCATGCCCAGCTCCCATTCTGCGCTGGTAATGGCTCTGGCTTTTGCCGTAGGAAAACAGAACGGGTTTGAATCGCCGTTTTTTGCCATTGCACTAATACTGGCGCTTGTAGTGATGTATGACGCGGCAGGAATCCGGCGGGCTGCCGGAAAACAGGCGGAGATACTCAATCTTCTGATTGAGAAGCACCAGCTGCCGGATATGGAAAAGCTCAAGGAACTTTTAGGGCATACGCCGCTTGAAGTGCTTGCCGGAGCCATTCTCGGCATTACGGTAGGATTTTATGTTTAACTGTATACAGCGAATGGGGGAAGGGCTGTGTCTGAAATTCTGAATCAGATTCAAAAGAAAGACGACATAAAAAAACTGAATGAAGAAGAACTGAAAACATTGTGTAAGGAGCTGAGGCGGTTCCTTCTGCGCAGCGTTTCCAAAACGGGCGGACATCTTGCCTCCAACCTTGGCGTTGTGGAATTAACGGTTGCGCTGGAATACTGCTTTAATCTGCCGGAGGATAAAATCGTCTGGGATGTAGGGCATCAGGCGTATATTCATAAAATTCTGACGGGCAGGAAGGAGCAGTTTGCCACACTGCGTCAGCTGGACGGGCTGAGCGGCTTTCCCAAACCGCATGAAAGCGATTGCGATGCATTTGCGGCAGGGCACAGCTCTACGTCTATATCTGCCGCGCTGGGTATTGCAAAGGCGCGTGATTTATTGGGCGGTAAGGAGCATGTGATTGCCGTAATCGGAGACGGTTCCATGACGGGAGGACTGGCGTATGAAGCCCTGAATAACGCCGGAAGGGAAAATACCAACCTGATTGTGATACTGAATGACAACCAGATGTCGATTGATACGAACGTGGGTGCGATCAGCCGCCATTTGAATAATTTGCGGACAGACGGACGTTACCAGAAGCTGAAAGAGCATTTCAAACAGTTTCGGGACAATGTGCCCATAGTAGGACGGGCGACTTATAATGTTCTTTCCAAAGCGCGGGACAGCGCGAAGCACCTTTTTTTGCATGGCGCGATGTTTGAGGAGCTTGGTTTCAAATACATAGGCCCGGTGGACGGGCATGATTTGAAGGAACTGCTGGAACTGTTCCGGAATGTGAAGTATATGAAAGGACCTGTGCTGATTCACGTTAAAACGGTGAAGGGACGCGGCTACCGCTATGCGGAGGAAAACCCCAGCGATTATCATGGCGTTGGCGCATTTGACCTGAAAACAGGAAAGCCGCTTTCTTCCGGCGGGGAAAGCTGGTCGGATATTTTCGGGAAGAAAATGCTGGAAATCGGCGCGGCGAACGATAAAGCTGTGGGGATTACGGCAGCAATGGCAGGCGGCACCGGATTTGAAGGCTTTCAGAAAGCGTTTCCCGAGCGTTTCTTTGACGTTGCCATTGCAGAACAGCATGGCGTGACATTTTCGGCTGGTCTGGCAAGCAGGGGAATTGTGCCGGTGTTTGCGGTGTATTCTTCTTTTCTGCAAAGGGCGTACGACCAGATTGTGCATGACGTATGTATGCAGAACCTCCATGTCGTATTTGCTGTTGACAGGGCGGGAATTGTTGGCGCGGATGGGGAAACCCATCAGGGCGTGTTTGACCTTTCTTTCCTGTCGCATATCCCGAATATGACAGTGCTTTCCCCTAAAAATGGCTGGGAACTAGAGGAAATGCTGGATTTTGCGGTCAACCGCTGGAATGGTCCGATCGCAGTGCGATACCCACGTGGAACGGCGGAAACAGCTTTTACGGAAAACAGGGAGCCTGTGGCATATGGTAAGGCGGAACTGATACAGGACGGCAGGAAAATCGCGGTGCTGGCGGAAGGACATATGCTGAAAACTGCGGCGGAAGCTGTGAAGCGGCTGGAGAAGGATGGTTATCAGCCGATGCTTGTCAATATGCGGTTCATCAGCCCTCTGGACGGGGAAATGCTCCTGCGGGCAGCGGAGCAGTGCGCATATATCTTTACGGTGGAGGATAATCTCGGCAAAGGCGGACTTGGTTCGCGTGTGCTGGAATTTTATAGCGGCAGGAGGCAGACGGTATCGGTGACGAGTTTTGCGTTTCCGGACTGCTATATTGAGCAGGGAACACAGGCACAGCTTTTTGCGCGGCATGGGCTGGATGCAGAAGGCATTTATAAAGGAATCAAAAAAAGACTGGGAGATTGAATGATGGCAGAAAAGGAACGATTGGACAGCCTGCTGGTGCAGCGGGGGCTTGCGCCTTCCAGAGAACTGGCAAAGGCTTATATCATGGCGGGGAAGGTTTATGTCGATGGCAGGAAAGAGGATAAAGCCGGAACAAAGCTGCCGAATGATATAAGTATCGAGGTACGCGGCGGACAGATGAAATACGTCAGCAGGGGCGGCTATAAGCTGGAAAAGGCGGTTGAGGAATTCGGTATTTCTCTGGAGGGAAAGATCTGCATGGATATTGGCGCGTCAACCGGCGGGTTTACGGACTGTATGCTCCAGAACGGTGCGGCAAAGGTTTACGCCATTGACGTTGGCTATGGACAATTCGCATGGAAACTGCGCAATGACCCTCGCGTGGTTTGTCTGGAAAAAACCAACATGCGGTATGTTACCCATGAACAGGTGCCGGATGAAGCTGATTTTGCTTCTGTTGACGTTTCTTTTATTTCCCTTACGAAGATACTTCCTGCCGCGCTGGATGTGCTGGGTGAAAAAGGGCAGCTTGTCTGCCTGATTAAGCCGCAGTTTGAAGCCGGACGGGAAAAGGTCGGCAAAAAAGGCGTCGTGAAGGACAGGGCAGTACACCGTGAGGTCATTGAGAAAATTACTGATTATGCGGAGGCGCAGGGGCTGGGCATACTGGGCCTGAGCTTTTCACCCATCAAGGGACCGGAAGGCAACATTGAATATTTAGTCTACTTTGATAAACAACAGAAAGGTATGGAAAAAGACGCGGTCCGGAAACGGCTGGAGGCGGTTGTGGAGCAGTCGCATGCCACGCTTTCGGAAAGGAAGGAGGGAGAGTATGCAGAAGGTGGGGCTGATACCGAATGCGGAAAAGGATAAAGAGCTTGCCGTGACAAAGCGGCTGGTGCGCCATCTGCTGCTGAAGGGCTGTCTGCCGCAGCTTTCGGAAAAGACGGCGCAGCTTGCCGGGCTGGAACTTTATGCACGCAAGGAGGAGGAACTTTACCGCTATTCTGATTTCCTGATTTCGCTTGGCGGTGATGGTACGCTGTTGGGTGTCGGCAGGAAAACGGCGCGTTATCAGACGCCGATATTGGGAATCAATCTCGGCACGCTTGGCTTTTTGACTGCTGAGGAAAAAAACAGGGCGGAATATGCTATTGACAATGTTCTGCATGGGGATTACAAGCTGGAAAAACGCATGATGCTGGAAGGCTGCATTGCGTCAGGAATGGAGCGGACGGAAGGCATACTTGCCCTGAACGATATCTGTATCACCCGTGGACTTTTATATAAAATATTGGAATTTAATGTGTTTGTGAATGATGAATTTGTGGATACCCTGCGGGCGGACGGCGTTATTATCTGTACGCCGACAGGCTCAACGGCGTATAATCTTTCGGCGGGGGGGCCGGTGCTGAAATCAGATGCGCAGATTATTGCCATTACGCCGATATCGCCGCATACGCTGACAAGCCGTTCTATCGTCGTTTCCGCTGACGATGCGGTTACGGTGGAGGTCAACCCGAGGGAGGACACTGCGTTTACTGTCAGTGCGGACGGGCAGGATGCATGGACGCTGACAGGCAAAAATGTTGTGCGGGTGCGCCGTGCAAAGGAATGTACGACGATCATCAAAACAAATCCGCAGAGTTTTTATGATGTACTGCGGCAGAAGCTTTCAAGGTAAATCTTAGAAAACGAGGTGACGGAAATGAAGATTGCAAGGCACGCGAAAATATTGGAACTGATTGAAAACTATGACATTGAAACACAGGAAGAATTGGCGCAGAAGCTTTGTGACGAAGGTTATATCGTGACGCAGGCTACGGTTTCCAGAGATATACGGGAAATGAAGCTGACGAAGATTGCCACTGAAAAAGGACGGCAGAAATATGCTGTAATTTCTGGAAATGATACGGAAATCACCGAACGGCTGACGCGGGTGTTCCGTGAAGCGGTCGTAAAGATGGATTATGCGCAGAATATGATTGTTGTGAAAACGCTGGAAGGCATGGGCATGGCAGTTGCAGTTGCGCTGGATAATATGCAGAACAGCGAGATTCTCGGCACAATCGCGGGTGATGATACGGTTTTCTGCGTTGTGCGTACGCATAATCAGGCGGCGGCTATCATTGAAAAGCTCTACCGGATTATCCATAGCACCTAAAATGGAAAGGGGTGGCGTACCATGCTGGAACGTCTGCATATCAAAAATGTGGCACTGATTGAGGAATGTGAAATTTCATTTGGAGGCGGGCTGAATATCCTGACGGGAGAAACAGGCGCGGGCAAATCCATGGTCATTGATTCCCTGCATTTTGCGCTGGGCGGCAGGGCAGGAAAGGACTTTTTGCGCCGTGGGCAGAAATCGGCTTCTGTGGAGGCTCTTTTTCTTGCGGAAAATGCTTCTTTACAGGAAAAGCTGATGGAAAGCGGCATTGAAACGGAGGAGGATGGTTCTCTTTTGATTACCCGTACGCTGAACGAAAGCGGAAAAACCGTCTGCCGAATCAATGGTTCCATTGCAACTGTCGGTATGCTGAAGGAAATTTCAGAAGACTTGATTGATATTTATGGACAGCATGAACACCAGTCCCTTTTGAACCCTGCAAAGCATATCCGCCTGCTGGATCGTTTCTGTAGCGCGGCGTTTGCGGAAGCTCTGGAAAAATACAGAGAGAGCTTTCAAAACCTGCGGGAAGTGGAGAAGCAGATGAAAACGTTGATGGGGGATGAAGCCCAGCGGGAACAGCGTATGGATATTTTGCAGTTCCAGAAAGAGGAAATTGAAAGCTGCGCACTGAAAGCAGGGGAGGAAGATGACCTTCTGGAACAGAAAAAACGTCTGGGCAGCATGGAGAAGCTGATGCGGTTGACTGGGGAGAGTATCGCGCTTTTGTATGACGGAAAAGACCCGTTTCCTTCTGCCTGTGAGCAGATGGGTGATGCGCTGGCGAAACTGCGGGAGGCTGCCGAGCTTGACAGCGGACTTTCCGGCTTTTTGGAAGAATTGGAAGACGCCTGTGCCCGCGTGGAGGATTCTGTACGGGATTTGAAGCGGGAGACTGAAAATCAGGAGGCCGACCCTGAGGCACTGGAGGAAATTGAGGAACGCTTGCAGACGATTTATAAGCTGAAACGAAAATATGGCGGCAGTGTTGAGGCTGTGCTGAAATTTTACGATAAAGTCGTTCAGGAATTGGATTTTCTGACGAACAGCAGTGAACGGACAGCAGAGCTGACAAAAAAACGCGCGGAGGAACAGAAAAAGCTGAAAGCCGCCGGAAAGACGCTTTCCGAACTGCGGAGGGAAACGGCAAAGCATGTGGAAGAGCAGATTGAGGTTGCTTTGCGAGATATGGAAATGAAAAATGCGCGGTTCCATATACAGATTGACGAAAAAACGGAATGGGGGCCGGAAGGCAGGGATAAAGTGGAATTTCTGATTTCTGCCAACGCAGGCGAGGCATTGAAGCCATTGGCAAAGATTGCTTCCGGAGGCGAAATGTCACGCGTAATGCTGGCATTGAAATCGGTGCTGGTGGATGCGGATGAGATTGGTACATTTATTTTTGACGAGATTGATACAGGCGTGAGCGGCAGGACGGCGCGTAAAGTCGGGGAGAAAATGAGTGTTTTGGGCGAAAAACGCCAGATTCTCTGCATTACACATCTGCCGCAGATTGCTGCACTTGCGGACAGACATTTCCTGATTGAAAAGCATAGTGAGGGAGATACCACGACGACAGAGGTGTTCCCTCTGGAACAGGAAGATTCTGTGCGGGAGGTTGCACGAATGATGGGCGGCAGCAATATCACAGAAGCTACGCTTGCTGCGGCAAAGGAATTGATGAAACGAGCATGACAAAGGAAATATATAAAGACAGGCAGGATAATGTTCCGCGCTTGTCTTTTTTATTTTGGGCAAGGTGGAATGCCCAATTTTTCATCATTCCATCAAATCTTATCATAGAAGAATCCTATTTACAGACTTTTCTTCATACCCTCAGGTGAAAAAGGACTTGTTGATATCAACAAGTCCCCAATTTTACATGTTGTTTTCGTTACAAATTTTCGAGTTTTACAAATGCTTCCAAAGCGGCGAGTATCTCATTTTTTTCGCCCTGCATCGCAATGTTTTCGCCCTCTGCATAACTGCCGATGCCCTCAAGCGGGTCAACTTCAAAAGGAACGACATTATTCAGTATGGATGCTGTTTTTATACCACGCAGATGCCCGATTGTGAACAGGGCAGCCGTTTCCATATCCGAACCGAGAACGCCCTGCGCACTCCAATATGCGTTGATTTCTTCGTTAATGTTGGTATAGAAACTGTCATGACTGCGGGCAATGCCGACGTGGAAAGGTATACCATTTTCCTGTGCTGCCTGAATGCAGGCCAGCATCAGCCCGGTATCAGGTACTGCGGGGAAGGTCGGGTCGATGTAGGTTTGCGATGCGCCATCATCCCGCACCGCGCCATTGACAATAATCAAATCGCCAACACCGACTTTTGGCTGTAATGCGCCGCAGCTGCCGATTCGTATCATGGCAGAAACGCCAATGCGGGAAAGCTCCTCCACAGCGATTCCCATGGATACGCCGCCCATGCCTGTGGACATGGCAAGGATGTGCACGCCTTTATATTCGCCCGTAAGACTGCGGTATTCGCGGCTGAATGTCTGTTCCTGTACGTTTTCCAGAAATGGTATGATGCGGTCCAGACGGGCAGGGTCACCGGGAAGCAGGGCGTATTTTGCGTGGATACTTTCGCTGAGCTGAATATGGGGCTGGGGTTTTTGCATATGAAATTCCTCCTTTTTCAGGCCGGTTCGGAAGTACCGCAGTATGGTTTCCGGACCGGTTTTTCAATCATTCTTTTATAATAAATGTACCTGTTTTTTTGTAAAAATGCAATATCTAATATAGGAATGGCAGCGCGTCGATAATATCTCCTTTACTGTACAAAATAAAGCATTTGTGATAATGCTTAGGTGTGCTAAACTGGGCAACAGTGGATAAACGGCCTTGGAACGATATCAGGGGAATGTTATAATTGAGCCAATTATAAATATTTTACGGGAGGGAGAAACAAGCAAATGTACTCAATTGAAAATGAACTTAAAATACTTCGTCAATTTGTTAAAACGGAGCATGAACCAAGGTATAACCATGCTTTAGATGCATATAGCTTGTTTTTGGTCATAGATATCCTCTGTGAATGGGAAGAGATGGCATCACAAACTTGCCCCAATGAGCTGGTTTATTATGCCTATGCTGAATTTACAGGTCATACTAGATAGTGTCTACACAAGGTGAATGGATTGTGATAAAATGGAAGCATCTTAAAGGACAGGAGAGAAAAAGATGGATGCTTCCTATCACCGACACGACATAAGTGACAAAGTATGGGCGCTACTGGAACCACATCTGCCGGGACAGCGCGGCCAGTGGGG
>CAJTKM010000021.1 GCA_910576545.1 Lachnospiraceae bacterium
CACAGCCGGGTAGCTATGTATGGAACGGATAAACGCTGAAGGCATCTAAGCGTGAAGCCGGCCTCAAGATCAGATTTCCCATTCTTCGGAAGTAAGGTCCCTTGAAGATAACGAGGTAGATAGGTTGGAGGTGTAAGCATGGCAACATGTTCAGCTGACCAATACTAATAGACCGAGGGCTTGACCAATAAAAAGCAGTTGGCGAAGCCAACTACTTGATTGACGAAAGGTTTCTTGTGTTCAGTTTTGAGGGTGTTTCCCGATTTTGGGAGACCGTTTATAGGGGTATAGTTCAGTCGGTAGAACGTTGGTCTCCAAAACCAAATGTCGAGGGTTCGAGTCCTTCTGCCCCTGTCATATTTTTTAAGCCATTCCTATATGACGAAGTCATTTATATATGGCTCAGTAGCTCAGTTGGTTAGAGCGCCGGCCTGTCACGCCGGAGGTCGTGGGTTCGAGCCCCATCTGAGTCGTTTTATGGAAGTTTAGCTCAGCTGGGAGAGCATCTGCCTTACAAGCAGAGGGTCACAGGTTCGAGCCCTGTAACTTCCATTTTTTTTTGTAAAAAGAGCATATATTCTTGACAAACAAAAAAAGTTTATATAATTAGACCAGATTAAGCGCTTGGTCTATTGGTGAAACATATTTGCATTTTCAAGAGGAGGAAGAATATATGCTAAAAAAGATAATATGCGTTTTTCTAATTTTAATGTGTACATCGATGACGATATATGCGGAAGACCGCCAACAAGAGAGAACAACCAATTTAGTTGCTACTGAAATACGAGAGTTGACATATGAAGAAGCGATAGATACAATTATGGCAAAAAAACAAGTTAGTGAAAGAGAAGCTAAAGACATACTTGGTATTGTTCCTCGAAATACAAGAATAGTTCAAAAAATAGAAGAATTTGATTTTGGTTCAAATTCGATTGTTGAAGTTGGCGCAATGTATCTAGAGTGGTTCGAAGGCAGTTTTAGACAATTAAATGAATTGAAATATTGCTGGTCCGCATTGGTGAGTTCTAGTAATACAACGTATGAAGAAATATTCTGTGTTGATATGATTGAAAGTTATCCTACTATTACTGGACATATACGCGCTAGAGGAACAGTGGTACGTACAATTTCCAGTTCTCTTGAGGGATCACTTGGAGCAGAATTAGAAGGCTTGGGGTTTGAACTCTCTGGAAGTTCATCAAGTGAAATGTATTATAGAAAAACAGATAATATGGATTTAATTTATGATTTATATTAAGGAAATTTTATGTAAATTGAAAAAATATGATGGCTGATAGGAATCCAACCTCTTTTGAGGTTGGATTTTATATAAGGTAGGAAAGTGTGAGCGTGTGAAAAAAATATATGTTACGATCTTAGTTTTCATTTGTTGTTATTTTTATATTCAGAGCGTTCAAAAAGAACAAAATTGTGAGGAAAACGAGAGTGAATTAAAAGTTTTGGAAACGGAAACAAAGGAAGTAAGCAAAGATGAAATGGAAATGGCGATTCAAAGGGTTGCATATAAGATTCAAGAGATGGAACAGGATTTTAATATTGTAAATAGAGAAGAACGGATTCAAAATGAGAAATTTGACTGCATTATGATGAAACGCATGGCGTTTGAATGGAGGGATGCAGTCATAGATGTTGAGGGTTATTTCGAGGTAGATAAAGAGTCGGGGATGATACAGGATACGCTGTTTGCTTGGTCGATGCCGCGGGAATATTGCGAAGGTTACAGGCAGGCATATATCATGGACATGGTTACGGAATATCCAGTCAGAAAAGTGAATATTCGTGTCAGAGCGTTTTACCCGGAATTAGAGCATATGAATTTATACTACGAAATGACGTGAAGGAGGAAGTCGGTATGAGGAAAACAAAAATGCAGGAAATCCGCCGGAAGGCGCGGGAGCAGACGGAGGAGGACGTTGCCGCGGCATACAGGGAATACCGGAAGAAAAAAGGGCTGGATACGGAGCGTGACGGCATGTCCTGTCCGGAATGCAACGGGGCGGGCATGGTTGTAAAGGAAATTCCGATACTTCGGGTAAAGGCGGGGAAAATCTGCAAAACCTGCGGCGGGAGCGGATTTTTACTGAAAGAGGATTGAACAGATGAAATTGTCTGAAATGGGATTGAAGGAGCTTTGGCGGCTGTTTCCGATACGTCTGGAACCCTGGCGGAAGGAATGGGCACAATGGTTTTGTGAGGAAAAAGAAGAACTGTGGAACATTCTGCCGATGGAACAGGTTTGGAGGATAGAACACATCGGAAGTACGGCGGTCAGGGGGATATGGGCAAAGCCGACAGTTGACATATTGGTTGAGATGAAAGAAGGGCAGGGGCTCGATGATGCTGGCACGAAGCTGGAAAACAGCGGGTATTTGCTGATGTCGAAGGCTTCGGACAGATGTTCCTACAACAAGGGCTACACACCGGATGGCTTTGCGGCGCGCGTATTCCATATCCATCTGCGGCAGGCGGGCGACCATGACGAGCTGTATTTTCGGGACTGCCTGCGGGCGGACAGGCAGGCGGCGGAGGAATATGAGCGGCTGAAGCTGGGGCTTTGGAAGGCATACGGGAATGACAGGGACGGTTATACTGCCGCGAAGGGGGAATTTGTGCGGCGGCATACGGCGGAAAGGCGCAGGGCGTTTGAGGGACAGTATGAAGAAGGAGGGCAGAAAGATGTCGAATTGTGAAAGCTGCATGTATTTTGGATATGATGAAGAATTTGAAGAATATTATTGCGAGGTCAATCTGGACGAGGACGAAATGCAGAAGTTTTTGACGGATACGTTCCAGGGCTGCCCATATTACCGTTTGGAAGATGAATATAAGACGGTGCGGCGGCAGATGTGAAGGAAAGGAAGGAATGGCATGAGGCTGGAATGGATGGACGGGGAATTTTGTGTTTGCAGATGGGGAAAGGAACGGGCGTTCACACAGGGCGGAGAATTTTGGTTCTGGGCAAGGACGGACGTGGAGTGTTCCCTGCTCTGCCCTGCGGAAAGCGCGCCGGAGGACGCGGAACAGCGGGAGGACGGCTGGAAGGGTTTCCGCATTGCGGGCCAGCTGGATTTTTCGCTGATTGGCATACTGGCGGGCATTGCCGGAATATTGGCAGAGGCAGGAATCAGCATTTTTGCAGTTTCTACATTTGATACGGATTACATTTTTTTGAAACGGGAAAATGCAGAAGGGGCAGAGAACATACTGCGGAAAAATGGATACCAATTTGCGTGACGGCAGGGCAAACACAGGCTCTGCCGTTTTTTGATGGACCATACCTGTTCAGCTGCCATGATTTTCTGATTAAAAAGACGGAAACGGGCATACTATGCAGAACGAATACAGGATTGGGAGGGATTCGCGTGGTGTATACGCTGACGTGCAGCCCATCGGTGGAATATGCGGCGGAGATGGCAGAGTTTTTGCAGGGTATACGGAACTGCTCCAAAAACGAACAAGCCGTTCCGGGCGGAAAGGGAATTCATATAGCAATGACCCTGCGAAGCCTTGGCGTGCGGAATACAATGCTGGGATTTTCGGCAGGATTCACAGGGGATTTTTTGGAACAGGAGCTGCGGGAAAAGGGTATTGAAACGGCGTTTATCCGGCTGGAAAAAGGTTTTTCGCGCATGGCGGTCAGAATTCTGGGGCAGGAGGAAAGCGAAATCATTGGAAGTATGCCGGAGATTTCGCCGGAGGATCGGGACGCCCTGCTTGTACAGCTGGACGGACTGCAAAAGGGGGATATTCTGATACTTTCCGGGGACGACGCCCCTGAGGGGCTTTATGAGCAGATATTGAAACGGCTGGCAGGGCGGGACGTTTTCAGCATCGTAGATGCAGCAGGGGAGACGCTCCCGCGAATGTTGCGGCAGAAACCGTTTCTCATCAAGCCAAACAGGCAGGAACTGGAAGAGTTTGCCGGACGGCGGCTGTTTACATGGCAGGAGCTGCTGAAGGAAGGGCGGCGTATGCAGGAAATGGGTGCAGAAAATGTACTGATTTCACTTGCAGCGGAGGGTGCAGTGCTTTTGGGCGGGGATGACGTGCTCTGCGGGGAAGCTCCGCGCGGGGAGGCGTCCCGCTCTGCGGGGGCAGGTGATGCGATGCTTGCGGGGGCTGCTGCCGGCTGGCTGAGAACGGGGAGTTTACGGGAGGCTCTGCGGCTGGGGATTGCGGCGGGGAGCGCAAGTGTGTTTTGCAGAGAGCAGGCGGAGGAAATACGGCGGTTATATGAAGAAATCGTTGTGAGGGGAATGGGATGAGAAAAGAGACGGGGGCAGAATGCTGTTTCGCGAAGGGGAAAAGGCGTTTTAGCATCTGAGGATGGAGCAGCAAAGGCAGGGATAAAAAAGTTAGAAATAATTCACATTTGGTATTGACAAGGAGAATCAGGAGTGATATATTTATAACATCAAAAAGTTAGAAATATATCACTTGGAGGCATGAAGTATGAAAACAAAAGTTACATTAAAAGAACTGGTAGGGACGAAAATCATCTATGCGGTACTCCTTGTCAGCTATTACTGGATGTGGGCAAGGCGGGACTGGCATGATTACTATGAAACGGTACAGATGGTGGTTGGCATATTTACCATTGTATTTTTCCTGTTGCAGGCAGGGCGTATTCGGAGATACAGCAAGGAAGAAAAAGACGAAATGGCAATCCGGAATCTGCACAGGACGGACGCTGCCGGATTAAAAATCATGGTTGTAGCTGTGAGCATCATAGCGTTTGCTTCCGCAATTTTTGGCATAGAAGGAAGGATAACGGGTTACGCGCTCGTTGCGATGATACTGGCGTTGGCAGTGATACGCTTTATCCTGTTCAGCATCATGGACAGCAAAGGAGTTTGATATGGCGCTGAAAACGAAGGTCAGGGAATACAGGGAAAAGGCAGGATACAAGCAAAGTGAACTGGCAGAGATGGTGAACGCAAGGCGCGAAACGATTGTACATCTGGAAAACGGGAAATATAACCCTTCGCTGAAGCTGGCAATGGATATTGCGAAGGTGTTCCATGTGACGGTAGAGGAATTGTTTGAATTTACGGAAGACTGACTGGGACAGCGGCGCGGGGAGAATGCAGGGGCTTGCCTGTTTTTGGGGGAATCTGTATACTTATAAGAAGATACCTTAGCCTGACAAGGGGATACACGCTTTTTCAGCCGGAATTTTGGCATTTTCTGTGTAATCCGCCCTTGACGTACCTGCGGGTACGCCTGCGGACGGCTGCCTTGAAACTGCCTCAAATTACGTGCTGAAAAAGCCACAGAGCTGCATAACAGACGCTTTTAGCCGTATATACCCTTGTCAAGCGAAGGGCAAGATATGATTTTGAAGGGCAGGTTGGAATGAAGCGTGAAGGAATGGATGGAAGAATGGGGAAAGGTAATACTGCGGGCGGCTGTGATATTGCTGGTATTGTTTTATTTCTGCTGGCCGGTACGGCTTTCGGGCAGTTCTATGGAGCCCGCGCTTGGCGATGGGGAAATCGTCCTGATGAGCAGGGCTATGACGATGGCGGGTATGTATGACAGGGGAGACATTGTGGTGTTCCGGTATGATGGCGGGAATGGACCCAAAACGCTCGTAAAGCGTGTGGCAGGCCTGCCGGGGGAGCATATCCGGATACTGCCGGAGGGCGCGGGCGTGGAGATCGACGGAGAGATTTTGCAGGAGCCTTACGCAGAGGGGCGCACAGACGGGCTGGTGGATATGGATATTCCGGAAGGGGCGGTGTTCCTGATGGGGGATAATCGTGAAACCAGCTATGACAGCCGGAACATTGGGGCGGTAGCGGAAAGGGACTTGAAAGGAAAGGTGTTTTTCCGTATTTATCCGTTCAGCGGGTTCGGCGGAGTCAGTTGAGCAGGTTTAGCATGAGAGAGAGAAACGCCCTGCCTTAAGGCAGGGCGTTTTTGCTGTACAGAATGTGAATAACTTACCGTAGTATTTTGATAATCAGAAGTTTTTGACCGGGATAAAGCAGGTCGGGATTTTCAATCTCATTGACTGCTAAAATATCTTCCATGGTGGTATGGTAGTTTTTGGCAATGCTCCAGAGAGAATCACCCGGCTGTACCATATAAATGACTGCGCTTGCCGCGCTGATTTGTTCTTCAGCATTTTCTTCCAGCGTGATATCCGTTACAGTTTCAGCCGTTTCTTTCCGCTGGACGTGTGTTTCCATTGCCAGCGTGGCGCGAAGTTCGCCCTCCCGTTCGGAAAGTATCTGGAAATCCAGATCCTCCAGGCGCAGTTCAATTTCGGCTGTATCGCCCTCCTGTACGCCCTTTAGCTCAACTGTTTGGTTGAAAGGGTACCCGCGCCGGATGACGCATACGGGGCTTTCGTCATTCTCACAGTAATACAGCACTGCCGCGGAAAGCACACCCTCTGCCTCTACAAAATCCTGCCCTGTGCGCGCTTCTTCCAGCCGCACATCGCCCCAGATTTCTTCCACCCGAAGCATGGGGGATTCCCCGTTTTCCAGCTGCACGCGCTCTTTCAGCGAGAACTGGTTTTTGCCGCTGGCAACCGTCAGCGGATATGTCACCGTTTCACGGTCGATTTTTACAGTTCCTTTCGGGGAATAGGCATCCAGCAGTATTTCATGTTCCACAGGCTCCCGTCCTTTTAACGCTGCGCCGACGGTTACATCTGCGGAAATCTGGCGTGTTTCGCCGTCCTCGTCTATTGTGGGCGTGAGTTTTGCCTCCTCGATCCAAAGGCGTGTATCAATAACACTGCGCGGCTCGATTTCATCTCCTTCCAGATAGCCGCTAAACGGAATTTTTTCCGTAAAGCTGCCAAGATTTCCCTGTGTGTCTGTATAAAGGATACTGATTTTCAGATTCCCGCGTACCATGACTTTCCCGTCCATCGGGCGGACATCCTGTTCCGTCAGCGCGGTTCCTTCCCAGAGAATTTCGCTGATTTCCGGCTTTGCGGCGGGCAGGACAAGCTCCTCTTTTATGGTAAACCTGTCCCGCAGTTCCGCGGTGTCTGCTTCCATGCACAGACAGCCTTTCAGACATTCCACGCCTTCGCCCTCTGCATCGCAGAGAATTTCCGCGCTGCGCCTGCGCTCCGCCGCCGCTTCTACGCCAACGACCGCTTTTACGCTCAGTTTTCTGTCATTGATGATCTCGCAGTCTAAATGCTCTAAATTTGCGTCCAATGTGATTTCCATGTCTGGCTCCAGCCCGTCCATATGTATAAAATCTTCCATAGGCAGGGAGGATTTCATGGTGTAAAGCGGCTGTTCCCCGTTTTTGCCCGCGTAAAGCACAAGCAGTTCCAGCTCGCCTGAAAAACCGATCCTGTCGTCGCTGACTCTTTTGTCACGTATTTTTACACTGCCCTCACAGCGCAGGAGTTCCTGCAGGTCAGGCTTGCTGTCCGGCACAATAACGTCCCCTTCCAGCAGAATCTGGGAAGCCTGCCTGCCCGCTTCTTCCCGCCATACCATCGTTTCTTTCGCCAATTCCAACGGCATAAAAACCCTCCTTATCCTTCCTGTGGCGTATCCGCACTTTGTCTATATGGTAATATATTAGCGCGCGGCGGTTTTATGCCAAAAAATTGGGGGACGGGTAGGGCTGGAAGGAGATACCGGCATGTTTTTGGCGTATGCGGGCTTTATTTCTTTGCGTATTTTCATAGGATGTGGTATACTGAAACAAAAGGAAGCACTGATTTAATCACTGGCACGTGTATCATCGGCAAAATTTCCGTCATATTTTACAAAAAGCCTCGGAAATACCTACGGGTATTCCCTGCGTTTTTTGTTTCATCTTACGAAAATTTTTCTCGTTGCTCCACGCACCGGAATAAATCAGTGCTTCCTAAAACAATCCGGCGGCAAGCAATGCGGCGCGGATAGCATGGGGGCAGGAATTTATATGGATAAGCCTGGGTATTTTATATCTATCGAGGGCGGTGACGGCAGCGGCAAATCCACACAGATACAGAAGATAAAGGCGTATCTGGAGGAATGCGGCGCGGATGTGCTTCCGACGCGGGAGCCGGGCGGCACGCCCATTGCGGAACGGATACGGGAACTGATACTTGACCCGGAAAACACCGCAATGGCCGCACGCGCGGAAATGCTGCTTTACGCGGCGGCACGCGCGCAGCATCTGGAAGAAAAAATTCTTCCCGCACTGGCAGCAGGCAGGACTGTGCTTACAGACCGCTTTACAGATTCCAGTATCGCCTACCAGGGCTATGGGCGCGGGCTTGGCGGCATTGTGGCGGAGGTAAACCGCATTGCTACGGACGGCAGGGAGCCAGACCTGACGTTTTTTCTGAACATCAGCCCCAAGGAGGGCATGACGCGGAAAAAACAGCAGGACAGCCATGAGCTGGACAGAATGGAGCGGGAAAAAGCGGCGTTCCATGAAAGGGTATATCAGGGATACCTTGCGCTGGCAGAGGAAAGCGGCGGAAGGATATGCGTAATAGACGCGGGACAGCCGCCAGATGCTGTGTTTGCGGAGATAAAGGAAGAATTAGACCGGCTGTTTGGCTTTGCGCCACGGCGCGGGTAAGGAGGGATTTTTATGAAACTTATTATTGCGATTTTACAGGACGAGGATGCGGGAGAGGCAATCTCCCATCTGAATGAAGCGGGCTTTCAGGTGACAAGGCTGGCGACAAAGGGCGGGTTCCTGCGCGCGGGCAATACGACGCTGCTGGCGGGCGTGGAGAATGAGAAGGTAGACGAGGCGATAAAGATTATTGAAGAAAACAGCAAGGCGCGGACACAGTACGCAACGCTTCCCTCCTCCTGCGGGGCGATGCATGGGTTTATCCTTGCGCCGATTGAGGTGAAGGTCGGAGGGGCAACGGTGTTTGTGGTGGACGTGGAGCAGTTCCATAAGTTCTGAGGACTGCACTCCTGAAGACCTTGGGACCCTGCCCTATGGCACCCTGCTGTGCAGGGCGGGCGAAGTCCGTTTTTGCCATAAGCAAAAATGCTTAACCCCGCAAGGGCTTTCAGCCCTTGACCCTTTTTCCAGACGCATGGTATGCGGCTGGGGAGGAAACGGAGAGATGGCGGCAGGGTTTTAGACCTGACAGATGCGGTGGCTATTATGGGCAGGTTCTGGCAGGGTTTTGAACTTGTGAATATTGGAATAAATTGTTTTTGTTCCCGCAAAACGCAGTTTTGCGGAAAACGGGTCAAGGGACAGTGTCCCTTGCGGGAGTTTGAAGGCAGAGCCCTCAAGGTTTTTAGGCTCTTTCAGCGGTAAAAAAGGAGAAACGACGACTTGTATACATTTCGGGAAATCTGGGGGAACAGCGCGCTGGTGCGTCATTTGCAGACAGCGGCGGCAGGCGGCCGTGTGTCCCATGCATATCTGTTTACAGGCGGCGCGGGTGCGGGCAAACGCATGTTTGCGAATACATTCGCGAAGGCGTTGCAGTGCGAAGGCGCGGGCGAACGCCCCTGCTGTACATGCGCAAGCTGCACTGCGTTTGACAGCGGCAACCATCCAGACGTCATTTATGTGCGGACAGAGAAAAAAAGCATCGGCGTTGACGAGATACGCGAACAGATACTGGAAACGGTGAATTTGAAGCCGTACCGTTTTGCCTGCAAAATTTATATCATGGAAAATGCGGATACTATGACCGTTCAGGCGCAGAACGCCTTGCTTAAAACGCTTGAGGAACCGCCGGTTTACGCTCGTTTTCTACTTTTGGCGGAACGCGCGGAGGCATTCCTGCCAACGATTCTTTCCAGAGTGGCGGTGATGCCGCTGCGTCCCCTGCCGGAACAGGAGATTGCCGCGTATCTGCGGGAAAAGGCACATGTCCCTGCTGAGGCCTGCGACAGCTACGCCGCTTATGCACAGGGGCGTATCGGGCGGGCGCTGGATTTATTGCAGGACGAGGACTTTCAGCAGCTCCGGCAGGATATCCTGCAAAAGGTGCAGGCTCTGCCCGGTATGTCTGAGGCAGACGTGCTGGCAATGGCAAAGGATTTGGAGGGTTATAAAAACGACCTCCGCTTTTTGGATATTATGGAACTCTGGTACCGCGACCTGCTGGCGGCAAAATGCCTGCGGGAGGAACGGTTTTTGGTGGAAAAGGAACAGAAAGACGCTGTTTTCCGCGCGGCAAAGGAACCGCCGGAACGGCTGGCGCGAAACGCGCGCGCCGTACACGAAGCGCGGAAACGGCTGGCGCAGAACGCAAATTTTCGGCTGACGATGGAAGTTATGCTGATGGAGATAAAAGGAGATTGAACCCAATGACAGAAGTGGTAGGAATACGCTTTAAGAAAGCGGGGAAAATGTATTATTTCGACCCTGCCGGACTGAAACTGGAAAAGGACGACGGCGCGATCGTGGAAACGGCACGCGGCGTGGAATATGGTACGGTGGTAAAGGGCAATATGGCTGTTGCGGAGGAAAATATTGTTTTTCCGCTGAAAACGGTGATGCGCATAGCCACGCAGGAGGACTGGAAAACGGTGGAAAGCAACCATAAGCGGGAAAGAGAAGCCTTTGATATCTGTCTGGAAAAAATTGCGCGGCTGGAACTGGAAATGAAGCTGGTGGACGTGGAAATGACGTTTGACCGCAACAAGCTGATTTTTTATTTCACATCTGACGGGAGGGTGGATTTCCGCGAACTGGTGAAGGAACTGGCGGCAGTGTTCCGTATGCGCATTGAACTGCGGCAGATTGGCGTGCGGGACGAGGCGAAAATGCTCAACGGCATCGGTATCTGCGGCAGGCCGCTGTGCTGTGCGACATTCTTGGGCGATTTTCAGCCGGTTTCCATAAAAATGGCAAAGGAGCAGAACCTTTCGCTGAACCCGACGAAAATCAGCGGCATCTGCGGCAGGCTGATGTGCTGTCTGAAATATGAGGAGGACGTTTATGAGGAACTGAACCGCAGACTGCCGAAGGTGGGCGATATTATTGCAACGCCGGATGGGACGGGGGAGATACTCTCCACAAACGTGCTTTCCCAGCAGGTGAAAGCGGCGGTGCGCAAGACGGAAAATGACCCGCCTACGATTGCGTTTTACCATGTGGACGAGATTAAGCTGATTCGTTCCAAAAAGAGGAAAAAACAGCAGCCCGCGCCGGAGGAACTGAAAGCCTATGAGGACTGACGTGACCATACACCCGCATGAACGGCTGGACGACCTGCACAGGGGCGGCTATCATATCATTCAGGACCCGGGGCGGTTCTGTTTTGGGGTAGATGCGGTGATACTCAGCGGCTTCGCGCGGGTGAAGCGGGGCGAAAACGCACTGGACCTGGGAACGGGAACTGGCGTGATTCCTGTTTTGCTGGCGGCAAAAACGGAAGGCAGGCACTTTACTGGGCTGGAAATACAGCCGGAAAGCGCGGAAATGGCGGCGCGGAGCGTCCGGCTGAATGAACTGGAGGAACGCGTTTCCATTGTGCAGGGCGATATTAAAGAGGCGGCAGGGATTTTCGGCGGCTCGACGTTTGACGTGGTGGTGTCGAATCCGCCGTATATGAACAGCGGCGGCGGGCTGGTGAACCCGGGCGAAGCAAAGGCCATCGCGCGGCATGAGATTCTCTGCACACTGGAAGATGTTGCGGCGGCAGCGGGAAAAATACTCCGGCCGAAAGGGCGGTTTTATATGATACACAGACCGCACAGGCTGACGGATATTTTGACAGTATTGCGGCAGTATAAGCTGGAACCGAAGCGGGTGAGGTTTGTGCATCCGTATGTGGATAAACCTCCGACGATGGTGCTGGTGGAGGCTGGCAGGGGCGTCAGGCCGATGGTGAAGGTTGAAGCGCCGCTGGTGATTTACCGCGCGCCTGGGGAATATACAGAGGAGATTTATCAGATATACTATGAATGATAAAGGCTGTGGGGCAGCGTCCCACGGTTTTCGCAGAAAGGAAAAGGAATGGCTGGGACACTCTATCTTTGTGCAACGCCTATCGGTAATCTGGACGATATTACACTGCGCACGCTAAAACTGCTGGAAAGCGCAGATGTTATCGCTGCGGAGGACACGCGCAATACACTGAAGCTATTGAACCATTACGAAATTAAAACGCCTATGACAAGCTACCATGAGCATAATAAGGCGGGGAAAGGCCCTGTACTTCTGGAACGTCTGCAAAAGGGTGAAAACATCGCGCTTGTGACAGACGCGGGCATGCCGGGCATTTCCGACCCCGGTGCGGATTTGGTGCGGCTCTGCCATGCGGCAGGCGTGCCGGTGACGGCTGCACCGGGCGCATCGGCCGCTGTGACCGCACTGGTGCTTTCGGGGCTGGATACGCGGCGTTTTGTGTTCGAAGGATTCCTGCCGCCGGAGAAAAAGGAGCGCAGAGAAATTCTGCGGACATTGGAACGGGAACACCGGACAATGGTGTTCTACGAAGCCCCGCACCGCCTGCTGGATACGCTTGAGGAGCTTTGCGGCGTATTCGGCGCAGAACGGCAGACAGCCGCGGCGCGGGAGCTGACGAAGAAATTTGAAGAGGTACGCAGGGATACGCTGGGCGGACAGCTGGCGTATTTCCGTGAACATGCGCCGAAGGGCGAATTTGTGCTGGTCTGCGCGGGTTTTTCGCTGGAGGAACAACGGCACGAGGAACAGCAAGGCTGGGCACAGGTTTCTATTGAGGAACATATGGCGCGCTATCTGGCGCAGGGCATGGGCGAAAAAGAAGCGATGAAACAGACCGCGAAGGATAGAGGCGTGCCAAAGCGGGAGATTTACCAATATTTGAAAAAAAATGATTAAACGCCTGTTCGGATAACAGATACAGGAAGGGAGAGAAAAAGGTTTGAAGGAGTATTTTTCTGTTTTGACATGGCAGGATGTGTTCCTTGCGGCGTGTCTGGCGTATGTGATTACCTATATCATCCGCAGTTTCCAGAGATGGATCGACAGAAGGGTGGAAAAGACGTTTGTAGTGCGTTCGCTTGACGTGCCGGGGGTCTATGAGAAATGCAGGGAGCTGTTCCCGATTGAAAAAATCACGTTCCAGGGGAAGGAATTTACGCGGGGTATGCGTGTGAAGGTAACGACGCAGCATGAAAATATCATTGAGGGCGAACTCATTGGCATGAACAAAATGAATCTGGTCTGCATCCGGACGAACAGCCAGATTATTGCGCATCAACTGGAAAAAATACAGGAAATACGCTCTATTTGAGGGGACGCATGAGGCGTTCGGCGGAGAAGGGCAACAGGATATGGAGAAAAAACGGGAAAGCCCTGCGGGATTGCAGGCTTTCCTGTTTTTGCGTTTCGGGCGGGCGTTTTGGCTGTGTAAGGCAGGAAGGACAGAGAAATTTTTTTGTTTGAATTTGACAAAAAAACAGAGGAATATGCTGAAAATAGCTTTGAATTTTGTCTGATATGCTGATATTTATGGATTTTTAACGACATTTTAACGGATATATCTATTGAATTTCCTTTGCAGGAGAATATAATGAAAGAGAAACAGACCGGTCGGTCTGATAACGGGGCTCTGCCTAAGATCCTGGGCTCGCCCAAACCCGTCCGCTTTTTGAAAAAAGCGGAACAAAAGACTTTTGCTGCAACTGCGTGTTGCAGGAGAATAAAGGAAAAATGAAGCTATTTAGCAAGGGGCGCAGAGTATCGCAGGCAAAGGACAGAGCAAAGCAAGCCCTTGCGGGGTGCCGGAGGGGACGATGTTCCCATGGCCTTCATATTTTTGCAGAAAAGGGGGAACGCCATGTGAAAACAGAAAACGAAATTCTGGAAAAGGCTTTCGATTTGTTTCTGAAAAAAGGCTTTTCCGAAAGTTCTACAAACGAAATCATCCGCGAAGCGGGGCTGACCAAGGGCGGCTTTTATTACTCTTTCAAAAGCCGCGAGGATTTGGTGCGGCGCGTCATTGAGAAATACATAAAAACCTATTATCTGTGTCCGCTGCGGGAGATGGAGCAATGCTGGGAAGACGCACGGAAATCAGGCTGGCGCGGGGCTGCAACGGAACTGCTGCTTTGGAACGGGTTTTTCCGCCCTCTGCGGTTTGAAAATTACCGCCGGAGTATCTGCCGCGAGGATATCATGTTCCGAGATTTTTACTTTCTGCTTTACGAGGGCATGAAAAAATTTCCGGAGGTTATTACGCTTTCACAGAAGTATGCGGCGGAAAAGGAACGATGCCTGCGGCGCATACTGGAATGCGGGCAGGCGTGCGGGGAAATCCGGCGGGATATTGATTTGGAAAGCCATATCACAATGATTCTGGCGATGCAGGACGGAATACTTGCGCTGAAGGTGCTAGACGACGGCATCGACGATGAAGAAAAATACAGGAAAATACAGAAACAGGTCTGGGCGGAGATTGCTGCGCCCGAGGCTCAGGAAGGGTTTGCAGACGGGGGTGTTGCAAGTGCAGTATCTTAAAGGCAAGGGAAATATATACCGCATGGGTATTGATATTGGTTCGACAACAGTAAAGGTGGTGCTGGCGGACGCGGAAAACGGGATTGTTTTCAGCAGATACCGGCGGCATTTTTCCGAAATTAAAAAAACGGTCAAGGATATTTTGAAAGAGGCGCAGGAAAAGCTGGGAGATGTCTGCTTTACCGCTATGATTACAGGCAGCGGCGGCGTTGCGCTGGCGAATGCCATTGGCGTGGAATTTATTCAGGAGGTTGTTGCAACGGCGAACGCTGTGGAAACGACCGCGCCAAAAACAGACGTTGCCATTGAGCTGGGCGGCGAGGACGCAAAAATCATCTACTTTTCCGGCGGGAACATAGAACAGCGCATGAACGGGGTCTGCGCTGGCGGCACAGGCTCCTTTATCGACCAGATGGCAAGCCTTTTGCAGACAGATGCAACCGGTCTGAATGAGCTGGCAAAGGGCTGCGAGGTCATTTACCCGATTGCTTCGCGCTGCGGTGTATTCGCGAAAACGGACATTCAGCCGCTTATCAATGAGGGCGCGAAAAAAGAGGATTTGGCGGCTTCTATTTTTCAGGCAGTTGTCAACCAGACCATTGCGGGGCTGGCGTGCGGCAAGCCCATTCGGGGGCATGTTGCTTTTCTGGGCGGCCCGCTGCATTTCCTTTCCGAGCTGCGCCAGAGGTTCATTGAAACACTCAAGCTGACGGACGAAACAACAGTTATCCCCGAAAATTCACATCTGTTTGCGGCATATGGCACGGCGGTTTCCAATAAACCGGACAGCGCGGAACTGGATTTCCCTTCCCTGCTGGGCAGGCTGGAAAACGGTGTTGAATTGAGCGCGGAGGTCAGTCGTATGGAACCGCTGTTCCGCAATGAAGCAGAATATGACGTATTCCGGGACAGACATGACAGGGACAAGGTGAAGCGTGTTCCTATTTCCAATTATCAGGGGGACGCGTTCCTTGGCATAGACGCGGGTTCCACAACGACAAAGGTTGCGCTGGTCGGCGAGGACGGCAGCCTGCTTTATTCCTTCTATGCGGGGAACGAGGGCAGCCCGCTGAACGTGGTGATGAAAAGCCTGAATGAGATGTATGACCTGATGCCGGAGGGCGTGACAATCCGCAATTCCTGCGTGACGGGCTACGGCGAAGGGCTGATTAAAGAAGCCTTGATGATGGATTTAGGATATATCGAAACAGTGGCACACTACAAGGCGGCACAGTTCTTCAAGCCGGATGTTGATTTTATTCTGGACATCGGCGGGCAGGATATGAAGTGCATCCGTATCAAGGATAACGTAATCGACAGCGTACTGCTGAACGAAGCGTGTTCCTCCGGCTGTGGCTCGTTTATTGAAACATTTGCGAAATCTTTGAATTATACAGTAGCGGATTTTGCGAAAATCGCGCTTTTTGCCAAAAACCCGATTGACCTTGGTTCCCGTTGTACGGTATTCATGAATTCCCGCGTAAAGCAGGCGCAGAAGGAAGGCGCGGACGTGGCGGATATTTCCGCAGGGCTGGCGTATTCCGTTATCAAAAACGCCCTGCTGAAGGTGATTAAAATTTCTGACCCGAAAGCGATGGGGAAATCCATGGTCGTGCAGGGCGGTACGTTTTATAATGACGCGGTGCTGAAAAGCTTTGAGATGATTAGCGGGCGGGAGGCTGTCCGTCCGGATATCGCGGGCATTATGGGTGCGTTCGGCGCGGGGCTTATCGCGCGGGACAAATATACCGCGGGCTATCAGACGACGCTTATTGGCAGAGAGGAAATGAATGCGCTGGAAGTCAAATCCGCGATGGCGCGTTGTCAGGGCTGTACAAACCACTGCCTGCTGACAATCAACCATTTCAGCGGCGGACGGCGTTTTGTTACGGGCAACCGCTGCGAGCGCGGGCTGGGCAAGGAGAAAATTGAGAACCCCGCGCCTAACCTTTACGAATACAAAAGGCACAGGCTGTTCGATTATGAGCCGCTGACGGCGGAGCAGGCAACGAAAGGCACGGTCGGCATTCCGCGCGTGCTGAATATGTGGGAGGATTACCCGTTCTGGTTTACGTTCTTTACGAAGCTGGGCTATCGGGTGGTGCTTTCCCCGTATTCCTCCAAGGCGGTATTTGAGATGGGCATGGAATCCATTCCGAGCGAATCCGTGTGCTATCCGGCGAAGCTGGTGCATGGGCATGTGATGTGGCTGATTGACAGGGGCGTGGATATGATATTCTACCCCGGCGTGGTCTATGAGCGGCGGGACAGCGCGGCGGCGGATAATAACTATAACTGCCCAATTGTGGCGTCGTATAATGAAAATATCAAAAACAATGTGGAGGATTTGAAGGAAAAAGATATAAAATTCCTGAACCCCTTCTTATCCCTCGATAAAATCGAAACCGTTATCAAGCGTATGACGGAGGAATTCGTGCCGCTTGGCTCTACGGAAAAGGAAATAAAGGCAGCCGTAAAGCAGGGCTGGGAGGAATGGACGCATTTCCGGCGCGATATGCAGAAAAAGGGCGAAGAAACGCTGAAATATATCCGCGAAAACAATATGACGGGCATTGTGCTGGCGGGGCGGCCCTACCATGCAGACCCTGAAATTAACCATGGTATCCCTGAGCTGATAGCGGGCTACCGCATTGCCGTGCTGACAGAGGACAGCGTGGCGCATCTGGGGCATGTGGAACGGCCGACTGTGGTGCGTGACCAGTGGACATATCATTCCCGCCTGTATGAAGCGGCAGGGTTCGTGAAAACACAGAAGAATTTGGAGTTTGTGCAGCTTAATTCCTTTGGCTGCGGGCTGGACGCTGTGACGACGGACGAAGTCAGGGCGATTCTGACAGCGGCAGGCAAAATTTATACTGCGCTGAAAATTGACGAGGTGAATAACCTTGGCGCGGCAAGGATACGCGTGCGCTCGCTGATTGCGGCGATTGAGGACAGGAAGGAAAAGGGCGTACAGCTGCATAAGGGCGAAGCGGCACTGCACCGCGTGCTTTTCACGAAAAAGATGAAAAAGGATTATACGATACTCTGCCCGCAGATGTCGCCAATCCATTTCGATATATTGCAGCCTGTGTTCCAATCCAGCGGTTACCGGCTGGAGGTTATGGCGGCAATGGACAAGGACGCGGTTGAAACAGGGCTGAAATACGTCAACAATGACGCGTGCTATCCTGCGCTGATTTCCATTGGGCAGCTGCTGAACGCTCTGCTTTCCGGCAAATACGACCTGAACCGTACAGCACTGCTGATTTCGCAGACGGGCGGCGGATGCAGGGCGACGAATTACATTGCGTTTATCCGCAAGGCGCTGGTAAATATGGGTATGCCGGATATTCCGGTTATTTCCATCAATCCGGCAGGGCTGGAGAAAAACCCGGGCTTCAAATATGAGCCGCGTCTGATACACAGGGCGTTGCAGGCGTTGGTATACGGCGATTTGTTCATGCGTGTGCTTTACCGTACAAGGCCGTATGAGAAGGTGAAGGGTTCTGCAAACGCACTGTATGAAAAATGGAACGAGAAGGTCAAAAAGGACGTTGTGAAGGGCGACAGAAAGACCTACTGCGAGAATATCCGCGGGATACTGCGTGACTTTGAGGAGCTGGAGCTGAACCGTATGGTAAAGCCGAGGGTCGGCGTTGTCGGGGAGATTCTGGTGAAATTCCACCCGACCGCGAACAACGACCTTGTGAACCTTCTGGAACGGGAAGGCGCGGAGGCTGTTGTGCCCGACCTGCTGACGTTCGCGCTCTACTGCTGTTATAACATGGTGCAGAAGGAAAAATATCTGGGCGGCTCCAGGAAGGCGCGCATCATAGGCAATCTGGTGGCGAAGGTCATTGAGCATTATCAGAAGCCGATGATGGACGCACTGGAAGGGAGCAGACGGTTTGACAAGCCGGAGGACATCAGGAGCCTGGGCGCATATGCGGAAAAAATCGTTTCGCTCTGCAACCAGACGGGCGAAGGCTGGTTCCTGACGGCGGAGATGATTGAGCTGATACATGCAGGCGTGCCGAATATCGTCTGTACGCAGCCGTTTGGGTGCCTGCCGAACCATGTGGTGGGCAAGGGCGTTATTAAGGAGCTGCGGAAACAGTACCCGTTGTCGAATATTGTGGCGATTGACTATGACCCCGGCGCAAGCGAGGTCAACCAGCTGAACAGGATTAAGCTGATGTTGGCAAGCGCGAACAAGAATCTGGAAAAGACGGAAGTACAAAAGCTGAAAAAGCCGCATTCTGCGGATCGTGTGGCGTTCCGGATGTGAAAACCTTAAAGACTGTGGGGGACGCTGTCCCTCGGCCTGATTTCCGCCGCATATTCATGCGTCGGGCGGGGGAGAATAGGATAAGGAATACAGAAAAGGCATTGATGAGGAGTCAATGCCTTTTTTAATAGGAAAAAAGATGATTATAATGCGCCGTGCGTATGCGCGGCAGAAAAAGGGTCAAGGGGCGAAACCCCTTGCGGGGTCAGGCATTTTTGCCTATGGCAAAAACGGGCTTCGCCCGCCCTGCGCAGCAGGGTGCCAGAGGGCAGAGCTCCGCGGCCTGAAAGGTTTTTTCGAGGTGAAAAGATGTTTGATTTTGTTTGTTTTTCGTGGATAGTGCTGTGCTTCCTGCTTTCCTTTACCGGTGGTATGCCGCTGGCGGCAGGTCTGACGCTCTGCGCCGATTTTTTCCTGATTTATACCACACATTACGCCACTGGTCTGGCGTTTTTTATCCTCGTCCAGCTTGCGTATCTCCAAAACTTTCGGGAAATGCCGTTCCGCCTGTGGTATACTGCTATTTTTCCGCTGGCGTATCTCCTGCCGCTGCCTGTCCTGGGCGGCATTTATGCCCTGCTGTTTTTCTGCCATTTTTATTTTGCCATAAAAAAAGCGGGGACATGCAGAAGCGTTTTTGCTATGCTGTATGTCCTCGCGCTCGTGCTGTTTGCCGCCTGCGATATAACGGTCGCATGGGGCTATTTTGCACAGCCCGCGCCGGAAACCGTCTGGCTGTTCTATGCGCCGAGCCAGTTCCTTCTTGCGCTCACCGCCAGAGCGTGGCAACTTCCGCAACGATTTTTTCACCAACGGAAAGGAAGGAAAGCACTTCCTTCCCATCAGGCAAAGCCCTGACGTATGTCTTGATTTCCACAATATCTCCGCGTACACATTCTTTACGGTATACAATGCGCACGTCCGCCAGCGACATGCCGTCATAGATTTCGTCCGGCACATCGTCCATCGCCCACTCTAAGTATTTGACGTTATTGGCGTGGCCGTTGGTATCCGTATCCCTGCGGGTGACGGGCAGGGTGCGGGTGGAAAGCAGGTCGCCCTCCGCTTCCTTTGGCATGAAAAATTTTTCATCGGGAATTGCAGGCTCCTGACCGGAATGGTAGCGCTCCGCCATGCCATCCGGTGCGTTTGCGGGGCGGCGTCTGGCAAGGTCCATAAATATCCAGCGGGACGCGCCGTCCAGCAGTTTATTGCCCGCTTCATCGAACAGGAAAAAGCTGCGTTCCGCCTGAAAACGCATACATTTATTGCTCCATGTCTGCACCTGTATGCGTTCGCCATGCTGGGGCATGCGGTAGATTTGCAGGTGCCAGTTGACGACAGACCAGCCCCACTGGTGTTCTGCCATATAGTCCAATGTGTAGCCGATGGTGTCCGAGTGGGTGACGGCGGCCTCCTGCAAACAGGAGAGCAGAGCGGCGGGGCTCATGTTCCGGTTGCCGTCTATCTGGAAATAGGACACCTTCAACGTTTCTTCATAACCAATTCTATCCAATTTTCTCCCTCCTGAAAGAGTAAAACCGTGGGACGCTGTCCCACACCCTGCGAACCCTTTGAAGAGGGTTCGATCCTAAACTTTGATTTGCAAAGCTGCCGCTTTGCGGGGAAATCCATATAATACTGTAAGGATGCCGATAGTTCTCCGCAGAACGAAGTTCTGCGGCAATTTTCTTTGCTTCTTTCTTTGAAAGAAAGAAGCGGGGTATGGGGCAGAGGTCCAATGTTTTATAGCATAGGCGATATCAGGCGCGCGATGGATTCCTTTACCTTGAACCACCACTTCCGCCTGTTGTACCAGTCCTTTGTAATCTCCACGCAGCTTTTCAGATCGTTCTGGAATCCGGCTTCTAATTCCTTTGTGAATTTCCCGTCATACAGGAAAGCATTGACCTCGAAATTCAGGTCAAAGCTGCGGATATCCATATTTGCTGTGCCGACAGACGCGACACACCCGTCTACAAGCAGCGTTTTCGAGTGTATGAAGCCTTTTTCATACTGATAGCACCGCACGCCAGCCTCAAGCAGTTCACCCAGATAAGACATGCTCGCCCAATAAACAAAAAGATGGTCAGGGTTTCCGGGGATAATGATGCGCACATCCAGCCCGGAAAGCGCGGCAACGCGCAGGGCTTCAAAGATACCGTCATCCGGCACGAAGTAAGGCGTTGTCAGGTAAACATGGTCAATGGCTTCGTTTATCATCTTGAAATAGCCGTTGCGTACGTTTTTCCACTGCGTATCCGGCCCGCTGGAAACGATTTGTGTTTTGATGCCCTCAAACTGCTGTTTTTTGGGGAAATAATGCTCTTCCAAAGGAACGCGGCTTTTTTCGGAGGTAAAGTTCCAGTCCATGATAAAACGTATCTGCATCTGGTCGAGTGCGTCGCCCTCTATGCGCAGATGCGCGTCCCGCCATGGGCCATAGCGTTTGGTAACGCCGAGATATTCGTCGCCGACATTGAAGCCGCCGATATAGCCTGCCTCGCCGTCTACAATGCAGAGCTTGCGGTGGTTGCGGTAATTCAGGCGGACAATGAAGCGGGGCAGGAATGCTGCGGTATGCCCGCCGGCGGCGTGAAGTTTATCAAAGAAATGTTTCGGCAGGCGGGAATTGCCGATTCCGTCATACAGCAGGCGCACTTCCACGCCTTCCGCCGCTTTCTTCGCAAGCTCCTCCACAAGGCGCGTGCCAAGCTCGTCCCCGCGCCAGATATAGTATTCCAGATGGATAAACTTTCTTGCCCTGCGGATATCCTGTACCAGTGCATGAAATTTTTCCTTTCCGCTGCGGAAATACCGGATGCGGTTATTGAAGGTCATCCAGTTTCCGGAATTTAAGTGAAGATGGGCAAGGTCTGTCAGGTATTCCGCGCCGCGCAGACGCCCATGGTTTTCCACGATGCTTTTCTGTGCCTGTATTTTTTCAACAGAGCGCACATTGCGGAACAGGTATTTATAATAGACTTCCTGATCGTACTTTGCCTTTTCGCGGAACATTTTTTCCCTTCGCCCATTGCGCCCGAAAACCATATATATCAAAAACCCCAGTATGGGGATAAAAAACAGCACCAGCAGCCATGCCCATGTGCTTGCCGGATTTCTCCGCTCAAAAAAGACGACGAGGCCAGCCAGAAAAACGTTTGCCATAAGTGCGGCAAGCCCAAGAACAGTAGCCCAATGCAGTATGCCCTCCAAAAAAAACGCCCCCTTTCCACGTCATTTTGATTTCCTTTTCATTCCACAGGAAACAGTATACTCTATTCCCCGGCGCGGCGCAACCGCCCGGGAAGGGAAAAAATCGAAAAAATTCTCTTTTTCCCTTCCATAATGTCCAAAACGATGTTAAAATGTTAAGATGTGAGCAATACGAAAAAATTGCCGCTTGGCAGGCGGTTTGCCTGCGCGTCTGCAAGGAAAAGGCGGCGCGAGTTTTTAAGGAGGAAAGATTTGTGAATTTTTCAGATGTTTTGATTATCATTGTTATTGTTCTGGCTTTGATTTTGGCTGGGCTGTATTACCTGAACAAAAAAAGTATGCGCAGGATGATACAGGCTCAGGATTTCATTGACCAGAACCGCACGACCGTCCAGATTTTCGTTATTGACAAAAAGCAGGAAAAGCCCTCTCCGACAAACCTGCCGAAGGTTGTGTATGAACAGATGCCGAAGGCTTCCCGTATGCGCAAGACCAATATGGTACGCGCAAAGGTTGGGCCGCAGATTGTAACGCTTTTGTGCGATAAGCCTGTGTATAACGTGCTGCCTGTGAAAAAGACGGTAAAGGTTGAGCTGGCAGGCATGTATATTATTGGCATGACAGGGCTGAATCTGGAGGATAAGAAGAAAAAGACATTCTCCGAAAAAATGTCCGCAAGCGTGAACCGCTCGATGGAAAAGCAGTCTAAAAACAAAAAGTAAGAGAAAAAGAAACCCCGCAGCCAGACTGCGGGGTTTGCTTTTGCGGAATCATACCGCGCGGTACATGCCGGCGGCGTCCTCTTTTTTTGTGGATTCCTGCAGGCTGAGGACTTCAACCTTTGTCGTATTGGAACCGAACTGTATTTCGATGATATCGCCTACCTTGACATCTGCGCCCGCTTTTACGACTTTCCCGTTCAGAGATACACGCCCCGCGTCGCAGGCTTCATTTGCAACAGTACGCCGCTTTATGATTCGGGAAACCTTCAAAAATTTATCAATCCGCATTTCTGCCGCCTCCTTTTTCGTTCCAAATCTTTGCGCAGAGCCATCCGGTATGGCCCCGTGCAGGGAAAATCAGCTGTTTTATCAAGATACCACAAAGCATATAGTTTTACAATATTTTTCTGTTTTTTAGCAGCGCCCTCAAGGTTTTGAAGTTTTATTATCTGATGCCCCCATGCTTTTTCATATGGCTCGGAAACAGTACAGACAAGGCTTGCGCTTTTTTCGGATTTCGTATAGAGTATTGGTAATATGGCGGGAAACAGGGAGGACGGCAGACATGCGGAAAAAAGTGCAGACGATGTTGAAAGAAAACCATATGTTCCCAAAGGGGGCGGAGATTGTTGTCGGGATATCCGGCGGGGCAGATTCCGTTGCCCTGCTGCATATCCTGAACGGATGGCGGGAGCGGGAGGGCTGGATGCTTACGGCTGTCCATGTCCACCATGGTCTGCGCGGCGCGGCGGCGGACGGGGATCAGGCGTTTGTGGAGCGCCTTTGCGCGGATTGGGGCGTGCCCTGCAAGGTTTACCATTATGATGTGGCAGCGGAGGCGAAAAAGCGCGGTATGGGCGAGGAAGAAACGGGGCGGCTTCTGCGCTATGCCGCATTCCGCGAAACGGCAGGGGAACGGGGATATATTGCCGTTGCGCACCACCGGAATGATCAGGCGGAAACGCTCCTGATGCGCCTTTGCAGGGGGACGGGGCTGCATGGGCTGACGGGGATGCGCCCTGTGCGTGGGAATATCTGCCGCCCTCTTCTGGCATGCAGCCGTGCGGAGATTGAACGCTATTGTCTGGCGGAGGCACTTTTGTTCAGGGAGGACGAAAGCAACAGGGAAGTGAAGTATACCCGCAATAAGCTGCGTCATGAGGTACTGCCGCTGATGGAGGAAATCAACCCGCGCGCCTCTGTGCATATTGCCCGGACTGCCGCACTCCTTGCCGATGATGAGGAATATTTGGAACAGCAGGCTGCCGCGCTGTTTGCCGCGCTGGAACGCCCCGCACGCAAGGGGGCTGTTTCTCTGGAGCGGGAGGGGCTGCTGCGGGCGCATCCGGCAATGCGCCGTCGTGTGCTGCGGCTGGCTATGGGTAGGTTTGCGTCTGCGGACGTTTCCCATGTGCAGATTGCGGCTTTGGAGGGGCTTCTGCAAAAACCAACAGGAAAGAGCCGCCGTTTTTTGCAGGGGATACGCGCAGAAAACAGCTATGGCATGCTCCTGCTATCCAGAGGCGCGGCGGAACAGGCGTCCTCTTTCTGCTATACCCTGCCGCAGGAGGGGGCGATTTTTATACCGGAAATAGGCGTGACCGTCAGTACCTGTCTGCGGGTTGAAAAAAATGGCGAAATTTGCGGCGGTGGGTGTACGAACGTATTCGATTATGATAAAATACTGGAAAAGGTTTCCGGCTGTACGGAAACAGAGGGACTTTCCTGCCGTACAAGGCGGGCGGGTGACAGCATCCGTCTGAAAAATGGCAGGAAAAAAATAAAGGATTTATGGATTGACGAAAAAATACCGCGGGAACAGCGGGAGGTATGGCCTTTGGTGGCGCTGGGGGAAGAAATCCTCTGGGCTCCGGGGCTGAGGTCTTCTGTCAGCTTCCTTGCGGACGGGCAGACAACACGTTTTTTACAGATACGGATACGGAGGGACACAGAAACATGAAAGAACGGGTAGAAGTAATGATTACTGCGGAGGCGATTGCCAAGCGGCTGGAAGAGATTGCCGAGCAGGTTTATGAGGATTTCGAGGGGGAGCAGGTGGAACTGGTTTGCGCGCTGAAGGGCGGCGTAACGGTTCTGGTGGAGCTGGCAAAAAAACTGCGCCAGCCGGCGACGATGAATTTTATGCGGGTTTCCAGCTATGGCGACGCGACGGAGAGCAGCGGACATATCCAGATTATAATGGATTTGGAGGAAAGCATAGAGGGGAAAAACGTTCTGGTCGTGGAGGACATCATTGACAGCGGCAGGACGCTCAGCCATCTGCGGGGACTCCTGCTTTCGCGCGAACCCAAAAGCCTGAAAATATGCACGCTTCTGGACAAGCCGGAGCGGCGCGTGACAGATGTACCGGTGGATTATACCGGTTTTACGATACCTGACGCGTTTGTGGTCGGCTTCGGGTTGGATTATGCGCAGAGATACCGGAACCTTCCGTATGTTGGTGTGATTCATTTTGAGGAATAAAGACGCTTTGCCCCAGACGGATGCCCTCCGCCCCGGGGCTTTTTTGCGTGTCAGTGAAAAATGCGGAATGACAGCTGATTTTTTCAGAAATCATTCGTTGCGTTTCCGGAAAAAGTATGCTAGAATTATAAATTGAAGCCGAATATCCGGCAAATAAATATAGCATAAAAATAAATAGGAGGGACTCTCTTGAACAAATACTTCAAATCCATAGGGCTGTACGCGCTGGTATTTTTAATCATACTGGCGGGCCTTGCGTACACAGGGCAGGGGCTTCTGCCGCCGCAGGGGGAACAGCCGGCATATACTTACGGCGACTTATTGGAAGAAATGGAAAAGGGTAATGTAAAAAGCCTTGAAATTACAAGGAGCAGAGAAGTTGGCGACTTCGGCAATGTGCAGGCGGTGCTGAAGGACGGCGGTGTTATCAATGTAAACGTGGCAAGTATCAGCACATTTCAGGAACGCGCCGACCAGAAGGTAGTGGAGAGCGGCGGCAGCCTGTCCATGACGGTTAAGGAGCCGCAGAAGGAAAACATGCTTGCGGCAATACTGCCTTCCCTCATTATGATGGTCATCATGATACTGTTTTTCATGTTCCTGTTCAGCCGGATGCAGAGCGGGAGCGGAAAGATGTCCTCTTTCGGCAAGAGCAAGGCAAGGATGAGCATAGATGAAAAAAATAAGGTAACGTTTCAGGACGTGGCTGGCTGTGATGAGGAAAAGGCGGAGCTGGAGGAGCTTGTCGAGTTCCTGAAAGCGCCGCAGAAGTTTACCGATTTGGGCGCGCGGATACCGAAGGGCGTACTGCTTGTCGGCCCTCCGGGTACAGGTAAGACACTGCTGGCAAAGGCTGTTGCAGGGGAGGCGGGCGTGCCGTTTTTCAGCATTTCCGGCTCAGACTTTGTGGAAATGTTCGTAGGCGTGGGCGCGTCCCGCGTGCGCGATTTGTTTGAACAGGCAAAGAAAAATTCGCCGAGCATCGTATTTATAGACGAGATTGACGCTGTGGGCAGACGCCGCGGCGCGGGTCTTGGCGGCGGGCATGATGAGCGTGAACAGACGCTGAACCAGCTGCTTGTGGAAATGGACGGTTTCGGCATTAACGAAAGCGTTATCATCATTGCGGCAACGAACCGCGCGGATATTCTTGACCCTGCGCTTCTGCGCCCGGGCCGTTTCGACCGGCAGGTGTATGTGGGACGTCCTGACGTAAAAGGGCGCGAGGCAATCCTCCGCGTACATTCCAAAGGCAAGCCTCTGGCAGAGGAAGTCGACCTGAAGGTCGTTGCGCAGACAACGGCAGGCTTTACCGGTGCGGATCTGGCGAACCTTCTGAACGAAGCCGCCCTTTTGACCGCGCGGCACGACAAAAAAGCCATTGATATGGAGGAGCTGCAAAAGGCCCTTATCAAAATTGGCGTAGGTACAGAAAAGAAAACAAGAGTCATTTCCGATAAGGAAAAATATATCACGGCGTACCACGAAAGCGGACACGCAATACTGTTTGAAGTACTGAGCGAGCTTGACCCGGTACACAGCATTTCCATCATCCCTACGGGTATGGCGGGCGGCTATACGATGCCGCTTCCGGGCGAGGACAGGATGTACCGCACGAAAATGTATATGGAACAGGATATTGTGGGTCTGCTGGGCGGACGCGCGGCGGAGGCCATTGTGATAAAGGACGTGACGACGGGCGCGTCCAACGACATCGAGCGTGCAACGGCGATGGCGCGGAGCATGGTGACGCAGTACGGCATGAGCGAAATCCTCGGGCCGATACAGTTCGGGGAGGACAGCAACGAAGTCTTTATCGGGCGCGACTGGGGCCACACCCGCAATTACGGTGAGGCTGTCGCGACAACGATTGACGAGGAAGTCAAGCGCATCGTGACGGAAGCGTATGACGAGGCACTCCGCATTTTGCAGGAAAACATGGAAGTACTGCATGCTGCGGCAAAGCTGCTTGTAGAGAAAGAAAAGGTTACGGGTGACGAATTCCGTACGCTGTTTGACCCGAATGTACGGGAGGAAATTCTCGGCATTGCGGAGAATAAAGAGAATACGGAGCCGGAAACAGAAGCGGCTGTGCAGGAAGAAAAGAAAACTGCAACACTGTCAAAGGAAAAAGAAGAACCCAGAGAGGAGAACGAATAATGGAATTCAACAATATTGTACCCGGCATGACATTTGAAAAGGAATTTGTTGTAGAGGAAGAAGATACGGCAGTGCATTTCGGCAACGACAATGTGCCTGTGTTCGCTTCTCCCCGCATGATCGCATGGATTGAAGGCACTGCAATCGGCACAGTTGCGCCGTTTTTGCCGGAGGGCTGGGAAACGGTCGGTACGAGCTTTAACCTGGCGCATATGGCGGCTACGCCTGTGGGCATGAAGGTGCGTGTTGTGGCGGAGCTGACGGAGGTTAAGGGCAAACTGCTGACATTCGCAATCAAGGCGTATGACGAAGTGGATAAAATCTGCGAAGGCACGCATGGGCGCGCGATTATTGAACTGGAAAAATTCCTGAGCCGCGTGAACGTAAAGGGCAAAAACTAAATTATCGTTTGCAATCTGTTTGAAACCCCGGAAAAGGCGGCCTGCTTGAAAAACCGTTAATTTTGGCGGACGCCGGAGAACACAGGGAAGTATGAAGGGAAACGGGGAAAAGTCTGAATATTACAGAGTTTTCCACGTTCCCTTTTTTTCTGCAGATAAAACACAGGGGGAATCAGAGTCTGACAAAGGAGGGCGTCAGATGTATCGGATTTTAGATATCTTGAAGGGGGAAACAGGCTATATTTCCGGTGAGGAAATTGGCAGAAAGCTGGATATTTCCCGTGCTGCTGTATGGAAGGGTATCAGCCGCCTGCGGCAGGAGGGCTATGAAATTGAGGCGGTCACGAACAAAGGCTACCGTCTTGCGCCATATGAAACGATGTATAACCAAAAGGAGTTGGAAAGCGGGCTGAAAACGAAATATATGGGCCGTCCATTGTTATTTTTTCATGAAACGGATACAACGAGCAACCGTATCCGTGAATTTGCGCTGGAAGGCGGGGCGGAAGGCGCGCTGGCTGTGGCGGAAAGCCAGACGGCTGGACGCGGCCGCAGAGGACGCCATTGGGAGGCTCCGGCGGGTACCGGCGTTTGGATGAGCCTGCTTCTGCGCCCGAAAATGGAACCGGCATCTGCCCCTGCGCTGACACTGCTTGCGGGGCTGGCTGTGGCAGAGGCTTTGGAGGAAGTGACGGGGCTTTCCATGGAAATCAAATGGCCGAATGACATTCTCTGCAATGGCAAAAAGATTGTCGGCATACTGATGGAGATGGACTGCGAGATGCAGGAAGTACATTTTATTGTACTGGGCATTGGCGTAAATGTGAATATGGCGGAATTTCCGGAAGGGCTGCGGGAAAAGGCAACTTCGCTCTATTTGGAAGGCGGCAGGACGTATTCCAGACGGCAGACTGTACACAGCATTTTGGAACGTTTTGAAGAACTTTATGACGCGTTTTTGCAGAGCGGCAGTTTTGTCCCGTTCCGGAAACGTTATCGTGAGAAATGTGTGAATATCGGCAGGGAAGTCCGCGTTTTGGGGCGGGAGGAATTTCCTGCGGTTGTGCTGGACGTTACGCCGGAGGGCGAACTGCTTGTCCGGCGGCTGGATACCGGGCGGGAGGAAGTTGTTTTTTCCGGTGAGGTTTCTATCCGGAAGGAGGGGACAGGCTGATGGAACGGAAGATTTTGGCTGCGGCAAATGCAGAAAAGCAGAAATATTTTCTGGAACCGGAGTTCCGAGAGCTGCCTGAAAGTATACAGGAGGAAGTGCGGGTGATCTGCGTTTTGCTGGCGCAGAAACTGAACTGTACATTCCTGATGGGCTTCGATGAGGCGGGGGAATTATATTTTGAAACGGTGCGCCGCGAGGACGATTTTGATTTTGACGAGATTGGCGCAGGGCTGGAAATCGGTGCGCTGCGGCGGGAGAAAAAGGAGCTCCTGCGCGCGCTGGAACTTTGGTATGCCGTATATTTTATGGAGGAGGGGCAGGAGATAAAGGAAAGGCTGCTGAAGGAGAACCCATAAACGGTGTAGGTGGGGAAAAAAGAAATATACCAGCTGTAATTTTTATAAAATGTGCGGCAGGACAATCCTAAATTCTGTAAATTCTTGCTATTGGCAGGGGTTTATGGTATTATTTGTATGATTTACTGTATTACCCATGAGCATAGCTCCAGCTATGGCTTTAGGATAACGCTATTTTACAGAAGGGGAGATTTTTATGAAGAAAAAAGCAGTTGTATTCTGCCTGCTGGGCGCGATGGCACTTGGCACATGCACCGTTTCCGCGGCGAACGGCACAAAAAACATTTCCGCGACATTCCGCAATATCAAAATCGTAGTGGACGGGAAAGAGGTTTCCACCAGCGCGGAGCCGTTCATTTACAATGGGACGACATACCTGCCTATCCGAGCGGTGGGCGAGGCTGTCGGCAAAGAGGTGACATGGAACGCAGGGACGAATACCGTTTACCTTGGGGAAGTACCCGAGAGCGCGAAACAGCCGGAAACACCTGCCGCGCCTGCGGCAACAGGCAGCCTGCCGATTTTCAAGAAATTCGTGGTGGAATTCGAAGGGTATAGCGAGGCGGAAGTTTCTGAAGTGCTTGCAGCAGTCCGTTCCGGCGAGGAAAGTGCTTATCTGATTGCCGAAATGTACCTTAAGGGCATAGATGAAGCTATATATGCGGACAACCCGCAGCTTGCAAGGGCTGCTTACGCGGAGGCGCAGACCGCACTTGCCAGCATTACAAGTGCTCCCGATTATGCGGAGGCGAAAGAGGAGTTTGAGCGCATATACCAGCAAGATTTCCTGCCAAGGCTTTAAGCCCTGCGGATACGGGATTCCGCCCGCATGACATACCACACCATTGATAACAGAAAAGGCCCCTGCTTTGCAGACGCATGGCAGGGGCTTTCGCTATGCCCGATTTCGAGGGGAAACTGGAAAAATTGCGCAAAGAAATATTTTTTTTGTGTAAAAATGCGTGCAAACTGCAAAAAAATGTTGTAATAATCTGATTTGCTGTTATAATGAAGAAGGTTGGACAATCCGGAGGAACTACGGAAAACGGACGTTATGCCAGCGGGCAGATGTACCGTGTTCCTTCCGAAGGGGCGGAAGACCACGACACCATAATCATCTTATATCTCAGAAAAGAATGAGAATGAAAGGGGAACTGAAAAATGAGTGAAACAGCAGTAAAAGAAGGCGCAGGGAAAATGCGCAGAATGTCCGCAGGAGAGTTGACCACTATGGGGCTTCTGACAGGTGTTTTGTTGCTTATGTCGTTTACGCCGCTGGGGTATTTCAGGACGCTTGGGCTGTCCATATCCCTGATGATGATTCCGGTAGCCATCGGCGCGATGCTGATTGGACCAATGGCAGGGCTCTGGCTGGGCTTCGTCTTTGGCGCAACCAGCTTCCATCAGGCGTTGCTGGGAGGAAGCCCGTTCAGCACAATGCTGCTGAGCATCAGCGTTTTCCGTACATTTCTGGTATGCGTGCCTACGCGTATGCTTATGGGCTGGCTGACAGGCGTGGTTTATCTGGCGGTGAAAAAAATGTTTTCCGGAAAAACGGTCAGCTATTTTATCGGTGGTTTCTTTGCGGCATTCCTGAATACGTTGTTTTTCATGGGCGCATTGATCCTGCTCTTCTGGAATACGGAATACATTCAGGGGCTGAGCGCGTCTTTGGGAACAACGGGCCCGCTGCTCTTTGTTTTGGCTTTCGTAGGCGTCAACGGTGCGCTGGAAATGCCTGCAAGCTGTATTGTGGGCGGCGTGGTGACGAAGGCGGTCAGCCGGACACTGCATAAAAAAGTAGTATAAAGAAATTCCATTACTGAAAGAAAAATCTGACAGCGCAGGAGCGGGGAAACGCCCTTCCTGCGCTTTTTTAAGCCGCCGGGCGCGGGTGCGGGCGGCGCAAGGAGAATATGGCTATGATACTTGTTATTGATGTAAGCAATACGAATATGGTATTCGGCGTATTTGAGGGGAAAACGCTCAAGGCAAGCTGGCGGCTTTCCACGCAGAGCGGCCGCACCTCTGATGAAACGGGGCTGATGATTCGTTCGCTGTTTGAATATTCCGAGGTTTCCGTGGGCGAGGTGAAAGCGGTCGTGGTTTCTTCTGTTGTGCCGAACGTGATGTATTCTACGCTGAACGGGATACGGAAATTTTTGAAAATGGAACCGATGATTGTGCGCGCAGGCATGAAAACAGGCATCAATCTGCGCATGGAAAATCCTAAGGAAATGGGGACGGACCGAATTGTAAACCTTGTCGCTGCCTATGAAATTTATGGCGGACCGGCGATTGTGGTGGATTACAGCACGGCAACGACGTTTGACGTTGTCAGCGAAACCGGCGAATTTTTAACGGGGATTACCGCGCCGGGGCTGGAGATCTGCGCGGACGCGCTCTACCAAAAGGCGGCGAAGCTGCCGAAATTTGAAATTGTGCGCCCAAGAAGCATGATTACGCGGAACACGGTGGAAAGCATGCAGGCGGGGCTGGTATACGGGCATATCGGTGAAGCGATTTATATTATAGAGCAGATACGGGAGCATTTTGGTCTGCCGGATATGAAGGTGATTGCCACCGGCGGATTTGCGAAGGTAATTCAGGAGGAAAACAAAATTTTCGATGTATATGATCCTGTTCTTGCGCTGCATGGGCTGCGGCTGATTTATGAGAAGAACAAGGGCAGGAGATAGGAGGCAGACAGATGCTTTTGGTAATCGACGTTGGCAATACGAATTATGTTTTGGGCGTGTACCGGGGGGACAAGCTGATTAAATGCTGGCGTATGGCGACCGGGGATAACCGGACAGCAGATGAAACGGGCATTTTTATACATGGGCTTTTCGATGCTTCGGGCGTAAACGCAAAGGATATTGAAGCGGTTATCATTTCTTCCGTCGTGCCGGACATTATGTATTCGCTGACGCAGGGGATACGGAAATATCTGGGTATTGAACCGATGATTGTGAGCGCGGGCATGAAAACGGGCATCGTAATCAAGCGGGATAACCCCAGAGCGGTTGGTGCGGACAGAATCGTCAATATGGTGGCGGCAAACGAGATTTACGGCGGGCCCGCTATTGTCATAGACTATGGCACAGCGAATACGTTTGATGTAATCAACGAAAAATCGGAGTTTATCACCGGTTTTATTACACCGGGTATTTCGACCTGTGCAGACGCGCTCTACCAGCGGGCGGCACAGCTGCCGAAGGTGGAAATCAAAAAGCCGAAATCCATCGTTGTGAAAAATACAATAGGCAGCATACAGGCAGGGCTTGTGCTGGGGCATATCGGGCAGACGAGGTATATTATACAGGAGCTGAAACGGGAGCTGAACCTGCCGGATATGAAGGTCATCGCGACAGGCGGGCTTGCGCGGGTGATTGACCCGGACAGGAAGATTTTCGATGTGCTTGACCCTGTGCTGACGCTCAAGGGGCTGAAAATTCTGTATCAAAAGAATAAGGGCTGAAGGCCATACGGGGCAGACGGTTTTGTCTGCCCTGTTTTTTGGGAAAGAAACGGTTGGCTGTAATTTAGAAAGTTTTTCTTTTGGAAAAGTATATTTTGGGTATGCAAAGCAGAGGTTTTGTGCTATACTTTTTTGCGGAAAAGTTCTGCCAGGTAGTGTCGCTATAAGCCAAGTATACGTATTTCCGAGCATAATTGGGGCGGATTTCAGGAAAAATTTTTAACGGAAAAGCCGACAAAATCTGCCGGAAAGGCGTGCGCAGACACTTACGACGACACGCCTAGGGACAAAGAAACTTGGGAGGTATCAAAAATGAAGATGAAAGGCAGACTGATGCTGCTTGTCATGCTGGTTGTGGCAATCGCGCTGGGTGCGGTTTCCTATTACGGCATCGGCGAGGACGGGCAGATGAGTGCGGCGCAGATCAAGCAGGGGCTGGATCTGAGCGGCGGCGTGGACATTGTGTATGAAGCGGACCAGGCGGCGGTAACAGAGGAGGAAATGGCGGCAGCGATTTCCCTGTTGCAGGGACGTCTGGACTGGAATGGCTGGACGGAGGCGGAAGTCGCGAAGGAAGGCGACAAGCGCATCCGTGTGCAGATTCCCGGTGTGGAAAATGCGGAAGAAGCCATACAGCAGATTGGCAAAACGGCGCAGCTTTCTTTTGCAGATGAGGCGGGAAATGTACTGCTGACTGGCGACATGGTGCGCAACGCAACGAAGCAGGTGGGCGCGATGGAGCAGAATGGCCCTTCCGCGCCGTATGTTGCTCTGGAATTTAACGATGAGGGCAAACAGCGCTTTGCGGCTGCGACTGCGTCAAACATCGGCAAGGTCATTTATATCATTATGGACGAGAAAGTTATCAGCGCGCCTGTGGTGCAGGCTGCCATTACAGACGGGCAGGCTGTGATTACCGGACAGTTTACCGGAGAAGGCGCGGAGGAACTTGCGTCCCTGATTCGTGCGGGTTCCCTGCCCTTCAACCTGAATGTCATACAGATGAAGAACGTAGGCGCAAGGCTGGGCGCGGACGCTCTTTCCGCCGGCATCAGGGCGGGCGCAATCGGCATCGGGCTGGTATTGCTGTTTATGCTTTTTGCGTATAAGGTGCTGGGGCTTGCGGCAGACTGGGCCCTGCTGATTTATATGGGCCTGGAAGTGATTGCGCTGAGCGTGCTGCATGTAACGCTGACGCTGCCTGGTATTGCGGGTATTGTGCTTTCCGCGGGTATGGCGGTGGACGCAAATGTCGTTATTTTTGAGCGCATCAAAGAAGAACTGCTACAGGATAAGACACTGCGCTCCGCTGTGAAAAACGGCTTTTCCAGAGCCCTGCCCGCTATTCTGGACGGCAACGTAACAACGCTGATTGCGGCAGGCGTGCTGTTCTTCCTTGGCTCGGGTACAGTGAAGGGCTTTGCGACAACGCTGATGATTGGTATTATCATTTCCATGTTCACAGCGCTTGTGATAACACGGGTGATTGTAAAGGGCCTGATTTACGCGGGCGTGCATAACCCGAAATATTATGGGCTGAGAACGAAATAAGGAGGCGGAAAAAATGAAGATAATCGAAAACAGAAAAATATTTTTTGCCGTTTCCGTTGTGCTGATTTGCATTGGCCTTGCGGCGATGGCGCTCAACGCGAACGCAGGGCGCGGCGCGCTGAACTGGGACGTAGAATTTACGGGCGGCACGTCCATGGAGCTTGACATGGGCGGTGCGTTTGAAAACGATACGCTGGAGGATATCGTGCGGGAGGTAACCGGACAGACAAGCCCGCAGATCCAGCAGGTTATCGGTACAAATTCTGTTGGCATCAAGTTGCAGTCCATCGACAGTGAAATGCGTGTTGCGCTGATGGATGCGGTTACAAAGACTTATCCTGACGCGGAGCTGACAGAGGCCAACGACATCAGCGGCACAGTCAGCGGGGAAATGCAGCAGGCGGCAATTAAGGCGACATTGATTGCGTGTGTGGCAATGCTCCTGTATATTTCCCTTCGGTTCAGGGATTTCCGCGCGGGCGGCAGTGCCATCATCGCATTGATTCATGATGTTCTGATTGTGCTGTCGGCATATGCGCTCCTGCGTATTCCGGTCAATCAGTCGTTCATTGCGGTGCTGCTGACGATACTGGGGTATTCGGTTAATTCGACTATTGTAATTTTTGACCGTATCCGCGAAAACAAATCTGCATTCCAGACGGGACACGCGGCGGAGAAAATCAATAAGAGCGTCAGCCAGACGCTGGCAAGGTCTATCAATACGTCCCTGACAACACTGTTTACCATTGGCGCGATCTATATTCTGGGTGTGCAGTCTATTAAGGAATTTTCGCTTCCGCTGATTGTCGGTATTGTTGCGGGCGCGTATTCGTCTATCTGCATTTCCGGTTCGGTATGGTACACTTTCCTGCCGAAAATTGAAAAGGGCGAAAAGGCCTAAAACAGTGAAGGAACCCGTAAGGCGGTTTGGCTTAAGAAAGCATATTTTTCTACAAGTTTGCTTTTTCGGGTAATGAATGAAAAAAATATCCGCAGACATGTGGTCTGCGGATATTTAGAACCTATCCGTAAATTATCTACGCACATTTTGCTTCATCTTTTCCGGCAGCCTTTGCCGCTTTTCCCTGCCGTACCACCCGGTACGCCTGCAAAAAAGCTCCCTGCCTGCTGGAAAATCTGACTGTGCAATCTGCACGTATCTTATTTACGGATAAGTTCTTAACATTGTATATTGTAAGGAAAAATACTATCGTTTTTCAGCCGCAGAGCTTACACATGGAGTAGCTTTGCGGTTCTTTTTTCAGCCCAGTCCATACTTAAACCGCAGAGTGTTACAAATGCAGCTGCTGTCAGAAGTATGCCCGCCGCAACAACAGCATGGCCGGCAAAGGCAGCCGTGCCCAGAGCACCGATGTAGCAAAGAATTGCGAATAACATGATGTCTGCAAGGATTACACTGTTCCGAAAATATTTATCGTTTTTCATAGCCATTTACCTCCTGAAGATATGATTTTTTATCTGTTTTGGAGATCTGTTTTTCATGGCTATACTATAACACGAAGCTTTCTGTTTGTAAAATTCAAAGAGCCTAATACCATGATTGACAAATTCAATATAGGAACGGCGCCTTTTTATGGAAAGTCATATGTTACTTCAAACGAGACCAGCCCCGCGTCGGCGGGGGCGATGCTTTCCGGCGGCAGATAAAACGCCACGCCGTCTTTTGTTAAATAAAACCCGACGTTGCCAAGCTGGCGTTCCAGCTGTGTTTCCGCATCGCGATAGAATTCATCAGGCTTTTCCTTTATCATCGCCTGAAAACCGGAGCGGAACAGGTCCTTTAACTCGGACTGGCTGTCCGGAAACAGTTCTCCCGGTGTGGTTTCTTTGCCCGATGCAAGGGAAAACGTATGCGAGGAGCAGAGTTTTTTCTCCGTTGCCCCGGTAAAGCTGTCTGCCGTCCCCAAAAAGGAGGCATAGTCCCCATCGTCCCTTGTCAGACGGTAGCTGCCGAGATAAAAATAAGGCTGGAAACTGTCCGGCTGTGCCGCGTATGCCTTTAGTGCTGTGTCGCTGTATTCTCGCAGAAAGCCCTGCCCTTTGGCAAAGGCGGCTTCTGCCATCAACATGTTTATGGTTTCCGCTGTGGATTTTTTCTGTTCCAATAATTCGCATTCCAGCTTGACCGTCAGCACAGTGGTGCCGTCCGCCGCGCAGATTTCTGCCGTAAAACCGCCGGGCTTTGGCTCGCTCTGCACTGTCTGTGAACCGGTGGGCTGGACAGGCTGTTCCGGTTGGAGAGTCTGGCTGCCGTTCAGGGATTGTATGGTTACGGTATAGCTGGGTTCATCCCAGCTGACAGCCGCACCAAAACTTTCGGCAATAGCGCGGACGGGTACCAGCGTGCGTTCGTTGATAATCTGCGCCGGAACTGCCATAGTATAAGCCAGTTGACCGTTTTTGTACAGCCCTGCATCGCCAATGCGGAACTGGAGAGTATCCTGTGCAGCAAGGGCGGTTACGGTCTGGGAACTTTCTTCCCAGAATACCTGCGCGCCAAGGGCCTGGAAGATGGCACGCATCGGCACAAGCGTGCGGTCATCCTGTATGACGGGCGGCTGGTCGAAAGTAAGCGCGTGCCCGTCCACAAGTACGGTGACTGGCGGATGCGCAGATACCTGTAAGGACGCCGGCACACAGAACAGGGCGGCGGCAAGAGCCCCCGCGAGTATTTTTTTCATTGGTTATCGCTCCTTTCGCCGCTGGCGGATTGGATTATTTTTCCGTGCTGCTGGCTTCTTCTGCGTATTTTGCTGCCAGCCCTGCACAGTAGCCAATCATCTGCATGCAGCTTTTCTTGCGGGTTTTGCCTTCGAAATCTCCATGAGGTGCGGCAAGTTCAGAGCATATCAGCGTTCCGTATTCATCTTTTATTTCCTCAACCATGCGTCCTACGATGTCATAAATACCATTCAGTTCCTGTATCCGTTCCGCCATTGTTTCCTTTTCTGCCGGATTTTTCCGCCCCACGATGGTACTCAGGGCCATGACTGCACCGGTTACTGCGCCGCAGGTATTTTTTGTGTGCCCCATGCCGCCTCCGAAGCCTGTTGCCAACGCGATAACATCTTTCGGGAACGGTGTTTCAAAATTCGCCATAAAGCTGCCCAGTACGCATTCCGAGCAGTTTAGCCCCTGCCGGAAACCATTTTTTGCGTCCTGTTCCACCTGTTCTCTTGTTGTTAATGTATTTTCTTCCATTATTTTTCCTCCTTTTCAAACATCATGAATCTTTTGGGATTTTATCGTGTTTTTCTGTATTACAATGTCAGTTCATACAGCCTTTTTTTGTCCAGCAGTTCCACACGCCCGCGTTCCACAGTTACCAGCCCTTTTTTCTTGAGTTTTTTCAGGCTCCGGCTGACAGCTTCCCTCGAACTTCCGACATTTTCTGCCAGTTCTTCCTGTGTTGCCAGCAGAACTGTGCTTTTTCGTTCCCGGCTTTCCTCCAACAAATGGCTTACCAGACGCTTTTCCAGAGAAAGGAACATCAGCTGCCGCATGGTTTCCGATAAATCAGACAATCTGTCTGCCAGCATACGGAATGAAAAATTCTGTACATATACATTTTCCCGTTCTGCTTCGCCATAAACCCTGGCGGGGATTATCAGCAGTTCTGAATCTTTTTCTGCCACAGCTTCCATCGCGAAACAAATGGACGAGAGTGCACAGGAAGAGGAAGGTACGCACATCTGCCCTTCCCGCAGATGGAACAGCGGCGCTTTTTTACCGGTTTCTGATACCATCACGGTGCGGATACTGCCGGACAGCAGCCAGATCATACCGGATTTCTCCTGTTCTGGTGAATATATGGTTTCCCCCGCCTGAAACCGCACGCATTCCGCACTTTCCAGAAAGGCACGCTTCTGTTCTTCTGTCAGATGGGGAAAAAAGGGTAATCTTTCAATCATTTCTTTTTCCATTCTACTGCCCCCTTTCTGCTATTTTACGCCAAAGCCTGCCGTTCTGTCAAATAGGAAGGCGGGGCGTGGGCAGCTTTCCGGCAGGAAAAAGGCAAAGGAAAAAGACGCCCCTCCCAGAGCGTCTTTTTTTGTACAGGCAATTACACTAAAATTACATAAAGCTAATGTGTTCCATAAAGCCTGATTTATATCTTATTTGTGGCCTGCTGCCTTGTAAGCTTCGATACCCTTGCCGAGCAGTTCGATACCTCTGGCCATATCGTCAGCGTTCAGGATGTAAGCGATACGCAGTTCGTTTTTGCCGATGCCGGGTGTTGCATAGAAGCCCTCAGCAGGAGCGTACATAACGGTTTCGCCATTGTCCCTGAATTCTTTCAGCAGGAAGATCAGCAGGTCTTCTGCGTTTTCAACGGGCAGTTTGCATGTGATGTAGAATGCACCGCCGGGTTTTTCGCAGACTACGCCGGGAATCTTCTTGAGTGCTTCGTAGGAAACATCTCTGCGGTGTTCGTACTCTTTTCTTACTGCATCGAAGAAAGAAGGATCCAGTTTGTACATTGCTGTTGCGCCAACCATTTCCAGTGTAGGGCAGCACAGACGGCCCATAGCGATCTTCATAACGTTAGCCATGAATTCGTCGTTTTTGCAGACGATGCAGCCGATACGAGCGCCGCAGGCGGAGAATCTCTTGGAAACGGAGTCGATGATGATAACTCTGTCTTCAACGTCAGGATACTGACCGAAGGATGTCATTTCTCTGCCATCGTAAGCGAATTCTCTGTAAACTTCGTCTGCAAGGATCCACAGGTCGTGGTCTTTTGCGAAATCGCAGATAACTCTCATGTCTTCTCTGGAAAGGATGCAGCCGGTAGGGTTGCCGGGGTTAACCAGGGAAATCATTTTTGTCTTATCTGTTACAGCCTTTTCAAGACGTTCTCTGATCGCGTATTTGTAGCCTTCTTCAGCATATGTAGTAACGGGTTTTACAACGCCGTCAGCAGCCTGAATGAATGTAAGGTAGTTTGTGTAGTAAGGCTCTGCTACGATAACCTCGTCGCCGGGGTTGATCAGGGACAGGAATACCAGTGTCAGCGCTTCGGAACCGCCGCTTGTAATCAGGACGTTCTTTCTGTCCAGATTCATTTCGAATCTCTTGAAGTAATCGATGATAGCGTCCTGCAGTTCAGGCAGACCGGGGGATTCTGCATATGCCAGAACCTTCTGGTCGAAGTTTTTGATTGCCTCCAGGAATACGGGAGGTGTTTCGATATCGGGCTGGCCGATGTTCAGGTGATAGATTTTTGTACCCTGAGCCTTTGCTTCCGCAGCCATAGGGTTAAACTTTCTGATGGGAGAGTTCTGCATTGCCTGTACTCTGTCAGATAATTTCATGTCTTTCACTTCTCCTTTTCATAAATGATTCATAAAAATAGATGAAAAAAACGGTTCCTTTCCGGACTGCTTTCCGGCTGCTGTGAAATATCGTTCATTGCCGTATGGTTCCACAACATTCCTAAAAAAACTGCCCGGAGACAATACCAGTATACCACTTTTCAGGAAAAAGGCAAGGCGTTCTTGTGAAGTTTTCTACAATCTCATGTTTTTTGTATATTTTTTCGTACATTTTTGCCTGTCTGCACCGGATTCCTGCTTTTTTGGGGCTGTTTTTGCAAAAAAACGGCTGGGAAAATGTTCATTTCACAGCCGTAGAATGAAGAAAAATATTTTTTTTGCAAAAAAAATGAAAAATGAACAATATTTTTTCGCTGAGAGAACAAGATTTTGTTCGTTCTCACGTTGAAAATGCAGGAAAAAAACGCTCCTTTTTTATTAAAAATGTTCCAAAAAAGTCAGCTTCTTCTTGTCAGACACGCCATCAGGTAGTACTGCCTGCCGTTGAAATCGAATGTTCCGGCGGTTTCCATTTTTGCCTTGCGTGAATGTGCCGCGTAGGAGCGTGCGTTGACCTGGTTTACGAAGGTTGCCATAATGGGGAAACGGTTTTCCATGCTGGCAAGGGAAGCGTTAAACACACGCTCGAACAGACCTGTCCCCCGCAGGGATTTTTCTACGCACATTGGCCCGTATTGGTAGGAATTTTTTGTACTGAGTTTTTGTCCGGCGAATGTAAATCCCGGCAGTTTTTCAATCATATGTGTAAACAGCGGCCATTCTGCCCAGTATTCCCAGGGCGCGGCCATCGCAAAAGCCAGAACAGTTTCGTCCTCCCGCGCGATTGTTACGCCGTTTTCTTTTGTGATGAGTCGTTCCATCTGCTCCGGCGTAAAATTTGTCGTAACAAATCCGTCCGCCTTTTCCGCCTCGCTCAGTGTGTCCGCGTGGTTTGCCCGCAGAAGCCGCATGACTCCGTTAAAATCTTTCATGCCCGCCTGTAAAATTTCCATCTTCTCCACTCCTTCTGTCTGTTTCTATTTTATTGCAGAACGCGGGTGGACGCAAGCCTTTTCTGCCTTAGAACCTATCCGTAAATTATCTGCGCACATCCTGCTTCATTTTTTCCGGCAGTCTTTGCCGCTTTTCCCTGCCGTACCACGCGGCACGCCTGCAAAAAAGCTCCCTGCCTGCTGAAAAATCTGACTGTGTCATCTGCACGTATCTTATTAACGGATAAGTTCTTAAAGCAAAGCGTCCGTAATCAGCTTGATAAACAGCAGGGCGGTTACGGCCATCAGCATACGCCGGATAAATTTGGAGCCGCTCTTTATTGCAGTACCCGAGCCAAAAAAGCCGCCCGCAATGCTTGCCGCCGCCACAGGCAGCGCAACTTTCCAGTAAATCGTTCCTGCCAGAGTAAATACGGCAAGAGAGGCATAATTTGATGCGAGATTCAGGAATTTCGCGTTGCCTGTGCCCATACGCATATCGTAGTGCATAATCAGACAGAAGGAAATGAGCGAAAATGTGCCTGTACCGGGGCCGAACAGCCCATCGTAGAACCCCATCATACAACCGATGAAGAAACCCAGAACCATGCGTCTGCGCGGCGAAAAGTCACCAGAGCGGTCTGTGCTGCCCATGTCCCTGTTCAGGAGCGTAATCATGCCGACAACAGGCAGAATAATCATCATCATGGTTTTCAGTGTTTTGTCGTCCAGAATCAATACCAGCTGTGAGGAAATGACGGAACAGCAGAAGCTGCCCGCTGCCGCGCTCAGCCCAACGGGGATTTCTACCATTTTATGCCGCCAGTAGCGAAGCGTGGCGATGCTTGTGCCGCAGGCGGCGGCAAATTTATTGCAGCCATAAACCAAGTGCATTGGCATACCGGTCATGATATAGGCAGGGACGGAAATCAGCCCGCCTCCGCCCGCCACAGCATCCACAAAGCCTGCCAGAAAACTTGCCGCTATCATAAAAATAAGCTGCGGCATGGATACAACCCATTCGCCCATAAAAATACTCCCCCTTTGTTCTGCAGGTTCCCTTGTTTTTCTGGCTCAAATGTAGCACAGAAAAAACTGGCCTGCAACGTCTTTTTTTTACAAAAAAGTGTCAAAAACCACAGGTGTTTTTGTGCGGTTTCCGCCCCTGCGCTGGGGGAAGTATGGAGAGAGCAGGGAAACACGCTTTCCGGTCGGTTGTTGACTTTACAGGGCTCCCGCTTTACAATGGAAACAGAAAAATCAGGACAGGAGAAAGCGAGGAGGAAAAACATGAAACGCTGGCTGTTGAAGCGCAGTAAAATACATACAAAGCAGATGGCGCGGGAGCTGGGCGTGCGGCAGGCAACGGCATGCGTGCTGGCAAACCGCGGGCTTTCCGCCAGAAAAGACGCGCTGGATTTCCTGTATGGCAGGGGGGAAGCGTTTGCGGACGCGATGCAGATGAAGGGCATGGCGGAAGGGCTGGAACTGATTGCGGATGCTGTTGACAAAAAGCGGCGCATTGTAATATATGGCGATTATGACGTGGACGGTGTGATGAGCGTTACGATACTCTCCAAGGCAATCGCGCGCTGCGGCGGGAATGTGTTTTTTTATGTGCCCCACCGCCGGAAGGAGGGCTATGGCCTGAATCTGAAAGCTGTGGAAACTCTGGCGGCAGATGGCGCAGAGGTACTTTTTACCTGCGATAACGGGATTTCTGCCCTGCAGGAAGTTGCCCTGGCAAAGGAGAAGGGCATGACGGTCGTTATACTGGACCACCATGAGCCGGGGTTTTCCGGAGAGGGGGAAGAAAGGAAGGACATCCTGCCAATGGCTGACGCTGTGATTGACCCAAAACAGAAAGACTGTGCGTATCCCTTCCCGCTGCTCTGCGCCGCAGGAATTTCCTACCGCTTTGCCCTGCTCCTGCTGGAACGCTTTGGTATTTCCGATGAAAAGCTGGAAAAAGAACTGGTTTCCTTTTCCGCGATTGCTACGGTCTGCGACATTGTAGACCTGACGGGGGAAAACAGGATTCTGGTACGCATGGGGCTGCCGGAGGTACAGAGGACGGAAAACACTGGCCTGCGTGCGCTGATTACGGAAACAGGGCTTGCGGGAAAAACAATTACGGAATATCATTTCGGTTTTGTCATCGGTCCCTGCATCAATGCGGCAGGGCGGCTGGAAAGCGCAGCGGCGGCGGCGGAACTTTTTGCAGAAACGGACGGACAGCGCGCAGGGGAGCGGGCAAAACAGCTGGCGGAACTGAACGCGGAACGTAAAAGCCTGACAGAAAAAGCGGCGGAACGGGCGGCGGAAATGCTGGCGCGGGAGAATACCATGGAGCAGCCTGTGCTGGTCCTGTATGACCCGCAGATACACGAAAGCATAGCGGGAATCGTAGCGGGACGCGTCAAGGATAAATACTACCGCCCGACCATATTGATTACAGGCAGTGAGGACGGCGCGAAAGGCTCGGGCAGGAGCATTGAGGGGTACCATATGTTTGAAGCGCTGTATGGCTGCCGCGATTTGTTTACGCGCTTTGGCGGGCATGCGATGGCGGCGGGGCTTTCCCTGCCGGTGGAAAACATCGCGACCTTGCGGGAGCGGCTGAATGCCGCCTGCACGCTGACGGAGGAACAGCTGAGACCCGTACTGCGCATTGAAAAACAGCTTTCTTTCGCGGAGATTGACATGGGGCTGGCGAAGGAGCTGGCGGGTCTTGCGCCATTCGGCAAGGGGAACCCGATGCCGTTGTTCGGTTCGAAGGGGATACGTGCGGACAGGTTTGACCGGATTGGGAAAAACAAAGATATCCTTCGGTTTACGCTGGCAGAGCCGGCAAGCGGGATCCGTCATGCGGCAATTTCTTTTGACGGGTACGATATGGTGCGGGAAAAGCTAAAAGAATTGTACCCGGAGGAAAAATGTGCTAAAATATGGGAAAGCGGACGTCTGCCTGTTTTGATGGATATTGTATATAGTATTGATATCAATACATACAACGGCAGGAGCAGTGTGCAGCTGGTGCTGAAGGATTTCAGGTTTTCGGAGAAGGAGGATGAAAGGAACAATGGACTTAAAGGATAAAATCAGGTCTATTCCGGATTACCCGCAGAAGGGCGTTATTTTCCGGGATATTACAACACTTTTGAAAGATGCGGAAAGCATGGTGCAGTCTGTGGAGGATATGCAGGCAAAGCTGGATGGCGTGGAATTTGACCTTGTGCTGGGGCCGGAATCCAGAGGGTTTATTTTTGGTATGCCTGTGGCGTATAATATGAAGAAAGGCTTTGTGCCTGTGCGGAAAAAGGGCAAACTGCCCGCGGAGGTCATCAGCTGGGATTACGTGCTGGAATACGGCACGGCAACGATTGAGATGCATAAAGACGCGGTGCAGCCGGGACAGAAGGTTGTAATTGTGGATGACCTGCTTGCGACAGGCGGTACGGCAAAGGCGATTGTGGAGATGGTGGAAAGCGCAGGGGCTGAGGTGGCCGCGCTGGTATTCCTGATTGAGCTGGATTTTCTGGAGGGCAGAAAAGCACTGCCCGGCTATCATGTGGAATCTGTGATACATTACGAATGAGGAAAACGGGCGCGTGAACGGAATGATGCAGCCGGGCGGGGCGTATGCCCCGCTTGTTTGCAGTTCTTCCTGTATGACGGGTAATATGACAAAATGGCGCGCTGTGATTTCTAAAAAGATTGGATAGGGATATGGTATGTTTGGACAGTTTTTTGTGCTTTTTGCGATGGTTGGCGTAGGCTGCCTTTGCAGCCGGAGGGGCTGGATTACGCAGGAAGTAAATACGGGACTTGGCTCCCTGGTGATGCAGGTGACATGCCCCGCACTGCTTTTTGTTACGATTTCCGGCAATGATATTGCGCCCGGCCGCCTGCCGGTTTATTTTGGTGTGGCGGCGGCACAGTATGGGGCGATGCTGCTCGGCGGCAGGCTGATGCGCCTGTTTTGCAGGGACAGGGGCTATTCCGCCGGAGAACTGGGAATGCTGGAATGCAGCCTTGCGACTGTGAATAATGGATTCATCGGTCTGCCCGTGGCGATGCTGTTTTTCGGGCAGGTGGCCGCCCTGTATATGTCGGCGGCTTTTTTCGGCGTGCATCTGTATCTCTGGACTTATGGCATTTATGCCTTGCAGGGGAAGGGCGGTGCGCTTTCCTGGAAGGCAATGGCAAGAAAGATTGTAAACCCGAACTGCATGATGGTGTTTCTGGGGCTTTTGTTCTCTCTGACGGGCTGGGCGGGATACCTGCCTGTTTTCCTGAAAGATTTCCTTTCCACACTGGGGAATCTCTCAACGCCGCTTTCTCTCATCTATATTGGCGCGATGGCGGGAAACACGGGTCTGAAACGCCTGCTGGGGCAGGGGGAAGCCATGCGGCTGGCTCTGCTGAAAATGCTCCTCTTTCCCGGTCTGACTGCTGCTGTGCTGTATGTTCTTCCGGCGGAGCCAATGCTGAAAACAGCCTTTTTGGTTTCCATGACGTGCCCCTGTGCGGCCATTATGCCGATGGTAACGGAGCAGTACGGTACTGGGAGGGAAATGGCTCTGGACGTGACACTGCTGACAACGTTTTTTTCCATGCTGACACTGCCTGCGTGCATCTGGCTCTGCGGGGTGCTGTTCTGACAGCGGTTTTGCAGACAGGTGCGCGGTGCCGTGCATTTCTATGAAATATTTTGCAAAAATCCTTGCAAACATCTGTGAGATATGCTATAATCTGAAACTGTGATTACGGATGTTCCAATACTGCGTCAAAGGGACGGCGGCAAGAACATCTTTGAGGAAGGGAGGAAACACGATGGATATTATCAGAGAACTGGAAAAGGAACAGCTGAAAAGCGAAGTAACTCCTTTTAACGTAGGCGACACCATCCGCGTATATGCGAAGGTTGTAGAAGGTACGAGAGAAAGACTGCAGATGTTCGAAGGCGTTGTTATCAAAAGACAGGGCGGCGGCATCCGTGAAACTTTCACAGTAAGACGTATTGCTTCCGGCGTTGGCGTGGAAAGAACATGGCCCCTGCATTCCCCCAGAATCGACCGTATTGAGGTAACAAGACGCGGCGTAGTAAGACGCGCGAAACTGTTCTACCTGAGAGATAAGGTCGGCAAGGCGGCTAAGGTTAAGGAAGTATTGAGATAAGCAAAAAAAGGTCTTGGTGAACAGTTTTCATCAAGGCTTTTTTCGTGAGGAGCGGAACATTCCGCTTCTGACGAAAAAAGCGGAGAGAGGAAAAAGGAGGGCTGGAAATGGAGCAGGAAGAACAGAGGGCAGAAGGCCTGCCGGAGGAAACGGCACACGTTGAGGAGGAAACATTGCAGGCCGAAACAGCGGAGGAAATACCGGCGGGGGGCAGAAGGCGCAGACGGGAGAAGAAAAAGAAGAAGAAGAAGGAACTGCCGTTCCTTGTTTGGCTTGCACTGCTGGTGGTGTTTGTGCTGGTTCTGCGGAACTTTGTGCTGGGGACGGTTTATGTGAAAGGCTCATCTATGGAGCCAAACTTCTACCACGGCGATTTGGTGTTTATGGAAAAGCTGAGTGTACGTCTGGGTACGCCGCAGAGGGGCGATGTTGTGATCTGCCGGCTGGATAACCAGGATGGCCCGGAGGAAAATATAATCAAGCGTGTGATTGGTCTGCCGGGAGATGAAATAGATATTGTCTGGAACGGGGACAGCGAAGACGTGGAATATGCGCTGTACCGTAACGGGGAACTGGTGGAGGAACCGTTTTTAGGTGAGCCGATGATGACGGCGGGCGACCAGGATTATCCGTATACTGTGGAGGACGGAACATTTTTCGTAATGGGCGATAACCGCAACGCAAGCTCGGACAGCCGCAGGACTTCCATCGGCGCGATTGAGAAAGAGGACCTTGTCGGCAGGGTAATTTTCCGGCTTTACCCGTTTGACAGCTTCGGGCCCGTGCAGAGGCCGTAAAACCTTTACAAGAAAAGAGAGGGAACGCAATGCATATACAATGGTATCCCGGGCATATGACAAAGACCCGCAGGATGATGGAAGAGAATATTTCGCTGGTGGATATCGTGATGGAGCTGGTGGACGCGCGTATCCCGTACAGCAGTAAAAATCCCGATATGGATACGCTGGCAAGGAATAAAAAGCGTATGATACTTCTGAATAAATGCGATTTGGCGGACGAAAAAGCAACCGACATCTGGCAGGTGTATTTTGAGGCGCGGGGCTTCTGCGTTATCCGCATCAACGCGCTGAAAGGCAGCGGCATGGGCGGGGTGACGGATGCCGCAAAGGGATTGATGAAGGAAAAAATAGAAAAGCTGAAAGCGCGCGGGCGTATCAATGTGCCAATCCGGAGCATGGTTGTCGGGATACCCAATGTAGGCAAATCTACCTTTATCAATAAATATGTCGGCAAGGCAACGGCGAAAACAGGCGACAAGCCCGGCGTGACGCGCGGAAAGCAGTGGATTAAGCTGAAAAAGGACTTTGAGCTTTTGGATACGCCAGGGATACTCTGGCCGAAATTCGAGGACCAGCAGGTCGGGCTGAAACTGGCGTTTACCGGAGCAATCAATGATGATATTCTGGACGCGGAAACGCTGGGGGCGGCGTTTATCAACCATATGGTCGCGAGGGATGCGGATTGCCTGCGGCGGCGGTATCAGGTCGATTTTGATACTATTGACGAGCCACACGAGATACTCCGGCGTATTGCCGAGGCGCGGGGCTTTAAGCTGAAAGGCGGCGAGCCGGATATGGAGCGGGCGGCAAAGATACTGCTGGACGAATTCCGCGGCGGAAAGCTGGGCAGGCTGACGCTGGAACTGCCGGAGGATATTGCAGAACAGAACGAATAACAGGAAACGCGGCACAGCGGTGGAAACGGCAGGTTTTCATCGGCTGTGCTGTTTTTTTGCGGAAAAATCCTTTGATTTCCATGCCGGAACAGAAAAAAAGGACATAAAAAAGGCACATAAGCCTGTGCCTTTTTGGACTGTCAAAAACCTGCTTTTGAATCGCGGAAGGGCTCGGGAATCCGCCGTGCGGCCGGCAAAGCCGCCTGCTGGCCAATTCATAAAAATCTCCCATTCTAAAATCAATGTTCCAGTAAGATTAACGTATTATGTATCACAGGAGGGAGGGGCTTAGAAAAGCCCAATGTGCTTACAGTCCTCCTCAAAATTTTCTTTTACAGAAGCATAATCGGGGTCATTCGCAGCGTAGCCAAACGCGATTTGCGCTTCCGCATAAGCAGATTTTGCAAGCGGTATATTGTCATCCACTAATGCATCGTCGATAATATTGATGTATGTCACGTGAATATCGACAATATCTATCTGACCGGATTGAAGCATTGAAATGGCCTCCTGAATTTCCTCCTTGCTTGCTCCTGCGTCTGCAGCATATTGTGATAAAATCGGCAGGCTGCTTGATGCCGCGGGCGCGGGCGTTTCAGGCGCTGGCGTCTGCTGCTGTGCGCTTGCAGGAACTTCCCCAAGGTAAACAGTGTTTGTGCCGCCGTTCCATGTGACTTCTTTGCCGACCGCTTCGCCGACTGCGCGGATAGGCAGGTAAGTCGTGCCGTTATAAATGAACGGTTCCGCGCTGGTGGAAAGCTCCTTGCCGTCCACAACGATTTTAATGTTGCGGAATGTCGCGGAAATGTTCTTTGTGCCGTTTGCGGCGGAAACGGTGCATGTGCCGAGTGCCATTGCGCCCACTAAACCAAGTACAACTGCTTTCTTTTTCATAAAAATTTCCCCTCTCTGTTTGCTCTGCCGGATTTCCGGCAGGCTGATAATGAAAATAGCTGTAAATTCTGTGCAAACTGTACAGCCAATTTTTGAAATTATATCATGAATACCGAAAATTGGCAATCATATAAAGTTTTATTTTGGTTTTTTTGTCTGTTTTTCGGAATAACACAGAAAAGCATGGAAATGAAAAGGAGGCTTTTGCAAGCCTCCCTTTTTTACGGAATCCGTTTTTTCCAGAACCGCCCCGCCACGACGGTCATATCGTCCGTCCTGCCGTCGCGGCGTTCTTTTTTTGCGGCGTGCAGTATGTATTCGGCGGCTTCCTGCGGGTTTGCCATTGGGCGTTCTGCCAGCTTTTCCCGCAGCCATGCTGACGTACGTTCTTCGCCGTCGAGTGCGTCTGTCACGCCATCCGTTACGAGGAATACCATATCCCCATCTTTTAACTGCATTTCATTTTTTTCCAGCGTGACCTGTTTCAATATGCCAGCGGGCAGGGAGGCCGAACGGAGGGAAATGACCCGCCCGCCGCGGCTGATATAGGAGGCCGATGCCCCCAGCTTGATGAATTCGGCTTTGCCGTTGTATAAATCCACCCCACAAATATCCAGCGTCGCGTAGCTTTCCTCCCCCCGCCGCAGGAGCAGCGCGGAATTTATCATTTTTACTGCAAGCTCCCGCCCGAAGCCTGCCTGTGTGAACTGTTCCAGAAGCTCTATGGCGGTCTGACTTTCTTTTGCTGCCTTTTCCCCGGTGCCCATACCGTCAGAAAGAGCCATCAACGCAGTCCCATATTCCGTATCGAAAAATGCCGCCGCATCCCCTACGGGCATCCCTTCCTCAGCAGGGGATACAGCCGCCGCCATCGTCAGGCAGAAGGGCGGTTCTTCCCAGAATTGGAGGATACAGTTTTTTTCCTCCGCGTCACAGCGGCAGACGCCCGGGCTGTCCTCCCGCAGCGTCATTGGACAGCCCATTGTTTTTCTTATCAGCGGCAAAACCTGTGAACGGCAGAGCCCCTTCCCGCCGCAGGTTCCCAGCGTCAGCCGGACACGCCGCCCTTTGCCGTTCTGCTCCTCTGTGACCAGCACCTTTTTCGGGCGGAAGCCATTCTTGCGCAGTACCGCTGTCAGCGTTTCTGCCATATTTTCCAGAAAAATGCAGTCCGGCTCCATTTCACCGGAAAGGTCTTTTAATATGCCGCCGACTGCAAGCAGCTGTTCGCTGACCAGCTCGCGGCATTCCGTCAGGCGGCTTGTCCAGAGGCAGTCGCGGCGGTAGCCGGTATAGACCTCGTTGACTGCCTTCAAAAACGCTGCCGGACGTGTGCAGTCTTTTTTGAAATGCTCCGGCATCTGCTCCATTCCCACCTGCCCCCTGCCGTCGCAGTAGGACAGGGCGGAGAAGGTCATGCCGTAGGTGCGGTAGAGTTCTTCCTCCCAGCAGTAATGCGCCATGCCGCAGTCCTGACACACCCTGCCCGCAATCGTATCCACCAGCTTTGATATCTCTCCTTTGTCCTTGCGTTCCCCCTCCAGCACAAAGGTTTTGGATAATGTTTCGAAGGCCCTCGAGAAGCCTAAGAGCTTTTCTTCTGCAAGCTCTTTCATTTTTGTATACCTGTCTGCAGGGCTTTCCGTTTCCCAGAGCCCGCCTGCCAGCTTTTCCAGCAGTACGGTGGGGAACAGGGAAAACATGGCTGCCCCGGCTATCAATCCTCCCATCCAGATTGGCTGTAATTGTTCCGGTTCTATGTAAAACAGGAAAATGACCGGCGCGAAAATCATGGCCGTGGCAGAGGCCAGCCTGCCAAGCTCACGGAAGCATCCCGCCAGCATCCCTCCCAAACTGAGGGCAATAAAAAGTGACATTCCTGCTGCGCCGCAGAGGAACAGCAGAAACCCAAGGAATACGCCTGCCGCCGCACCCCCGCCAATCCCTTCCCGCCTTGCGGCAAGCAGAAGGAAAAATACGGAAAGGCAGGGCAGGAGGGCATCCCGCAGAAAAGGCTCCTCCACAGAGGCCAGCCCTGCCAGCGCGCCGCCCGCAAGCAGAAGGAGCGATAGTGTTTCTTCCCGCGTATAAACGGGGCAGGCGGTGCGCTGTAAAAGTAATGTAACGCCTTTTTCTGCCAGAAAGCCTACGGTAAGCGTCAGCGCGCTTTCCACCAGCGCGACCGCGAAATAAAACCCAAGCCCGCTGCGGCTGATGGCGAAGAATATTCCCGCAAGGCCCATGGAAAACGCGCCGAGCAGGGCTTTTTTGCCGCCTTCCTCACGCCGGACGAAACGCCCCAGCGTCAGCTGTGTTGCGGCGGCGGCGGCAAGGAACGCGCCTGTTTTCAGCGGCGCATGGAACATTCCGCCGATGCCGACTGCCGGAAGGACGCACCAGAACAACAGTCCTTCTCCGAAAAAAGCGGACAGGTACGCCATGCCCATAGGGTGCAGGATTTGGAGTACCTCCAGCCTGCCCCAGAGCACGCCCATCAGGCAGAATGCCCCATACGCCGCCAGCTTTCGCAGTATGCGGGGCGGGCGTTCCACAGCTACTTTTTTCGGCAGTATGGCTTTCCCGAAGGGGAGGGGCGCGCGTCCCTCTGGCTCAAATGCGGTATCCTCCGGTAAATATTCTAAAGTGATTTCTGTTTTCTCCATTTTGCTTTCCCCCTCTGTATGCCCATTTTATAAAAAAATGCCTGCTTTTTTTGTCAAAATGGGGCGATGGCAGGGAGAATTTTTTTACAAAAAAAGACATGGTTTCCCATGTCTCAGACTGTCAAAAAAGGCTCAGGCTACGCCTTCAAGCCTTTTTTGACTCTGTATATTTTATAATTGCTCGAAAATGGATTTCGACTGTGGGTTTTACCCCAGCATAATGGACATCATTATATCCAGAGGGACATAGACTTCACCGTCCACCATATAGCAGGTCAGGCCCGTGTCCGTCCCGCCATAAACAAGCCGGAAATCCGCTTTTGTAGTAATCATCCGCCCGCTGGTATTTATCCCGATTTCGTTCCCGATGGAATGGAAAAGCCGCCAGGGCGTCAGGGAAAGTACCTTGCTTTCCCGGTTATATTCGGCGGAGAAGCCATTGCCGACCTTTGTCATTTCCCGCAAAGGGACATGGGTTTCACCCATAATATCCAGCGTGGTAAATGTGATGCTTTTTTCTCCTGCTGTTACGGTCTTTTTCTCCGTACTGCGCGGCGGCGTGCGCCCAATCCAGTTCAGCTCGTAGGGCTTTATGGTGTCGGTATATATCCCGTCTACGCCCATGTCCAGCAGGCTTTCTGCCTGTTTATAACGGTTGACGGTATGTGTATATACCTTGACCTGCTGGTTATGGAATGTATCAACCACCTGCTTTGTGATCCGGCTATGCTCAATGGTTACCGTATCCACGCCGTTTTGTTTGCAGAACAGGGCAATATCTGCGTAATCGGGGTTGTACATCTGATAGAGCGTAAAAATCCACTGCCGGAAGGGATGGATTTTTTGTACCCAGCCCAGCATTTCCTTGCTGTAAATCTGTGGCACAATGCGGTCAAGCACCTCCGGCGCGCCAATATTGTTCGCAATATCCTTCAAATCCTGAAATTGCCGTTTGACGGTTGCTTCGTCTGTTTCCTTGGTATCGGTAATCAGGTAAACGTCTTTATATTCCGCCATCAGCCCCAGAAGCTCCACCGCTGTGATGGGCGTCAGCTCATAGACTGCCTTTTTTTCGCGGTACGTCTGGGAATCCATCACCAGCGGGCCATCTGGTTCGATTTCCAGGCGGTAATAAGAGCCGCCTGCTTCAAAATCGTGGCGCACAGCAAGCACGCCGTCCGAAGTATATGTAAAATCGGCTTCCATCACCCGGAATCCTTCGCTCCATGAAGAAAGGAAAGCCTCCTTTGTATTCGTTTCTGTTTTCCCATTTGCCTCCCCAAGCGCATGGGCGACCAGCGTATTGCCAGCGCGCCAGTCGGTTTCTGCCGCCTGCACGGGGCGCACCATGCCAAGGCTCACGCCCAGCATTGCCGCCAGCGCAACGGCTGTCAGCCTTCCGGCTGTTTTCCCGTTTTTTCCGTTCATCGCTCTCTCTCCTGTATTTTGGCTGAAATTTATAGTTCCGATATACAAACGTATATCGGAAGGGAATTTCTGCCCGTATTTTTTTGAATCCGAAATTTTGCCGGAGCCGGATACATCCAGCGCCGGCAGAGCTTTGCCCGAAGGGGTTTACTCCTTATCTTCTCCATCGAACAGGTCGTAAAATGTATTGGAAACCTTTTCAAAGTCGTCATCGTCTTCGATAACGCTCAGTTCCACATCGTCGCCGTTTTCCTGATATTCATACAGCAGGACGGTTTCATCCTCCAAAGGCAGCAGAGCGATAAATTCTTTCCCCTTCATGCCTTCCACTTCAAATACGCCAAGAATGCCGCATTCCAGTTCAGTATCATCCTCAAGTGTCAGGAACATCGTTTCCAGTTCCATTTCTTCATGCTCATGGTCGTGTTCGTGGTCATGACCGCATCCACAGGTTTTGCACATAATATTTCCTCCTTTGTTTTTCCTCGGTTTCTCTGTCGCCTTACCTATTATCATACCTTAGAATTGCCGTATGAACAATTACTTTTTTTGGTGTTTCTGGCGGTTTTTCTCTTTTTCAGCAAGTTTGCGCGCCTTTTTTTCAAAAAAGCCCAGTTTTTCCACTGTTTGACGGTTCGCGTGCCTGCTGTTTTTGGGGCGGGCAGGTGCTTTTTGTTCCGGACGCTTTTCTGCTGAAAGCGGCGATTTCTTTTTTGCGGGCTTTGCAATGTCCTTTTTCGTCTTGCTGCTGTTTACCAGCTGCCCGTAGGACATTTCTTTCTGTACAAATTGCAGCCCCCATGCTTTTTCGTATTTGTGTACCCACCGCCGTTCATAAGGCGTGACGATGGTAATGGCAGTCCCCGGCAGGCCCTTCCGTCCGCAGCGTCCGGCGCGGTGCAGGTAATGCGTTGGCTCCTCCGGCACATCGAGGTTGATGATGTGGGTTACGCCCTCGATATCCAGCCCGCGCGAACCGATGTCCGACGCCACAAGCACAGAAACGCGCCCTTCGCGGAAATCCGCCAGTGCGGTTTTGCGTTCCAGTTTTCCGGCTGTGCCGTAAATCCCTGCTGCTTTTATGCCATGGTAACAGAGTTTGTCCACAGTCACCTCGATATTTTCGGGGTTATTCAGGAATACAATCGCTTTTTCCGGCTTTTCGCCTGCCAGAATTTTTCGCAGGTTCACAAATTTCTCACGCGGGGACGAAAGGATATAGTAATGCGAAAGCCCCTTCGGGACAACTGCGGATTCCGCTTCCACAACAGCAAAATCCGGCTTCATCAGCCCTGACGCGCGCTCCTTTGTTTCTGCGCCAATGGACGCCGAAAGTATGGCAATCTGCCGTTCCTTCAGCGTTGCGCGGATGACTTCCCGCACATCGGAGATGTTTCCGTCCTCGAGCAAGCGGTCGCCCTCGTCCAGAACGATGATTTTCACGAGGTGCGCCTGGATCTTCCGGCGGCGTATCAGATCCAGAATACGGCCTGTGGAGCCGATGACGATGCGCGGTTTGGATTTCAGGCGTTCCACCTGCCGCGCAATGCCCGCCGCGCCGATGAGCAGGGCGCAGCCGGCGTCTATGCCGGAGTTTTCCTGCAAAAGTTCTGCCTGACGGAACACCTGCGCCGCCAGTTCATGTGTCGGAGTAAGTATGATGGCCTGTGTGCCACGGACGGACAAATCCAGCCGTTCAAATATCGGCAGGAGGTATGCCAGCGTTTTGCCGGAGCCTGTTTCGGAGCGGCCGATAACGTCTTTTCCGGCGAGGAGTTCGGGCACAAGCTTGTGTTGTATCTCTGTCGGCTGGGTGATATCCTGTTTTTCCAATGCGGACAGCAGGGCGGGGGAAAGCCCCAGCGGCACGAAGCCGTTTTTTATTTCATTTTTCTTTTCCATGTGTATGGTATCCTTCCGAAAGGTTTTCCACCATTATAGCCTTTATTGGGCCGTCTGTAAACTAAAAGATGATAAACCGCGGGACGCCGCCCCGCACTCCGCAAGCCCTTGGAAAAGGGTTTGACCCTGAACTTTACAGGGCAAAACAGCCTTTTTGCCTTTTTTTCAAATTCCTGCTGTTCGCGGGTATCGGAATAGCCGATAAGGTAATCTGCAGAAACATGAAACAGTACGCACAGCTTTATCAAATCCTCATAAGACGGTCGATTCCGCCCACTTTCATAGTTCGTGATGGCGGTATAGCCATAGCCCAGATACTCCCCTACTTCTGTCTGTGTCAGATTTCTTTCCTTTCGGAGTTCCTTTAGTCTTTTTGCGAAAAGCACTTCCATATATGTATCCTCCTTTCGCCTAACATATATCATTTTATATCATATTTATAATATAAATATAATATAAAATGATAGTTATTTCAATTGTATTTTTTAAGATATATAGAATTATAAAAGAATAGTATACTATGATTAAGATAGGAGGGGAATTGTGATATGGAAAAATTTATTGTTACTCCTAAAGAAGATAAATATGTCATTATGACAATCCGAATTGAAAGGGTATTGCAAGAAGCATATGACGACCTTTCCGCGAAAACTAACCGTTCCCGAAACGAATTGATGGGCATGGCTCTGCGGTATGCAATCGACAATATGGAATTGAAGGACTCAGAGTGACTGCTATCTGACAAAAAAGGACAGCCTTTTGTATTGGCTGTCCCTTTTTTATTCTCGAAAATCTCCCGTAAAACGTAGTTTTGCGGAAAATAAAGTTTGGGGTCAAGCCCTTTTCAATAAGTACCGGAAAGAAGTCCGGACGCCGAAGGCGGCTTTGCCGCAGGCAAAGTACTGACGGGCTTGCGGGGTACGGGGCAGAGCCCCGCAATTATTCTTTTAATCCAAAGGCCGCATTGTCGGGAAAAGAATGACGTCGCGGATGGAAACGGACTCTGTGAGCAGCATGACAAAACGGTCGATGCCGACACCCAGCCCGCCCGTCGGCGGCATGCCGTACTCCAAAGCAGTCAGGAAATCCTCGTCAATCATGTTCGCTTCGTCGTCACCCGCTTCGCGCAGGTATTCCTGATATTCAAACCTGCTCCGCTGGTCGATGGGGTCGTTCAGTTCAGAATATGCGTTGCCGTACTCCCGGCCTACTATGAATAATTCAAACCGCTCTGTAAACTCCGGCTTGTCGGGCTTACGCTTCGTCAGCGGCGAAATTTCCACAGGGTAGTCTATGATGAACGTTGGCTGAATCAGGTTCTTTTCCACAAACTCCTCAAAGAACAGGTTCAGGATATCGCCCTTGACATGGCGCTCCTCAAACTCTACATGACGCTCCTTCGCGATGCGCTTCGCTTCTTCTGTATCCGTTACCTGATCGAAATCTACGCCGGAAAATTCCTTTACCGCTTCAACCATGGTTTTCCGCGCAAAAGGTTTGCCTAAATCCAGCTCATGCCCGCCGTAGTTGATTTTTGTCGTGCCCAGTACGTTCTGCGCAACGGTGCGGAACATTTCTTCCGTAATGTCCATCATGCCGTTATAGTCTGTGTACGCCTGATACAGTTCCATCAGTGTAAATTCGGGGTTGTGGCGCACAGAAATGCCCTCATTGCGGAATACGCGCCCGATTTCGTAAACGCGTTCAAATCCGCCGACAATCAGCCGTTTCAGCGGCAGCTCCAGCGCGATACGGCAGTACATGTCGATATCCAGCGTGTTATGGTGCGTGATAAAGGGACGCGCGGACGCGCCGCCGGGAATGGTCTGCAGCACAGGCGTTTCTACTTCAAGGAAGCCCTTGCTGTCCAGAAATCTCCGGATTTCGCTGATAATTCTGGAACGCTTGATAAACGTATCCCGCACTTCGGGGTTTACAATCAAATCCAGATACCTCTGACGGTAGCGCAGTTCCTGGTCTTTCAGACCATGGAATTTTTCGGGCAGTACCTGCAAGCTTTTGGAGAGCAGGACGACTTCCTTTGCGTGTACAGAAATTTCGCCCGTTTTTGTCTTGAATACAAAGCCTTTAATACCAACGATGTCACCAATGTCAAATTTTTTGAATGCGGCATATGCTTCATCGCCGATATCATTGCGGCTTACATAGGACTGCATGTGTCCGTTTCTGTCCTGAATATTGCAGAAGGACGCTTTACCCATGATCCTTTTGCTCATCAGACGCCCCGCGATGGCAACGTCCTTTTCCTCCAGCGCGTCAAAATCCGCACGGATTTCATCGCTGTGGTGTGTTACGTCATACCGCACAATCTGGAAGGGGTCATGTCCTTCTTCCTGCATCTGTGCCAGCTTCTCCCGACGAATTTTGTTCTGCTCGCTCAGTTCCTGGCGAGTCAGTTCCTGCATTTCTCTGTTTTCCTCTGCCACGTTTTTCTCCTCCGTTTCGTGAAAAAAGGCGTGCGGCGGCTGGGCGGGCTGGAACCCTGCCAAACGCCGCCGGCTGTTATCTCGTGATTTTCAGTATCTTGAATACGACTTCGCCATCCGGTGTATCAATCGTGATTTTTTCGCCTGTTTTATGCCCCAGCAGAGCCTGCCCGACAGGGGATTCATTGGAAATGCGCCCATTCATGGGGTCTGCCTCCGCAGAGCCGACAATCGTGTATTCCATCGTTTCGTCAAACTCCATATCCAACAGTTCGACTTTTGTGCCGAGGTTGATAACGTCTTTGGAACCTTCCTCATCGTCGATAACTTCGGCGTTGCGCAGCATTTTTTCCAGCACAACGATGCGTGCCTCAATTTCTGCCTGCTCTTCCTTCGCCGCGTCATATTCGGCGTTTTCGGACAGGTCCCCCTGGCCTCTAGCTTCTTTGATTTTTTCCGCTACTTCTTTCCTTTTGACGGTCTTGAGGTTTTCCAGTTCCGCCTCCATGTTTTTCAGACCTTCATAGGTCAAAACAACCTTTTTTTCTGTCATGGCTGTATTCCTCTCCTTGTTTTCAAGATTTATCTAAATCGCGGGATTCCGTACCCGCACACTGCAAGCCCTTTTCAGAGGGCCCGACCCCAAACTTTATTGGGGAAAACTGCGTTTTCCGAAATCAAAACATGAAAAATTTCCAACTGTATCAGGATACAGTCAGAAAAGTTTGGGGGAGTATGTTCCGGTAAGGGCAGTCTGAAAGATGTCCACCCTTGAAATATTGGTAAATTATATACCAATAAACGGGGAATTGTCAATGTTTTCTCCGCCTAAACTTTACTTTACAGAATATGAAATCTTATTTTGTCTGAAACATAAAAATACGTCACTAAAGGCGGCTTGACTCTAGAAAACATATTATTCTTTTTAATTGGCTTCTTAAGTCAAACGCCGATGGCTGTTGCCTCGGAAAATTTCTTCCAAAATTGAAGCTGCGCTGAAAAATCTAGATAGTGTCTACACGTGTTAAGCACGGATAGCAGCCCAAATAGCGATACAACGGACGTGTACCGCAGCGATAAAGGCATCAGAAGTCTTGGCATAACGAGTGGCAATCCCTCTCCAGCGTTTCAGGGTAAGGAAACAGTTTTCTACCAAATGACGCAGTTTATAGAGATATTTATCATAGTCGCGCTGCT
>CAJTKM010000022.1 GCA_910576545.1 Lachnospiraceae bacterium
GATCTACGCTGTGGGAAAAGGTTTCTGAGAAATATTCGTCTTGATAGGCGATAGTATCAATCTCGATATCTATAATGATTTTTTGCCATTTTTCCTGTTCCCTGCGCCTATTTTTCATTTCGTTTTTTAGCGTGGTCTTGATCCAGCCGATTGGGTTGGAGCTGTATACAAAGTCATCAATCTTTTCTATGGCAATTTTGAACGTTGTCTGAACAATATCTTCTGCTTGGGAAAAATTGCCCATTGCGCTTCTGGTATACTGCAGCATATTCTTTGCCTCAGAACGATAGACTTGCTCAAGAAACTTTATTTTCTCTTCTTGATTCATATTATTCCCCGTTTCTCTTATCCCTAGGTGATATGTTTTTGAATAATTTCCTTCGCAATATCTAAAACGTCAGATAAAATTCTAATTTCCAAATCAGAATAGCTTTCGAGCGTCGCAGATATTTTGTTCATAAAAATAGGAGTTGCTGCCGAAGTTAAACTGTCACATAACAAAGAATCCAAATTTACTTCAAGGCAGTTTGCAATTTTCACAAGAGTCTCAACACTGGGTTTTGTTTTGCCTCGCTCAATATGCGAAAGATTTGTAGAAGTAATTCCGCATTGTTCACTGAGGAAATCTTGTGTCCAGCCTTTTTCTTTTCTGAATTTTCGTATTTTCTTTCCCATTGAGCAGTAGTCAACGGATTTTGATTTTTGAGTGTCCATAGCAAACTCCTATAACAAATGCTAAAAAATTCTAAATATTAAAGATAACACCTTTTTTTAATTATAAATCCTTTTTTATACAAAACTAATAATCTAAAAATCCTAAAAGGATATATAATTATATTTCTGCCACTTAAATTTACTCCGAGATGGAGGATACTGCAATTTCGATTTATCCCTATCTCAACAGGTAGTATCGCGTCAAAAATAAAGTATATACATATTTCCCGTTTTTATTCCGATTCTCCAAACACTTATTTAATAGGGAAAAAATTTTTTCAATGAAAATAAGTGATTTAACCGCCAATTAAGAGAACTGCATTCCCATCTTTTTGGCAGGAGCGGCAAATGACTCAGGAAAAGCAACGGGAAAAGCGATGTATATGGGCTTTCAAATATTCTGTACCCATTGCAAAAAGAGGGCACAGAATATTGATTTTTTTTGCACTTTTTTACCATTGCAGATCTCCACCCTCATCTTCTGAAATCCAAAAAAATTTCAGGAGATGAGGAAAATGAAATATTTTGTAACGATTAAAGATGAATATGGCAAAAAAATAGAATTGGAAGTAAGTGCAGAGATATTTCAGGTTTTTGACGATGACCGCAAGCTGATAGAACGGCAAAGAAATGAAGCGCGGCGGCACTATGATAAGCGCGGCGTTGAGGACTACATCATTGCAAATGAAAGCCCTAAAACCGTAAAATCAGCCGAAAATATCTACATTGACCGGGAAGCAATCGCAGAAATATTAGCTATGTGTACTCCCACACAAAGAAGGCGATTCTGCTTGAATAAAATTTATGGTTATAGTTGTGCGGAAATTGCAAAGCTGGAGGGCTGCGCAAAAAGCGTCGTTGTAAAATCAGTTGCGGCGGTCATGAAGAAAATCCGAAAGAAAAAATAATTTTACCATAGGGGTGTCAAAAGGTACTCTAAGTGACCTACATAGTGAAAGGAAAAACTTTCAATGGAACACTCGAACCTTGAAAACAGAATATCCGGTATCCAAGGACACTTTTTCAGATGGCTGTAAAAAGGCAAGCACAGCAGGTGCAGCCGCCATGATAACTATAATACAGTTGGAGCGACAAACTGCGATCTGCAATCCTTATCCGGTTCATAAGGAAACTGCGATGAAAACATTTTGAAAAGGGACTATGGCACGTTCCCCCGCGTAAAGGGGCGTACTGCGAATATGGTGGAGCCTATCGGTGGTATGATAGCGTTTTGAACCAAAACAGCCTTGGATACTCCCGTTGTGCCAGGGGTGAGCAGTAGGCGGTTCTTGGTCGCTGAGAATATGGCACAGTATTTTATTGTATTTCAGACAAGCAGATTTACATATGCTGTTTTGATATAGTATGAAAGGGGGAGCCACAAATGGCAAGCCTGAGAGATTTAGAGAAACTAAGCAAGGTTGATATTGAAAAAACAAATTTGATTTCCTTGGTGAATATCGAAGAAATTGGCATTGATATATCTATGCCAGCAGATCAACGAATGATGAAATATTTTAAGGACGTGAAAAATCCATATTGCTTTTTATGCGGGAAAACACCTGTCAAGATTACTTTTGCCGAGAATGGGCCAGAACTGGGAGAAACAATAAAGAACTTTTTTTTAAGAAGCAAGTGCTGATTTTTTGCAAAAATACTGCGAAAGTAATATGATGACAGTGTGATTATAGAGGATAGGAGGTAATATGGCACGAATCAGACGAAACTGCGTAGGGAAAACAACAGAGCAAATGATGAAAGTCTGGAAAGTCGCTAAGTATATACGGCTCTCCCGCGATGATGGCAATGTGGAAAGTGAAAGTGTTGCAAACCAGAGAAAAATCCTTGACGAACAAATTCCTTCGTTTTTCAAAGACGAGTATGAAATCATTGACGAATACATTGATGATGGACGAACGGGAACTTCTGATTATACCCGTCCTGATTTTCTGCGGTTGGTTGAGGACGTAAAAAAAGGAAAGATCAACTGTATTGTGACAAAAAATCTTTCGCGTGCATTCCGCAACAGCGCAAATCAGGGGAAGTTTTTAGAAGAATTTATTCCACTGTATCATACTCGGTTTATATCGCTTTATGAGCCGCATATAGATACGTTTTTGAATCCGGAAATCGTGCATAGCTTGGAGGTAAGCATTACAGGGTTTATGAATGAGCAGTATGCATACAAAACAAGCGTAGATATTCGCCGTACATTCGATACAAAAAGAAAAAACGGGGAATTTATCGGGGCATTTGCGCCATATGGCTATAAAAAAAGCCCTGAAAATAAAAACAGCCTTATCATAGACGAAGAAGCGGCAGAGGTTGTCAGGGATATATTCAAATGGTTTGTCAATGAAGGCATGAGCAAATCTTCTATTGTAAAGCATCTAAACGAGTTGGGAATACCAAACCCAGCTACATACAAAAGGCAGCATGGATTTAAGTATAACAATCCGCAAATTCACAAAAATGATGGTTTATGGTCGTACAGGACGATACACTCTATTTTGCAAAACGAAATGTACATTGGAAACATGGTGCAGGGCAGGCAGAAAATAATCAGCTATAAAGTGCATGACCGTATATCAGTAGACGAAAAAGATTGGTATGTTGTCGAAAATACGCACGAAGCGATTGTCCCTAGAGAAATCTTTGATAAAGCACAGCTTTTGCATTCAAGGGATACTCGAATTTCCCCAAACAAAAAGAGTCTGCATCTTTTTTCAGGTTTTTTGTATTGTGCCGACTGCGGAAAAGCGATGACCCGCAAAACAGCAAGGGAATATGTTTATTATTGTTGTTCCACTTATAGACGTAAATCTCAAAAGCATTGTACAAAACATTCAATAAGTGAAAAAGTTTTATATGAAGCTGTCCTTCTTGCAATCCAGAAACAAATCGCATTGATCGGGAGTTTATCAGAGATCGTAAAAGAAATCAGAGAAGCCCCTGTACTTCATACAGAATCAAAAAGAATAAACAATCTTCTTGATTCCAAACAAAAAGAGTTAAGAAAAATCAATACGATTATGGATAACCTATATGCCGATTGGCGCGGTGGGGAAATCACAAAAGAGGAATATAGGCGAATGAGATTGAAATTTACTGGACAGGCAGAACAGATTGAAACGGCTATTTCCAAGCTGGAAAAAGAAAAAGAAGCCTTTGCGGCAGGTGTCAGTACAGAAGAACCTTATTTCAAAACCTTTCTAAAATACAAGAATATAGACTATCTAAAAAGAGATATATTAGTCGAACTTGTAAATGCTGTTTATATCCATGAAGGCGGAGCAATTACGATAGAATTTGCATTTGCAGACCAGCATAGGAGAGTGCTTGAATTTATTGAAAACAACTGTGACAGGGCGAATGTATTAGAAAGCCGTATTGCAATATAGCTTTCACTTGTTTTGAGGTTAGTGTTGTGCATATATGAATGCACCAGTAGGGCCGACAGCTCCAGCAGGACCAGCCGCGCCAGTTGCGCCAGCGGGACCGACTGCACCTGTTGCGCCTGTTGCACCCGTAGGTCCTGTTATGCCGCTGGAGGGACCGGCGGGACCGGTCGCACCAGTCGCACCCGTCGCGCCTGTTGCGCCAGCGGGACCCATTGGACCCGTTGCACCGGGCAGACCCATGGGGCCTGTTGCGCCGGGGAAGCCCATCGGGCCCATTGGGCCGGTAGGACCCGTTGCGCCGGGGTAACCCATCGGGCCCATTGGGCCGGTAGGACCCGTTGCGCCGGGGTAACCCATTGGACCCATCGGGCCCATCGGACCGGTAGGCCCCGTCACGCAGCGTATGCAGCAGTGCGGACGGCAGCAGCCGCTGTTCTGCATACAGTTGCAGCCTGAATTCTGGTTACAGCCGCAGCCTGTATTCTGCCCTGTGCTCTGATTACAGCCGCAGCCTGTATTCTGCCCTGTGCTCTGATTGCAGCCACAGCCAGTGTTCTGCTCACAGCCGCACGTACCATGGGGATAACCGTAAGGATATTGTCGCATAAACATTCCTCCTGAATATGTTTTTTTGGGAAGGAGTGGGGGCTTTTCCCTTCCTGATGTCATACTATGTACGGGCTGCGTTTGTGTGCGGGGTTTGTCTGGAAAAACTGCATGGAACAAAAAAAGACGGCTTCCTGCCGGAAAGCCATCGTATTGGTTCAATGTGTTTTCAGGTAATATGCGATTTTATAATACGGCAGAGAAACACCAGTTTCCGCCAGATGCCTGGAGATTTTGCGCGGGCCGTTGCCGAGGGCGTGCTGCTGGCGAATAAAGATTTCTATCTGCGGCGTAATTTTGCCCTGCTCCGGCTGTTCGGCGGAAATTGCGGGCGGTTCCTCCTGCTCGGAAATGGCAAAAGGGATATGCTCCAGCCCTACGAGTGTTGTAATCTCTTTTTTTTCGCCAATATCCTCTATCAAAGGAGAGGAGGCGTCAATGCTGTAATTGATAACATCGCGCATCTGGCGGATATTACGCGGGTAAACGGCGTTCAAAACTGCCTGCTTTGCTTCCGGTGAGAATAGCACATGATAGCGGATATGGCGGGTTTCCCAGACAGCATTTTCGTATTTTCGGACGAAATGCTGCAGGAGCTGTTCCCGTTCCTCAAGCGAGCGTTCCCGCAGGGAAGGCAGATACATTTCGTACTGTCCCAGCCGCTGGTAAAGCTCCGGCAGGAGTACCTCGTGCAGGTTTTTAGTAGAAGCGGCAATGATGATGACATTGATGTCGATTTCGCGGGTATCGCCGATTCGGCGTATTTTTCCGGATTCGATGGCCTTCAAAAGCAGGCTCTGATAATTTTCGATGGTGTGCGCTTCATCGAGGAAAAGGATACCGCCGTTTGCCTGCTCGAACAGCCCTTTTTTCTTTTTAGAGCCGGTAAACGCGCCCTCCACTGAGCCGAAAATTTCCATTGCAGCAATGTCGGGGTTTGTGAACTGCGCGCAGTTGATTTCGATAAACGGCGCATTCTTGCTGATAACGCCGATTTCCTTAGCATAGTGGTAGATCAGGTTGGCAAGCATTGTCTTTCCAGTGCCGGATTCCCCTGTGATGATGGAATGGCGGGGGCCGCCGAGGGAGCCGACGATTTTTTTTGCTTTTTTATAAATCTCCTGCATCGTACCCATGTGTACAACGTGGTTATAGTCAAATTCCGTTTTATTGAGGCTGACCTGCATTTCAAGGTATTTGATTTTACTGTTCAGCTGGTCGATTTCTTGAATATCCTGAAAAATGGAATATGCTCCGAGAAATTCCCCATGGTAGAAAATAGGGTAGGAATTGACAATGTATTTTTTGGGTGGAACAAAATGTATTTTTTTATCCAGTATCGGCTGGCGGTTTTGCAAAACGGCAAGCAGCACGGCGTCTGGGTAAAAGTCCGTGATAGGGCGTCCCAGCATGGAGCCGCGCGTTTGATTGACATAATTCGCACTGATTTCATTGACATAAATTAAGATGCCGTCTGCGTTTACAACGTTGATGCCATCGTTCAGATGGTCGAGCACGCCGGGCAGTATGCCCATGGAGAGGAACAAGTCTTTTGTTAATTTCATTTTATCATCTCACCAGTCTGTTTGTTAGAAAAAATGTTGTATGGCACATTATTTCTAACATTCTAACACAAATTACAACAAAAAGATAGAGGGAAATAACGTTTTTGCTGGAAAAACAGTAGAAAAAATCTTTGGCATGGAACTTGCTCATATATTATATCGTTATAGAAATAACAAATTTGGCGAGTTTACATCGACAGTTATTTTTTGAAGGAGGAACAGGTTTATGGAATTTGGATATTCAAAGGAGCAGGTACTGCTGAGAGAGCTTTACAGAAAGTTCGCGGAAACAGAAGTAAAGCCTCTGGCGGAGGAGCTGGATGAAGAAGAACGCTTCCCTGTGGAAACAGTGGAAAAGCTGGCGCGTTTCGGCTTTTTGGGAATCCCCTTCCCCAAAAAATACGGCGGCGCGGGCGGCGACTATCTGACCTACGCAATGGCGGTTGAGGAGCTGGGCAAGGTTTGCGCGACAACGGCAATCGTTGTTTCTGCGCATACATCTCTCTGCGCCGGCCCCATTTACTACTTCGGTACAGAGGAACAGAAGGAAAAATACCTTGTTCCGCTGGCAAAGGGCGAAAAACTGGGCGCATTCGGCCTGACAGAGCCCAGCGCCGGTACTGACGCTTCCATGCAGCAGACAACAGCGAAGCTGGACGGCGATGAATACGTTCTGAATGGCACGAAGGTGTTCATCACAAACGCTGGCTATGCTGACACCTACGTTGTCATTGCCATGACAGACAAGAGCAAGGGCACAAAGGGTATTTCCGCATTCATCGTGGAAAAAGGCACACCCGGTTTCTCCATTGGTAAAAAGGAGAGAAAAATGGGTATCCGCGGATCGGCTACATGCGAACTGATTTTCGAAAACTGCCGCATTCCGAAGGAAAACATGCTGGGCAAGGAAGGCCAGGGCTTCAAAATCGCAATGGCAACGCTGGACAACGGCCGTATCGGCGTAGCATCTCAGGCTCTGGGCATTGCGGAAGGCGCGATTGAAGAATGCGTAAAATATGTTATGGAAAGAAAGCAGTTTGGCAAGAAAATCGGCCAGATGCAGAATACGCAGTTTGAGCTGGCTGACCTTGCGACAAAGGCAGAGGCTGTGAAGCTGCTGGTTTACGAAGCAGCATGCGAGAAGGATGCGGGACGCCCCTACAGCCATCTGGCGGCTATGGCGAAATATTTCGCTGGTTCTTCCGCAAGCGATATCACAAGAAGATGCGTACAGCTGTTCGGCGGCTACGGCTACACAAGAGATTACCCGATTGAAAGAATGATGCGTGACGCGAAGATTACAGAAATCTACGAAGGCACGTCCGAAGTACAGAAGATCGTTATCGCGAACTGGCTGAAGTTGAAATAAAGACCTTTAAGACCCTGGGGCGCTGCCCCAAACCCCGCTGGGAGCGCGGCTCCCAGACCCCGATTGGCGCAAAGCGCAGCTTTGCGCGGGGAAAAGCAGGAGGATATGCCAGACAATAAACAATTAAAATAATCCCGCAAAACTTTGTTTTGCGGAAAAAGGGGCAAGGGGCGCAGAGCGTAGAAGATGCCCCTTGCAGGGTACGGGACAGAGTCCCGCGAAAAAAGGTTTTCATACGAAAGGAGAATAGGACTGCTATGAAAATAGTTGTGTGTATCAAACAGGTGCCCGACACCGTAGAAGTAAAAATCGACCCCAAAACCGGCACGCTGATCCGTGACGGCGTACCTTCCATCATCAACCATGATGACAAGACAGGCATTGAAGCTGCTCTGACCATCCGCGAAAAGCTGGGCGGCACAGTAACCGTTGTTTCCATGGGCCCCCCGCAGGCAGACGTTGCGCTGCGTGAGGCACTGGCTATGGGCTGCGATGAGGCTGTTCTGGTATCCGCGCGTGAATTCGGCGGCTCCGATACATATGCGACATCCGGCATCATTGCGGCTGCTCTGAAACAGCTGGATTATGACCTGATCATTACAGGCCGTCAGGCTATCGACGGCGATACAGCGCAGGTTGGCCCGCAGATTGCGGAAAAACTGCACCTGCCTCAGGTTTCCTATGTAGAGGAAGTTGTAGACGCGAAAGAGGAGTATGTAGTGGTAAGACGCCAGTTTGAAGATGGCTACCACATTGTAAAAGTAAAAACGCCCTGCCTGCTGACAGCGATTGCGGAACTGGCAGAACCCAGATATATGTCCGTTGGCGGTGTATTTGACGCATACCAGAAAGAAATCAGGGTATTCGGCTTTGACCTGCTGAAAGACGATCTGGAACTGGATATGATTGGTTTGAAGGGTTCCCCGACAAACGTTTACAAGTCCTTTACGAAGGAAGTTAAGGGCGCTGGCACGATCCTGAACGACCTGACACCCGAGCAGGCGGTAGAGGCTATCGTGAAGAAACTGGAAGAGAAGTTTATTATTTAAGGCCTGAAAGACCTTGGGGGCTTGGTCAAAGCATTTTGCGAAGCCGTCCGGCCCTGCAAAACGGGCTTTCAGCCCGACGCCTTCTCTTGGCGGTGCACAGGTCCCTTACACCCCTGAAACCTTGGGGACGCTGTCCCCCAGACCCCCTGCAAGGGCGTCACGCCCTTGACCCGATTGGCGCAAAGCGCTGCTTTGCGCAGGGGGCGGGATTTAGATATGTTGCAAATCGTAAAGTTTGAAAACCCCACGAAAAAATTCCCGCAAAACGAAGTTTTGTGGAAAATGGGTCAAGGGACAACGTCCCTTGCGAGGGTTTGGGAGCAGCGCTCCCAAGAAATATTGAGGAGGAAGAAAACCTATGAGCAAAGGTATTTTCGTAGTAATCGAACAGAGAAGCGGCAAGGTTCAGAACGTAGGCCTGGAACTTGTCGGCGAAGCTACAAGGCTGAAAGCTGACCTGAAAGATGATGTAGTAGCTGTACTGCTGGGCCATGAAATCGAAGGCGAAGTAGAAAAGCTGTACCACTATGGCGCAGACAAGGTTATCCTTGTTGACCATCCCCTGCTGAAGGACTATGTAACAGAGCCCTACACAAAGGCTGTTACAGAGGTTATCAAAGAGTATGACCCCGAAATCATGCTGTTTGGTGCGTCCTCCATCGGCCGCGACGTTGCTCCCCGTGTAGCAAGCCGTGTAAGGACAGGCCTGGTTGCGGATACAACAGGTCTGAGAATGGCAAAAACACAGGAAGAGTTGGACAAAGAGGCTTCCATGGGCTGTGCTGACCCCACAAGAGCCCTGCTTATGACACGTCCCGCATTCGGCGGCAACATCATGGCTACGCTGATGTGCCCCAGAACAAAACCTCAGATGGCAACAGTACGTCCCGGCGTTATGAAGAGAATCGACAAGGACGAGAGCAGAAAAGGCGAGCTCATCAAATTCGACGCTCACCTGACAGATGCTGACATGAACGTTGAAATTCTGGAAGTTGTTAAGGCTGACAAGAAGTCCGTTGACCTGACAGAAGCGAAACTCATTGTTTCCGGCGGCCGTGGTATCGGCGGGCCTCAGGGCTTCGACCTCATCAGAGATGTTGCAGACGCTCTGGGCGCAGAGGTTGGTTCTTCCAGAGCATGTGTAGACGCTGGCTGGATTGAAAAAGACCGTCAGGTTGGTCAGACAGGTAAGACAGTACGTCCTGACCTGTACATGGCCTGCGGTATCTCCGGTGCGATTCAGCACGTTGCTGGCATGGAAAATTCGGAATTGGTTATTGCTATCAATAAAAATGAAACAGCACCTATTTTTGAGGTTTCCGATCTGGGCGTTGTTGGCGATGTGAAGGTTATCCTGCCTAAGCTGGCAGATGCTATCCGGAAGTATAAAGCGGGTAAGGCTACGAATTGATTTTATTTTGTATTTTTTAAGCATAAGAGAGAAAAGCTAATCAAAAAAGAAGCATAAACTATAAGGAGGAAATTAAAATGGACAACTATTCTGTATTTTTCCCGGGCTACAGTGCAGGCGAAGACGCTTACAAGGAAATTGAAACGGTTTGCAGCCCTTACGGCACAAAGGCAGTCGTTATCAGCGATGAAATTTCCATTAACGCGACAAAGAAATACCTTGACGAAGCAATAAACGGCACAAAAATCGACATTGAATATATTGTATATCCCGGCGAAGCTGCATTTGAATATGCAGAAGAACTGCAGCAGCAGGATGCAGTGAAAAATGCGGACATGATTTTCTGTCTGGGCGGCGGCAAGGCGATTGATACGGGCAAGCTGGTTGCGCACAACCTGAAAAAGCCTTACTTCACATTCCCTACCATTGCTTCTACATGCGCATGTAACTCCGCACTGGGCATCTACTACCATCCGAACCATGTGTTCCGTGAACATTTCCGTGTGGACAGACCGCCCGTACACATCTTTATTTCCACAAAGGTGATTGCGGAAGCTCCTGCTCAGTTCCTGTGGGCCGGTATCGGCGATGGTATGAGCAAAGAAGTGGAAGTTAAATTCTCCGCAAGGGGCAAGGAGGACGAACTGACACTGTCCGAGCAGGCAGGCGTTGCACTGAGCGGCTGCTGCACAGAGCCTCTGCTGCAGTATGGTATTCAGGCGATGGAGGACTGCAAAAACAACCGTGCGTCCAAAGCAATTGAGATGGTTGCGCTGGATATCTTCATCAATACTGGCATGGTTTCCAACATGGTTGACTCTCACAAGTACAACACAAACCTTGCACACGCACTGTTTAACAGCATGACGATGCTGCCCCAGATTGAGGAAAGACACCGCCATGGTGAAGTGGTTTCCTATGGCACATTGGTTCTGCTGACACTGGATAAGCAGTATGACAAACTGGACAGATTCTTTGATTTCTACAAAGGCATGGAACTGCCCACGAAGCTGGCCGACATCGAGGTTACGGTAGATGAGCTTGACCCTGTTCTGGAAGAGGCGGTTAAGAAATACGACATGGACTATATCCCTTACCCGATTACGCCTGCAATGATTAAAGCGGCTATCATCGAACTGGAAGAGTACAACAAGAAGAAAGAAGCGTAACAAACGGAAGGCGGGGGCTGTGTAGTCCCCGCTTTACTTATTGAGAACTTCAACACAGGTTTCCGGATAGTATGGGAAAGACAGAAACCTGTGTTTTTTTGCAAAAAACTCCCTGCCGGAAAGGGAAATAGCGGCAGGGAGTTTTACATTTTATGTTATATGATAGCCAGAGGTGCGGTAAAATCCCGGTTGGGCCCGCGCGATGCGGGGCTGGGATATGCCAGCGTATGCAAGTCTGTTGCTGTTTTTTCCAGCGCGAGCAGGTGCAGCCCATCCTCATCCAGAATTTCAGGAGCTTTTTTGAGGTTCGTTAAAATGGGGCATTTTGCGCTTTCCGTCAAATCACCCAGTATATCCGCCTGTTCTTTGCGGAAGCCCAGTACCCGGATATACGGCAGGTGGCGTTTTTCCTGAAAATAGGATACTTCGCGCGCTTTGATATCCAGAAGGATATGCAGCAGGATACGTTGTATTTTTGTGCGGGTATAGCGCTTTGTTTTGATGAACTCAATGACATCAGGCAGGTCGTAGCAGGTGTCAATGGAATGCAGAATACGGTTTTCCAGTCCCTCCGTAACCTCAGAGATATCCCGTATTTCCTCCGCTGACATCATGCGCAGACGGTAATGCAGGGCAAGGGCAAGTCCGTCCCATGAAACAGGTGCGGTATTGCTTTCCAATGCACCGCGGTAAAGCTCGTGTGTATTTTCGGGCAGATGCAGGAAGGCTTCTTCCGTCTGGCCCTCCTCAAGCGCGCGGCGGATTGCTGCCGCTGAGGCGAACCCTGATGGCTCAGCCAGGGAAAGGCTGGCGTAATCGCCTTCGCGTTTGATTGTCATGGGTTCCATTGCGCTGTGGAAATGTTCCAGGGCTTTCAGATATTCCAGCCCCAAAATATGGTTCGGGCGGGAAAGGATTTCACTGCTGACATGTGAAACGGTTTCCAGCGCTTTTGCGCGAGCGGCAGGATAGGAAAGGCCCTCATCCAGAAATTCTTTCAGAAGCCGCTGAAATTCTTCCGTTTCATTGTCCATCAGCTTTGCCGCCTCCTGCATGGCGGTCAGGTCGCCGCTTTCTGAGCCGAAGCAGAGGGTGTCCACAAGGCCGGATTCGTGCAGAACACGCACACCGCCCCGCGCAAATGTTTCCGCACTTGAGGCGGCAAACAGCACAGGCAGTTCCAGCACCATATCTACGCCGTTCAAAAGGGCGGCCTGCGCGCGCGTCCATTTGTCAAACGCCGCCGGTTCGCCGCGCTGCACGAAGCTGCCGCTCATAACAGCAATAACGCGTTCTGCGCCGCTTTTCTTTTTGGCTTCTTCAATCATATAAGCATGCCCCTTATGGAAGGGGTTATATTCCGCGATAATTCCCAGTGTTTTCATACCATCCATCCTTTCTGCAGAAGAGCGGAATGTCGTTGTTAAAACCCCTGTGGCGGGGCGGTTATTTTCAGGTGAAGCATCATTTTCACAGATGTATTATAAAAATCATTATACCACGATTATGTATACGGAATAAATATGATATTAAAAATTTTTGGAGAAAATTTTGAAAAAAGTGGAAAGGTACAGATTTGTGTACAAAAATGGCGTTTTCCTCCAATATCTTACAACATTTCCCCCTTCAAATCCGAAGCTGTAATATTTTTTCGTATCTTTTTGAAAAATATCGCATTTTCATCTGGAAAAATTTTGCGTTTCGGGATATACTGAAACTAATACGATTCATTAAGAGGATGATATAGTGGAGAGGTTTTTGCAAAGTCCGGATTTCCTTCAGGATATTTTTCTGGAGGAAACCTGGAAGAATATAGATAAAATTGACAGTTTCATAGAATCGAAGGCGGCTTTGGAGGAAATCGAGATTTCCCAGACAGAGGTGGACAGCCTGTTCCGTACGATGCATGGCGTAAAAGGCTCGGCTTCCATGATGGGGTATCCCGCGATTTCGGAAACGGCGCACAGCGCGGAGGACTTATTTTCCTATCTGCGGGAAGAGGAATCGCCCGCACAGGAGGATTTGCAGACGATTTTGCAGCTTCTGCGCATGGTTTCCGGATATTTGAAGCGGGAGCTGCGGCGCATGGAAACGGACGATGAGGTAACGGATTTCGGCTGGGCGGTTGTGCGGCGGATTAAAAATTTTCTGGCGCATGTGGACAGCGACAATGAGCCGGAGGGGCCGAGCTACCAGATTGCCTATACGCGCAAGGGGAAGCGGCGGATCCCTTTTATCAACTTCCAATCGCTGATTCCGCAGATGCAGCGGCTGGCGACCGTGATGGGGCGTGAGCTGGAACGGGAATTCCAGATTAAGGTTTCCGGCGCGGGGACGGAAGTGCCACGGGATATTTACGACAAGGTTTCCATGGCGGTGCTGCAAATGACGAAAAACAGCATGGACCATGGGCTGGAGCCGCTTGTGGACAGGGAGCGCATGGGCAAAACGCCTGTGGGGGAGATTTCGCTGGAAATTCGCAAGGGTGGACAGCGTGTTTTTGTGATGTTCCGAGATGACGGGCGCGGGCTGAACCGGAACCAGATTTTGCAGAAAGCGAAGGAAAAAGGGCTGCTGAAAAAGCCGGAAGAAGAATATGAGGACAGCGAGATTTACGCGTTTCTGCTGCGCCCCGGGTTCACAACGAAAAGCAGTGCGACGCTGTTTTCCGGCAGGGGCGTCGGGCTGGACGTGGTGAATGCCGCGGTATCTGCTCTGGGCGGCAGCATACGTATCGAGAGCCGGGAATTTATGGGGACTACGTTTTTTATGGAATTTCCTGTGATTGTGTGAAAACAGGAAATTTCAGGCTTTTTGTGTGGGACAATATGCGGCGGACAGGGGGAATGTGTATGAAAAGCGTGAAGCCCGGCAGGGGGCCGTCCATGATGGGCGGGTTTGGCGGTATTTTGGCAGCGATATTCGGTCTGTTCTGGATTGGTGGTGCGGCGAATATAGGCGCGCCTGCGCCGTTTTTGATGTTTGGCGTGGTTTTTGTTGTGGTGGCGCTGGTTAATGCGGTATACAATTTCTATAATGCTGCCGGAGAAAACCGGTTTTCTGAATACGACATCACAGAGGACGGGGAGGAACCTGACCCGCTGGAAAAGCGGCAGAATCATACAGTTTCTTTGATGAAAGACCCTGCGGAAACGGAGGGGGACGGTTTCTGCCCTTACTGCGGCGCAAAAACGGGGGCGGATTACACGTTCTGCCGGAAATGCGGGAAGAAATTGGAGGGCTGAGGCGGAAAGCCTGTCTGTGGTGAAAAAAATTTCCTGTTTTTTCCGGGATATACTTGTATGCGGGACGTGTTTTGTTTATAATAAAAAGTGATTGCGCCTGACCGTTTTTTGCGGGTCATGCGGATGCGGCAAAAGCGGAAGTGGATTATATAAAATAGGAGGTTTTACCTGTGGATTTTTTAACGGAAATGAAAGCAAAAGCAAAAGCGGACAAGAAGACCATTGTTCTGCCGGAATCCTTTGAGAAAAGGAATCTGGAAGCGGCGGCGGAATGCCTGCGCGATGGTCTGGCAAACATCGTACTGATTGGCAACAAGGAAAAAATCATGGAGGCGGCTGGCTCCTTTGATGTTTCCGGCGCGGTTTTTGTTGACCCTGAGAATTACGAGAGAATGGACGAAATGACAGCGGCCCTTGCTGAGGCAAGAAAGAGCAAAGGCATGACGCTGGAGGAAGCAAAGAAGCTCCTGCTGGACGATGCGCTGTTTGTCGGTGTTATGCTGGTAAAGATGGGCGTTGCGGATGGCATGGTTTCCGGCGCAATCCATTCCACAGCGGATACACTGCGCCCTGCACTGCAGATTTTGAAAACTGCACCCGGCACAGAACTGGTATCTTCTTTCTTCATTATGGTAACAAACACGCCGCAGTATGGCGATGATGGTATCCTGCTGTTTGCAGACTGCGCGCTGAACCAGAACCCCAATCCGGCAGAGCTGGCATGTATTGCCGGTGATTCCGCGAAATCTTATGAGGCGTTCATCGGCAAGGAAGCAAGAGTTGCGATGCTGAGCCATTCTACAATGGGCTCCGCAAAACATGCTGACGTAACGAAGGTTGTGGATGCTGTGAAGCTGGCGAAGGAAAAATATCCCGCACTGAAGCTGGACGGCGAAATTCAGCTGGATGCAGCTATCGTGAAGGAGGTCGGCGAGCTGAAAGCGCCCAACAGCACAGTTGCAGGCAAGGCGAACGTGCTGGTATTCCCTGACATTGACGCAGGCAACATCGGCTATAAGCTGGTACAGCGGTTCGGCAATGCGGAAGCGTTCGGGCCTATTCTGCAGGGTATTGCGAAGCCGGTCAATGACCTTTCCAGAGGCTGCTCCGCGAACGATATCGTTGCGGTTGTTGCGCTGACAAGCGTACAGGCACAGGTAATGGGCAAGTAAAAGAATCAAAAGATTAAGACCGCGGGGCTCTGCCCCGCCTCCCCGCAGGGGGGAACCTCCCCCTTGACCCCGGATTGCCGCAAAACTGCGTTTTGCGGGGAAATAAGCTTAGCTTTTCAATCCGCCGCATGGAATGCGGCGGCAATGAAGTTTGGGGGCAAGCCCTTTTCAAAGGGCTTGCAGGGTTTGGGACGGAGTCCCCAAGGTCTTTATAACCAATAGAAAAAGGAGAGAAAAAAATGAAAGTTCTTGTATTGAATTGCGGCAGCTCCTCCCTGAAATACCAGCTGATTGATATGGATACGGAGAAGGTAATGGCTAAGGGCCTGTGTGAAAGAATCGGTATCGAAGGTTCCAGACTGAAACACCAGCCCGAAGGCAAAGAAGCTGTTATTTTTGACGATTACCAGGAAGACCACAGCGTTTCCGTAAAAATGGTTCTGGACGCGCTGACAAACAAGGAATACGGCGTTGTAAAAAGCATGAAGGAAATCAATGCGGTTGGCCATCGTGTTGTACACGGCGGCGAATACTTCGCAAACTCTGTAGTAATCACACCAGAAGTTATCGAAGCGATCGAAAAATGCTGCGAGCTTGCACCCCTGCATAACCCTGCAAACCTTATCGGTATCCATGCATGCGAGAAAATCATGCCCGGCGTACCTCAGGTAGCAGTATTTGATACGGCATTCCATCAGACAATGCCTGAAAGAGCATATATGTATGCCCTGCCTTATGAATACTACGAAAAATATAAAATCAGAAGATACGGCTTCCATGGCACAAGCCACAGATTCGTTTCTGAAGAAGCGGCTAAAATGCTTGACAGACCTTACGACCAGACAAAGACCATCACCTGCCACCTTGGAAACGGCGGTTCCCTCTGCGCAGTAAGAAACGGCAAATCCATTGATACAACGATGGGCTTCACACCGATGGAAGGCCTTGTAATGGGTACAAGGGCCGGTGACGTTGACGCAGCTGCGATTACATTCCTGATGGAAAAAGAAGGCCTGACACCTCAGGAAATGGATACAATACTGAATAAGAAATCCGGTGTGCTGGGTATTTCCGGCGTTTCCAGCGACTTCCGCGATATCGAGGAAGCAAGCGAGCACGGCAATGACAGGGCGGAAATGGCTCTGGAAGTATTTGCGTATAAAGTAGCAAAGAGAATCGGCGCGTATGCATCCGCAATGAACGGCGTTGACTGTATTGTATTTACGGCTGGTCTGGGTGAAAACTCCGGCTCCACAAGACGGCTGATTTGCGACTACCTTGGCTATCTTGGCGTGCATATTGACTCCTACAACAACTCTCTGCGCGGCAAGGCAATGGAAATTTCTGCACCCGACTCCAGAGTACGCGTGCTGGTGATTCCTACCAATGAGGAATTGGTAATTGCAAGAGATACAAAGGAACTTCTTGACAAATAAGAAGGCTTTCTGTATAATACTTTAGGTACGACTTAGGGGTGGTTTGGAATGAAAATTGACATAACTCCGCTGTTCCAGAGAAATGGCGCGGTTCTGCCGCTGGAATTTACGGAGTGGGAAGATGGGAATTCAGATTATCTCGGTGTTGTGGAATTTGTAGAGCCTGTAAAGATAGAGGGAACTCTGAAAAACGAGAACGAAGTTTTCGTTTTGGAAGCAAAGGGCGGCACAGAGGTCCTGCTGTGGTGCGACCGTTGCCTTGCGCCTGTCAGAAAAGAGCTTTGCTTCGAGATCAAGGAACGTTTTGCTCATACAGGCAGTGAAAACGAAGAGACAGAAACTTTTTCGGGAGATCAGATCGATCTTGCGGACTTTGTTAAAAGAGGCATCATGGAGGTTCTTCCCATGAAAGTGGTTTGCAGGGAAGACTGCAAGGGGCTCTGTCCTGTCTGCGGCAAGGATCTGAACAAAGGGGATTGCGATTGCGATACCACATACAGAGATCCGAGGTTTGAAAGTTTGAGGGCTCTTTTCAATGATGACGAGGAGGTGTAGAAATGGCTGTACCGAAGGGACGAGTATCTAAATCCAAAAGAGATAAAAGAAAAGCGCAGAGCTGGAAGATTGCAACGCCCAGCCTTGTAAAATGCAGCAAATGCGGCGAACTGATGGTTCCTCATCAGGTCTGCAAAGCATGCGGCGCGTATAACAAGAAAACAATTATCAAGGTTGACTAATTGTTTTGGAAAATGCAGTAAAACAGGGAATCCTGCGTATTTTGCGCACAGGAGCAGAACTGCTTTTCAAAAGCTGAAAGAGGATTCCTTATGATAAAAAAGAGTATCCGTTATGGGCGTTGCCGGAAGAAATTTTCCCAGGCAACAGCCGCCAGCGTTTGACTTAGGAAATCAGTCCGAAGGAAACATTTGTTTTCTTAAGCCAAGCTGTCTTTTCGGATACTCTTTTTTTTAGAAATGGCAGCGGCTCTATTTCGATTTATATAATTTTCTGCTATAGTATCATTACAAAATAATGTTTCTCGATAAACTTGAGTGGTCTCGATGAGGAGCGTGGAGATGGAAAAAATACTGATTGTCGATGACAGCATTTTGCAGGCGGCACAATTAAAAGCGATTTTGGCGGACGAATATGACGTTACCGTTGTGCAGACGGCTGAGGAAGGGCTGCGCTATGCAGGCAGCGGAGATTTTTCCCTGATACTGCTGGACGTTGTGATGCCGGGAATGGACGGTTTTACACTGCTGAAAAAATTGCAGGAGGAAATCATTACACAGAGTATACCGGTTATTTTGATTACCAGCCTTTCTGATGTGCAGAATGAGCAGAAGGGGCTTATCATAGGGGCGGTCGATTATATTACCAAGCCTTTTCACGAACTGATTGTTAAGGCGAGAGTCAACACGCATATCAAGCTGTATAATTACCGTATGAATGCGGAAATGCAGTCCATGACGGACCAGCTGACGGGGATAGCCAACAGGCGGAAGTATGAACGATGCAGCCGTGAAAAATGGTTTGAAGCGGTCCGTCTGAAGGTCCCGTTTTCAATTTGCATGTTCGATATTGACAATTTCAAAAAATATAACGATACATTTGGACACCCTGCGGGGGACAGGGTGATTGCTGCTGTGGCAAAAGCGGCGTCCGACCATTTCCGACGCAGTACAGATTTTTTTGCGCGTTATGGCGGAGAGGAATTTGTGGCAATTTCTATTGGGGAAAGCTCGGAAAAGATGTTCGGGCATCTGAAAAAAATCCGGCAGGCAGTGGAAGATTTGCATATTCCGCATGACCCTGCTGTGTCTGAATGGGTGACGATCAGCATTGGGGGCGTTACGACCGTTCCGGCTGCGGACAGTGCGTATGATTTTTACTTGCAGATTGCGGATACGATGCTGTATGACGCGAAAAAGAACGGCAGAAACAGGGTTGTCTGGGCAGATGAAAGGATGAAGCAGCTTTGGGAAAAATAATTTCCTGCTGCATGATTTCGGAAAACCATTTCAAACAGGAGGGATGGAATGAAATTATTCGGTTTATTCAAAAAACAGGAGAAAGAACAGCCGCCTCAGGAAACAGAAGAAATAAGCAGGGAGGAAGGCCTTGAGGTTTATTCCGGAACAAGGGTAGAGGTAACAACGCTTGATGGAGAACTGCTTTTTGTGGCAAAGCTGACTGGCGTGCGCGGGACGGAGGCGGAATTGCAGCAATTTTCGGAGGCGGCAGTTTCCGAGGATTCTGAGCCGATTCACGTCAGAATCCGCGGATATGTTGACCACGAAAAAAAGGCCGTCCATTTAGAAGGTGTTATCGCACCTGCACGAAAAAATATATGGTCGGTAGAGGAACTGGCTTTGCAGAAGGTCGGGAATGACCGCGCCTTTTTCCGCCTCAGTACAAACCGCGATGGGACTGCAACGATGTACACCGGCCTGGAGGCTGGGGAGAAGCCCTGCAAGCTGCTGAATATCAGCATAGGCGGGGCGAGCATCCGCTCCAAGGCGAAATATTATGAAGGTGATAAATTTCTGCTGAAAATCAGCCTGATGGACAATGGTCCTGAATCTGCCATATATAGCGAGGTGAAACGCGTTATAGAAAAAGATTATGGCGAATTTGAATACGGCTGCCAGTTTTTGGAACTGAGAGATGATGACCAGGAGAAGATTACAAAGAATATTTTTGACGCACAGTGCCAGAACAGGCGGCGTTAATAGATGCTTGTGGATTCATCAGTGCGTATAAAAACGGGGAAAATCTATCAGGATTTTCCCCGTTTCTGGTATTCCGCAGGAATTTGTTTTATGGCTTTTTGCCCATGCCTTCCCACATTTTTTTGTATGCGGCGCAGTAATCTTCTTTGCTCAGGACGCCAATCCTTCTTAAAACGCCTTTCGCTTCCAGCATTTTTTCAAAATCCCGAAAGCCCTTCGAAGCATGATTCAGCGGAATCTGTCTGTCCTTAAAATCCCCTTCGATGCAGAAAATATATCCGCGCCCGTTGACGCCAGCCTGAATCGCTTTCCCGGGGATATCCTCCCAACGGAAAGCATATTCCTCTGAGCGGGAGTAATGGAAAATAACCGTTTCTTCATTATATTCCACCCAGATAAGCCCCAGATAAAGCGTGCGGTAGGCGGCAAAAAGCAGGAAACTGCCAAACAGGAGCACGCCGAGCAGGTAAGTCTGCTGCAGGCTTGGCGCGGCCTGCGTATCATGCAGAAAGAGCCATAGGAACAGCAGGGTAAGCGGCAGGAAAAATCCAATCATCACCAGAAACGCAATGAGTTTGGTCAGCAGGCCGATGGTACATTTTTTCACGATAACTCACCTCGTTTGCATTTAGCCGAGCTGCTTTGCCCAGTCGATGCGGGGATAAAGGCCGCCTGTCCGGATAAAATAGGCAACGGCTTCTGTTCCGGCTGCGATGTCATTTATGGCAAGATATTTTTCGATGGGCGACTGTCCGCCGCTGGTAAGCGGGCAAAGTTCCTCTGTTCCGGCGAAGGCGGGGTTATAGGAATAATAATTTTCCTGCCCGCCGTTGGAGGAACAGCCCAGCGCAAGCCACTCTCCATCGCAGATGATCTCCAGAAAATCTGTTTCTCCGTAAGGGTCGAGAGAAAGACGGACTTCTATCCCTCTGGGGATTTCAGAGAGTATTTTTGAAACGACTTTCTCTGTGATTTCATTACCTTCATAAGTGTTGCCGCTTGGGTAGTATGCAATATGCTGTATCCGGATTGTCTGCGGGCCAAAGGCGGGAGTGGCGTCCTGCCTTGGTATGATTTGCAGTTTCATGGAAACCCTTCTTTCTAATGCTTATACTGTGGGCGGCTGGTCTGCCAGTACGGGTGCGAGCAGGACTCTGCCTGTGCCACGGTACACATTCACCAGCCCTTCGCCGGAGGCGGCGGAGCCGATGAGCGTTTTGCCGGAGCGTTCCACAGTAAAATTCAGACTGCCGCTCCATGCGATTGCCATGTTGCCGTCAATTTTCAGCACATCGTCCTCCAGCTCAATTTCAATCAGTTCTTCGCGCGGGCAGGGCGTTTCCAGACAGACAACGCCATTCCCGCTAATCCCGAGATTAAACAGCCCTTCATTACCCGCAAGGGCAGAAGAAAGATTGGAGCGCATGACTGCTTTGTGCTTCAGCGCGGAATCACAGGCAAGGAACAGGCCGTCATCCAGCACGATGGAACCATTCCACGCCGCAAGGTCTTCCAAAAGGATATATTTATATGTAGGTTCAAGGACGAGCGTGCCGTCGCCGGTATACTCTGGCTTGATTGCGGATTCGCCCGTGACTTTGCCGCGCACGGCCTTGCCCAGCAGGTCGCCTACGCCTTTTACGCCGGTTGTGGCGTTAACATTGCCTGCCATCCACTGCATCGCGCCAGCCTGTATGGTGACGTGGGCTTTGGATAAATCGCAGATAACCTGCCGCCGACGGACGTTCATTTCGCTGGCAAAATAAGCCTGCTGTGCGGAAAGCGGCGAAACGCTCAAATCTCGCAGGTATTCGATGACGGTAAAAGGCCCAAGAGTGTCCAGAATGCGCACATCGTCGTTTTTGGTGAAATTTTTGATACGGTACATTGCAATGCCTCCTTTGATTTAGGGACGCACAGCGCGCTGAAATGGTTTTGCTCTGTGCGGGATTTTTTCCTATTATAACATAGCTTTCCGGCAGTGTCGATATTGTCCGGTGTAGAAAAATGGCGTTCATAGCATGGTATGGCTGGCTTTTGACGGCTGGATATGGTATGATTTTTTGAAATGAGATTGCTTTTCAACAGCAGGAGAAAGGAAGGAAAACTGTGAGAGACTTTATAGCGAAACGGGTACGGGATATGGAATGGTCGGGAATCCGGAAATTTGCGGACATTGCCGCGCAGGCACCGGAGGCGCTTTCTCTCTGTGTGGGGGAACCGGATTTCAAAACGCCGGAACGTGTGCGGCATGCCGCCGCGGACGCTCTGGAGGCGGGAAAAACACGGTATACTGCAAATATGGGTCTGCCGGAGCTGCGGGCAAAGATTGCACATTATCTGGAACGCAGGTTTGCCCTGCGGTACAACCCTGCGGCGGAGATACTGTGTACGATTGGCGCGTCAGAAGCGATAGACGCCGCTTTACGGGCAATTTTGGAGCCGGGGGACGAAATACTTGTACCGGAACCGTCCTATGTGGCGTACAAGCCTGCTATTGTGCTGGGGCATGGCGTGCCTGTGGTGGTGACGACTAAGGCGGAAAACGGTTTCCGGCTGACTGCGGAGGAGCTGGAGGCGGCTGTTACGCCAAAAACAAAAGCGCTGATACTGCCGTACCCGAATAACCCTACGGGCGCGGTGATGGAACGTGCGGATTTGGAGCGGCTGGCCCCTGTGATACACAAACATGACCTGCTTGTGATTTCTGACGAAATTTACGCGGAACTGACTTACGGCGGGATGAATCATGTTTCCATTGCTTCGCTGGAAGGGATGCGTGAGAGGACAATCGTGCTGAACGGCTTTGCCAAATCCTTTTCCATGACGGGCTGGCGCATGGGCTTTGCCGCAGGGCCGGAAGAATTGATACAGGCAATGCGGAAGATACACGCCTACGTTATCATGTGTGCGCCGGCGGTCAGCCAGTATGGAGCGTTGGAAGCCCTGCGGGACGATGTGCTCTGTGACGCGGACATTGCCCGTATGCGGGAGGCGTATGATGAGCGGCGGAAATACATGCTTGCGGAGTTCCGGCGGCTGGGCATGGACTGCTTTGAACCGAAGGGCGCGTTTTATGTGTTTCCGTCCATACGAAAAACGGGGCTCAGCTCTCAGGAATTCTGTGAACGGCTGTTGTTCGAGGGCGGCGTTGCCGTTGTGCCGGGGGATTCCTTTGGGGAAAGCGGGGAAGGGCATGTGCGCATTTCCTACGCATACAGCATGGAGGAATTGAGAGCCTGCATTGAGAAAATAGAGGCGTTTTTGAAACGGCTGGGGTGTGAGTGAAACAATCTTCCTGCGGGAGATGGGTGATGAGCATAACGGAATTGGAAATGTTTTACGAAACGGCACTGCGCCCTGTTTTTGGCTCCCTGCTCCATATCGTACATGAGCGCGATGATTTTGCGCATGTCATTCTGGACGGGGAGCGGGAGGAATTCTTTTTCACGCTTTACGGCACGAGCCATGCGCGCCTGTATTGGTGCAACGAATGCTTTATATTCGACAGCCAGAGGGACAGCCTGGTATCTTCTGATACCTTTGGGGAAATTGTATATGAGGGAAGGGTCAATGCAGAGGAGCTCCCGCAGATTATTGTAAATCTGGTGTGCCAGCTGAACGGGGATTCTTTTTTGGCGAAGGAGGAACAGGTTAAGGGGAAGATACCTTCGGGATATGATGACAGGAAGGAATACACCATTTGGGCGAAAAAAGAGGGCTCCCAAATGCGGGCATACAGGCTTGAAAATATCCGGATAGAATTTTCTTCGTGATACGAAAAACGCTGCGGGGCGAGAGAAGTGCAAAAAAGACGGAAAATGCCGCAGAAAGGGCGTTTTCCGTCTTTTTGGTGCTGATAGGTTTCAGCCCATTTCCTTTGTAATATCAGCCTCAGTGGCTTCGGTGAAGCGGGCCAGATCTTCGGGGGAAAGTATCACCTGTTCCCCGCGGATTCCTGCGCTTACGGCGATTTCGTCAAACAGTATGCAGGTTTCGTCTATGAATGTTGGATACTTTTTTTTCATGCCTATGGGCGAACAGCCGCCGCGAATGTATCCCGTCAGCGCGAGAAGTTCTTTCATATGCGTCATTTCGACTTTTTTATTTTTGGAAACGGCTGCCGCTTTTTTCAAATCCAGCTCCATATCTACGGGGATGCAGAATACAAGTATTCCTGTTTTATCGCCTCGGGTGACGAGCGTTTTGAAAACCTGTTCCGCTGGTATGCCAATCTGTTCCGCGGCATGGAGCCCGGAAAGGTTGTTTTCGTCATATTCATATTCGGCAGTGCGGTATGCAATGCCCGCGCTTTCCAAAAGCCGCATTACGTTTGTTTTCGTCATGGCAGCCACCTCTTTCCCTTCCGCAGTTATGTTTTTTGTTTTTCTTTTTGCAGCTTCTGCCCGCCGGTGCAGTAGGGGAACAGCACGCATTCCGCACATTTCGGCCTTCTGGCGATGCAGACCTTGCGCCCGTGCGCAATCATCTGCGTATTGATATCCGTCCATTTTTCCTGTGGGACAATTTTCATCAGGTCAAATTCTATTTTTACAGGGTCCTGATTTGTTGTCAGCCCTAAAAGGTTGGAAACGCGTTTGACATGCGTATCCACGACAACGCTCGGAATCCCGAAGCAATGCCCGCGCACAACATTCGCCGTTTTCCGCCCTACGCCCGCAAGCCCCGTCAGCGCGTCAATATTGGAGGGTACTTCGCCGTCGTATTCATGGAGCAGTTTCCGGCAGCAGGCAATGATGTTTTTCGCTTTATTGTGGTAAAAGCCCGTGGAATGAATGTCCTGTTCCAGTTCTGCAAGGTCGGCTTCGGCGAATGCCTTGACAGAGGTGTATTTTTGGAATAAATCCTTTGTTACGATGTTTACGCGCGCGTCTGTACACTGCGCGGAAAGCATTGTAGCAATCAGCAGCTGCCACGGGTTTTCGTGTTCCAGATAACATTTTGTCGGGCCGTATTCCTCCAGCAGAAGCGTCAGAACCGCATCGACCTTTTCTTTTTTTGTCATTTCCTTTTGCTCCTTCCCGGAAAACGTAACTTTTCCGTATTTGCCGGAGATTTCCCCGGAAATATTTCCCATTTTCCGGTTTGCCGGAAAACCATGCGCTTTTTATGCTTATCTTACCATATCTACCGCGAAAAAGCAAAGATTTCGGCAGGGGCTGGAAGTTGCCGGAAAAGCTGTTTTTTGTTATGGAGTATTTCACTGGGATATGGTAGAATGGAACAAGACGATAAACGATATGGGAACTTTCGGGGTGAATGCTATGAATTTGAATCAGCTGTATTATTTCAGGACTTTGGCGGAATTGGAGCACTATACGAAGGCGGCGGAAAAGCTGAATATTTCCCAGCCGACGCTGAGCCATTCCATTGCCGCGATGGAGAAGGAGCTGGGAGCGAACCTTTTTGAAAAGCAGGGGCGGAATGTAGTGCTGACAAAATATGGCAGGATATATATTTTTTATGTGGAAAACGCTCTGACACAGCTGGAGCTGGGCAAAAATCAGATTGAACGGCTGGTTTCTGAGGGCGGCGGGCATGTCGGGCTGGCGTATATGACTTCGGTGGGAACGAATTTCATGCCGAAGCTGATTTCGGATTTTCTGGACGACCCGCAGAATAAAAACATTTCCTTTTCCTGCTATGAGGGAAATACGAAAACGCTCCTTTACAATTTGAAGCGGGAAAAATATGACCTGATATTCTGTTCGCTCATGGAAAATGAGCCGGATGTGGAGTTTATTCCGGTGCATGAACAGGGGCTTGTGGTCATTGTGCCGGAGGGGCATCCGCTGGAAAGCCGGAAAAAAGTGACGGTACAGGACATCTGCCCGTACCCGCTCATCAGTTATACAAAGGAGAGCGGCATGCGCCGGCTGATTGACGATTTGTTTACAAAGGCGCAGATTATGCCGAATATCCTCTGCCAGTTTGAGGATGTCAATTCCATGGCAGGGCTTGTGGAGGCAAATCAGGGGCTTGCTATTGTGACCGATACGCCAACGCTGGACAATTACAGGGTGACAAAGCTGGAGTTTGATACGCCGTTTTCCCGCCGTATGGTTTATCTGGCGTATATGCTGAACCGCTATCTGCCGCCCGCTGTGGAAAAATTTAAGGACTATATTATACAAAGGACAAAGGAACGGTAACGGAATGGAACCCTTGCGGCAACAATAAGCCGCAGGGGTTTTAATAAAATCTTAAGCTATGTTTCCTGAAATATTAAAATTTTTAGAGTACAATGTAAAATCATAGAAATTTTAGGAGGGAACGGGAATGAAGAAAAAACTACTTGCTGCTTTGCTGGCGGTTTCTTTGCTGGGGAACGGCGCGCTGCCGGTTTATGCTGCGCAGGTAAATGCGGAAGGTCATGTGATGGAAACGCTGGAAATTCCGGCAGACGGGAAAACGGTCGAAATGCTCCCCCTGCGGGAAACGGCGGACGCGCTGGGTCTTACGGTCAGCTGGGATAAGGCTGCCGCCGCTGTTTCTGTGACAGACGGCAGGACGACGGCACGCGTTGACACCAAAGAAAATATTTATGCAACCACAGATGGAACGGAGGTCCGCATGGACGCCAAAGCGGAGCGGCGGGACGGAAGGGTCTATGTGCCCGTTTCCTTTTTTGAACGATTCTTTTTTGTCACGCAGTCCACAGGGGAAGACGGGACGATAACGCTGGAAAACAGTGAGATAAAAGACCCGACTGTCCTGAATGAATTTATGGAGTTGGAGGACGGCGACTGGTTGGGGCTGACGGCAGAGCAGAAACAGGAGGATTTGGACTATCTGTACAAAACTTTGGAGGAAAATTATCCGTACATGAACCTGCTGGAGCGCAAATTGGGCGTAAATCTGGAAGAAGAATACAAAGAGGCGCGGGAAATGACTGCGCAGACCACAACGGACGCACAGCTTTTTGTTCTGCTGGAATGGCTGACAGGCAAAGCGGAAATGACAGGGCATCTTTCTGTCATTACGCCATTTGAGTATGATTATTATGTGGAGGTCTACCGGAGTTTGGAAAATATGGCGGAGGAGGAGCATGCGCGTATGACAAGGCTCGCGGATGTATATGGTAATGAGGAATCCGCAGAAACTTATGACGCGTTGACAGACCTGATGTGGCCCGTTTACCAGAAGGTAATGGATTATTACGGGCAGACGGCTTCCGGAGGGACGGAGGACGAAACCCCGAATGTGGAAACGAAAATTTTGGAGGAAGGGCGGATTGCCTATATTGCGATACATAGTTTTGATATGTCGAAATATGATGAATCGAAAAAAGCGCTGTTCGATTTTTATGAACAGGTGCAGGATTATGAGCATGTGATTTTTGACCTGACGGGAAACGGCGGGGGCGGCTCTGTATACTTTGACGATTTGATTGCCGCGCCGAATATTGATGAGCCGCTTGAGGTGGATACATATTTCCTGATGAAGGACGGGGACTATAACCTCAGCTATTTTGGGAAGGAAATGTTTGCGCCTTCTGCCCGGCTGGCGGAGATGCCCCGCATGAATCAGGAGGACCTGCGGGAACTTCCGCTTGCGATGCTTCAGGAGAATGTGGTAATGCCGCTGTACGAGGAAAAACTGCTGAAGGGCAGGCTCTGGATGCTTGTAGACGGGGCTGTGTTTTCTTCGTCTGAATATGCGGCGATGATGACGAAGGCAACCGGCTTTGCTACGCTGGTGGGGACAACAACCGGCGGCGATGGTATCGGCACAGACCCTCTGCCCGTTGTACTGCCGAACAGTAAAATTATTGTGCGATACAGTGAATTTTATGGTGTGACGAATGACGGGGCAGGCAGCCAGGAATTTGGCACGGAACCGGATATTCTTTGCAAGGCTGGAGAAACGCCGTTGGAGGTATGCCTGCGGGCAATCGCGGCGGAATAAAAAAGCAGGGAAATAACCAGAAGGGCAGACCGGTATGGCCTGCCCTTTTCCGATGCCATTCCATTTTATGCAATCCACCACGAGCCGTCTGCCGTATGATGGAGGGAGCCGGTTTCACTTGAAAGCGTATTTCCCTGATAATCTTTGACGATTACCTTACTGTAATATTTATAATTCTCTCCTGCACAGCCTTTTTCACTGTCCCAGCCTTCTTCTATCCATGCCTCAAAGTATATCTTGCTGTCCGATATAAAAACGGCGGTTTCATTGCTTTCCATCGGGAAAGAGAGGCTTTCGGGATAGTAACATGCAAAGCGTTCTCCCTGACTGATGATATGAACGGAATCTCCGATAACGCGCAGATTATATAAATCAACTTCCTCTGTGTCCAGTTCTGTCACCTTTTCTAAAACTGTCCCTGGCATACAGCGGTATAGGGTGATTTTTCTTTCACCGTAATCGCCCCGGAGGAAATAGTAAAAGCCATCAGCATAAACGGGGTCGCTGTAAAGGACATTCCGCTTTTTTGCAAATGGTTTGTAGACATCGCCGGAAGCAAAGTCAAAAAACATGAGGCTGGAGCCGGGATAGCCGCCTGATATCGACCATTCAGCCAGGTCATAAAAATCGTTTGAATCAGTATGGGCAAAGGCGAACCTGTCCTGACCGGCGATTCGTTCAATATTTCTTCCTTCTGTTTCTTTGAAATGCTTTATCATGCGTACTTCCTCCTTCGCGAAATCTAGGCTTATTTTCCCGCCTTTACAGCGCGCAGGACTGCCTGTTCCGCGACTCTTGCCGCCATAATCCCGACAACGTCCACAGGGGCGGTCGGCAGCTCGATTTCTTCTGTGGAAAGGCAGAACAGTGTATCCCCGTCCAGCGTGGTATGAATCGGGCGGATGCAGCGCGCAAGCCCGTCATGCGCCATGCCTGCGACTTTTGCTGCCTGTGCCTTTGTCAGCTTTACATTTGTGGCGATAATGCCGATGGTCGTGCTTTTGCCGGACGCAAAGGAAAGGGAGGACGCCATTTGCAGCACGCCTTCCTCTGTACTGGTGAACGCGCCGCTGTCGTCCTTCGCGCCGGCAATGATTTTGCCGTTTTCGACAACGTCCCCAAAGGCGTTGACAGCGACAAGGGCCGCAACACAGATGCCGTTTTGCGTTGTTTCCGACCATGAGCCGATGCCGCTGGGGGAGCAGTGCGCCATGCCGCGCAGCTTGCCGACGGTTGCGCCGCAGCCCGCGCCGTATGCCCCTTCCTGAAGCGTTTCGGCGGAGGCGTTTTCACATGCCGCACGCCCCATTGCCTTATCCGGACGGGTGAACGCATCACCGTTTTCCAGATCAAACAGTACGGCGGCAGGTACGATGGGTACTTTTGTTACGCCTACGTCAAAGCCGATCCCCTGCCCCTCCAGATATTCCATCACGCCGGAAGCCGCATCCAGCCCGAATGCCGAGCCTCCGGAAAGTACGACCGCCTGTACGCGTTCCATTGCGTTGAGCGGGTTCAGCAGGTCGGTTTCACGCGTGCCCGGCGCCGCACCCCGTACGTCTACGCCGCAGACCGCGCCTTTTTCCGCGATGACAACGGTAACGCCGGTTTTTGCCGCTGTGTTTTCCGCCTGCCCGACTTTCAGGCCCTGTATATCCAAAATATTTCGTTTCATGTTTTTCCCTCCTGAGAGTATTTCTTTTAAGCGTTCCTTTTCCTCATTCATATTACCTGTTTTGCGTCCGTTTGTAAAGAAATGACTTTTACAAAAAGGAAAGGCACCGGAAAGAACGTCCGCTGATAGTATGAATGTAAGATTCCATTTTTGGAGGGAACGTCATGGGCTATTATATCGTGCGGGGCGGCAAAACCATTGGGGGAGAATTTGCCGTAAGGGGGAGCAAAAACGCCGCGCTCCCGATTCTGGCGGCGTGTGTACTGGCGGAGGACGAAGTGGTGCTGGAAAACTGTCCGCATATACGGGACGTTTCCCTCACGCTTGAAATTTTGAGGGAGCTGGGCTGCAAGGCGGATTTTTCGGGCAGGACGCTGACGATAGACAGCAGAGGCCTCTCCAAAACGGAAATCGGGAAGGATACCGTCCGGAAAATGCGTTCTTCCATACTGTTTCTGGGCGCGCTGCTGGGGAGGACGGGCAAAGCCGTACTGGGACACCCGGGCGGCTGTGCTATTGGAAAGCGTCCCATCGACCTGCATTTGCGGGCGTTTGAGAAAATGGGGGTTGTTGTGCGGGAGCGGGAGGATTTGCTGGACTGCGAAGCGCCGCATATTTTGGGGTATGATATTTATTTGGATTTCCCCAGCGTTGGCGCGACGGAGAACATCCTCCTGCTGGCGGCGCGGGCGGAAGGGGCGACGGTGATACACAACGCTGCGAAGGAACCGGAAATTGTGGCTCTGGCGCAGTTTCTGCGCGCCTGTGGCGCGGAGATTTACGGAGAAGGTACGTCGGATATTATGGTGGAGGGTGTGCGGAAGCTGCACGGGGCTTATTTTACGATTCCTGCTGACCGCATCGAAGCGGGCACGTTTCTTTGCGCTGCGGCAATGACGGGAGGGGAAATCTGCCTGAAAGGACCGGAGCGGGAACAGCTGGAGGCGTTTGAGCGCGCGATAGAACGGACAGGATGCCGCCTGGAATGGGAAAGCTGTGGGCCGTGCCTGCGTCTGCGCCCGCCGAAGCGGCTTTCCTCCGGCTTTACGCTGGCGACAGGGCCATTCCCCTGTTTCCCAACGGATTTGCAGCCGCTGATTATGAGTCTATTGACATTGGCCGAGGGAACTTGTATGATTAGTGAAACGGTGTTCGAGGCCCGCTTTTCCCACGGCGCGGAATTATGCCGAATGGGGGCGGATATCTGCATAGAAGGACGAAACGCCACGATATGCGGCGTAAAACGGCTTCATGGCGCGGAGGTATCCGGAAAAGACCTACGGGGCGGGGCGGCTCTGCTGGCAGCCGCGCTTGCGGCGGAGGGGGAGAGCATCGTGCATGGCAGCCAGTTTGTAGAGCGCGGCTATGAGCAGATTGAAAAGGCGTTTGCCTCTTTGGGCGGCGATATACGGCTGGCGGAATGAGAGTGGGTTTATATGGGAAAAAAGAATATTTGGAGAAAACGGAAGAAGCAGATTGCGGATTATGACCTTTCGGAGGATTTGGACTATTACAAACCGCAGAAAAAAAGGCCGGGCGGGCGGCAGAGCTACGCGATTGCGGGGGCTTTGCTTGTTGTGCTCTGCGCATGCGTGCTGTTTTCGCCGCTTTTTGCGGTGCGAAACATCCGCAGCGAGGGAACGGACCGCTTTTCCACATCGCAGCTCTGCGAAATGATTGGCCTTTCCACCGGAGATAACCTGATACTGTTTGGCAAGAACCGCGCGGAACGTTTGCTGGAGCAGGACCCCTATATTGCGCATGCGGAGCTTTCCGCAGAACTGCCCGATACAATGGTGATTAAGGTGACGGAACGGAAGGTCAGGGGATATGTGCCCTATATGGGCTCATACCTCTACATAGATGAGGAGGGCCGCGTGCTGGATGTGCAGGATTCCTATTTCAAGGCGCTGCCGTTGGTGCGGGGGCTTTTGTTCGACAGCTTCCAGAAGGGGGAAATCCTTCCGGTAAAAAATCCCGAAAAGCTGACGGTAATACTGCGCATGTCCCAGCTGATGCAGAAATATGAGCTGTTGGACCTGGTGGTGGAGATTGATGTTTCCAACCCGAAGGATGTTTATGCCGAGGTGAATCAGGTGCAGATACATCTGGGGAGCATGGAAAACGGCGACCAGAAAATCCGCATGATGGCGGAAATTTTGAAAACCATACCGGAGGAGGACAGGGGCAGTCTGGATTTGAGCGATTTGAGCAAGCCGATCGTATTCCAATACCTGACCTGACACTGCGGGGAAACGAGGCAGAGGATGAAAAAACATCAATATTCAATCGCGATGACGGCAATCTGTATCCTTTTTGGCATTATCATCGGCGTGCAGTATAATACCGTGCAGAAACAGAAGGTTTCTACGGAAAACCAGCGGCTTTCTGAGGCGGCAACGGCGATGAAACAGCTTCAGGAGGAGAGGGACGCGCTGGAGCGGAAAAACGAAAGTTTGGAACAGACCCTAAAGGAATATGAGCAGGGCATTCTGGGGACGGACATGATGCGCAGGGAGCTGGAACAGCTGCGGGAATTTGCAGGGCTGACGGAGATTACGGGCGGCGGCATAGCCGTTACGATGAATGACAGCAGCGCACAGAAATCCGGCAACAAAAACGCATATATCGTACATGCGGAGGATATTCTCGCAGTACTGAATGAGCTGAACAGCGCGGGTGCCAAAGCGGTTTCCATCAATGGACAGAGGATTGTTGGCACGAGCGCGGTTGCGTGCGCCGGCTCTATTGTAACGGTGAACGGCGTGCGGGTTGCCGCGCCTTTTGAGATACTTGCCGTAGGTGATGCGGAGGTTTTGCAGGCCGCGCTGAAATTCCCGGGCGGTGTGGTGGACAGCCTTTCGCCATGGGGCATTGAAATCAACATCCGCAAGGAAAGCATTCTTACCGTTCCGGCATATACGCAGACGGCACTATGGAGGGAGGCGGAGGAAGAATGATACCGATTATTGGGCTTGTTATAGGCGTGGCGGCGGGCATTTACAGCGGTTTTTCCATTCCTTACGGGTATTCGGCGTATGTTGCGGTCGGGATACTGGCGTGCATGGATTCTGTGCTGGGAGGCGTTTACGCGAATACGCAGAAGGAATTTGAAGCAAAGATATTTCTGAGCGGCTTTTTCTGCAACGGCGTGCTGGCGGTTATGCTGATTTGGCTGGGGAACCAGTTGAGTATCGACCTTTCGATTGCAGCGATTGTGGTCTACGGTTCACGTATCTTTAATAATCTCAGCCAGATACGGCATTATCTGCTCCGTGGAAGAAAAGCCGAGGAAAAATAATGCCGTTTATCGGGATAGAAAACAAACTAAAACGGGGACAGCCTGATTTTTCAGGCTCCCCGTTTTTGTTTTCCGGACTTTTATCCGATTTCCCGATGTATGGAATTTTCCCGCGCGTCTACGGGAATTGCACCAACGACTTCATCGCCGCGTACGGCTGTGTAAAAGCTGGTATTGTTCGCGGAGGAACAGGAATGATTCGGGATAATTTCTATGGTATCACCGATTTTCAGGTCCGTTGTGCCGGAAACAAGTATTTTTCCGACTTCCTCGGAAAGGCCGGCGAGCGTCAGTTCCGGATGGCCCACGATGCGCCCGTAACCCTTGATGGACGTGCTGCCATGCGCTCCCTGGTCCAGGCCGAGGCATTTGGAACCGGCATCGCAGAGGAACCTGTCTGCGGAGGGATGCGCTATAATTGTGGCAAACACACGCAAAGCGCAGTCCTTTTCCATGGCAGAGCCAAGCGCAATTTGTATTGCGTCAAAAAAGGTGTAGTTGCCGGGGTGAAGGGTGTTGATGGTATCGTCCTCCGCGGCAGACAGGAAAGTCGGCGTGGAGCCGCTGGAAACAATTTCCGGCGGGAATCCTGCCGCAGCCAGCTCTGCCGCTGCGGCTTTCATGGTATCACGTTCCAGCTTTGCGGCGGCTTCGACTTCTGCGCGGCTGGCTGCGCCGTAAACCTGCCCCGGATGGGTGGAAATTCCAAGGAATTTCAGGTTTTTCAGTGCGGAAAGTTTCTGCACAAAAACCGCCAGACTGCCCGGCAGTATGCCGAAACGGTGGAATCCCATATCCACAATGACAGTATAGGGGACGGTAACGCCTTCTTTTTCCGCTTCTGCCTGAAGGAGGGCGGCGGCTTCATAGCTGTCCAGCCGTATAATCAGTTCCGTCTGCTTTTCCAGAGCGATAAAGCGGCGGATATTGGCAGGGTTCGCTGTGGGGTAAGCGTACATGATGCGCTTTGCACCAAGGCGGCAGAGCATTTCACACTCGTCCAGCGTGCCGCAAAGGAAGCCCTCCGCGCCCGCGTCCAGCTGCATTTTTGCCAGCTCTGCACTTTTGTGGGTCTTTATCATGGGCCAGAGCGACTTGCCGCCGCGATTGCAGGCCTCCTGATATGTGCGGATATTCCGTTCTAAAATATCCATATCCAGAAGAATTGCGGGAGTTTGCAGTTCCTGTTTTTTCATTATATTGTTCTCCTTTCAAATATTGTCCTTCCATAAGAAGTAACATAACACTGCGGAAATGTCAAGAATGTGGGAGATAGAGCCACTTTTGGACATTGACGAAAAGGGCAGTTGCAGAGGAGGGCTTTGTGTGTTATGGTATTCTCAGAAGAAACAGGAGGAAATGTACATGATGGGATGTTTGACAATATTTCTGATTTGTCTGGTTGGCTGTGCGGTATTTGCTTTTTTCTTTGGCAGCCTGCTTTTTCACAGCTTTTGGGCGATAGTCGTTTTTGCGGCTTTGCTTTTGACGATGTTTATCAAACTGTTTCTGTATTATGAGGATAAGGTTGAGGCGCTGGAAAAGCGCATTGCCCTGATTGAAAAAGGGACGCCGGAAGACACAGGGAAAGAAAAGGAAGAAAAAGAAATGCCGGAGCAGGAAAAACAGGCAGAAGAAACAGAAAACAGGGAGGAAAATTATGAAACTGCGGGTGTTGATGGACAACCATACAGAGATTGATGCGTATTATCTGGGGGAGCCTGCGGTTTCCTACTGGATAGAGGACGAGGGACAAAAATTCCTGTTTGATACGGGATATTCCGATGCGTTTTTGAAAAATGCTGTTGCTATGGGGATAGACCTGACGGAGGCAGAGGCGGTACTGCTTTCGCACAGCCACAACGACCATACGGGCGGGCTTTGCTCCCTGCTTTCGCTTCCGTTTGGAAGGAAACCGGGAATCATTGCCTGTCCGGACGCGGTTCTGCCGCATGAACTGGACGGAATGGACATTGGCAGCCCGATGCAGAAAGCGGAGCTGGAGCAGGCGGCAGAGCTGACGCTGACAAAAGAACCGCTCTGGCTGACGGAACGGCTGGTTTTTCTGGGAGAAATCCCGCGGGAAATGCCCTTTGAACCGGAATATGCCATCGGCACGGTGATACGGGGAGGCGGGCAGGAGCAGGATTTTATGCGGGACGACACCGCTCTGGCATACTGCGGCAGGGACGGGCTTTCTATCATCACAGGCTGCTCCCATGCAGGCATCTGCAATATGATTTCTTATGCCAAAATGGTTACGGGTATCCGGCAGGTCAGGAGCGTTCTGGGCGGATTTCATTTGTTTGAGCCGGACGAGAGGGCAAAGGAAACGATTGCCTTTTTGAAACAGGAAAGGATACCGGAATTATATCCCTGCCACTGCACCTCGTTTCAGGTGCGTGCTGCCCTGCACGCAGAATGCCCCTGCGGGGAAATCGGCGTAGGAATGGAACTGGAATGGCACCCTTGAGGAGCGGGGGCTTGAAAATAAAAAGAAAAACAGGAGGGAATAGCATGGATAAAAAATATGAGCAGCTGAAGGAATGGATTGATGAAAGCAAATACATTGTGTTTTTTGGCGGCGCGGGCGTATCTACGGAGAGCGGTATTCCTGATTTCCGCAGTGAAAACGGCATTTTTCAGGCGATTAACGAATATGGCGTAAGGCCGGAGGTGATACTCAGCCACAGCTTTTTTGTACGCAGCCCGGAAGTATTTTTCAAGTATTACAAAAAAACACTGCTTTATCCGGACGCGAAGCCGAACGACTGCCACAGGGCGCTGGCAAAGCTGGAGCAAGATGGCAAGCTGAAAGCTGTTGTCACACAGAATATTGACGACCTGCACCAGAGGGCAGGGAGCAGAAATGTGCTGGAATTGCATGGAACCCTTTATAAAAACTACTGCCTGAAATGCGGGAAGACGTTTGAACTGGATTATGTTACGGCAGAGGAAGGCATTACGCGCTGTGACGCCTGCGGCGGTATTGTGCGCCCGGACGTAGTGCTATATGAGGAAAGCCTGAACGAAGATACGCTGGACGCGGCGGTGGAGCATATCAGCAAAGCGGATATGATGATTGTGGGCGGCACGAGCCTGAATGTTTACCCTGCGGCCGGGCTTCTGAATTATTTCCGCGGGGAGCGGCTGGTGCTGATCAACAAATCTGCTACGCCTTATGACAGCCGCGCCGCATTGGTAATAGCCGAAAATATCGGTGAGGTTTTCCGCAAAACAGTGCTGGAGGGCTGACAGGACTTTGCGGAGCCTGTGCGGGGGTAAAAAAACGAATTTTCATTGTAGCTTCATGAAATTTATGATATACTATATCATTATCACTCATATCCCTGCCTGCGGGGAAGATGCGGGCGGGGCGTAATTTGACAGGAGGCGGGAAGAATGGTTGGCAAGGACTTCGACGTTGCGAAGAATATCAAGATGACAGAAAATTTGCAGTGTCAGATGCTGGCTGTGCTTTCGGATTTTTTTACCGCCATGCAGCAGAACGCTCCAAAGGTGGAAAAAACGGAAATCCTGGCACGCATGGAAGTGCTCCTTTACCTGATGGCGGCGCGGCTGGGCATTTCCCGCGCGGCGATGGACAGGAAGGCCGCGGCAAATATCAAACTGGGACTTTTGGAGGAAGAACAGGGCGAATGGAAAAGCGCGCTGCTTGAGCTGCTGCATGAGCTGGAATAAGCTTGATAACGGAGGCTGAGATGGAACAATTCGGGAAAAAGACGGAAAGCGGGCTTGTCCGCATAGCGATAAGTGCGATTGCTGTGTGTGTCTGCTTTATTTTTGATGTAAGGCTGGGCTTTGGCGCGGTCATCGGGGCGTTTGCCGCCTTTTTTGGCTGGCCCTTTTCAGGGGAAAGCGCGCAGGGGGAACAGGGGGAGCAGGACGGCTCCTTTGTGGATACCGATGTGCTCAGAGAAAATTTTTCTATCCCTAAAAACCTGCCGATTCCCTACGCCGTGCTGGATGTGCGCGGGCATCTGCTGATGTGCAACGAGAAATTCGCGGAGGTGCTTCCGGAACGGGAGCAGATGAAGCGTACTCTGGAGCAGATTATGAAGAAGAAGGGCAAGGGCGGAAGGATAGAACTGGAAATCGGCGGGAAATTTTATGAGGCAGGGCTTGAAAACTGCGATGTAACGGAGGAAAACGGCGCAGTCGGCACAGTGCTGACGCTGACGCTGGCAGACGTGACAGCGCAGTACGCGCTGGAACGCCGGCTTGCGGACAGCGAAACGGTTGTCGGCATGATTTTTCTGGATAACTATGAAGAAGTTGCGGATGGGCTGGACGAGGACCGCGTGCCGATACTTTCCGCAGTCATAGACAGAAAGCTGAACCAGTTTGCACAGGAGCTGGACGGCGTTGTGAAAAAGCTGGAAAAGGACAGATACATTTTCCTGCTTTCCAACGGCATGCTGGAAAAGCTGAAGGAGCGGAAGTTTGACATTTTGAACGTACTGCGTGAGGTCAGCGTGGGCGAACATATTCCGGTGACGATGAGCATGGGCATTGGCGTGGGCGGCGGTTCACTGGAAACGGCAATGCGCAACGCGAAAGCTGCTCTTGATCTGGCACTGGGACGCGGCGGCGACCAGGTGCTGATTAAAGAAGGCGAAAAATATCTGTTCTACGGCGGAAAAGCAGGGGAGATGGGGCGGAACGCCCGTATCCGCGCACGTGTAAAGGCTGATGCGCTTTGGGAGTTGATGGGTGAAGCGTCCGACATCCTCGTGATGGGACACCGCCATGCGGACCTGGACAGCCTCGGCTCCTGCATGGGCATCTGCGCCATTGCTGAGGCAATGGGCAAAAAATGCCGGATTATTATGAATGAAATCGGCGTTGGGATAGAACGGCTGTATGAAAATATGGCGCAGGCAGGGCATTATGAAGCGCGGCTGGTGAAGGACGCGGACGCTGTGAAGCTGATGGAGGAAAAAACGCTTGCCATTGTGGTGGATACCCACCGGAGCAGTATGGTGGAGGGTCCGCAGGTGCTGGCGGCGGCGAAAAAAATCGTGCTGTTTGACCACCACAGGAAAAGCACGACGGATTTTATCGAGCAGGCGGTGCTGATTTATCATGAGCCTTATGCATCGTCAACGGCGGAACTGGTAACGGAAATGATTCAGCATTTTGGCAAGAAAATCAAGCTGAAACCGATTGAGGCAGATGCGCTTCTGGCGGGTATTACGGTGGACACTAAAAATTTCTGTGTGAAAACGGGTGCAATCACGTTTGAAGCGGCGGGCTTCCTGCGGCGCAACGGTGCGGACAGCATCCGTGTGCGTCTGCTGTTCCAGAATGATATGGATACCTATAAAGCAAAGGCAACGGCGGTGCGGGACGCGGAGATTTTTATGGAAAATATCGCGATTTCCGTCTGCCCGTCCAATGTGGAAAATTCCGCGCTGACGGCGGCGCAGGCGGCAGATGATCTGATGAATGTGACGGGAATCAAGGCGTCGTTTGTCTGCTGCAAGGTGGGCGACATGATTTATATCAGTGCGCGCAGCTTCGGGGAAATCAATGTACAGAGGATTATGGAAAAGCTGGGCGGCGGCGGGCATTTCACTGTTTCCGGTGCACAGCTTAAGGATTGCACGCTGGAGGAAGCAAAGGAAAAAATCCGCGGCGCAATCGAGGAATACCTGAAAGAGGAATCTATTTGAGATCAAAACCGCTGCGTGTATCAGGCATGAAACGCAATGCGGCAAATATGGGCTGCGGAGATTTTCCGGCAGGATTCGGCAAATTTACGCTGGCGGGGAAATCCCCGTCAAAGCGAAAAATATTCGGAGGAGGAATTGACATGAAATTGATTTTGTTGGAGGACGTGAAAAGTGTTGGAAAAAAGGGCGACCTGATTAACGCCAGCGAGGGCTACGCGAAGAATTTCCTGCTGCCAAAAAAGCTGGCTGTGGAAGCAACAAAGTCCAACCTGAACGATTATGAACTGAAACAGAAAGCGGACGCGAAACGCCGTCAGGAGGAGCTGGAAAAGGCACAGGAAACGGCAGCGGCACTGAAAGACAAGGTTGTTACCATTAAGGTGAAAACGGGCGGCAACGGCAAGCTGTTTGGTTCTGTGACAAACAAGGAGGTTGCTGACGCAATCGTGGAGCAGACGAAGCTGGAAATTGACAAGAAGAAGGTTTCCATTGGCGACCCAATTAAGATGGTAGGAGAGAGAACTGCGGTTGTGAAGCTGCACCCGAAGGTTTCCGCGGAAGTGACAATCAAAATTGAGGAAGCGTGAAGAGAAAAGGAAAGACCTTGGAGGCGCTGCCTCCAAACCACTGCAAGGGGCACGCCCCATGACCCGTTTTCGCAAAACTGTGTTTTGCGGGAGGATCGAGATTCTGAGCGCGGGGGTATATGGGCAGATAGAGAAAAGGAAAGACCTTGGAGGCGCCGTTTCCAGACCACCGCAGGGGGCTGCTTCTTTGACCCGTTTTGCACTCAGTGTAAAATGTTTGGGAATACTCTTTTGTTTCCATTCCGCCGCATAAAATGCGGCGGTAAATGGGGTCAAGGGACAACGTCCCTTGTGGGAGCTTGAGGGCAAAGCCCTCAAGGTTTTTATCTTTTTCAGAAAGGCAGTGAGATTCATGGAGCAGGACGAAAGACAAAATGAATACTTCCGCGGCACGCCGCCGAACGATATAACGGCGGAGCAGGCTGTGCTCGGCTCTATGTTTCTGGACAGGGAAGCGGCATCGACCGCACTGGAAATACTGTCAGGCGCGGACTTCTACCGCCCTGACCATCGTATGGTGTTTGAAGCGGCGGCAGAGCTTTATCATACTGGTGCGCCGATTGACGTGATAACGGTGAAAAATAAACTGGAAGAAAAAGGCGTGTTCGAACAGATTGGTGGTCTGCCGTTTTTGGCGACCGTTTCCGGCGCGGTAGGCAGTTCTGTCAATGTCCGGCATTATGCCGCTATTGTGGAAGAAAAATCCATATTGCGCCAGCTGATTCGTATGTCCGGCGATGTTTCCCAGATGAGCTATGAAGCCAAACAGCCTGTCAATACTATCATGGATACGGCGGAAAAGGGCATTTTTGACATCATGCAGAAACGCCATTCTGAGCAGTTCCACCATATCAGGGATATTGCTGTGGACGCGATTGAAAAGATTGAGGACATTTATCGCTCAAAGGGCAAGCTGACGGGCGTTGCAACGGGCTTTGTGGATTTCGACGCGAAAACGGCAGGGCTTCAAAAATCAGACCTTGTACTGCTGGCGGCGCGTCCTTCTATGGGTAAAACGGCGTTTGCGCTGAATATCGTGCAGAATGCGGCGATACGCGGAAATGTGCCAACGGCGGTATTTTCCCTGGAAATGAGCCGCGAACAGCTGGTGAACCGTATGCTTTGTTCCGAAGCGATGCTGGACGCGCAGAAGCTGCGGACGGGTGAACTGGCGGACGATGATTGGACAGACCTGATCCGTGCAATGGGCCCGCTTTCGCAGGCTCCTATCTACATAGACGATACGCCGGGCGTGACCCCGATGGAGGTACGTTCCAAATGCCGCAGGCTGAAAGTGGAGAAGGGTCTGGGGCTGATTGTGATTGATTATTTGCAGCTAATGAGCGGCGATGGCCGCACAGATTCCAGACAGCAGGAAATTTCGGAAATTTCGCGTTCCCTGAAAGCCATTGCAAGGGAAATGGAGGCTCCTGTAATCGCGCTGAGCCAGCTGAGCCGTGCGTGTGAACAGCGTGCCGACCACAGGCCGATGCTTTCAGACCTGCGTGAATCCGGAGCAATTGAGCAGGACGCAGATGTTGTGGCATTTTTATACAGAGATGAATACTATTTCCCGGATTCGGAGAAGAAAAATCAGGCGGAATTGATTATTGCCAAGCAGAGGAACGGCCCGACGGGGACGGTAGACCTGACGTGGATGGGGCAGTTTACGAAGTTTGGGAATTTTCTGAAAAGATATTAAACGTCGGTTTAAGAAAAAACGGCTGTGCCAGAAGTGATTTTGGTACAGCCGTTTTTTGTTATGGAAGGTTTTTATTTTACGGCAGGGGTGGCTTTTTCACATTCATCTGCAAGGAATACGGCTGTCCGGCGTATCATTTCCAGCCGCATATCGCTGAAGGAGTGGTCCGTCTGCATTTCTTCATAGCGTATGGTCCCGCCTGCAGCCTGCACGGCGTTTACCCACGGCAGACAATGTGCCGGTGGCGGGCAGCATTCGTCCAGCCCTGCACCGATGCAGAGCAGAGGCCTGTCCGCCATTTTTTCCGCTAAATTGCAGATACGGAAATCCTCTGTATGCTCCTGTGTTTCTTTCAGAAGAATTTCAGCGCTTGTGCCGTTCAGCCAGGGTGCGCCGTCTGCCAATATATCCAGCAGGAGCTTTCCGGCTTCTGTTTCCGTTCCCATTTTTGCGGCTTCACCTAAATCACAGGGGGCGAGCACCGCGGCGGCGCGGAGTTCTTTTCGTTTGGCAAAAAGATGCGTGGTTACAAAACCGCCGACGCTTTGACCGGCCGCGAAAATCCTGTTTTTATCAAAACCCAGCATGTCATTTTGCAGTATGAAATCCAGCACGCTTTCGCCGTCCTCAATATCATGAGAAAAGGCATAGTCCCCATCGCTGTTCCAGCTGCCGCTGTAATGATATGCGACAACATGGAACCCAATGCGCCGAAGAGCCTGCGCCAGGTCGAAATTTTTCTCTACGCCCGGGAAACCGTGCGAAAGCAGTACCACAGGGTGCGGGCCTTCGCCTCCTGTGCGGTAGATGGTAACAAGCAGCTTGCCGCGCTTTCCCTGCGCAAGCTCTGCCACAAGGTCGGGCCTGTGGGGGGTGTTTCCCCATATTTCGTCTTTTTCCAGATATTCCAGCTTCAAACTGTTTCCTCCTTTGTAATCGTATTGTTTTTCCTTGGAAACCGGTATTGCAGAAAGCGGACATTTATTAAAAAGCCCTCTTTTTAGTAAACGCCCGCCCATTGTGGTTAGAATAGCACAAAATATGCTGTTTTACAATATTTCTGAAAAATTTTGCTGTTCACGTCAGCTGCCGCCCATAAGTTTTGTCAGCTCCTCAATGCGTTCCAGAGGGAACGGCGGCAGGGAAAGCGGCTTCATGGCGATGGACATCAGTTTCATGGGATTATCGTCTGCGGCGATGCGGTTGGAACTGAGCTGTCCGCATCTTTTGCAGCGGTGTATCAATGCCCATTCGCCCGTTTTCCGCACCCATACGGCAACAGGCTCCATAATGCCGCCGCAGTCCGCCGCGCGGTCACCCGGCTCATTATCCAGATGCAGGCTGGAAAGACAGTTCGGGCAGTGGTTGCGGTGGTCGCTGCCTGCTCCGCAGGGGGTGACGAGCCTGCCGCAGACTTTGCAAGTGAAAGGGTCTGTGCAGGGGTGCGTTTTATAATAATTTTTATCGTATTTTTTCCGCTTGTTTTCACGATTCATGGCGGGGTATCTCCTTTTTTGTCCGTTATTATTGTTTTTCATAACTTATGGACAATAAAAAAACACCCATTATGCGGCGGTGTTCAGGTATTTCATGGGTTTTAGCATACGAAAACAAAAGGAAAATGCAAAAGGAAAATGATTTCCTGCTTTTTTCAAAACAATTTGTATGCCGTTCCGTAAAATACGCACAACAAAAACACCCACGCCTATTCATAAAAGTGGATTTTTTCTTTATTGTCCATAATTAACGAATATCCGACATACACCACTCCTTCTTTCTATGTTTCCAGTATACCACAGAGAGTGACGAAGGGCAAGCATGAAAAAGGCGGCAGTTTCTTTTTGGGGAAAAGAGGTAGATTTTTTGCGGCTTTTATAGTACACTGGTAAAATATAAAAGTTGCAAAGGGAAGGCCGCCTGACTTAAGAAAACAACGTTTCGTTCTGACTGGTTTCTTTAGCCAGGTACTGGCGGCAATGCCCATAACAAGGAGGATACAGATGGAAAAAACAGTTGCGCTGACATCTCTGGGGTGTGATAAAAACAGGGTGGACAGCGAGGTCATGCTGGGGCTTCTGGCGAAAGACGGATTCCGGCTTGTTGCGGAGGAAGCGGAGGCGGATATTATTATTGTCAATACCTGCTGCTTTATCAAGGATGCGCTGGAGGAAAGCATAGAAACCATTCTGGAAATGGCAGAATATAAGGAAACGGGACGCTGCAAGGGGCTGATTGTGGCGGGATGTCTGGGCCAGCGGTACGAAAAGGAATTTTTCGAGGAACTGCCGGAGGTAGACGCTGTTGTTGGGACGGCGGCGTATGAATCCATTGCGGAGGTTGTGGACGAAGTGCTGCAAGGCGCGCGGCAAATGAAGCGTTTGGAGGATATTGACCACCCGATGGATGGAGCAAACGGCTGTCTGCGGCTGCGTTCGACTGCACCGTATTTTGCCTATTTGAAAATCTCCGAAGGATGCGACAACCACTGTACCTACTGCGTGATTCCAAAGCTGAGGGGCAGGCACAGGAGCCGGACGCTGGAAAGCCTTGTTGCTGAGGCGGAGATGCTTGCGGCGGAGGGCGTTAAGGAACTTGTGCTTGTGGCACAGGATACCTCCATTTATGGACGTGACATTTACGGCGGGCCGAAACTGCATACGCTTTTGGAAAAACTGAACGATATCGAAGGGCTTGCGTGGATACGCCTGCTTTACTGCTACCCCGAAACGCTGACGGACGAAACCATTGCGGCAATGGCACAGTGCGAAAAGGTCTGCCACTATATTGATATGCCGATACAGCACGCCAGCGATACTGTGCTGAAACGTATGGGGCGCAGGAGCAGTCAGGCGTTGATACGGGAGAAAATCGCAAAGCTGCGGGCGGCAATGCCGGACATTGCCCTGCGGACTACGCTGATTGTTGGTTTCCCGGGAGAAACAGAGGAAGAATTTCAGGATTTGAAGGACTTTATTGCGGAAATCAAATTTGACAGGCTGGGTGTTTTCTCGTATTCTCAGGAAGACGGCACCCCTGCGGCGCGCATGGAAAACCAGATTGACGAGGGGCTGAAGGAGGAACGGCGGGAGGAACTGATGGACATGCAGAAATCCATTTCCGCCGCGCTTTGCGAACAGGAAGCCGGAACGGTGAAAGAGGTTCTTATTGAGGGCAGACTGCCGGAGGAAGAAATTTACTGTGGGCGCACGCGGCGCGACGCGCCGGAAATCGACGGGCTGGTGTTTGTTTCCTCTGAGGAAGAATTATATTCCGGGGATTTTGTGCAGGTGCATATCCGCGAGGCGGGGGATTATGATTTGATAGGAGATGTAATGTATGGAGATGAATCTGCCGAATAAACTGACGGTACTGCGGGTAGTTTTGATTCCGGTATTTCTTGCCGCGCTTTTTTTCGCGCCTGAGCCGATGAATCGATACGGTGCGGTGCTGATTTTTGTGATTGCTTCCCTGACGGATTTGCTGGACGGGAAAATTGCACGGAAATATAACATGGTGACAAATTTCGGGAAATTCATGGACCCGCTTGCGGATAAACTGCTGGTGATGTCCGCGCTGGTTTCCATGGTCGCGCTGGAGGACCTGCCCGCGTGGGTGGTTATCGTGATACTTGCGCGGGAATTTGCAATTACAGGCTTTCGTACGCTTGCAGTTGAGGCGGGAATAGTGCTGGCGGCAAGCTGGTGGGGAAAGGTTAAAACAACCGTACAGATGATAATGATTATTGTGGTATTACTGGACCTGCCGTTTGAGTTTATGGGGCTTTTCGAAATGGCTCTGGCAGGGCTGGCGGTTTTCTTTACGATACTTTCCGGTGCGGATTATATCATAAAAAATAAAGATGTTCTGAAGGGCTGAGGAAATGAAAACGCAGACAAAAGGAATATGGATTACACTGCTTGCGGCGGCGTGCTTTGGTGCGGCTTCGCCGATTGCCAAGGGCGTATATCAGTATGATATAACGGTAAGCTGTGTGCTGACATGGCGGTTTTTTATGGCCTCCATACTGCTTTGGGCGTATCTTCTGCTGTTTCGGCGGGATTTGAATTTCCGGCTGAAAAAAGACCAGCTGATTACGCTGGTGGTTGTCGGCGGTGCGGCACATTTTTTGACAACGCAGTGCTATTTCAATGCGTTGAAATATGTCCCAATCAGTATACAGATTATGTTTTTCTATACATACCCGTTTATGGTAAACGGGCTGAGTGTCCTGCTGTTTGGGGAGAAAATGAACAGGGGGCAGCTGGTTTCACTTGCGGCGGCATTCATCGGTATTTTGATGACGGTTTCATTGGACGATATGCGTCTGAACGGGATTGGAATTTTGTTCAGCATTGGCGCGGCGGTCTGCCAGACGGCGTATATCCTGCTTTTGGGGCGGCGGAACGTGGCAGAGGTGGACAGCCTTGTTATCGGTGCGTATTCGTCTGTATTCGCGTTCCTGTCCTTCCTCATTTTTTCTCTGGCAAAGGGAGAACTGAGGGCAGACCTTGCCCTGCCCTGCTGGACGGGGATTGCAGGGATGGCAGTGTTCACTACGGCGGTGGGCGCGGTTGCCCTTGCGCTGGGAATCAAGCTGATTGGCGGCGCAAAGGCGGCGATTATCAGTGTGTTTGAGCCGATTGAGGCGATACTGCTGGGTGTGCTTCTGTTCCATGAACGGCTGACACTGCGGGGCACGGTCGGGATTGCGCTGGTAATGGGCGCAATCGTACTGGTGAATTATACGCAGACGAAAAATGTTGCAGAGTGAAGGCGAATGCTTTGTTTACGGCAGAAAAACTGCGGCGTTCGGGATTACGCCGCGTTTTCCAGATATGTCTGCAATTTCCGCCCGATCCAGCAGGTGACGAGGATTTTGACGCTGTCCAGCGGAAGGAACACGAGCGCGCCCGCGGGGAGCGTGGCGATAAAGCTGCCGCCGATTACGACAGACATCCAGTATGTAGCGTAGGCGTAGAATAGGAATGTTGCCAGAAGCATACCTATAATTTGCACCACAGGGCTTTGGGGGAAACGGCGGATACAGATGGAACAGGCGGGGACAAGAAACAGGTACCCCGTGAGATAACCGCCGCCCGCACCGGCAAAGCGGGAAAATCCGGCACTATAACCGGCGAATACCGGCAGACCGACAGCCCCCATCAGCAGATATAATGCTGTGGCCGCAAATGCCATTTTGGGTTTTAATACATAGGCGGTCAGATAAAGCGCGAATGTTCCCAGCGACAGAGGCATGCTGCTGACGGGTATGGGAATACTGATAGGCGCGAGGACACAGATAACTGCCGCCATCATTGCGGTGAGAGTGAGGTCTTTTGTTTTTGTTCGGGTCATGAAAATACCTTCTTTCGTAATGGATTGGGATACATTCGGGTTAAAGGTATTGTAAATGGAGAAAGGAATAATGTCAACTATACAATAAGAATATGGTTTACAATTGAAAAGGGGAGGAATTTGTAATGTCCAGAATTTGCCAGAAATGCGGCGGAGAGGTGGGGGAAGCAGACTTCTACTGCATCCACTGCGGTATGCCTTTGGAAAAGGTCAAACAGGAAGAACAGCAGGCGTTCAGCCAATGGGAAGGCGTACAGACGCCGTCACAGGAAAAGCCGGAGCTGGCGAAGCCTTTGAGCGTAAAGGATTACCTGTTGCTTGGTATATTGCTGTCAATACCAGTTGTAAATATCATTTTGGCGATTCTTTGGGCGGCTGGAAAGAACGAAAACCCCAACCGCCGGAATCTGGCATGTGCGTGGCTGATATTTGCCGCGGCCGGTGCTGTAATCAGCGTTATTTTCATGATTGGGCTGGTACGTGCGGCATGGCTGGATGAGCAGAATTATCCGGATTATCCAGAGTATTATGAGTATTATGACGAGTATTATGATGAATACTATGATGACTGGGAAGAATACGACTATGATTATGATGATGACATGGAATGGGAGCATTATTGGGAGGAACTGACAGAGGGCTTGGGAGAGATATAAAACAGAAAACCTGCTTTTTAGAACAGAAAGCAGACAGGGGACGCTGGCCTGCGTCCTCTTTTTTTGACTGTCTGAGGCAGAAAGGCATAAATTTCCTTTTCCTGAGCAATACTATCCGCGAAAGGAGATGGGAACTTGAGCGGAAAACTATTGCTTGCGGCACAGCTGCTCTTTTTCTGCATGGGCGCGTACTATTTTTACCGCAGCAGCCGGCGGAAGGGCAGGAAAAGCAGGGGTTTTATGGAGGAAAACCTCTGCCAGCTGGAAAAGATTAACGGGATGCGGAACGTATGCCTGACAGAGCCTCTGGCAGAACAGACACGCCCGAAAAGCCTTGCGGAAATCATCGGGCAGGAAAAGGCTGTCCGCGCGCTCAGAGCCGCGCTCTGCGGCCCGAATCCGCAGCATATCCTGATTTATGGCCCGCCGGGGGTAGGCAAGACTGCGGCGGCGCGGCTGATTTTGGAGGAGGCAAAACGCAGACCGGAGTCGCCCTTTGGGAAAGGGGCGAAATTTGTGGAGCTGGACGCAACGACACTGCAGTTTGACGAACGAAACATTGCCGACCCGCTGATGGGCTCCGTACATGACCCTATATATCAGGGGGCTGGCGCTCTGGGGCAGGCGGGTATTCCACAGCCAAGGCCGGGGGCGGTCTGTGAGGCAAACGGCGGCGTACTGTTCATAGATGAAATCGGGGAGCTTCACCCATTGCAGATGAACAAGCTGCTGAAGGTGCTGGAGGACCGTGTGGCGCGGTTTCAGAGCAGCTATTACAGCCGCCAGAATACGGACATCCCGCTGTATATCCATGAAATTTTTCAAAAGGGGCTGCCGGCGGATTTCCGCCTGATTGGGGCGACAACGCGCAGTCCGGCGGAAATTCCGGAGGCTCTGCGTTCCCGCTGTACGGAGATTTTCTTTGAACGTCTGGACAGGCATTCTGTGGAAAAAATTGCACAGAACAGCCTGCGGCGTTCCGGCATGGCGTTCGAAGAAGGGCTTTGCGGAGAAATTGCCCGGTATGCCAGAGGCGGGCGGGATACGGTGAATATCGTGCAGTCGCTGACATCGCTGGCGTGGATAGAGGGCGGGCGCACTGTAACGGCAGCTGATTTGGAATGGGTGGCAGAAATGGGACGCTACCAGCCGCTGATGCAGCGCAGAATACGGCAGGAACCGCAGACAGGCGTTGCAAATGGCCTTGGCGTGCAGAGCGGGGGCGGCGGCATGCTGCTTTTTGTGGAGGCTGTGGTAAAGCGCGGAGAAGGCGGGCTGACTGTGACGGGCATTATGGAGGAGGAGGAAATCAAAAGCAGGCAGGGCAGCGGGCGCAGAAAAAGCAACGCAAGAAGCTCGGCGGAAAACGTGCTGACGCTTTTGGAGGAATATGGATTTTCCAAAGCGGCATATCATGTGCATATCAATTTTCCCGGCGGCGTTCCTGTAGATGGGCCTTCGGCGGGGGCTGCAATGTTTCTGGCGGCGTATTCGGCTTTTGTGGAAACTCCCTTGCCGAATGATATTGCAGTGACGGGCGAAATCGGGATAAAGGGGCAGATTCTGCCTGTTGGCGGCGTGGAGGAAAAGCTCGAAGCGGCACAGGAGGCGGGTGTAAAGCGGGCATTTATTCCGGCGGAAAACTGGAAGGACGGTTATGGCAGGCTGGGGCTTGAAGTTGTGCCTGTGGGAAACGCAGACGCACTCCTGCGGTGTGTGTTTCTTGATGTGGAAAGTGAAGGGGCGGCTCTGAAATAAAGGATTCGCGGCGGCACAGGAAAAAAACTTTGCAGTGTCCGCCGCAGCGGGCATGATTCAGCAGTGGAAACGGCAGAACCAATCCCAGTAGGGTTCTTGTTTCCCGCAGTCTGGACAGGTGCCCGTTCCGTAGACAAGCGGCAGAATGGGGCGTATCAAATCATCGCCCGCCAGTTCCAGAAGGCCGTTCAGCCAGACGGCTTCGTTATCCAGAGATTTTTTATCCCATGGGAGGATTTCGATTGGCTCAAGGGGATCTGGCTGTTCGGCGAGGGGAAGCGTTTCGTCCTCCCAGCCGCACGGGCAGGCTGCAGGAGCTTCCTCCCAGGTGGAGCCGGACAGATACCAGAGAGCATAAGCATGCGCTCTGTTTCCGATGATTGCCAGTGCGCCTAAGGAAAACATTGTTCCCAGTTCTGCATCGGCTTTCAGCAAAGCATGGACTTCCGCGTCTGTCAGAAGAGCTTCTGTTTCTTTGCGCAGACCGTCCAGACCTTCATGAAATTCATGGTATGCCTCTGATTCAGGGGAAAGGGGGGCCATGGCTTCCGTTGCGATTGCCGCGCCCATCTGGGCAATCAAAAACACTTTATCTTCTTTGGACAGCTTCGGGCAGAAAGCGGCTATATGGGGCAGGGTATAGGCTGTTGCGGTGTACCAGCTGAGCTGGTGGCTCAAATCCTCCGCCAGTATTTCGATTGTTTCCCGCGTATTGCCATTCCCTTCTGTCAGGGCCAGAAGCCATTTTTCTGCATCGTTTCCGGCGGAACCTAATGTCTGCCAGACTGGGGCATTTAATTTTATCATGCGGAATCCCTCCTGAATTCTGATTTGTCATTTTTATTGAAGTTTCAAGGATTTTTTCGGTGCGTTTTATCCATATATTCCTGTTTCGGGGAAGAAGGAAGCGTTAAATAAGTGGGAGCTTTCGCTTTTTGAATTTTTCCTGTGCGAAAGCGTAAGCTTCGCTGATATAAGGCTTCAAGGCTTCAAAAGTTCCCTCTGACGGATTCAAAACGCAGACCCAGCCCATCCATGCGTAGACGGGATGCGGCAGAAGCGTGTCCAGCGCAGAGAAATCGAAATCCATTGCAACGATTCCTCCTTTGGCGGGACGTTTCGGCAGTGCGCCGAACAGGCGGGCAAATGTGGGCCTGCGCAGCCCGAGATTAAGCCGGTATATGCCGGAGCGGCCAAGGGCAGAGGCTTTGTCATTTTCCCCATCCTTTTCCTTGACGGTCAGCACATAAACGCCGCGCTTGAGTACATTCCCGGGGTTGTAAAATATGCCTTTTTCGCCCCAGCTTTCTACTAAAACTGTGCCTTCCAGATGGGTAAGGCAGTAGTGCAAAATTTCTTCCGGATTCATGGATTTCCCTCCTAAATTTCAAATTTTATATCGGGTAGTGTCGTCATAAGTCATGTATATGTATTTCCGAGCATAATCTGGGCGGATTTCAGTCGAAAATTCGCAGGCGTACAATGTGGCGCGGCATTGCCGCGCTGCCCCGGCGGCGGAGCCGCCAGATGGTCGGTACGGCAAAAATTTTAACGAAAAAGCCGATAAAATTTGCCGGAAAGGCGTGTGCAGACACTGTGACGACACTGTCTAAAGTGCTGATAAAAACCTATCGTTTGCCATATCCATAAAATATGCCCTGACGATGCGTCACAGCCTGCTGGCTGGGTTTTCAAAACTTCAGAAGTTTTTCCGCAAATTCATCCGGCAGTATGGGGCGGTTCCTGTATTCCTCCCGCAGGGCTGGATAATCAGCAGGGGCGGCTGCAAGCGCGGCTTTTGCCGCGTTTTGGATTTGGCAGACAATCTGACGGAACAGAGGGGTCTGGTAGACCATATCCAACGCTTTCAGGTAATCTTTTGCAAAACTGGAAGGAAACGGCGTTTCGGTAAAGTCAATACAGGCGTCAGCCAGCATATTCAGCAGGTTTTCTGCTTCAATGAAACTTACCTGCTCACAGTCTTCAAATTCTTCAAAATCAAGACGTTTTCCCATGATTGCGGCATGCTCCATCAAAAGAAGGGAGAACCATGTGAGAATCAGCCATTCATCGCTTCCTTTTATATCACGCAGTGCCTCTCTGTATAATTCTGCCTGTGTATCGCTGATTTCTTCACCGACATTGTAATGCAGGGTGCAGGCCCAGAGGTTGTTTGCAAAATCCTCAAAATTCTCCGGTATATCGCGTCCTTCCAGACAGTCCCAGCACAGGCGGAACGTCTGTTCAATGGCGGCGGGCATTTCTTTTCCGCCAGCCGCCAGGCCGTGCCGGACGGTGCACGCGTACTGCTCCAGCATCAGCAGGTTTGCCAACAGGCGCGCGCGGTTGCCGCTTCCGGAAAAGGCATCTTCCAGTATATCTTGGAAACGGTCTACCCAATTTACTGCCATCGCGCCTTCCAACGCGGAAAAATCCATATCCAGCGTATATTTCATAATCTCCCTCCTTGTTAAATCTTTACTGATTATATCACAAGCGTGAAAGACTACGCAAAAATATTTGCGAATACAGCAAAAATGCATTGACGCGGGGCAGTGTTTTGGACTATTATTAAAACAGCGGAAGACAAAAACTGGAAATTGTTTTTCGGCTGTCCGCGAAAACTGGCAGAATACATTTTAGGAGGTAGATACCAATGAAGTTTACAAACACAGATAAAGCACCCGCGGCTCTTGGCCCTTATTCTCAGGCAGTAGCAGTAAACGGCCTGCTGTTCACATCCGGACAGATTGCGCTTGACCCCGCAACAGGTGAGGTTGTCGGCACAAACGTACAGGAACAGGCAGAACAGGTTATGAAAAACCTTGGTGCGGTTCTGGAGGCAAATGGCCTGACATACACAGACGCAGTAAAGACAACATGTTTCCTTGCTGATATGAATGATTTTGCGGCGTTTAATGAGATTTATGGCAAGTATTTCACGGCAAAGCCTGCACGTTCCTGCGTTGCAGTGAAAACGCTCCCGAAAAACATGCTCTGTGAGGTTGAAGTAATTGCGGAAATGAAATAATCAGAGATGTTTTGCATGTCCTTCGGGGGGCATTTTGTATGCTCCCCTGAGGGATTTTGTGCTGTTCTGGCGGACTCGGATTATACGAAAAAATATCAAAAAATTTTCAAAAAAACTGTTGACATTTATCGGGGGCTGTTGTAAGATATAGAAGCCGCCGATAACAGCGGCAGAAAATATCGAGGCGTGGCTCAGCTTGGTAGAGCGCTACATTAGGGATGTAGAGGTCGCAAGTTCAAATCTTGTCGCCTCGATGGTCAGGAATGTCGGAAATCCGACATTCTTTTTTTGTGTAGAGAAAACCACGCGATAGCCGCGCGGTTCAAAAGAGCCTTCTGGCGATGAGGAAGACAGAAAAACTCCATTCGATTATAATAAAAGTGCGGTCAGCCAACTGCACAAAAGAATCGAAGGGAGGACATTAAGAAATGGGTCTTAATGACATAAATAAATTATTACATACGAGCTGTAATTCAGGCATTTATTGCTGAAAGCATTCGGGAAAGCCCTAATTTTAGTAAAACCGCATATTGAATTTGTGCCGCAAAAATGAGAAAATAAACGGGTATAGAGGGAACGGGGAAACATCCCGTAAAAACGGAAGGAGATACTATGGAAAACTTGAAAGCAATCGTGCTGGCGGCGGGCGAAGGTTCCCGCATGAAATCGAAAACACCAAAGGTTCTGCATAAAATACTGAATAAAACCATGCTGGATTATGTGATTGAAGCGGCGCGGGGCTGTGGTGCGGAGGCAGTCTGCGTTGTGGTTGGGCATAAAGCGGAAGAAGTGAAGGCGGGCATTGCGTGCGGCGGTGTGGAGTTCGTGCTGCAGGAGGAGCAGAAGGGGACAGGACATGCGGTCATGATGGCGGCAGATTTTATAGAGGATGATAAGGACATGTTGATCCTGTACGGAGATACGCCGCTGATGCAGGGGGAATCCCTGATGCGTCTTGCGGAAATTCACCATGCAGAGGGCAACGGCGTAACGGTTGTTTCCGCCGTATTGGACGACCCGACAGGCTACGGGCGCATTGTGAGGGATTCTGCGGGGAATTTCCGGAAAATCGTGGAGCATAAGGACGCATCTGCCCGGGAACGCGGCATACAGGAAATCAATACAGGCATTTATATTTTTAATGGCAGGGCGCTGAGGGAATCTTTGCAAAAGCTGGGCAGCCAAAATGCACAGGGGGAATATTACCTGACCGACTGTTTGGAAAGTATATTGCTGGACGGCGGCAGGGTCGGCGTTGTGACGGCGGAAGATGCGGACGAGTTTTTTGGCGTCAATTCACGCGTGCAGCTGGCAGAAGCGGCAGGAATCATGCGGGAGCGCGTGAACCGTAAACATATGGAAAACGGTGTGACAATCATTGACCCTGCAAATGCCTATATCGACCCGGGTGTAAAAATCGGTATGGATACGGTCATATTGCCGGGCTGTGTGCTGGAAGGGGATACCGTCATTGGGGAGGATTGTGAGGTTGGCCCGCATACCCGCCTGACAGACATGAAGCTCGGGAATGGCGTAAAAATACAACAGACGATAGCACTTGAATCGGAAATCGGGGATGGTGCGGTCGTGGGGCCGTTTGCTTATATCCGTCCGAACTGCCATATTGGCAACCGTGTAAAGGTCGGGGATTTTGTGGAGGTGAAGAATTCCACAATCGGCGATGGAACAAAAATTCCGCATCTATCTTATGTTGGCGATACGGATGCAGGTGAGAGAATCAATTTTGGCTGTGGGAGCATTATGGTAAACTATGACGGCAAGAAAAAGCACCGCACGACAGTTGGCAATGACGTATTTGTGGGCTGCAATGTAAACCTTGTTGCGCCGGTAACGGTGGAACAGGGCGCATATATCGCGGCAGGTTCCACCATTACGAAGGATGTGCCAGAGGACGTGCTGGCGGTGGCAAGGGCAAGACAGCAGGTGATTAAGGGCTGGAAGGAAAAACGCTTTGAAAAGTAAACGGCAGAAGGATTGACAGGGGGTGCTTTGCCAGCTAAGGCGAAATACAATTCAGCGTGTCAAAAAAAGGCGGCGCTGTGAAAAAAAGTCTGTAAATTTGAATCTTCTGTCCGGATGAAAAATATTGGAATCTCAAGGTTTTTTCCAAAATGAGGATTTGGCATATTTTCCGGAAGTTTGTTAGCAGAACCAGAACTGGCATGTCAGATGGAAGGAGTCGAAGGTAATTTTACCTTCGGCTCCTTCGTGTTTTGGGGGTGCTGAAATGAAAAGAAAGGAACCGTTTGTAATGGTGGAAAGCAGGATTTTACAGTCGGGAGAATTGTCTGTTTATGAAAAGACAGTTTATTGTGTGCTGTGCAGCTTTGCGGATAATAAAACAGGGATCTGTTATCCATCTTATGAAACGATAGCGGCAAGGGCTGGCTGTTCCGGAAGGAAGGCGATAGCCTGCATTGAAATATTGGCTGAAAAAGGGCTGCTGAGAAAGGAAGAACGGGCAACGAAAAATGGCGGAAATAAGACAAATATTTATTATCTGCATGGGGATATGGATGGAGATTCTGGTGAGCCGGATGCACTGGCTTTGAAAGGGAATGCACCTGAGTCACCAAGCAGTGGTGGGTCAGATGCACAAAGCAATGCATCCGATTCCGTTTTTCAAAAGCTCTTTTGAAAGTATCCATAACAAGCCCTGCGTCTGCCTTTGCTGAAAGCTTCCATGAGATTACTTTTCTGGAGAACAAATCCATGATGATGCACAAATGATACCATTTCCCCTCTGCCTTAAGGTAAGTGATATCGCTTACCCATACAAGGTCAGGGGCTTTTAAGGAAAAATTCCGGTTCAGATAGTCTGTACAATCCCCGTTGTCACTGTGTTTTGTACTGCCGGAAGGCTTTACGGTGGACATTTGAGGCAGCTGCAGGGATTTCATCAGGCGGTACACTCTGCCAACACTGATGTGAATGCCATAATCACGCTTTAAGACATAAGCAATCTTATAAGCACCAAGCCGTTTGTTGTGTTCGGCATGGATGCGGAGGATGAAAGAAGCAATCCTCTGATTTTCTTTGGTGCGTGGTGCGGGTTCGGAGGAGAAATGCTTATAGTAAGAACTCCGGTTAATCCTGAGAACCCTGCATAAGGTTTTGATTGTATGCTGAAACCTTAGTTTGTGGACAGCATTTAGTCGCTGTTTGAGTGTGGCGTGAATATGGCAATCGCTTTTTTTAGGATAAGGTTCTCCTCCTCAAGCTGGGCGTTGCGTTTTTGGAGTTCTTTGATCTGCTTTGCGGTAAGGACTTCGCCGTTATCCATTTCAACCGTGGAGTATTGCTTGATCCATTTCGCAAGGGCAGATTGGGAAACGCCGTATTCCTTGCAGAGCTGGGTTTGTGTTTTGCCGTTTTGATGAAGGGAAACAAGTGATTTCTTGAATTCTTCATCGTACTTGGTGTAATTATTTGTAGCCATAAGAACCCTCCTTTTATGTGTATAACTAATTGTAACAGATAGTTTATATATGTGTCCACTTTTATAATATAGATCCAATTTTGGCATTGAAGAAAGACGGGACATTATATCAAGTAAAATTTTTTGAATTATTTGGGATATACCCAGATTCACCATATACAGAAGTCATAGCGGAAAATGTTATCGAGATTTCTGGGAACTCTTATTTGAAAGAAAATGGAGAGCTTTATAGTCTTTGCCGGTCAGTTAATGTTGATATGCAGACAACTACGAAACTTGTTGCAAATAATGTTATAAGTTTTGCAGGAAACGGCCCAGCGATGAGGAGCCATGCAAACAGTGCATATGGCAACAGCGGTTTGCTTGTGTATATTACAAAAGACCATGTCCTGCATTATGGAACAGAAGAAGAAATTTTGCAAGGATTTCAAAAGGTTTATTATCATAATGGGGCTTACTTTGCGGTAACAGATGATAATGATCTATATGGCTGGGGAGAAAATACATATGGGCAAGTTGGCAATGGTTTTCACTATGATGATTATCTCCCGGTGACGCTAGTGCCAGGGGACGCTGAAGTACCATCAATAAAAGTTTTGGCATATACGGCGAAACCAGAACTGATTTTTCAAAATGTCAAAGAAATGTATTTCGAGAAAAACTGCATCTATGCAAGAGATGGAAAAGGAGATTTATGGCAGTGGGGAGATGCACCAGTAGGATTTTATGCTCCTGTGCGCAATAACACATATTATATGAATGAAGCGGTTTCGCCGGAGCAAAAATATTGCGTGCCACGCAGAAGTGAAAAAATACAGCCGGAATATAAAAATTTGAGTAATATTAGATTTGGTGCGGATGGGTCGTTGTATATTACATATTTAGATGTCACGGAGAAACTAGTCCAATTCCCAGTGAAGCAGATAGATATAATGCGTGACAGAGATAATAACCAACTAAATAATTCTTGAAAAATATGGAATGTAGAAAATTTACATCAAAGCGTCGGTACCAGCGCCGTCAGCAAAGCCGACGCTTTGGGGCTTTCCCCGCATTTTTGCTTCTGACCGGCACGGTCACCAGCGCCGGTGCCAATTTACCAGCGTCGGCAGGAAATCCACGCGCTGCGGGGATTTGGGGGCTTTTTTCGGCGTACCGGCGCCGAAGTTTAACCAGCAAGCACTTTTTGCCTTATGAAATCCAAGATTTTTGTGTGAAGAAGTTGGGCAAAATCAGAGGGCTTTCTACCATGGGTTGGCGGAAAGCCTTTTCTTATATAGCGTACTGCCGACAGCCCCCAATCTGCCCTCCTGTGGGTTCTTAGCGGTTTCTGGCATAAATCCCCAGCAGGGGTGGGAAAAAGCCAACAGACGGGCACAAGGGGCTTGAGAGGGGACGTTGTTGCAAGGCTTGCATCCCCATGGCAGGACGCTGGTTATCCTGCTTTCTGAATGCCATTTCCATAGGGATATCGGACAGCCCCCAAACCTGCCCTCCTGTGCGGTTTTTATCGTTTCTGGCATAAACGTCTGCTGAACCTGAAAGGAGCCGACACGGGGCGGACAAGGGCTTACTCAGAGGGATTGCCCGGCTTTACGTTCGCCATCCTTTCGCGTGAACGGTAGACGTTCCACTGGTTCCTGCACTGGGGCGAGCAAAACTCGTTCCGGCTGTGGGTATGGTAATATATCTTGCCGCAATGTTTGCAGACGCGGAGCGGGTGGGTATTGGCAGTCAAAAAAGCGCAATATGCAGTTTCGACAGCAGCTTTTAAGCTGTCAAAGCACCAGAACATTTCGGGG
>CAJTKM010000023.1 GCA_910576545.1 Lachnospiraceae bacterium
CCCCACTGGCCGCGCTGTCCCGGCAGATGTGGTTCCAGTAGCGCCCATACTTTGTCACTTATGTCGTGTCGGTGATAGGAAGCATCCATCTTTTTCTCTCCTGTCCTTTAAGATGCTTCCATTTTATCACAATCCATTCACCTTGTGTAGACACTATCTAGTAACAGAACAAAAGATGCTTTTATACTATCTGAACGAGGATATGCAAAATTGGTCAAAGCCATGGATGATGATAAATCGTGGGATGTTATGGATAAATTCATTGATGAATATTTTGCTATGCGACAGGTAATAGATTCTAATGATCAGTTAAAAGCAAAACTACTATTATCTATTTATAACGGTGGACAGGAAGGAATTATTGCTTCAAAGGAATTGACAAAAATAGAAGTTAAAACTGCCACCGCACCATTACTCCAGAAGATTGAAGAAGATAAACCATATACAGAATTTGCAAAGCATGTTACAGAATCTAGCGATACTGTTGATGTCGGAGAATTTGCAAAAATCGTTAAAAACGAGCATATTATTATTGGACGAAACAGATTATTTGAGTGGCTAAGAAAAAACAAATATTTAATGAGTAATAATACTCCATATCAGAAGTATATTGAAAATAAGTATTTTGAAGTTGTTGAAACAACTAAAGAAACTGCTTACGGAACAAAAGTATTTACAAAAACTTTGATTACAGGCAAAGGACAAGTTGCATTAGTTGAAAAGCTTAGAAAAGAATTTGGGGTAGCTGCATAATCAACTACCCCTTAGAAGAATTGTTTCATTGGCATACTTAAAGGCTATCGTATGTTATTTACAATAGCCTTTTCATCTTTATTTGTGTCTTAAAGGACATTTCTCAAATTCAAAACAGTTTTCATATTTGTTTTCCATACAGGTTTTTCTCCCAGGAATTAATGCTATGGATGTATCTTCAAGTGTTGATGCGTTTTTATAATCTGTTTGAATTTCGACCTCTTTATCTTGTGTAGAACAGAAGAACTTAGACATATTTATCACTTCCTTCCAGTTCTCAAGATATTTGTATGTTACCGCAGGAACCAATATTTGTCAACAGGTTATCTTATTATTTCACATATTTCACACATATCGTCTAACGGCAAGATATTCGATTCTCCTCGAAAATGAAAGTCCAACTCTTTCTATGTGTTTTCAGACAGTCATCATGGCTGTCTTTTTTAATTGAACAAATAATTTTGGAAACGAAAGGATGGTGGCAACATGCCAAGAAAAAAATCACAATCATCTGGCAATAAACCGTTGCCAGCCAATCAGCAAAAAGGGAAAAAGGTATGCACCTGCTGTCATGAGGAAAAGAATTTAACAGACTTCTATTATAGCAGCTCCCCTATGTACTCTCTTGATGAACGCATACCCGTTTGCAAAGAATGTTGCAAGACTTCTGTTCTGTCAGAGGACGGAAAAATTGATTTTGATAAATTTAAGGACTTGCTGAGAAATATTGATAAGCCACTGTATTTTGACCTACTCTTCTCTTCTGAAGAATCTGTAAAGAAAGAAAATAGTTATCTGAGTGATGAAGAGGTTTCACTTCATGGATATGAGATATTGCAAAAGTATTTCACGCTGGTAGCGATGAGACAGGATAAGGCGAAGTCGTACTCTGATGCAGAAAAAGAAGGATTCATTCACCAAAACAGTAATCGTACTAAAAGGGAAAAAGATGAAATTCTAAATAGATATTCTCATTTGATTAATCAGTGTTTGCAAAATAATAAAGTTCAACATGTGTCTAAACAAAATCAAAACAAACACTATTCAAATGTTGATAATTTTGAAGTTACAGATAATATAAAAGATTTGTTTGGAGATGGATATACTACTGTAGAATATAAAAAAATGTATGAGAAATACGAGAAACTTAAACTCAATTACACCTTACAAACGAATTTGCACCAAGAGGCTCTTGCAACTTATGTTCGTTTTAAGGTAAAGGAAGAAATGGCTACTGCTGCTGGTAATGTAGATGAAGCTAAAAAATGGTATGACGCAGCACAGAACGCGGCATCAAACGGGAAATTAACACCAAAACAATTATCTGCCGCCGATCTACAAAAAGGAGTAAATAGCTTTAGTGAATTAACATTAGCAATTGAGCAAGCAACAGATGTAATCAATATATTGCCAAAATATAAGACTCAACCACATGATGCTCCAGATTTTAATATTTATTGTTATATAAGTTACGCACGAAAACTAAAAGGATTACCACCAATAGAATACAAAGATATTTACAAATTTTATGATGATAAAATGGAAGAATATCTGAGACAGTATGGCGATCCAAACGGTGTATTTACAGAAGCCAATGACACTATGTTAAAAAACAGACCGAATATAGAAAAATTCATTGTATTGCCAAGCGATTACGATGACTTGTCAGATGAAAGCGAGGATGATGCAGATGAATGATTTTCATTTGATGACTGATGAGTCAATCAAGGAAAGAATACTTGCTATACAAGATGATTCTGTATTTGGAAAAAACTTATATAACTACTATGAATTTATAAGCTGGGCAAGATGGTACCCAGATTTGTTCATAGACTTATTGCGCACTGAAAAAAGTAACTTCAATATGCATTTTGATCAAAGAGTTTTTTTGAGGTCGGATGTACGATTCATGAATATGTATGGCACATTCAGTCGTGGATATGCCAAAACATTTAATGAAGTCTTATCTTGTGTTATAGTTGCTATTCTCTTTCCACAAATTGAACTTGCAATTTCGGCTCAGACGAAAGAAAATGCAGCAGATTTATTAAAATCTAAGTTCAATGAAATCAGAAACAAATTCCCTCTTATTGAGAACGAATTAGAAAAAGAACCTAAATTTATCAAAGGCGATGCATTAATTCAGTTTAAAAACGGAAGTTCTATAGATGCTATTGCAAATGCACAGACAACCAAAGGGCAAAGACGAAGAAGATTAAAAATTGAAGAAGCTGCTCTTTTAAATAACGAACTATATCAAGATGCTCTTGAACCTGTAACAGAGGTTCCTAGATACACCGTAGGAAAAATGGCTCTTGTCGATCCACAAGAATTAAATCAACAAATACATTTCTTTACCACATCTGGTTTCCGTGGTTCTGACGAATACCAACGCTCTATAGATATGTATGACAATATGTGTGAATTAAAAGGTCAAATCGTTCTTGGTGCAAGTTGGATGTTGCCATGTTGGTACGGTAGAGGTAGTAACAAAAGTCAGATATTAAGAAAAAAAAGTACCTCCTCTCCAATTGCTTTTGCACAAAACTATGAGCAAGAGTGGGTTGGTTCTTCAGACGGTGCGTTAGTTGATATAAATAAATTAATGAATTGCCGGACATTGACTACACCAATGATTAATTTCAATAAATTAGACGAAGAATTTTATCTTGGGGTTGACGTTGCTCGTAGCCAGAAAGCAACAAACAATCAGTCTTCTATTGCAATTGGACGAGTTATAAGAAATAAAGAATCAAACAGGATTGTATCTATTGAAATTCCAAATATTATGACAGTATCTAATGCAATGAACTTTTCAGCACAGGCATGTTTGGTGAAAAAGACCAAAAAGAATTTCCTAGCAAAAGCAGTTATTGCAGATGGGAATGGATTGGGTGCAGGATTGATAGATGAGTTGTTAAAGGAATCTTATGATCCGATTACTGGAGAGTATCTTGGATGTTGGAATACAATGAACACCGATAACCAACCAGAGGTTAGAGATGCCGAAAAATGCTTGTTTGATATGAAAGCACAGCATTTTCAGAGTAAAGTAGTTGCAGATTTTATAGATGCTGTTGAAAGTGGCAAATTAAAGTTACTTGAAAAAAAACAAGACACAGATTTTTCTCCTAAAGATAAACAAAATATGGATTTACGAGTATTACCATACATACAAACTGATTTATTATTTGAAGAGATAGCAAATTTGAAATTAAAGCATATGACAAATGGTGCTTTATCTGTAGAAAAGGTCGTGAAAAAAGTAGACAAAGACCGTTTTTCTGCATTAAGTTATCTGATATTTTATATTACAGAATATTGTAGTGCTATTAAATCCAAAAACTCTAATAATTGCAAAAATATCCTATCAATGGCACGTAGACCATCTATAGTAAGATCATACTAAATTTTCACAAGTCACAAAACGGAAGAAGGTGAGATAAATAAGTACAGAAAAAAATAAATCTGAATCATCTACTATAACTGATGAGCAAGCATCTAAAATATACAATTCAGATAAGCAAGCATTTGATAATTTTACATCTAGCAAAACAAAATCTATGGATTTTGCAGTCATTAAACGATTGGTATTATCAGAACTTGCTTTAAATAAATCTATTCGTCCACAACGTATCTGCGGATTTTCAAGACAGCAAATTTTAAATATGTGCCAATATCCAGAACGATATGGAACACAGATATTAAAGTTAATGGATTATATGTATCAGAAATCAGGATATATGAGAAGACTCATAGATTATTTCTCTAACATGCCTAAGTTGAATTACTATATAGATAAAGAAATTACAGATATGTCTTTTCTTAAGGTAAATGAAAATACATATAAAAAAACCTTTATAAAGTTTGCTTCTCAAGCAAGTAAATTTAATTTAGGAAATAATATTCACGACATCACAAAAAGAATGTATCTAAATGATGCTTGTTTTGCATTTGTTATAGAAACTGACTTAGATATATCTTATTTTTTCCTTGACCCTAGATATTGTGAAATTAGAAAAATCGTAAATGGAAATGTATATGAATTTGCCATAAATAGAAGTCTTTTATCCAATGCATATTATGACACTCTTCCATCTGAATTACAAAATCTATTGAAGCAATCAAAAAACATATCTTTAAATAATCTCGTAGATATTCCCTATGAAAATGGATTTTGTATAAAATATAACAGCAATTTTCTTCATCTGTTTCCACCGTTTTTTCCAATGATTGCGGATATTCTTTTGATTGATGAATATAAGGATTTGGCAAAAAGCAAAGCTGTGAATGATGCGTATAAATTGTTGGTACTTCCTGTTCCGATGAAAGACGGTGAAGTAACTATGGATGATGGTATGCTTACTCCCTATGTGGAAACCGCTCTTAATGTCGTACAGGAAAATATCGGAGTACTACCCTATCCTGGAGAAGTTAAGTCAGTAGAATTTTCATCAAGTAATTCTGATGATAGAGATAAAGTTGCAGATGCTACTACTCAAATGTATGCAAATCAAGGTGTTAGTGAAGCCCTTATGTCGGGTGCTTCAAGTGGATCAGAATTAAAATTGTCAATCACAAATGATAGTGCTGATATTTTTAGAATTTATCGTATGTTAGAAAATTGGATGAGTTTGCAAATGAAACTGCGCAAATACATTTATCCTTCATATCAGTTTGTTTATAAAATATTAGATATAACTATTTTCAACGAAGCAGATGTAATCAATCGGGAATTAAAATTAGCACAGGCAAGCGCACCAAATAAAGAGCGATTATGCGCAGCTAGTGGTATATCTCCTTCTGCTATGATTGGAAACACAGTACATGAAGGTAAGATGTTCAAAGATATTTTTGATTTGTGGAATCCACTGAAATCATCATATACAACTTCTGCTTCTGGAGATAAATCTGATGATGGAGGCAGACCCACTATGGACGATAGAGATTTGAGTGCTGCAGGTGAAGTAACTCGTGAGAACGATACAAATGATCCTGATAATCGCATATAGAAAGCTGGTGTATATATGAATATTGTTTATGTATTTGACAAGGCTAAAGCAGATTATCTACATAGTCTTGGATTTATATATAATGAAAAAGAAATTGATAATAAAAAAGCATATCAGTTTTTTGGAACAGATGAATTTATGAAATCACTCACTTCAAATTATGAACAGAGTGATTTTTTAGTGTCAAAAAATATGTGCTTTTAGAAAGGAGAAATATTGGATAATAAGTTATTTAGATATAATACTGAAATAAAAATTGTTCAGTCAAGTATTAAAAAACTCAATCCACAATTCAGTCTTTGTGATGTTCTTGTCTGCTATCACGGCGATAATCGCAACATGACTTCTCTCCCCAAAAAGGTAATTGAAGATAATTTGTATTCTATTTATGGAATTCCTATTGTCGGAGAATGGATTTATAAATTAGATGGAACCGATGAAAAGTCGTGGGGATCTCATGGTGGGCGAATTATTTTAGATGATAAGGGTATCCATTTTGAACAGACAACAAAACCTTTTGGATTCGTTTCTAAAGAAGCTGCTGATAACGCTTCCTGGATTACGATTACTGAAAAAGATGGACATACAAAAAACGAATATTTGAAATTGTCTGGATGTATCCTTTGGACTGACAGATATGAAGAATCTAAAACGATTTTGGATGATAATTTCGGGCAAAGCATGGAAATAGAATTCAAGAAGGGACATTATCGTGATGATCATTACTATGAAGCAGAAGAGTTTATCTTTTCTGCTCTTTGTATTTTAGGGACTGATTGTGAACCATGTTTTGAATCTGCTTGTATTAGCAGACATTATGAACTTGATTCTTTCAAAAAAGAGTTTTCTCTTATGCTTGATGAATATAGAAAATCAACAACCAAACCAAATAAGGAGGAAAAGAAATTCATGGATTTAAAGAAATTTACAGAAATTCTTTCAACCGTGAAAATTGGTGAATCCGATGTTTGTAAATACAGACTTTTGAATGTAACAGATTCTAAAGTATTTGCTTTAGATATGGAAAATTATAAACCTTATGGTTTTGACTATGCAGTTACAAACGAAACCGATGTTGAAAATATTGTGATTGACTTTAATTCAAAGGTTGAAATGTCTTTGTCTGCTACAGATAAAATTACAGATGAAAATTTTGAGGAATTTGATATTAAATCTGTTATTGATACTACTGCTGCTTCTATGGCAGAGACAAAGACAAAAGAAAATACTTCTATTTTAGAAACTGAATTTAATAACAAAATGGAAGAAATGAAAACAGCATATGAGGACGTATCGAATAGTTATTCTGTTGCTATGAAAAAAATTGAAGAATATGAAGCAAAAGAAAATGAAGCAAAAGCGGAACAACACAAAGCTGATATTGATGCTCTATTTGAAAAGTATTCTGAAAAACTTGGTAAGTGTGCAGAATTTCTTGTTTATAAAGCAAAGATTAACCCTGCAGATGTAACACTGGATGAAGTATCAGAAAAACTTACTCTTATGGTAGGTAAATTCACTATGGATTCTGCCACAAAGAAGAATTTCTCTTATAATCCCACTGAAGCAGGTGTTGCTGGTAAGCGAAATGAAACAAATAACAAATATGGTCATTTACTTGACAAATATATGAAATAATCAGGAGGAAAAGATAATGGCGAAAAATACTTATATGACAGTCGAAACAACCGCATTACATGGCTGCACTTGCTTTTCTTTGCAGTCCGCAAATGACATTCAAAACGGGGCAATCGTAGGTAAAGGCGATTTGGTTTCTGACGAGAAAAGCGTCTATACTGCGCTTGATACTTACTCAGATGACGCTATGTACCTAGTTGCCAATCCAGCATGGTCTTATAACGATAATTCTATGACCGACCAAAATGAGGAAAATTTTATTAATAAAGCTGGCATTGCTTTTAGAGCATATGAACTGAAAAAGGATAGAAAATTTAAAGTTGGCAATCTACCGTCTACTGTTACTCTTGCAAAAGGAGATTTCGTAGAGTTCAAGGATGGGGTTTATGCAAAGGCTTCTGCTGACACAAAACTAAAAATTATTGATATTGAAGAAATTGGATTCCCATATTGTATTGGCTCTGCTGGTGTAGTAATTACTGGTGATTCTACAAATGAATATGGATATGCAATTGATACAAGAAATATTAAATACACTATCGAAGTACAGTAATAATTGAAGGAGGAATACATAAATGGGTAATTATTTAAAAGATCTGACTGCATTGATGAATGACAGTCTCACAAATAAGGTTGCTCTGTTTAATGCAGAGGCTTCTAAATATACTGATCAGGCGATTAGGGAAGCATTCTTTGAAATTCTCGGTGAGGATAAACTTACTTGGCAGAACTTCAGGAATCACAAAAATGAAATTTATACCGTTATCGAAACTGTTCTTTCTATTAATCTTCCTACCGCATGGGAAAACTCTCGATTCTATGACCAGTTTGTAGAAGTAAAGAATGGTGCATTAGGCGATAAGAATGAATTCGTTGTTGAGGATAATTCAATCCTTGTTGCTTCTCGTTTCTCTGGTAATCATTGGGATACTGACCGTCAGAAGTTACAGGGCAAGAAATCTTTCTCCGTATCTACTGAATGGATTTATCTGAGAGTTTATGACGAACTCGAAAGATTCTTAAAAGGTACTATTACTCTTCCTGAGATGATTGCAAAGTTACAGAAAGGCTTCCAGAATGAAATTGATTCCAGAATCTATGCTTCCTTCAATGGTATCGGCACTTATCTTCCATCTGCCTTCCAGGAAAAAGGCTCTTATGACAGAGGACTTATGAATGACCTGATCCAGAGGGTACAGATTGCATCTCAGAAGGAAGTTGTTCTTGCTGGTACTAGAACTGCCCTAGCAAATATCTCCGAAGGAATCAATACTGCATGGATTGCGGATTCTCAGAAAGAGGAACTTGCTACCACTGGTGTTGTTGTTGAAAACATTGGTCTACCTGCAAAAGCTGTTATGATTCCTCAGACATTCCTTAGAGGTACATATGACTTTAAGGTTGATAACAATGTAATCCATGTATTGCCTGCAAATTCAAAACTTGTAAAACTCTTCTATGAAGGTGACGTTCGTGCAAGAGATTTGTCTGAACAGGATACACATGATCAAACTGTAGACAGTCAGGTACAGGTAAAATTGGGAACAGGCGTTGTTTGTGATAATCTTACTGGTCGATATGAAATTGTCTAATCAATAGAAGTAAATAAAATATACTAAAATTCGCTCACCTAACAATAGGTGATTTTTTATTGCATATTTTAGGTGAGCATTTGATAGAGGTATATATGAGTGATAAAGAAAACAACATAAATACAAAGCATAGAGTTCCTTTTGACAGAGAATATGCAACAAGCTATAGATCAGAAGTCAAGTGGTTAGCAGGCCACGGAATCCGATATGAATTTGTTAAAGAAATAAATACTATTTCAATATACAAATATAAAAAGAATTCTGCTCTATATTTTGCGCTAGGTGAATTCTATAAGTCTTTGGAAAGCAGAAATGTAAAAGATTTGGAGGAAAAGAACTAATGAATTATGAAAATATGTCATTAGATGAGTTAAAAGAATACGCAAAGCAACTGGATATTAAAGTAGGAAATATTGGGAAAGAAAAACTCATTGAAAAAATTAAGGTTGTTGAAAATAATAAAACGGCTATTTCCGCTGTAATTGAAGATGACGATTTAGAGGCAACTGATCTAGTCCCTACTATTACGCCACAGGAAGAAAAGAAAGAATCTCTTTTAGATTCCATTACATCTGCCATTGATGATTTAGACGAATCAGTTGATACTGGTATTAATTCAAATATTGAAGACTTACCTATTGATACTGTAATTCCTGTTAAATCTATAACATTTGGTGGACTGACATACAAATCACGTACTAACAATGCAATTTTCAGATGGAACCAAATAGGGGCTATTGAATATATGACTGTTGCAGATTTGAATGAAATGAACAATTATAAGAGAGATTTCTTAAACAGACCACTTGTTATTCTTATGGATGAACGGGCTATTAAAAAGTTCAGACTCACACCAGTATATGAAAATGTAGCAAAAATTAATAATCTCAAACAAGTATTTGCATCTGATATGGGCACAATTGAGAGAACTATTGATATCGCTCTACAGGTAAATATGAGGGATATTCTTGTATCTAAAGTAAGTCAGATGATTAAAAATAAAACGCTTGTAGATATTAACATTATTCGCCTTCTAAGTAAACGTTTATCATATGATTTTGAAGAAATTTTAGAACAGCAATAAAGGCAGGTGATATATATGGCTAATACCACTCAGTATCATGAACTTGTGGATATTTTCTTTAATAAAATCAAAGATTATGATTTAGCAAACATGGACGAAAATATTGCTACTGAAATTGCTATTGGCTATATTGATTCTGCTTGTAGTCAATTTCAATCATGCACACAGGATTTGGACAATAGAGATGATGAACTTGGACAGTTTGGGATAAAGTTAAGTAATACAAATAAGCAAATGTTAGTGAACTACATGTGCATCGAATTCTTGGACTCTAACTTTCTACGAGTTAGCCAGGCATTAAAATCCAGACTATCTACTAGCGACTTCCATTCTTTACAGAATCCGCAACAATTATCAAAAGTTATGGAACTTCGCACAATGCTTAAATCAGAAAATGATCAGTTGGCTATCAATAAATCATATAAAGATTCTAAACTCTTTGATTTAGTTACAAATAGGAAGAAGGTGTAAAATGAGCCTTCGACTTATGAAAGAACGAGTCAAACATAGCGGTTTTACAGTACGTGAAGAAATGATAATAGATGGGCAAAATCTACTAAAAGAAGAATTGGAGCATGATTCTTCGTACTCCCCTACTATGTTTTTCTGGAATCCAGTGTTGGGATGTGATGATAGACCTGCCAAAGTCAGAATTTATAATCGAAAATATAGTTCATTAAACGGCAATTATCAAAATTTTTTAACTACATATGATAATCCAATTAAAATTGGAGAATATCTGCATGATACAAAAGATGACACATACTGGCTCATTTATAATTCATTCAATGTAAATGATGTACACTATGAAGGTAAAATGATTCAGTGTAATTATCTTCTGCGCTGGCAATTGTCAAGTGGGAAAATCATAGAACGTTATACGAATATTGTTAGTGCCAGCAAGTATGATGTGGGCGAGAGTGGAAATAGCACATTACAATTAAGTTCAAATAACTATACAATACTTTTTGGGTATTGCGAAGAAGGTTTTGAATTAGAGGGGAAACGGGTATTTATTGATATGCGGCATATCAATCCTATTAAAGTATTCAAAATTACTCGTAGCGATGATGTTTTATATAATTCTGGTAACATGGGCGCATTGTTGAGTTTCATAGCCGATAAAGATGAATTCAATCCAGAATTTGATAATCAGGAACTTAGAATATGTAATTATATTAAACCTGAATTGTCTCCCTCCCCTGTCCCCCAGCCACCTGATGAAGTGAAAGATTTAAGGTGTGAAATTTCTGGCAGTAAAAATTTGAAAAATGGTTATACCCGTACTTATACAGCTTCATTATTCAATAAAGAGGGAAATGCTGTAAATTGGGATGATACATTATATAACTGGAATATTCAAAGTGATTTTGATATTGAAAAGATTATTGCCAAAAATAAAATTAAAATAAAAGTTAATGATGAAACTTTGATAGGGCTCTCTTTTTCATTGCAGGTTATATCAAAAACAGACAATTCTATTATCGCAGAAGATACCATTTCAATTATTGAACTGATTGCAAAAGGAGGTTAACGTTAATGGCATATTTAGAAGAAATACCTTCATACAAAGACGATCTCCTGCACGCATTTATAGAAAACGAAAATATCATAACTCTTATAGGCAGCAAGGATCAAAACATACAAGATCCAGTTGACCTAATTGGCGAAAATATATTTCCCAATCCATATGTGCCCGATACACAATCTGAAGTGAAAACGTATTTGTGTATGGATATATACGTTCCTCGTGTAAGAGATAAACTATTCAAAGATGTACAAATTGTTATAAATATTTTTTCTCATAAAAATATGTCTACATACAAAGGGAAAAGCCGTGTTGATCTACTCAACATTGAAGTTGATAAAATATTGAATGGAAATATGGATTTCGGCATTGACTCAGTTCAGCTTTATTCCGTGATGCCTTATCTGCCTAACAATCATTTTTTTGGCAAACAAATCATTTATACTGTTCAAAATTTTAACCAAAGAAGGTGCAGGCACAATGAACACAAAATTTAGTAAAGCCCTTCTCATGCATGGTAAAGACTATCCTTTAACTGAGTATATCACACTTCACCATCCAACAATAGACGAAATTCTGAATATAGATGAAACCGCCAGCCCAGATAATACTTACTTGCAATATGTACAAATCATATTATCTGATCCATATACAAACATGGTTATGTTGGATGACATGGGAAAAAACTATTTAGAAGTTACGCCATTTGAAGTATTTCTTTTGCAGTGGGACGCTTGTGTCCAGAGTTATAATGCAAATAAAGAATTGTATGATACTTGTCAAATACACCCTTTACAAACAATTTTAAACGCATTGCAGTTTTTCATCAATGAACAGCATTATTTCCTAAAGGGCAAATATGATGATAATCAAGTTTGTCTGTATGATGTCGAAAATCCGTCATGTCAAATTACGCAAGAAATATTTGAATTTATCTGCGAATGGGTGAAATCTATCAATAAATTTGACTATTCAAATCGTATCAATCCAGCAGATGAAAACGCAAGGCGTGTTCTTATAGAGGATATGCGTGAAGAACAGAAAAAGGCGAAAAGACGCAAAAAGAAAAAAGACGACAATCAAGATTATATTGGCAATCTTATGTCCGCTGTTAGTTTTTGCGGCAACGGATCAATAACGCCGTTCAATATCAGGAAATGTAAAATATATTGGCTCAATGAAGCGTTATCCATCAGCGGAAAGAAATCAAATGCAGATCATATTTTAGATGGAATGTATCACGGGACAATCAGTTCAAAAGATGTAAATAAGAAAGAATTAGACTGGATGAAATAATCCAGTTATTTTTAATATGGAGGAATGTTACATATGAAGTATGCTTTTAAGAAGGTTCGCCGAATCATTATCAATGATCTGGCAACAAAAAAACATAAGGTTACATTGAATGACCTTAAAAATTTTAAGATCAACGGTTCTCAGGATACTGTATATGCTGAAGGTCAGGACGGGGCAAAACTTGCTGCATTTGATGTAAACAAAGTTGCAAGCATTTCTGCTGAAAATGGTTCTGTTGATGAAGGCTACCTTGCATTGCAGGTTGGTTCTGAAGTGGTAAAGGTAACGAATGGGTCTTCTATTCTTATTCGAGAAGAATTCCCTATTCAAGATGGCGACACCAGCGTTGTGCTTTCTTACAAAGCCACAGGAGCAACAGGAAATGAAGTCAGGTTTATTTATAAGGCAGACAGCAACGGGCTTCCTGGGGACAATTATACGCAGAATGCAACAGCTTCTGAAACAGAATTTGCCTATGCGCCTGACACAAAAACAATTACACTTCCAACAGATGTTTTCCATGCCGGAGATACTGTAATCGTTGATTATTATCCTAAATTCTCTGAATATGAAGAAATTGCAAATGATGCTAACAAGTTCTCTATGACTGGCGAAATCATTGTAGACGCATGGTTTACCGACTTGTGTACAGAAGCAGATGTACCTCTTCAGCTTTATCAGCCAAAAGGGAAAATTTCTGGTACAATCGACCTTTCCGCTGGTGATCAGGCAGCCGTACAAAGCATTGAGATTGAATCTCTGACCAGAGCTTGTGTTGGTGACAGCAAAAACCTTTGGATTCTTAGAAAATATGATTTATCTAAGGCAGAAGCCTGACCTGTTTTACGAGGTGATATAACTTTGAGTAAACCAAATACGGTATGTCGTGTTTGCAGGAAAGAATATTACTGTTGCACTGACAGCAGAGAAGCAAACTCATGGAGAGCAATGGCATGTTCTCCTGAGTGCTATCAAAAATATATGCGGCGCATTGAAATGGCAAGAAATAAACCTATGGAAAGCATTAAAAATGATATTTTAGAAAGCATTTCAGAAGAAGCAGCAGCAGTAAAACCTAAAACACGAAAAAAGAAAGCTGAAAATATTGAGGATACAGATGAAAATTAAGTATTGAGATTAGTGTATTGAAAATTCATATGGGATATACACTACTTTGTTGTATATCCCATTTTTTTACACTTTGGAGGTGATTTATTGAAAGAAATGATTGTAATTGACAATCGTACAGACGAAATTAAATTGGTAAACCAGCGTCAAGTGTTTTTATATGTCAAAAATGGGCTACAGCCATTGCGATTAGAAGTTGGACATAGCGGCAAACTTGTATATATTTTCTCTCGTACTAAGAGTGAAGATCTATTTACAAAATGGAGAAACTATGAATTGGAGTAATACTGAATGAAAACATATTATCTTGACAACGCAGCAACCACAGCGGTTAGTAAAGATGTAATGGATGTAATTTTTACTACAATGAATGAATCCTATGGCAATCCAAGCAGTTTACATGACGTAGGACAAAAAGCAAAAAATATCATGAATGAAGCGCGAAAGACAATTGCCGAGAAAATAAATTGCAAACTTTCAGAAATCATTTTTACCTCTGGTGCCTGTGAATCGAATTCATTAGCAATCCAAGGTTTTATGAGATGCCATGATGCTGTTTTTATTACATCCGCTATTGAACACAAATCTATACTTGCTTTATGCGAAAGCAATAAGTATGAAACGTATTTTGTTGATGTAGATGAGGAAGGTTTTATTGATTTCATACAGCTCGAAGAGTATTGTAAAAACGCCTATAGTCAAAGAAAAGAAATTTTAGTATCTATCCAGGGTGCAAACAGTGAGATTGGTACAATTCAGGACTTGAAAAGAATAGCAGCGATTGCACACAACTATCATGGAGTTGTTCATAGCGATATTACACAGCTGCTCCCCTACTCTAATATTGACGTAAAGCAATTAGATATTGATATGATATCAGCTAGTGGACAAAAAATTCACGCACCAAAGGGTATCGGTATTTTGTATGTAAAAAAGGAGATTCAATTAAAACCTTTGATTTTTGGTTCTCAAGAATTTGGACTTCGAGGCGGAACAGAAAACATTCCATACATTGCAGGATTAGCAAAAGCATATGAAAAAATTTCAACATATCATTCTGATATTCAGAAGTTGCGAGACTATATGGAAACAAAACTATTATCAGAAATTCCATTGTGTAGAATCAATAGCAGCAAATATATGAGGATTCCTAATAACATAAATATTTCATTCCAGGGAATAGAAGCTGAAACATTATTGTTGCTCTTAAATATAGATGGGATATATGTATCAGCTGGCTCTGCCTGTGATTCTAAAAATTTATCCCCCTCCCCTGTTCTTGCCGCAATCAAGGTTCCAGATGCCTATATTAACGGAACAATTCGTATTACATTATCAGAAAATCTAACTGTAAATGATGTAGATTATATTGTTTCAACCATTCATAAACGTGTAAATCAATTAAGAAATTTTTCAGGCAAGGATGTGTTCAGTGTTTAATCAGGAATTAAAATTAATATCCCCTATCCCCCCATCCGTGAACCATTATCTTGGGATTAGGGCTGTGATGAAAAACGGAAGACCTTTTGCAATGACATATAAAAAGAAAGAAGCTGTTCAATTTCAAAAACGATTTTCCGAATATGTACAAGATGAAGTAAAAAAACAAGGATGGATAAAATCAGAAAATAAATCACAGCATTATTACATGGATTGTATCTTTTATTTTGATCGTGTTGATAAAGATGCAAATAACTCATATAAAGTATTGGCAGACGCAATCACAGACGCAGGATGTGTTTGGATTGATGATACACAATTGTGTGAACGTGTGCAGGGGATATATTATGATGCTAAAAATCCCAGAATAGAAATTACCATTCATCCAGTAGATTATATTGGTATATTTGAAAGTGCTTCACAATTAAAAAAATTTGATACTAATTGCATTGGTTGTATACGATATAAACGGAATTGCAGTATTTTACAAAAAGCCAAAGAAGGACGAATTCAAGAAGAAATTGTTGAAATGAAATGTTCAAAATATAAGAAAGCTGGTACATAATGATAAAACATGAAAATGATTGTGTAGGATGCGCAGAAATATTTCCTTGTATTGGAGATGTTTGTTGTTATAGAAATGTTCCTCATTACCATTGTGATGAATGTGGTGAGGAAGATGCTCTGTATTATTTTGACGATGATGAACTATGTATTCATTGTGTTGAGAAAAGATTAAATAAGGTGACTGATTGGAGGTAAAATATATGGTTAAAAAATGGTTTAAGATGAAACAAAAAGAAATTGAACTAAAGTTATTTGTATATACTTATGCTGTTGATTTTATTAAAAACAAAGACGAAGCAATCAAAATGATTAAAGACGTTTATGACGCTATGAAGGAGATTTCTCAGGAGGAAATGAAAGATACCCTGATGTCTATCATTGCTGAAAAAATCCACGAGGAAGCAGAAAATCACGTTAATGAAAATAGTTAAAACTATAAATGATTTGAAAATTCAAATAGACAATGCCTGTAATAAAGCAGTTGAGAACGCATGTAATAGAATACTAGGAAGTCTACAGCAAATTATTGATGAAGAATTCTATGAAATGTTTGAACCAGAATATTATTCCAGAACATATCAATTCTGGCATTCTGCCACTACTAAAATGCTTAACCATGCTTGCGGTAAAGTATTTATGGATCAAGATGCAATGAATTATAATGATTTCTGGACTGGCGAGAAACAATTATATCATGCCAGTATTGGCAGTCATGGCGGATGGGTTACTGATGAAACACAAGAGCATAGATTTTGGGATGTATTTATTGAATTTTGCGAAATGAATGCAATAGATATATTGAAACAGGAATTGTCTAAACAAGGACTTAATATTAGATAAGTTATACCGCCCTTCTGTTGGCGGTATTTTTATTATCCCAAAATAGAAGGAGGTATGTAATTAATGGATACAAATCAGTTTTTAATTGAGCTTCAAGCAATATTAAATAAAGAAGTTTCAAAAGGAAATATCGACAAATCCATTATGCGACTGCAAGATCAAATTCAAAAATTACAATTGCGAGTCGAAATCAATCCAAAGGATTTGTTAAAACTTAAAACGCAAATAGAAAAGATAACGAATCAGAAAATCAAAATTCCCAATATTGGTTTTGATTCAGACAACGCAATTAAAGAGGCTCAAAAGACAGCACAGCAAATTGCTAATGCTTCAACTGCTGCTACCACTACAATCATTCAGAATGAGGGGAAAAAACAACAGGCAATTCAAAAAACCGCAAATGCTCAGAAACAAATCTCAAAAGATGAATCTTTAATAAAATCAGGCTTAAATGCGACTACATTTAATAATACAATTGACGCTGCCAAAGTTGCTGCCAACCATTTTAAGGAATTATTAAAAAATGAAAATGCTGTTATTTCTGTATCTGAGCAATTTGGGAAAACAAATAGTCTTGCATCTTTCACTGTAAATGTCAAAAGAGCTGTTGGCGAAGTAGAAACATTAAGATATGCATTAAGTGAAATTAAAGATGTAAATGGAAAAGGAACTGGTCAATACCATTTTGTTAACAAAGGCGGAACGATCAATGACTCAAATGCTAAAAAACAAGTACAGCAAATCGAAAATGCCTTTGCAAACTACACGCAGAAATTAGCACAGTTTAAATCAACAAACAATAATATCCTATCAGGACTATCCTCTCCCCTATCCGATTTTGAAAATAAACTGGCTGGTTTGCGGAACGGGACAGTTACGATTGATGAATTAAGAAACTCTTTTAGTATGCTCAAAGCAGAAGCATCTAAGATTACATCTAATTTATCAGGCGACTTAAACAAAGTTGATAAAGCTGTTCGTAATATTTCTAAAGGCAAAGAAGCAATAGCCAGTCTAAGGGCAGAATTTAATGGATTACACAGCACTCCCAAAGATATAAATTCTGAAATTACAAAACTTTCTACTGGACTACAAAACATAAAGAAAATCGAAGCACAAGAAGGACGTTCTGCAAATTGGAGCAAAGCATATAAAGAATGGGAAATTGCCGTTGACAGCTTAAATGCTAAATTAAAAGTCCTAAAAAAAGAGCAATCTAATATTGCAAACACTCAGGTTTTCAAGACTTCTGATCTTAGGAAAGCAAAGATACCTTATATGAGTAAGGTTTCAAATACCACCGAAAAGCAAATGGCAGAAATCCAAAAAATGGCTAATGCTTATGGGTGGCAAAAATTTGATGTAAAGAGTATAGAGCAAGCAGATGGTCTGATTAAAAAACTCACCTTGACCATTACTGATGCCGAAGGTGCTATCAAACGCCTTAATTTCCAAAGGGCTAATTTAAAGGGTAACGGAAAAACACAAGCTGGTCTTATGCAGACAGGTGATGTACAAGTCATTAAAACTGCTTCAAAGGCTCAAGAAGAACTTGCGCAAAGTGCAGCAAAAGCAAATGCTAAGTTAGCGGAGCAAGCAAATAAAATACAATTTTCTATAAAAACTGGCGAGTATGAATCTAAAATTGCTTCGTTAATTGCAAAAACACAGCAATGGACAACTGCCGAAGGAAATGCGCGAATTAGTACAACAAATCTTTCAACTGCATTAATTGAGCTGGATAGAGTTTCAGAGGCATATGCGAATAACCCAAGTGAAGCAATGCAGAGAAGATTGATTGAATCAAGTAAGAAACTTGATGCAGAATACAAAAAAGTCACAAACTCAGTTCGCAAAATGAATGCAGAGATAGCGAAAGATTCATCTATTGCTTCATTGCATAACAAAGTTTCTGACTTTATGAGCAAGAATGGGAAGGCAGTTAAATATTCTGGAGAATTTCAAAGAATATTTAATGAAACTGCTAAAGGCGCACAATTAACTCGGGAACAGGTTGTAAGGTTAAACCAAGAATTTAATCAGGCGGTTGTATCAGCACGCAATGCAGGTAAACTTGGGAAAACATTTTTTCAAACTATGAAAGATGGAATGAGTTCATTCAGTTATTGGACAAGTTCTACTTTTATTGTAATGAAGACATTTTCTGAAATCCGACAGGCGGTTACTACTGTAAAGGAATTAGATACTGCTTTAGTGGATTTGAAGAAAACAACTACAATGACATCCAGTGAATTGGAACAGTTCTATTATGATGCTAATGACGTTGCAAAACAAATGGGTGTCACAACTAAGGAAATTATTGATCAGGCAAGTGCGTGGTCAAGGCTTAATCAAATAGGTCTGCTATATGGTAACATATAGGCAATAACCCTCTCAAATCATGGGAAGTCCAGAGATGGATAATCATGAGGGTAATGCATTAAATTATAAGTAATTTCAGTCATCTCTTTTTACCGGAGGTGATTTTTTATTCCTAAAAAAGATTTAGTTGGAAAACAATTTGATCAATTAACTGTAATAGAAATGTTATGGAATTATCAAAATAGACATCGTACATATTGTAAATGTATTGGTATAGATGGCAAAGAATATATTGTTAGACAAGATGCTTTAGTGTCTGGTGCAACACATACAATACATGGAGCATGTTCTGGTGGTATAGCACATGATATTACTGGTAAAAGATTTGGTAGACTTGTTGCTATAGAACCTGCAAATGAACGTGCTACAAATGGAGGAATCAGATGGAAATGTATATGTGATTGTGGCAATATTGTTTATCCAACAATGAATAATTTAAAAAGAAAACATACCACATCTTGTGGTTGTGCAAAAGAAGATTTTATCGAATCTTGTAAAATAGACATTATTGGCAAAAAATTGGGATATTTAACCGTTCTAAATGAAGAAGGATCGCAAAAAGGTGAAAGAAGAAAGGTAAAATGTTTATGTGACTGTGGTAGTATTCATATTTGTTCTGTAACTGATTTAACTACAAAACACACAATGTCTTGTGGTTGTATGTGTAAGAGTAAAGGTGAGTTATATATTGAAGAAATATTACAGGAACTAAATATTGATTATGAACGACAAAAAAGATTTAAAGCTTGCAAAAACAAAAAACCTCTTCCATTTGATTTTTATATAGCCAAACAGAATGTATGCATTGAATATGATGGGGAACAACATTATAAGCCAGTGAAACACTGGGGTGGAGAAAAAAGATTTTTAGAACGACAGTTAAATGACAAAATCAAAAATGAATATTGTAATAAAAATAATATAACTTTATTACGAATACCATATACAAAAACAAGACAAGAGATATTTGAAATTATATATAATTTAATGAGTCCCGCAACGATCACAGCTTAAAAGGTAACGATTAAGCATACGGGGGCATCCTATTTTATAGGATGAAGGTATGATCTGGTCTGCAAATATAATCTAACAAAGAAATTGCAGAGGTAGGCAGAAATGACCTACCCCTTTTTATTTAAATATAAAAAGAGTAACAAAACGAGGATACAGCTCAAATAAAGCTGCGTCAAAGATGGCTAAGTATTCTTCAATGTTTGCAAGTATTTCGCCAGGTATGGATGTTGATACTGCTACAAATGGATTAGTCAGTATCATGAAAGCCTTCGACATAGGTAATGAAAATCCTGATGATGTCCTTGATGGCATTATTTCAAAAATTAATATAATTGGGAACACTGCTGCAACCAGTAACGCTGAAATCGTTAATATGTTAGCCAGATCATCTTCCGCTATGAAGGAGGCAAACAATACATTAGAAGAAACAATCGGTTTAGAAACAGCGGCTGTAGAAATAACAAGAGATGATGCCAGCGTAGGCACTGCATTCAAGACAGTATCCATGAGGATTCGAGGTAGACAAATATTGCCTCCATATACAGTAATGTATATGCTGTGTGCCTAATAATTACACAGATGATAACTATATCGGTTAAAAGGCGATGGGACGCTCAAGACCGAGGAAAGATTGATTTTAGATTTGATTGACACCATAAAAAGTATTGACAGACAATATTATTTATGTTATGGTTACACTGTCGAAAGGCAGTGATTTAACATAATAGATTTCTTTTGATTTACTATTATGTTTTAGGTGTAAACCAGTGATTTAATAAAAGTTATCTTTTATGAGCAGTTTAATTAGCTGCTCTTTTTCATTTCTTAGGAACAATTTAAAATCTTTATCCGTAGAGACTGTAATACTTTATATGGCAACGTATAAAGTTAAGTTACTCCCCTACTCTTCCATTTTATAATAAAGACAAGAGGGGAAAGATCCAGTCCAATCTCACACAATAATCCCAAATAAAAAGAAATGTGAGAGTTAGCCAGAAATGACTAACCGCCATATTATATGATATGGTCAGTAAGGTAGGGTTTCGCCTGAAAGTAATAGAATGTATGATGAAGAAACCGAAGAGTTTATCGGGAATATTGAAGAACTTTCTGGTAAAATTGCAGATTTGACAAAAACCGCGTCTACTCCTGGCGGTATAAGCTTATTTACAGATGAAGCAAAAACAGAATATAAATCTACATATCAATTATTAAAAGAAATAAGTGAAATCTATGACCAACTTACAGATAAAGAACAAGCTGGTCTTCTTGAAGCATTGGCAGGGAAAAGGCAAGGACAAATAATTGCTGCAACTATCAATAATTTTGAAGCGGCTGAAAAAGCATTGGTTAATATGGCCAATAGTGCAGGATCAGCAGATGATGAAATGTCAGTGATTATGGATTCACTCGATTATAAGATTAATCGGCTATCTGAAACAGGTGTTTCAGTATCCCAAAACCTATTCCAACGTGATGATATGAAGTCAATTATTGATGTCCTTACTTCTGTAATGGAAGTTATAGATGCGGTCACTTCAAAAATTGGACTATTGGGAACAATAGGTGTTGGAGCTGGATTATTTGCAGGATGGAAAAATGTCGGTAGTCCTAAAATGTATGGACTCAATCATTATTGTTTTGATAAATGCCGACAGTATGTTAGTTCTACTGGATACAGTAGTTTAGAACATACGGCTCATGAGATACATGAGTTTAAATGAACAGGCAATATGCTGGGAAAACGGTCAACCTCACACTACTCCCCTATTCTGGCGACAGAATAGGTTATAGTAAAAATGTGTGAACTCCGTGGGTCAGCAGGGATAGGACTCTTGCAGTCAAGCCCTCACTGTAGCGACAACCCTGAGTAAAAGTTAGATGCAACGCTGCTTTTATAAGATGCGCTCGATACTCCTGGCATGACAGGGCAATCCTTGACAGATTGTGAAATATGAAAATCTTATCTTTCACTCATGTATTTGTTGGACTCTTGTTACCAGAGGTGATAGGAAGGTAACAAAATACTTTTATACAAATGAAAATTTACCCTTGCCTAATATATTACGTGGTGTTTTTGGTCTAACTCCGTATACTATACCTCAAGGGGTATTAGTATGCCAGAAACAGCGGCTGTATCTGAATATCTGAAAATGTTTCGGTCAGCAAAAAATCTTAACCAGACAGAGTTTGCAAAAGAAATCGGTTTCAGCAGAGCAGAAATAAGTTTAATAGAGCGGGAGTTAGTCGACCCAACATTACGTACATTAAAGAAAATTGCAGATTACATGGGAATTTCCATTTCTGAACTTCTGCAGGTAGAAACAGACGGTACTGAAACATATTCTGAGTTACATTCTTCTGAAAATTTCCCCGAACTGGAATTCATATCACAGAGGTTAAATGCATATCGCAATAAGTATGAGGAATCTCAGGAGGTATTTGCAGAGCATGTTGGCATTCATATTGCATCACTTAGCCTGATGGAGCGGAAACGCATGAACCCAAGATTGAGCACACTGCAAAAAATTGCTGCATATATGGGTATTACCGTTTCAGAGCTGCTAACGCCTTTGCAGGAAACACAGAATTCAGATAAGGAAATGAATAGATAAATAACCGATACCGATTGGCATGAGTCAATGAATGATAAAAGAGCAGTTACTTTCGTAGCCGCTCTTTTGTTATGATTATTTTGTATTATCGCATTATAAATATCAAGGCGTTAAACCTAAAAATAACCTATAGTATCTTATAACTACCAAATCAGATGTAAAATTTATACCTTACATTTCAAACCTAATCAAATTTTACCAACTTATCATATTTTGCCGGAAAACAGTATTATTTGATTTATCAATATTATTTTTATAAGGGTTTGCTGAGTTACAATTATCGAAAAGATAATTAATAGAAATTATTATGTTATTAGATTATTAGCATAAACATTTGTTCTAGTCGCTTATCTATTATTCCACATTTGTTATGTAAATGTGGGGAATAATTGAATGAATAAATTTTTAACAATTGACTTATGGGAACATATATGCTATTATTGTCAAACAAATATTTCTATATTTCAATCAATGGGACTATATGTTTCCATTGATGAATTTTGTCGTAAATGATAGAATTAAGGAGGTTATGGAGGTTATGGGTATGTTAAAATCAATTAGCTTGGAAAATTATAAGTGCTTTAAAGATAAAACAGATATTAACGTTGCTCCCCTCACAGTCCTGTGTGGGGTTAATAGCAGTGGGAAAAGTTCTATTCTGAAGAGTTTATTGGTGCTCAAACAATCAGCAACAGGGAATAATAAAAACTTTTCAATCTCATTATCTGGTGATTTGGTTGATAGCGGTAACTTTAATAATGTAATCTATGATGGAGAAGATAGCGCGAGTAAGACTTTCAAAATTATTAATGAATTTAAGATAAGAAATCATAATCTTGCTTCAATTGGTAAATATATTAAGAAATCGGATGCTGAAGCATTTAATGAATTAAGACGAATTTATACTGCTGTCAGAGGCACAATTAAAGAATTTATCCTTAGAGTTGAGATAACTATTGAACAAAATTCTATTAATCTGGATGAATTAACAAAATATATAAATGATAATAGAATATGTGAATATGCTATATTTATTTCTGCCATTGATAGGGAGAATAAAATCATTGAAGAATGTGCAAGCCATATTATTATTCGCAACCACAATGACAATAAACATCATTTCATTACATGGGAAAATATACCTGGATTTGTAACATCTAGGAATGAAAATAGTTTTAAAAATTATCAATGTGTTTGTTCATTTAATGGGCTAACTGTTTCAAATATTTTTGCATATAATATGCCTAATTGGGTAAAAGGTATTGTCCCCAATATTCTAGCTATTTCCAGAATTGTATCTAATCAATATACAAATCTGCTATATATAGCTCCTTTGAGAAATACACCGGAAAGAACATATATTATGAACAAAGATGTTGACTCTGTTGGCATAGCAGGGCAAGATACTCCAATTTTACTTGCAAAGCTTAAAAACAAAAAAGTAGATACAGATATGTACTGCCCTTTTAACAATATACTTTATAAAGATCAATTTGATTATACATATGCAGAATATTTAACAATTATCCAGCAATGGCTTGACTATTTTGAAATAGGGAAATTGGATATTTCTGGTGAAAATAGAGTGCTAAATTTAAGATTAGATAAACACAATATCGCAGATGTTGGTTTTGGTGTGAGTCAGTTGTTACCTATTATTTCTCAGGGCGTTTGTATGAACAAAGAGCAAACTTTGCTAATAGAACAGCCTGAAATCCATTTGCATCCAAAAATGGAATTGCAAATGGCTGATTTTCTTATTCATATGGCAAAAACAGAAAGACAGGTGATAGTGGAAACTCATAGTGACCATATTATTAACAGGATTATAAAAAGAGCAATGGAAAACCCTAGTTTAGTAGCAGATACAAACCCTTTAATTAAGATTATCTTTTTGGATAAAGAGAATATGACATCTACTCAAAAAATAGATATTCATATTGATAAATATAGGGGAGTATTGAATGGTACTAAAAATTTCTTTACTCAGTTTGGATTTGAGCAGATGGAAATCGCAAAACAAGGATATGAAAACCACAAGAGGGATCAACTAAAATGAGAGTAATATTTTCTCCAAGTTTATATTGTACAGATTGCGCTTTATATAATCTACATCTATTAGATGATACTTTGAATTTTATTGTGGAGTATCTTGATGCGCAGTTAGATATTTATGATGAGGCTTTTTATAGCGGAAACAATCTATTTCAACCACCAGTTACATACTATAATGAATATGCACAATATTGCGGAATATTTACTAAATTATGTAAATTAATGCAGCAAGGCGATAATGTTGTATTAGAACATACTAATACAGCATTTACAATAGAAAATCGTAATTTTCAGATGATCAATAAATTTGAATTACAGAAAATTATAGATTATATACACTGGTTATTATCAAAAAATTTAATCAGCGAAGTTATAATGTTTTCAGATGTTATGCCAGAAGATTGCACTAACAATAGTATAGAAATTTCAGTCAACGGCAATCAGATATGTATTCCAATTGTTGCCGATCCCTGGCTTGATGAAACTGGAAATTTTGATAATTTCATAAAAGAAAATATTAAAGATTATAATAGTATTTTTCCATGTAATGAACTTTGTTGTAAAATAGGTAACATAACAATGGAAATTGGCAACAAAGCACTTTACAATAAATATGCAACAATTGTTGCAAACAGGAATGGATATAACAAAATACCGTATTCGTCTCGCCAATATAAAAATGTACCATATTTTATGCGTAATGATGGAGAGTATATAATATGTGTTGATACATTGCACGGATTATTTGAGGTATTTCAAAAAACTGGTTCAACATATGAAAAATATTTAGGGGAGTATGATTTTTCATGCAAGAAAGTATCTGCTAAAACATCTTCTTCTGAAACACATAAATGTTATAATGATTATTAAAAAAAGACACCATCAGGTGTCTTTTTTAATGCCGCTTTTTATATGCTATTACAGCAAAACAATAATCAAAAATCGAATTATATCATAAAATATCGAATATGTATAGATAGGAATATACCTTCTAAAATGCAAAATTAAGGCTACTGAATAAATCACACAAATTATTGATATGATTTATTCAGTAGCCTTACTCTTAAAAAATATAGAAAGCCATGATAATCAAAAATCACTCTTACACTTATTACAATGGTACTGTTTCCCTACTTTCTTGCTGCCAAAACCAAATAATCCCGTAGACACTATCCTACTCACTGCTGAAATTTTTGATGTATCTGTTGATTGACAGTATGGACATTTAACAACAGGTATATAATACGGACTATTGGGGTCTAGTGTTGGATCATATGGTGGTGTATTCTTTACTTTTTCAGCCAATTCCGTATCACAATCAAAATTATCTATAAATGTCAAATCACAATTACACTTTGGACAAATTGCGTTATATTCTTTTGAAGTTTCAAATAAATAATATTCTTTACACTGAGGACATTCATATTGATTTTTATTTATAATCATAGATTTCCACTCCTGTTTTTATTTTTAATTATACTTCCTAACAATGTATAAATCAAGTACAACCCCAACAATGTACTAAAAGTGTATCCCAACAATACACACAGACTATAGTATGATATTCAGAACGATAACAGACGATATAACAGGAGCAAATAAATCTGTCGGATTATTTGGAAAAACTCTAAATGACCTTAAAGGAATATTCAATTCTTTTAAGCAGAACGGAATTGTAAGCACATTACTCAACACGCCTCTAATCAATATTGATATGCGTGCCATAAATAGATATAATGACGCAATTAGAGCTGGTAAAAATTTTGAAGAAGCATTAGCTACAGCACGAAGAACTACTAATGCTGCTACGCTCGCGCTGATTGAATCCTCTCATGGAGCTGAAGTCCAAATTGAAAGAATAACTGCTGCACAAAGGGCTTCAACCATTGCCGCCAAGGCTCATTCAGCCGCCCTCAAAGCCCTCTCCATTGCAGGGAACATTGCAATGATGATAGCAATCAGCAAAGCAATCCAGCTTGCCATATCCGCATACGACAATTATGTCCATAGGCTTGATAATGCAAAAGAAGCATTAAATTCTTCTGCCGAATCCTATGAAAAGAATAAAAAGGAAATTGAAGAATTACAGAAGCAAGTAGATGAATGTGCAAAGTCTATTGCTAACCTTGAAAAGCTGGAAAAAGATGGAAGTATCTCTATCATTCAGCAGGACGAATTGGACACACTGCGCCAGACAAATGAAGAACTTCAAAGAGAACTTCTCATTAAGCAGGAACTGGCAAAGGTAGATGCTCGTAAAACTGCTGACGATGCTACCAAACTATTTAATACTGCTGTTAAAAGTGAGTATGCTGGAAATATATATTATAAATCCAGAATTTTAGGAGATGTATCCCAACAGCAAGAACTTGAGTTTTCTATTGAAGAATACCAACGCCTTGCAGAACAGCAGAAGCGAAACGACATTGCATACGCCAACGGAGAAATTTCATTAAAGAAATACACCAAAACAAACGATAAACTGATACAGGGAATGGCAGATGCCAGGAACAGGGCAACCGAAATGGCAGATGTTATCAATCAAACTGGCACCGCCTTGCAAACACTTGAATCATCTGGTGAAACTTTAACTTCTGACCAACAAACCCTGTTGTCACAGACAAATGCCCTAGGTGATGAGTATTCCAACTTCATCCACCAGATCGATGCAGCAACAAACGCTTTTGAGCAATTAGATGAGAAACAAAAGAGAGTCCGAGTGAAAACAAGGATTATAGAATCTGGTATCAGTGAAAGTGATGCGCAATCTATTGTTGACAGTTTTAAGGAGAAAGATCTGGATGTAGTTGGTTCTGTAAAGTTTGACTTTGAAGCACCTGAAAAGTCAGATTTTGATTCCGCAGAGGAATGGGGAAAGGCTTACGCAGAGAAATTCTTAGAAAGTGCTGTTGAGACTATCGAGAAAGATGAAAGCCTGCAAAATGCAATTGGGCAAACAGCAGAAAAAATGATTACTTCACTTGAATCGCTTTCCGATGGTTTTGATAAGATTTCTTCCATTTATGAGGATGTACAGAACAAAGCTGATTTCGATTATGGAAGTCTGATTGATGAAGATTTTGTCAATATTTTCAAAGCATACACAGCGGAATATGAGAATTTTGTTGATGTAATAAGTAACTCCCCTACTGACATTAAGGCTTGCCAATCCGCATTTGATGATTTGGTAACAGCATGGTTTAATGGGCAGGAACCTTTGAAAAACATCACCGAAGAAACATACGCACTTACTGTAAAATGGTTAGAGCAAAATGGTGTTGCAAACGCAAACGAAGTTGCAACCTATGCGCTTGCCAAGAGCAAGGTTGAGGCTTTCATTGCAGGACGTGACCTGTCACAAGTTACTGACGAAGAAATTGCAAAATTCCTTGAAGAAAATGCCGCGCTTGGTGTAACGCAAGAGATGCTTTGGAAGTTACAGCTTGAAATGATTAACGCCAGCAATACAAAACTGGATTTCAGCCAACAGCTTGAAGCATTAAATGAACTTGCTGAACGGGCTGGCGTTGCTGCTATCAGCCTGAGTAATATCGGCGGAGTACAGACTGGAAACGCTATTGCAAATAACCTGATTAATTCTATTGCAAACCCTATGGGGACTCAATTTCAGAAAACCGCAATTGCCCATCAACAGAAAGCAATTCAGGATAAAATCAATAGCGGTACACCAAAAGTTTCCTACACACCCCGTTCTTCTGGTTCTTCTGGCAGTGGTTCATCTGCAAAAGAAAAATACGCTGCCGAAATTGACAAGTATAAAGACCTTTCTGAAGCCGTAGAGGACGTACAGACGAAGATTGAACATCTCAACGATGTTTACGACCACACAGACGATATTAACGAGCAGATTGCACTCAAGGACAAGCTGATTGGTCTGTATCAGGATGAGAAAAACGCCCTCTCCGCTTTGAACAATGCCAGAGATAAAGAAATCGCAGAGAATGTCCAAAAACTTCGTGATGCAAATTTCCAGGTTGATTACGACCCGAAAACTGACAGACTGAAAATCCATAATCTTGAGCATTTGAACGAGCTTTCTCAGGATACTATCAAAGATTATGAAGATTTAATCAAGAAAACTGAGGAACTTAACGATGCCAATAAGGACAGCGCAGAGCAATGGACTGACCTTACTTATAAAATCGTTGAGGCTGGCGATGCAATCAGGGATTTGGAAACCAAAAAATACGAACAGTATATCAAGGATACGGAGCACCTGATTACACTGATGAGCAACCGCAAGGATACGCTTGGCGGGGACATTCCTTTCTACACTAATATGATGAACGCCGCTGTTGAGCGGATGATGAAGCTTGCAAAAGAGGGCTACGAGAAAAACAAGGACGAAATCCAAGACCTGCAGCGTGACTGGATGGATTACTACGACAAGCGTCTGGAACGAGAAAAGGAAATCCTTGAAATGCAGCTTGACAAAAAAGACGGCGCACTTGACGCTGTTATCAATCTGATTGACGAGCAAATCAAACAGCTTGACGATGAGCTTGATTCCATGAAAAAGCTGAACGAGGAGCGGAAAGAAGCACTTGAACTGCAAAAAGCACAGGCTGCTTTGGACAAGGCAAAGGATCAGAAGGTCAGAAAAGTCCTGCGTGACGGGAAAGGCTATGTTTACGAAGCCGATGAAGATGCAGTCAAAGAAGCAGAAGAAAATCTTGCAGACCTGAAATATGAAAGCAAAGTTTCCTCTATTGAGAAGGAAAAGGAAAAATTAGAGGAATACAAAAACCTCTGGGCTGAAATCCCCAATCTGTTTGAGAAATACCAGAACGAACTTCTTGCAGAACAGATTCTTGGCGCAGGCTGGGAGCAGAAAATTCTTGACGGACGCTTAGATGTTTACAACGATTTCAAAGATTCCTACTTTGATTTGCAGCAGGATATTTTTGACAAGACCGAGGAACTAAACAACCACATGAATCAGGAATACCTTGACATGATGGAAATGTTCCAGAAAATGACTGAGATGGCTGAAACACCTGCGGCTGAAGAAAAGAAACAGGGCAAGGTATGGTATGTCCAGAAAAACGGACAGGCACCCTCTCAGGCACAGGTTGGAGATAAGATTGTAACCAAAGGCGGCATATACGAAATCGCAGAACCTAATTCCGAAGGGGCGCACTACAACGCTGAATCGGGTTTCTGGAACAGGAAACTCAGCGATTATCAGGCAAATGTCGTTGATGGTATGTGGGGAACGGAAGTCAAAAATGCAAATGCTGAACTCTCCAATATTCTTGGGCTGAATACCCTTTCTAACAAAGATATTGTTGATGCTGCGGAAAATCAGGTCGATGAAATTCGGAACAGTATCATCGCTTCTGGCGCACTTTCCAAATACACTTCTGAAAACAGCGAGATTACGCAAGACCAGATCCGCACTATGTTTGAAAACATGGATACTCTGGATGGGAACAGCGTCAGCGTTGAAGGAAATTCCGTCAGGATTGGTGACAATACCTATGCGCTTGAGGATTTGACAAATGCGCTGAATAATTTTGAAATCAATGTAGATATTCCACAGATTGCTCCTGATACCAGCGAACCATTTGACGACAGCCAAATGTCCGATACAGACCAGACATATATTAAACAGCTCCAAACTGCATGGAATACTGCCAAAGCAAATGGCGATACTGAGATGATGAATAAGCTTCATGCAATGGCTGAGGCAAAGCGTGATGAATACAGGAGCGGCAAAACTCCAGAAGAAGCCAAGGTTTATGAAAAGTCGCAATATGAGTTAAAGAACACGTCTAAAACTGGCGGGGCTTCCCATGGCGGTGAGAAATCAGCACTTCAGCGTGAATATGAATGGCAGTTATCTAAAGCGAAGGAGTTTGGCGCAAGCAAGGAATATATCAGCAAACTGGAAAGTGCTATTGCGCGTGAGGAATACGGTTCAGGACATACGGTTGACACTTATACTGACCAATACGGGAAAACCAGCACGATTATCAATGCAACAGATAAGTCAGAAGCGAATATGTCCACTGATGAACTTCAGAAAAAGTATAACAGCAACCTGAACAAGAACAGCGGCAGTATGGATAAGCTTGGCAAAGACCTTGGAAAAACAAGTGATGCCCTTTCTGACACAAGCGATTCCATGTATGATGCAAGCGACAATATTGGCACTTCTGCAAAAGATGTTGTAGATTCTAATACAGGGTTGAAGGAAAGCCTTGATGGAGTAAAAACGGCTGTCGAGGGTATGAATTTTGGCAGCGGGAATTATAGCTCAGAAAGCACATATATTGGCGGGACTCGATTCGTAACTGACAAAAGTTCTGGTAAATTAGTTGCCGCAGGTGATAAAGAGGTTGGTATTTCTTCCAATGACAAAGTTGTGGGTACAAAAACATGGTCATCTGGCGGTAAGACGTATCAAACTACATCTTATCAGAAACCTGGCGGCAAAGTGGTTACATCCACAAAAGTAACCAGCAGTAACAAGAAGAAAGCCAAAGGTGGTCTAAACCTTCCCCCCGATATTTATAATGTAGATGAATTGGGTAAGGAAATGATCATTGAGCCTGTGCCCCAAGCCATTCAGGGCAGGTATCACGAAATGACATATGGCGGCAACGTAATCCCTGCCGAGGTGAGTGGAAAGCTCTGGGAATTTGGTTTGAACCCTGCGGAGTTCATAGAAAAGAACCTGACGAAACTTGTCCAGCCTAATATTTACCCTACTGTTTCCCCCGCATCTTCAAACGTGGAAAACCATTACCATGTTGAAAGCCTTGCCCTGCCTAATGTGCAGGATGTTCCTAGTTTCCTGAAAAACCTCTCTATGCTCCCTAATCTAGCCAGCCAGTATGCGGCAAGGAGGATTTGAGTTTGAGGGACTGTCTTTGGACAGCCCCTCGAAAATAAAAATACTATATAAAAAATCTTCTATTTTACTATATCAATTTATGATATAATATATATAATAGGAGGTGATATATTTGGAAAAGAATAATAAAAATCAAAACTCTATCCATGAAGTAAACAATATCTTTTCCCAATATACAAAACATGGAGAACATCAAAGCGGCAAAAATCTTTTAGACAATTTGATAAAAATTCATCAAGAACCCAATTTGTCTGAAGATACAACAAACGAAAGTGAGTGAGTAAAATAGATTTATATGAATTGATAAAACTGATACCAGAATTATTGAATTTATTTCTTTCTGGTTTTATTTGTATTACCATTTTTAATTGGCTTGCAAATAAAAAAATGGAATTTTCAACTATGACATTGTGGAGTGTATTTACAAGCATACTTATAAAAAGTTGCTGCTCCTTAATACATAGTTTTTGCTTAACATCTATTGTGTTTAGCGAATATAGTAAGATTATAATATATGTGCTCATTGGTTGCATTTTGCCATTTATCGCAATATTATTATGTAAAAATAGTTATCTGCAAAAAATTTTATACAAAATAAGTAGTAAATCAGTTTGCGCAAACATTTTTGACGATGTACTTGATTATAAAAAAAGAACGACCCTCCAGGTATACTTAAAGGATTCTAATATAATGTATATAGGCACTTTTAAGTTTCTCGAAGAAAATGGATTAGACTCTTATATTGTTTTAATTGACTATGCCTCTTTCGATAAACAAACAAAAGCAGTAATTTTTGAACCAGACAAACATAATTTACATTCTGTTGCCGTTGTAAATCTTCGTGATATTGAAAGAATAGAAATAATTTATTCAGAAAATTCGGAAGTATGGAAAAGAATAACTTGATAAAATTCACAGCAGAAATATAGGTTGAATATATCCTATGTATCTGGTATAATACTATCAAAAAAAGGATGTGGATATATGCAGGTTAATATAAAAAGTTTAGTTTCGATGACAGAAGCAAATCAGAATTTTTCTAAAGTGGCACGGCTTGTAGATGAGAATGGTATTGCTGTTATTTTGAAAAATAATGCTCCCAGATATGTTATACTTGACTACAGCAAACTTCAAGAAGATGAAATTGCTGATAACCAGACAGTTGAAGATGTTTCAAAAATGATCTTAGAGAAACATCTTAAAGCATTTGAGGAGTTGGCAAAATGATTAGATTAACAAAAGAACAAATTGTCACAATGCACAAGTTGCTCATAATTAAAACTGGTGGATTAGATGGCATTAAAGATAATGGATTACTTGAATCTGCGATTCAAAGTCCCTTTCAAACCTTTATGGGAGAAGAACTTTACCCTACAATAATTAAGAAAGCTTCCGTTCTCTGCTATGGATTAATAAACAATCATGCATTTTTTGATGGGAACAAACGTATTGGCATTTTAACAATGCTAACATTTCTGAAATTAAATGGTGTTGTTCTTACTTGCACTGATAATGAAATCGTACAGCTTGGTCTTGGAATTGCTTCTGGAAATATCAGCCATAATGAAATATCGAACTGGATCATACAGCACTGTTAAAAATGTAAAATGGCACACTCAAGGAGATGATGTTAAACGAAAGACACAGACTATCTATTAAAGGCAATGGAAATCATTGCCGAAACCCTCCCCCACCCTTTCGACCAAACAAAGCGCGGGAGAGTGGCTGAAAAACTACCCAACAACCAATACAAAGTCCAATTACAGGACAAAGTATATACAATTAAATCAAATTTTTCTTTTGAGGTCAATGAGAGCGTTCTTGTGATGTTTCCACAGGGGCGTGACACTGACCTTTATTTATATCCGAATAGATGATGGTGGATTAAATTACTATAGAATCCTAAATGCTATCTTCTTTCTAATTTCTTGGAATATTTAAGTCAAATGGATTATTATTTGTAGAAAATATCATTTTTATAGAAACTATGTATACATTGTTCTTAAATCTACTTTGCAGTTGACAATATTAGACAATTTATGGTATAATTTCTTTGGTGATTAAATTGAAAGTAAAATTTGAACAACTAATTTTAACATCAATGAAAGAATATATTATGGCTATTTTTCTTATAGTAATCATTATTATATTCATTTATAAATTAGAAAAAATAAAATTTCTACAGAAAAAAATTGCCAATATATTAACTATAATTATACCGATTGTTGCAATGACTGTATCAGTAATCTCACAACCTTATTCTTTATCTATTGTATTAGGTTTTCTTTTTTTACTTTCTTTTGTTTTAGGCTTTGTTCTTGTAAAAAACAAATTTCAAACTAAAAAATATGTAACTGATTATAAAACTTCAAAGATTGCAGTGAAATTACCCATAGATGCGAAATATTCCTTTGATTCCCACCTCATAGAAAATATACCATCCTATGTAGATTCAATTTCATATATGTGCGAAGCTATCCGCATAGCAACAAATGAATTTATATTAAAATTTGAAGAAGAAAGTATAGATGAAAAAAGAGAGTTATTGCTACAAGCATTTTTTACTTCAATCTGTTACACTATTGCAACTATGTTTGATAATTCAACCCGTGTTCATGTAAGAAAATTTAATGGGCATACTTATAGTAAATTTGTTGCAACATATAGCAGAAGATTATATTCGACTTCAATGAAGGATATGTCCTTTGGCAATCTTATGATTGAAGAATCGTTTAAAAAAAGATGCTCTCTTATAAAAACATTAAATCCTAAATTACATGAAGATGGTAGTAGTTATAAATTTAAAAATTATTTAACTTTTGCATTACCCCAAATTACTAAAGACAATAAACCAATTTTTTCTATGGGTATTTCTGTTACAGATAAAAGAAACGAACTTCTCTTTTTTTTGAATTATTGTAGAATTGAAACTTTGATTGGTCAATATATCGCAGATGTCGCAAAAAATCGAAACTTCACAGATTTTATAGATAGGTTTTATTTTAAGTAACATCTTTCTTGCTTTATAATATATTAACTATAACATTACATAAAACTAAAGGTCAAGGTGGAAATCATGAAAACAGATATTAATCAAACAATAATTGATCAATTAGATATTTTTATTAAAATGGCAGAAGCTATAAACAGCGGTAATTTAACAATGGCAAAAAATATTGACCAAATTATCCGCCAAAAATTAATTGAACACAAGAAATGTCATACACTAAGTACAACTTTTTCTCTTACAGATGAAGAATTATTTATTATTAAAAAAAACCGAACAACAAATTCTTCTCCAATTTAAAATTTATAATTTAATTTAGGTTAAATTACAATTATATAAATATTGTCCTTGTAAGTAACAAAATACTGTAAATACAGTAAGCGTCAAACCTAAGAGTGGATTGGCGCTTACTAAATACAAGACAAAATAACAAGTTACAATACGAAGAAAGTAACTGTTCAGTTTCTGAGGCTGAGGACAGTTACTTTCTTGCATTCTTGCCAATCACGTAACCTATTTTATATGCAGCACCGCACAAAATACTTGCAATACCTACAAGGTAAATAACAAATTAATTATTTTTTAACATCATAATTGCAATCGCTTGTTTCGCAGATTCAACCGCAATATCGTGAGCTACTGTTTCAACAAAGCCAAGTGTATGATTTCCAAATTTATTTGCTATTGCCTTTGTCTTTTCCCAAACAGATGGTTCTTTTAATGATTCAATAAAATTGTATCCTGCCATTGTAATATCTTCAATAGTACAGCGTACTAAATATGGTGCATTTTCTGGAAACTTTGTGGAAATCTTCAAAAAACCGCATTCATCTAATTTAAGCACTGAACGCATTATTTCTTTTTTACTAAATGAACTCAAATCCGATGAAGCATACATCATGACTAAATTTACACTTTTTGTCTGCCAGTCATTCCCAAATTCTTCATAATCAATATTGTCAACACAGTATTTCATAACACATCTTATGCAGTCTAAATTTATATCCATTGTCTACCTCCATAACGTATAGAAAGGGTTGAGTTTTTATAGAATTTACACTTCCAAATACAAAAAAACTTTATCTTGTTGTTGAAATATCCCAGCTTTTGCATCAATATAACTGCACTTATAATGAAGCTGATTTCATATTAAACCTTATTACTGAAGAAATAAAACAACAGCGGGAAGATTTGGAGTATGATTTCGTATTTGACGATATAAACGAAAGCATTGAGAAAGTCAAAGTATGCAATGCTGATAATCGTATTATCCAAAAAATGAACCATTGTCCTCCATATGGTTGATTATAAATATATCTTATCTTTTTGTCAATTTATATAATCTCTAACAGAAACGAGGTGAACACTAAATGGCAGTTTCCCCTATCCTGCTGAACACCCTGCCCTTTGATGCAGAAAAAGAACATACTCTACAATTCACATATACAGGGGCGCAGATTTTCGCCCACAAAATTGTAATAAAAGATAACAGCACAAACACTGTTGTATACAACAAGAAAACCAGCGCAATGAACACGCTGGCTCGTATCCCACCAAATACTTTGACAAATGGCAATACCTATAATATCCAAATCTCAGTATTCGACCACGAGGGTAAAGAAAGCCCTCTCAGCAATCCAGCCATTCTGAAATGCTTAAAGACCCCTACTTTTACATTCACAAATATCCATGAAGGTCTAATAGTCAGAAATTCATTCTTAGATGCAGAGTTATCTTATTCCCAAGAAAACGGCGAATTACTGAACGCTTACAGCGTCACTCTATATGCTGTCAACCAAACCACAGTTGTCTATGACTCTGGTATACGATACTTTAGTGATAACCTTATCGTAAGAGTACCTGAGATGCTGGATGATACCACATATTATATCCGTGCAACTGGCGAAACCGTAAACGGCATGGAGATGGATACAGGGCTGATTGAAATTGTCTGCGATTATCTGAAACCAGACATTTTCTTAAAATTCCGTGCAGACAACATTTCAGAAGAAGGCAGCGTCCGCCTTACATCGAACTTTATCCTGATTGAAGGTAAATCTGAGCCAGAGGAACTTGTCTATATTGACGATGAAAAAGTCAGCTTGCTAAACGGGGAAAAGGTATGGTTTGACGATGGATTTACGGCTGATAACTTCGTGTGTGAAATTATTGCAGAACAAATACCTGATTTCACGAAATTTATTACATTCAACATGAAATCCGCAATGGCATATATCACATGGAACTATGGATACTTTGAAGGTTCTGAGGAAAAACAATATTATGCTGAACTAACGGCATATCAATATGTTGGCAGCGAAAAGCTAAATTATGTTCAAATCAGTAATCGTATCCCTCCCCTTTCAGATGGCGAGCAGGTACATTTCTGGATGCGTCATATAAATGGGGCTTTCGACTTAATCATTACAAAACTCAATGGAACAAATACACTTATAGAAGGAGGCGACAGTGCATGATGTTCTTAGGGGCTTTTCTTGGCTTCAAAACTTCACTTGATCCAACGCCTGTTGCCGCTGGCACGACAGAATATTTTGAGATTGAAAACGGAATCTTTGACGAAGTATACCTTGACAGTGACATACAAAGGGAACACAGCACAGTCATTCCAGACTGGGGATATTCCACAATCCTTGACGCAAAATTCAAAGGAAATATTCTTGCTGGCAATGTAGATTTTACCCTGTCTTCTATTTCATCTATGCTGTTGAAACGCCGTAAAAAAGGAACTTATAAATGGACTACTATTCACCAAATCCCTATCAGCAGTGAAGATGATTTTGATTTTTACTTCAACGATATCAGTGTGGCATCACAAACTACATATGAATATGCCGCCGTTCCTATTATCAATGGTGTTGAGGGAACTTATCAAATTATTGGTGTCGATGTAGCATTTGACGGTGCATTTATCATTGACCCAACATATGGATATCAAATCATCCTTAACTTTAAGCGCGAAAATCTAACCCGTGGCATTCCGTCTAATGTTTTAGAGCCTGTCAATTCTTACTATCCTATTGTGAATTATTATTCCAAAAAAAGATATGACAGTGTAACACTTTCTGGAACATTTATCGAGCTTGACAGAAATACTTGTAATTTTGATACAATTCATAGCTGGCGTTACAGAAAGATGCTACGTGACTTTTTGAGCAACCAGCGTTCTAAAATTGTAAAACTCTATGATGGACAGATATGGATGGCATGTGTTGTCGACCCAATCTCAGAAAGTTATAACGGACATCCAGAAAATGTAATCACCACTATCAATATTGTTGAAATTGGCGATGTTGAAAATAACCGTGACCTCTATTATCATGGCTTTGCAAACTTTTTGGAGGTGCATATCTAATGCCCTACTACCCTACCCAAAAAGATATACAGGCACTTGGTTTTAGCGAAAAAATAATTCTGGTAAGAATCGTACTATTAAATAATCAGCTTCAAAGCGTTTATGAATTAAAGTACGAATACATTTCTGGTGATATGACAACCGACACTGACTCTGATATACGAAACACATTCAGTATGACACTTGCAGCTTGCGATGAAAGCGTTGGAATTGCAGAGAATAAAAAATTATGGATAGATAAATTTATAAAAGTATTTATCGGCATAAAAGTGCCTTGCTGGGAAGAAACATTATGGTATGATAAAGGCATTTTTGTTATGACAGATTATTCTTATGATGCAATAAATCGTACCCTGCACATTAACTGTTCTGATTTGGTATGTGCCTTAAATGGTGATGTTGGCGGCAGCCTGGAAGGCTTGGAAACCATTATTTATGAAGCAGATAAGCATACAATTCGTTATGCCATTATTGAAACGCTCACAGACCTTACCCCTTTTCGAAAATATTATATAGAGGATATGTCAAAACTTATCCCATTTGATTTGGAATTTGGGGCAACTGATACTGTCTGGACGATCCTGACAAAGTTACGTGATTTGTATCCTGGCTATGAAATGTTCTTTGATACAGATGGTACATTTATCTGTTGCAAAGTTTCTACTCTGGAAAGTGACCCTGTATTGCTGGATGACAGCATCTTACAACCACTTTATTTATCGGAAACAGATAATGGTGACTTAAAAGACATTCGGAATGTTTCAAAGGTATGGGGAAAATGCTTGGATACAGACTATTTTACAGACACTTGCACCTATGATGCATCTTCAAATACTTATAGCGCACATTTCACAGGTATAGCAGTCAATGAAGATGGCAGTTTACCAACCAGCACAAAATTTGCAGTAAAAATACCAACAACAAATACAGATGCAGGAACAAAGCTTGCAATCTATAACAAAACCAACGCTACAGCCTCGGAAACCCTTGTGTCTACATTGCCAATTACTGACAGCTTAGAACAGGAAATTAAAAAAGGTTTTTTCCTTTCATCACGCTCTTTCGTATTCCGTTACCGTAGAAAAAGTATGTATGTAATGGGGCAATGGCAGATTTTTGCAGTAAATAAGCTGCGGAACACTGCTCCTACTACTGCACAACATAATGCAGATAAAGCAAAACATGGATGCGATGATATTACTTACACAATTATATCCGACTCCCCATTTGCAATTGAACGGATTGGAGAGCGGCTTAAGACGTTTGAGGGCGGAGAATATGACGACATACAGGCAATAGACGACTGCATTACCCGCGCAGAGTATGAAACATGGCTGGCGGCAAAAATCGGCTACACCATTACGCTGGAAATGGTATACATCCCATGGCTTCAGGGAAACGAAAAAATCCGGTTCACTCTGGCGGCAACTGGCGAAACAAAAGACTGGGTTGTTACCAGCATCAGCACATCGTTAAGCGAAGGAACTATGACCCTGACATTAACGGAGTTCATGCCATTATATAACTTTGAAGTTGTTGAATAAGAAAAGAGGTGAAAATAAATGAGTGAAACATATCTGGATCTGACACACAGTAATTTTCCAGAGCAAATGGATAAAATGTACGGCTGGCGAGACCCCTCCGCAAGCGAAGTGCCGCTGATTGCACAATATCAGTCCCTAATCGCGTCTGGGCAGGTTGTGACTGCTGTTGAGTACCTGAACAGCCACCCTTCCTTAATGGACGTTATCATAAACGCCGACAAGCTGCTCCGCTTACAGCATGGACTGACTGCCGTACAGCGGTATTTTTACGATAATGTTCTGGATAAGATATACCGCCTTGGAAACATGAAAGGCGATTGGAACAGTCAAATGTCATCCGAAGCAGGCGGGCAGAACCGTTTGAATAAATTTGACGTAGTACGCTATCCCGTTGACGGCGTAAAACAGTATTTCCTCGTCATCGGTGAAGAAGTCCCTGCTGGTACACTGCCTACTGACGAAACTGTATATTTGCAGCTTTCCATGAAGGGCGACAAAGGCGATGCCGGTATTGACGGTGTTGACGGCGCACCTGGGCTTGGCATGTCGCCACAAGGCGCATGGGTAAATAACAAGCAGTATCATCAATATGACATCGTTTCCCATGATGGATATCTCTGGTATGCCACGGAAGATAATGCATTGACGGAGCCGTCCGATGACAATGCTGTGTGGCAGCGTGTACAGATTTCCATGCAGGTTACAACCAGCACAGAAAGGCCCGTAAATTTAGATGATGGTGGTCTGTGGCTGCACATGCAGGAAGATGGCCACGTTATACTGAAAACAAAAAACGAGAATGGCGAATACCGCACTGTTTATCCAGAAATACAGGCCGCATATGTTTTAGATGCCGCTGGAGAAAATTTGCAGCGGAAAATATACCGCCATTATTTTGAACGAGATGATGTAACCTCGCACTACAAAGAAAATGACAATATTTACACAGGCGAAGCGAAGCTGATCAGCAATCCCGCTGTTACTGTTGCTAAGTCTGTAATGACGGATACTTCTGATACAGACGGAAGGTATACGGAAGAATTTACCGTTTATGATGAAACTGGCGTTTATATTGTATACAAAACAAAACGTGTTTTTACAGAAAATGAAGATGGAAGCTATGACTGCACGCCAGAAGTGATTGTGTAAAGAACACAGAGAGGAGCTGAAAGAGTATAATGACAATGTTAGTAGAAAGTTTGAGAAGGCTTTATTCCAAAGGCGAAATTACGCTGGAACGTTTGGAAAGCATGATTGGCAAGTCAATTACGAACGAAGATTTTAGATATATCACGAAAGAATAATTGCCCGATTGAAAGGGTTTTTTATATGCTAAGGAGGAAAATATGACTTATATTTTAGGTAGAAAAATTACCCCCCCCCCCCCTAAAACATATCTGATTACTATGAATTTGGCGGTATCTCGATTGGAGGTGCTGCGGTATGAATGGTGATTTTGATTTATATGTTTTGAATGGGAAAATAAAAGAACTGAGGAAAAGCAACGAGCGGCAGGAAAATGGACTCGGACAGATAGAAGAAAATATTTCTATGATTGGTGAAAAAATGGAAAACTTATCTGTTGACGTTGATTTGAGCAGCTTAAACAGTACGATTGGGACTGGCTCATTTGCTTCATTAGATAAAATCATTAAAGATGGAACTTCAAGTGTCTCTGCCCTTATCTCTGCTTTGAATGGCAAAATAAGTACAGTTTCTGGAGGTGTAAGAAAGTTTACCGCCGATGGAACATTTACCGTTCCGGCGAATGTAACTAAGATTTGGATTACCGCTTGCGCAGGCGGAGGATACGGAGAACGATATAAAGGCGGCGATGGCGGAGATTGGCTGTTCCGTGAGCCATACTCTGTAACTCCGGGGCAAAAACTTACTATTACGGTTGGAAAAGGTGGAATTAGGGTAGGAGATATAGGAGGTTCCACCGTAATTTCCCCTTTGGTAACGCTTACTTGTCCGGGACAAAGAGGGGGTATTGGTGGAGATAGTAATGCATATGAATCGCCTTTTGGTATAAATGGAACTGATGGATATGCTGGTGGAGGTCATGGCACAACTATCAAATCAGGAGAAGGTTTTTTGGCTAATCGCTATGGCGGCGGAGGAAGTTTAGGGAGAGGAGGAGGATATAAAGGTGGGACAAATATTGATCCTGGATATGGTGGCGGTGGCAGCAGCGGAAATGGCAGCGATGGCGTTGTCATTATCGAATGGTAAGGAGGTGAACGCATGACGTATGCAATGATTTTACAGAATAAAGTAATCGATGTACTGCCGAATCAGGAAACCGAACCATGGTGGCCGCCAGACCCAGCAGGGAATCCGGTTACGGCGGTGCTTTGCGATGATACGGTCAAGAAAGGAATGGAATATGAACCAGAAACAGGTGAGTTTTCCGAATACATACCGCCAGAACCAGAACCAGAGCCAATCCCAGAACCGACACAGCTTGACCGCATCGAAGCAGCAATCAGTCAATCAAATACATACCTTTCTCAAACTTACTCCGAAATTGAAAATAGAATTATCGACAACTACACAATGTCTTTGGTCGAAAACAATATCATCTAAAAAATCACCATTCATACAAACAACTTTAAGGAGGAAATTTGTATGAATACAGTTTATGACTTTGCTCAACAGCGCAAAGCAGAAAAAGAACGATTAAAAAAATTCGATATTACATTATCCGCAGATCATTGGTCTGATACCCTCCCCTACTCTCAGACTGTACAGGTTCAAGGGGTTACTGGAACAAATATCGTTTTTATAGCCCCTGAACCTGTACAGGAAAATATTGAAGGAGTTGGTGATTGCAAAATCATAGCAACTGAACAAACTACGAATGCAATCACCTTCACAGCATTTGACGCAAAGCCTGATATTAACATTAACTTTCATGTTTTAGTTGGGGGTGAGGGTTAATGCCAATTATCAATGAAACCATTATCAGCGGTGTAAATGCCAAAAATGCTACCGCTACCAGCAAGGATATTCTGCAAGGTAAAACTGCTGTTGCAGGAAAAGAATTGATTACAGGTTCTATGCCAGACAAAACTGGTCAAACGGTTAATGGCACATTCTATTCTGGCACTACTGGCTATATCACAGGCAAAATTGCTCAAGAGGGACATTATGCTACGAATAGTAAATTAAAGATACCTGTATCTAATTTAACTGCCGGGAATATTAAAAAAGGTATTAATATAGGCGGAGTTGTAGGCACTCTTGAACCTATTCCATCAAATTTGTCTTTGTTTGCCGAATATTTTTCTCCTGCTAATAACGATTCTGAAATTGTAAATTTTAGTAATGGCAGTTTAGCCATACCCAATACATATTCGGATCGTGGCGGTGTATGTTTAGTCAATGGCATCACTACAACTGTTAAATCTTTGGTAAATGGCTCTAACGTTAGACAGTTAGTAGGCGGAGGAACTAAAGCTATGATCAGAGGGAACTATGGAGCTTTTATATCTACTGACTCTGGTTCTATCTGGAAATCCCCCGTTGGCGTTAATATAACTTCTAGTACAAGTGCGGCATTTATAAGGTTCAATGGCTCTAAATTTTATGTATGTATAGGTCTGAATTACACAACCCCACACTATGTTTCAAATACTGCCTGTACTTCTTTTTCTGTTGTTTCTATTCCATCAAATGATTATGAAGTTGGAAGTAGCACTGATGGTATTTGGTATGCTTATAATCATTCACTGGGCGGCATTTATTCCTCCAGTGATTTAATAAATTGGACAAAAAAATATACTCTCACAAGCAATGTAACAAATTTTATTAGTCTTTACAAACTAGGTTCTATTGTGTGTGCAACTTTTAATGGGCGCAGTCGTTCAGGTAGCAATAATACTTCTGCCACATATATCTCTTATGATAACGGACTGACATTTAGTGATAGTTTAAGTATCGGTATATCCTCGTCATATACTCATCATAACCATATATTTACCCATAAAAATAATATATTTGTATATAGTTTTCATTCTTCTAAATTACCTCAGACAGTCTACAAAGTTGCCAATGGCACAAAAACCATTATTAACTTACCAACAGTAAACTCAAAATACCCGAACATTATAGGTTCTAATGGAACATCATTAATTTTAGCTTATAATAATGGCGTTATTAGAACAATGTCAGTATAAGATACTGATACTATTTTCTTTATAGTAGTATTTTACTTATACAATAATACGATAAAATCATACAAAACAGTGAGGTGAACAACAAATGGATTTATCTGAATTTATTATCAGCAAAATAGAAAATATCACCCCCACAGCTATTATTTTCTGCTGTATTCTTCTGTTCCTTATCATTAATTGGGTCATTTCAAAAAAAGATTTCTTCATTGATACATGGAACAAATTTTATGAACATCGCAAACGCAGGGAAGAATTTTTTCAAATGCTGATTGATGATCATAAACGAATAAAAGAGTATGAAGAAAATCGTATCCATGACAGGGAGCAGTCTTTTCAGATTCAAAAACAGCTGATTGATGCCAATGCAAATCTGGCAGAAAAACTTGAATCAATGTCCCAGAAAATTGACGCAAATCAAAAACTTACCGATGAGAGATTTGCCGCATCTGAGGAAAGCAGCAAACAGCGTATACGTGCCGAATTGAAAGACAAGCTTCTCAGGGCATACAGACAGCATCATGCCGCCGCACACATTTCTTCTATGGAATTAGAGGCAATGTCAGAACTGATTGAAGTATACTCTCAAAATGGCGGCAATAGTTTTGTACATGAAATCATTGTTCCCGAAATGTATACTTGGGAAGTTGTAGATGAATAATCCGAGGTGGTAAAATGGCTGCCAAAAATAAAACTGCCCATGCCACAAAAAAGGCTGCAAAACAAAAAGTACAGACATCAAAACTCATAGTATACTCAAGCCTTGCCCTGTCGTGGGCTTTTATTATTTTTATTTGCTATGAGATGCACAGGCTATGTGATTTAAGTCCTGTTGCTGTCATAGGAACATCAATTGTAGGAATGATTGCGGCTACAAATGCGGCTTATATGTGGAGGGCAAAGCAGGAGGATTATTTAAGGCTTGAGTTAGAAAAAATAAAACGGCTCTCTGAAATGAAGAAAAAATATGGAGATGATTTCATTTCAGAGGAATTACACGAGGTAAATATGAACTAAATGAAAGGAGCATTTCATGGAATATTTGTTAAATAAAACTACCCCCCCCCCGAAAATTTGAACTAAATCAATGCGTACTTCAGACGATTTATTGTGGATATTTTCGAAAGAAGGTGTCCGCATAATGATGGATTGGAATTATTTAATTTTAGGCAGAATCAAGAAAATTTTAAACTCCATTTCTTCTATACAGAATCTGCTGTCTTCTACACAGAAGCTGATTGGTACAACAACAGACATAGGCGGGAGCCAGACGGCAGGGACGGTGTTTGGTAAGGAAAATGCGATACTGGAAACGTTGAAAGAACAGAATGCAAAAATCTTTACAAGTATGGTATGGAAGCAGACTGCAAAAAAGGCCGTGACAACCGCTATGAGCGGAGTGAAAATATTGAGTTTTTCTTTTGAAAGTCCGGTTAAATTCAGAGCAATAAACATTGAAGGTACTATAGATTTAGGACAATTTGCTTCGGCGTATTTTATTAACGGAGAAAGCTCATTCACAGCGTTAGCGTCTATTGCCAGTTCTACTGCTAGATATATGATAGCCGTTGACGGTGGTTCCCGTAACCGCTTTTTACTTAAAACAAGTTTTGGAGAACGCGAAAATATTTTACAGGACATTTGGATAACACAGATAGATATTCATTTCCCTGCTGTTGCTGCGGATAAAGTTTCAACATACAATGGCTACGTAGAATATCAGGAAGGGCAGGCGGGATAAAATGCTGTTATATTTGGATGAAAACCGGAAAATCATTGATAACAACTATGTAATCAGCCATGCCAGCGCATTAAAGATAATGGCAGAAAATCCCCTTGCGGAATGGCACGATATTGATTTTTCCTTTGCAATGGGCGAAAACAGGGCTGGATATGATAAAGTCTTTTATCTGGAAACGGATGGGATGATTCGGATTGAGTATGAGGAAATACCACCCGAACCAGCCCCGCCCCTTTCCGAACAGGAGCAGATTGCCATTGACACGGCGTTGAATGTGGAATACATTGCCTGCCTGATGGAGGCAAATTTATAACGACTTTGAAATAATATGAGGAGGAATTTTCATGATTTACACACTGCTGAAAAACAAAATCACACGGGGTACATACGACAGGGAGGATTTGAAAAACAAGATGGACACATACCTGCTGTTCGGACGCATCACGGAGGAACAGTATACGGAACTGACGGGGCTGATGGCATGATTACGATACATGAAAAGTGTTAATATTTCAACATAATCAGGAGTTTAACTGAAATATATAAGGAGGAAAATTATGACAGATATTACGATAATTTTAGAAACAATTATTAAGTTGGCTTGTTTGGTGTTTTTGCTTTTTGTAATCCCCTGTTTGAAAACCGCTGGGGCAAATAACAAACTGCTGGCGGCATTAAAGGTCTCTGATGAAATTGCAAAAATTGCAGGTATTGTTGTACGTTCTGCAAACGAACTTGAAATCACAGGAGACCTTCTAAAACTTGGAATTACAAAGGCTGATTATGCTATGGAACAGGTCAAAAAAGAACTTGAAAGCAGAGGAATTACTTTTAATGAAGATTTGATTGTAAAATATATCAAAGCCGCCGTGACAGAACTGCGGGTTGAAATTGCGAATACCCCCGCTGAAAAGGAAAACTAAATAACTTTATTTGAGCAGGGTAAACCACCCTGCTCTATTCATTTCATACAAAAATGAGGAGGAATTCTATGTATTTATTTGTTAGTAAAATCACCCCCCCCCCCCCCCCCGAAAATTTAACCTAAAAACAAGACTTATTCCAGCCAGATTTTGTAAGTATTTTCGAAAGAAGGTGTTTGCATGATTTCGGATTGGAATACAGTTATTTTGAGTAAGGTAAAAAATATATTAGGTAAGATTACAGAACAAAGCAATAAAATAGATGCTGCCAGTTCTATTGCAGAAAATATCCATACAAAGATTGATACGTTGGATGAAAATATAAATGGAATTAAAACTACATCTGATTCTATCAGTTCAAGCGTGTCAAGTCTTGGTACAATCAATTCAAACGTTTCCTCTGTGAAAAATACCGTTTCAAGCATGTCTTCTACGCTGTCTACGGTAAATACTAATGTGAAGAATTTAATGAATAGCGGGAATAGTGTGGTAAAGAGTGTACAGAGGGGAATCGTTAGTAGCAGTAGAACAATAACTATTTCGACTGTTAATTTATCTAAAAGTATTATTATTACATCTGGCGACGGCCCCGCTGCTTTTTTTGTTAGTAGTAATAGTAGTCTTTATGGCTCATATGGTCTGGGACGATTCGAAAGCAGTACCCAAATATTTATTAATGTTGCACGTGGAAGTTATGGGGGAAGTTCGTATAGTGCTCAAGTAGCCTGGCAAGTTATTGAATTTTATTGATAAATGGAAATGGAGGTGAATTTATGTCTTTTATTTATGCACAAATTGATGAAAATAATATCTGCTGCGCTGTTTCTAATCTTTCTGGTGAAATATTCGATACACATTTAATCCCTATTCAAACATTCGACACAACCATGATTGGGAAGAAATTTTCAGATGGTCACTGGCTGGAAGTGCCAAAATCAGAAATGGGAGAAACCATAGCTCCTGAACCCACACAGCTTGACCGCATTGAAGCTGCCATAAATATGAAAAATAATGAAATTTCAGAAAGGGCAATTGATACATACACAAAGCAACTGTTGGAAAACGGTTTACTTTAACCTTATACTTCCCTGCCCTTCATCGGGTAGGGATTTTTTTACGAAATGAGGTGACAAATTGTCAAAGAAAATGACAGGCAAAGAATTAGTGGCATTTGCAAGGTCTAAAATTGGAACACCTTATGTTTATGGTGCAAAGGGTGAGGTTTTAACAAAAGAAAAATATGACTGGCTGAAAAAACAATATGGTTCCTTGGTTTGGGACAGCGATAAGAAAAAAATCGGAAAGGTTTGTGTGGACTGCTCAGGACTGCTCTCTTGGGCTTGTGGTGTTGTTTTAGGCTCTAGTCAGTGGAATAGTCATGCTGATGTGAAAAAGCCGATACAAAGCATCTCAGAGGCTCCTATGGGGGCTTTGGTCTGGTGTAAAGGACACATTGGCGTTTACAGTGGTTTGAAGAATGGAGTCCCTTGCTATATCGCAGCAGATGGATCAGCATATGGTGTGCGGGAAGTGCCATTGAGCCAGAATAAGTTCACACATTGGCTGCTTGTCCATGATTTTTTCGAGTATGAGGAGGACGAAATGGTAGAAAGAGATATGATTGTTGTAAATGATACAGAATATAGTGTTGATATGATTCGGAAAGATGGGACTACGTTTATTAAAACCAGGGATATTGCTGATATTCTAGGAATGAAGGTATCGAGTAATGGGAGGATTCCTGTGTTGGAGAGTGGGAAGAAGTGAAGTTATGGCATTTGAAATATCAGATTTAGAATTTATAAGTGGAATGGGATTATACTTAGATAAATTGCAATCTTTACCTGATGAAATTGCAAAAAAAGAAGCATTGTATGCTTTGATCCGCACTGGTGTATTGGATAAGGATGGCAAGGCAAAAAGTTGTATTGTTTCTTTAGTGTGAAGTTTCTTTAGTGTGAAAATAGATGTGCTAAAAATAGATAGGAGCAATATAGTATATACTCCACATAATATAACTGTAAAAACTTTAACATCATGCCTCTTGCCTTTTTTCTCTAATGGCATTATAATAAATCTGCATAGAATGACAAATTTCGCTTTTCTTATATAGTATACTGTTATTGCTTAAACAAAAAATAAGAGAGGTTATTTTATGCGTCCAAAAAAGAAGTTATCCAAGATGAAAGGGGATGTTTATATGCGGACTATAACTGATTCTCATATGAATGATTTGAAAAAACGCGCATCTCAAAGACGCATCCTTTTCCCCAATCAAAAAAACTCAGAAGATGTAAAACTAGAAAATGATTTTTTTGAAGATGTAAAGAATAAAATGTATGAACAAATTTCGGAGGATGAAAAATGGAATTGAAACGTGGGGAAATATATTATATAACTTTTCCATATACCCTTGATCCAAAGTATCCTAATGGTAAACCTAAATTTGTATTGGTATTACAAGAGGGCGAATACTTTGCAAAATATAACACGGTTGAAATAATGCTTATTACTTCTGATAAGCAATATAAGCCTAGAGAAAAATATGCTACTGATGTAGAAATAGAAGTGGGGACAACAAAACTTAAAGATAAATCATGGGTTCTTTGTTCACAACCTTATCCAATTGAAAAGAAGTTATTTGAGCAATCTGGCGTATGGTGTGCGGGGATGTTATCTGCCGAAAAAATGGATGAAATCGATGAAGCTACTTATATTGGATTATGTATGGGGTTACAGCATGAACTTGCACTTGAACCAGCAGATGAAGATTCTGATAATTGAATAGTTATTTTCTGGCACTATTATCGATTATAATTAAAAATTTTAGGGATGCTTTTGAGCGTCCCTATTTTTTTGACTTTACGTGTCACCAAAAAAATGGACAGTGAGCCTTCATGGCTGGCTCAGGTCTATGGCGAACCGGAGATTATGTACGAAAGACATCTGCCGGAATAAGCAGGTGAAACCAGGCAGCGGTCTTGACACATTTATTTACAGCTGATATATATAACGAGGGCGAAAAGCTGATTCTCAAGCCTTTCGCCCAATCGTATCATAGAATATCTTTATTTACAGACTTTTGCTCACAGATTCCTGTTTTTGGTTACGCCATATTTGAAAACAAATGGGCGTTTAAAACATGCAAAACTCGCCTCCTCCCAATATCAGGTCATCCTTGTTTCTGCCAGTAATTTACAAGAAATTAAAATAACTGCCAAGACCCTTTTCAAGAGCTCTTTTATAAGCAACTCCAGCAACGGCGATATCCATAGCCCCTGTACCAATAGGAATACATATAATTCGTTCTTTGCTAACATTTTGTACAGATTTCTTGTTAGTTGCAATTTCACCTATTGTAGCATAGATATTTTCTTCATGAATTTTTTCATCTTCAACTACATCATGCAGGGCTCCACGATGTAGGCATTGACCAATATGATCAACAATAATTCTATCAGCATTTAGCAGTAAAGTATCTTCGCATTCCGTATAAGAACCCATAGGGAACACAATTTGTCCTGGCTTGATCCAATCGTCTTTTATGAATTTATCTTTGGATTGTGTGAAAGCAACAACAACATCGCCAACTGCCGCATCTTCCGGATTGTCGCAAATAATAATTTCACCTTTTACAACGTTTTTCATATTTTCCTTAAATTTTGCAGCTGCCGCCGGAAGCATATCATAAACCCTCAATTCTTTGATATCAAATAACTCCGCAAATGCCAATGTCTGCATATGTCCTTGCATACCAGCTCCATATAAGCCAATTTTAATTTCTTTCCCGGTATACAAATATTTTGTCGCAACAGCAGCTTGCGCACCTGTGCGCAGATTTGTAATCAAAGCACCATCCATCATACATTTAAATTCGCCAATCGAAGGGTCAATCAGCATAATTGCAGCCGTGACATAAGGTAATCCCATTTCACGACGTTTTCCAAGAAATCCTCCAGCCCATTTAATACCAGCAATATCCAGCCATCCGACATAAGCAGGCATAGCATTCATAAAACCTTCGTAAGCAGGATAAGATGCGGTTTCTCCCAAATCAAGATTAACTTTCGTAGGATTAATTGTCGTCCCTTCACCAAACCCGATGAACGTTTTGTCAACAATCTCAACGATATCTTTCATAGTGAGAAGATTATCAATATCAGATTGTTTCAGTAGCATAGTCTTATGTTCCATGATTCATTTCCCCTTTCTTTTTAATCAGTCATTATTTTTGTTTATAGTAGAAACTGAACCTCTATTGCTCAGTTTGCTAACAAGAAGGAGTGCAACTACAGATGCTATAAGTCCCCAGATTACATAAGGCACAGGAGATTTAAGCAAGGTAGCAATGATACAGCCCAAAATTCCGCATATCATACTTGCTCGTATACCCGCAGTAGTCACCATATTTCTTTTGCGAAGAAAGTATCCCAGATACATAGGCGCAGCCAAACCAGCAGCAGAATATGCGTAGGTTGTTACAATCGCATTCAATACGTTTGGATAAATGATAGAAAGCGTTGCCGCAAGGATTAACACAATAACCGAAAGAATCCTTGAAATCTTTAGCAATTTTTTGCTGTCAGTTTCCGGATGTGCCGACTGATAAATATCATGTGTCAGATTTACCACAACAGACTGTGCTGCTGAACTTATGGTAGACATAATTGTTGCTACTATCAGACCAGCAAACAGTGCAACCAAAAATATTGGCATCTGCGTCAATAGCCATCCAGTGGCATTTTCTCCTTCTATATTAGGGTTCATAGCATGTATTCCCAGACCTAATATACAAGACCAAGCTAATCCTATCAGGATAATTATGGCGCTGATGATCAAACTTCTATTAACTTGTTTTTTGTTCTCAATTGCACAAATCCTCTGAAAATACATCTGGTTTGTCATGCCGCCAGGTAATGTAGAAAAGATCCATAAAAATACAGTGCCCCAACCAACACTAATAAAACCTCTTGGCATTTCAATGATTTCAGATGGGACTCTAACTTTGATATCTGCCACAGAGCCGCCATTCCGCATAACGAAAGCAAAAGTAACCAGCATGATTACAAGCATAAAACAGCCAAAGAAAAAGTCTGTCCATGCTACTGTTTTCATGCCAGAAGGCATGACAAAGAGAATGCTGCATATCGCCATTGCAATAATTAGAAATTCCAAAGGCAATCCAGTGATTTCCCGATAGATTTTTGCAAAAGCGGTCATCTGGGAAATAAGCCAGCCAAATGGCACCAATATAGTTAAGATAGATGCACATACTTTTACAAAACGGTCATTGTTACTAAAACTGCCTACCATATCAGGAATTGTTTCAAATTCATTTTCTCGTATCCAATTACCAATGAGCATATAAATCAAAAATGGCAAAACAGCAAAAACAGCATAGATTATCATGGCTAAACCATTGTTATACGCATTGCCAACCTGCCCGACAAGCACGCCTCCGCCCATTGCACTGGCAAACTGAGTGCCTATTATCACATAAAGCGGCAGGCTTCGACCACCAATATTCCAATCTTCTGTTGCATCAGCTTTCTTCTTATTTCGCTTATTGATCACAGTTGTGAGGAAAAAACTCAAAGCCAAAATTGTAATTGTTGCTATAACTGTAATAATCGCTTTTGTCGTCATTTTTTTCTCCTTTCTGTTGAAATAACAATTCTCAGGATTCATCATATATATGATGAATCCATCATAATCGATTATCGATTATTTGTCAATAGATTGATTTTCATACAACTCATATTTATCATTATTGACAAATGTTCTCAAAAAATGTAAAATATTTTCGTCAATATATACCCAATGTAGATTAAATGAAAAAAATCAAAAGCGGAAAAATGGAAGAAATAGGAATATATGTATTATTTGTACTGACACTGACAAAAGAAACGAATAAGTGAAATGACATATGATTCATTAGTTAAATTTCTGGGTTTTTAAGAAATAAAAAATACTATCTATAATAAATAAAAATATTATGAAGTAAAACTTCATTTATGTGTCTATATGTCGAAATTACAATATATGATTTTTTCGTTGTAATTTAACGTCAATGTTTCGCTATTTGCTCCTGGCTTGTATACATAACTTCTGTTCAAAAAGGAGGATACACAGTAGATTATGAAAGCAATTACTTTAAAGCAACAAATTTACCAGATACTAAAAAAACGTATTTTAGAGGGAGAGTATGCTTTGGGCGGAAAACTAAATATTGATATAATCCGCAAAGAGTTCTCCGTCAGTCTTGCGCCAGTTCGCGAAGCCTTAACTCTTTTAGTTAAAGACAATCTGGTTGTAATGAATCCAAATACCGGTGTTCGGGTAATTGATTTTGATCCGAAAGCATATTATGAATTAACAGATGCAGTTAATGGATTATTGCTGGGTGCTTATGAAATCTGTTGTCGACGTAACAAAAAACAAATACTTCTGGAACATCTTTCACTACGACTTGAAAAGTTTTTAGAAAGTGTAGCTTCTGGCACCGACCGTGAAAAATTTTATGCCATTCTATTGTTTGATCGTTGCTTTGTTACTGCTACAGAAAATAATATGTATATTGACATTTTTGATAATAGGTTAGACTATTTATATCTGGCATATAGATATAACCATCAAAATCGGTCTATTGACTGGGAGCAAGCAATTCGGCGCAATAAAATCTTGCTAGAAGCTGTTCAGGCCGATAAGATTGATATTGTAAGAGACATTTTGTATGAAAGAATTAGTCCACATATTGCAGATGAGAAAAATGGACGGATTCCTTAAATTTATAATTTATTATCGCAGATATATTTAATCTATATAAATTAAAGACAGCTCGATGTTGGAGTGGCTTCTGACAGGAATCGGGGGCGGACATTTTCTTGGACTGGTTATGCCGCATACATATGCTAAAGCATTTTTTATCAACCCCCAGTATAACCGGGGATAAGGTACAATAAGTTGCGCAAATAAAAAAGACAAGGTTTGCAGCCTTCTGGTAGAATGAAGTAGCGACACACCATTCAGAGAGGAGACAGCAAACCATGTCAGAGAAGATTGTACAGCTAAATGAAGAAGTAATCAAGGGTCAACTTAAAGAGCTGGTTCGCGGGAGCG
>CAJTKM010000024.1 GCA_910576545.1 Lachnospiraceae bacterium
ACTTTTGTCTTCTTAAACATAAAAAGACCTCCCTATAGATTATTTGGTGATACTGCATCAGCAGTTCTCCAAGAATAACTATAAGGAGATTTATAGTGAAATCAAATATGTGTGCTGCCACAATATGTTGTGGTGGCTCTGAAGGTGGAAAATACCATTTCCGGGTGGCTCTGAAGCGGGAAACTGGTGGTTCCCAAGGGGGATAATATTCAGTAACATGAGGGCATAAATCAAAACCACCCGTTGAACGGGTGGTTTGAACAGGCCCTATAAGGGCCTATCTCCTGTGGTAGCACTCTAAAGAGTGCATTGAAACATCTGGCAACCACATTCTTACCACAGGCTGCCCCCTACCCGGGGGCTTTTATTTGCCCTTTTTCTCTGGCCTACCCGTTAACGGGTCAATGTATTCTTTCAGGCTTATCTGGTCATCCATTATATCTTCTTGCAGTTGGTTCCTAATATACTCTTTTATTGCGTTTTCGTATTTTCCCACAGTATCTACATAGTACCCCCTGCACCAGAAATGCCGATTTCCATATTTATATTTCAAATTTGCATGCCTGTCGAATATCATTAAACTGCTTTTGCTTTTCAAGTATCCCATAAATTCAGATACACTGATATGGGGCGGTATTTCCACCAGCATATGAATATGATCCGGACAGCATTCCGCTGCTATGATATTTACCCCTTTTCTCTCGCATAACGTCCTCAGTATCTTTCCGATATCAGCTTTTAGCTCTCCATATATTGCCTGTCTTCGATATTTGGGCGCAAATACAATATGGTATTTGCATCTCCATTTCGAATGTGATAAACTTCTTATATCTGTATTCATTGCAGAACCCTCCTATGTTTTTTTCGTGGTTGCCAGACCATCTTTATCATAACAAACATAGGAGGGTTATTCTGTTGCTAAAGCTTTTTTTACTTACCCCCAGTATAACTGGGGGTTTTGTCTTGCCTATTCGGCGCACAAAAAAAGCGGCGTTCCTGTTCTCCCGTATAGGGATAGAGAAACGCCGCGTCTGCGTCGTATTCAGTTTTCATTTATTCTTTCTCAATGCTGTGTGCTGGTGGCTGGGCTTGCAGGGTTTCGGGCGGCATATCAAGGCTCTTTCCCTCAAAAGTAGTAAATTGGTAGTAAATTCAGCTTGAAATCATGCTTGTATGCCCGTAAATCAAGGCTTTTTTGAGATAATCAACCATTTTTATATTTTATATACGGAAAATACAGTTTTCTGTATTAAAATTGGGGGGCCAGTCCTTTTCAACAGGTATCGGAAAGAAGTCCGGGACGCTGCGGGCAAAGTACTGACGGGCTGGCAGGATACGGAACAGAGTTCTGCAGCTTTTTCCCTGTGATCTTTCTTTCAAGGTTTTTGCAGGAAAATGAAAAAAACTGTTGACAGTAGCTGAGGAAGTGATATAATCAGGATAGAAAATGCGTTGATGAGGACAGTAGTCCTTTTCTGGCGGACAGAGAGGGGTATGGCGCAGAGTGTATTCTCTGCGTTGCTGGAAGTGCCCTGCGGCGGAAAAGTGTACGAAAACCACCTCTGAGCGGCTTTAATACAGCCCGGCGGCACCGTTATCTGCCAAAATGAGTGGTTTTGTGAAAACAGGAAAACAATTAGGGTGGAACCGCGGGAGTTGACGCTCTCGTCCCTTTTCGGCAAGAAAAGGCGGACGGGCGTTTTTTTTGTTCAAAAAACAGGCCATCCGCTCAAAATTGGACGATGATAAAAGGAGAGAAAGACATGAAAATTACATTGAAGGACGGCGTTGTAAAGGAATTTGACGGCGCGGTATCTGTTCTGGATATCGCAAAGGCAATCAGCGAAGGACTTGCAAGAAACGCCTGCGCTGGTATTGTGAACGGCGAAGTAAAGGACCTGCGTTATGTTGTAGATGCGGATGCGGAAGTCAGCATCTGCACATTTGAGGACGAAGCGGGCAGAATGGCGTTCCGTCATTCCGCGTCCCATATTCTGGCGCAGGCGGTAAAACACCTGTACCCTGATGTAAAACTTGCAATCGGCCCTGCTATTGCGGACGGCTTTTACTATGATTTCGACAGGGAAAAAGCCTTTACACAGGAGGAACTGGAAGCCCTTGAGGAAGAAATGAAAAAAATTGCAAAGGAAGACATTGCAATCGAACGCTTTGAGCTGCCCCGCGCAGAGGCAATCAAATACATGGAGGAGCTTCAGGAGCCTTATAAGGTGGAACTGATTCAGGATTTGCCGGAAGATGCGGTTATTTCCTTCTATAAACAGGGCGATTTTGCAGACCTCTGTGCAGGCCCGCATCTGATGAGCACGAAGCCTGTGAAAGCCATCAAGCTGACTTCTGTTGCAGGTGCGTACTGGCGCGGCAACGAGAAAAACAAAATGCTTTCCCGTATTTACGGTACAGCTTATCCGAAGGCGTCCGAGCTGGAAGCATACCTGACGATGATGGAAGAAGCGAAAAAACGCGACCATAGAAAACTGGGCAAGGAATTAAAACTGTTTGCCCTGCTGGACGAGGGCCCCGGTTTCCCGTTCTTCCTGCCGAAGGGCATGACGCTGAAAAATACTCTGCTGGAATATTGGAGAGAGATTCACAAAGAGGCTGGTTATGTGGAGGTTTCCACGCCTATCATCCTCAACCGTGATTTGTGGTACAGAAGCGGCCACTGGGATCACTATAAAGACAATATGTATACAACAGTAATCGACGAGGAGGATTATGCGGTAAAACCCATGAACTGTCCCGGCGGCATGCTGATTTATAAGCAGGATATGCATTCCTATCGTGACCTGCCTATCCGAATGGGCGAAATCGGTCTGGTTCACAGACATGAGAAAAGCGGCGCGCTGCATGGCCTGATGCGTGTACGCTGCTTCAATCAGGACGATGCGCATATCTTTATGACGGAAGACCAGATTAAAGATGAAATCAGCGGCGTTATCCGTCTGATTGATGGCGTTTATAAGCAGTTTGGCTTCAAATACCATATTGAGCTTTCCACAAGACCGGAGAACAGCATGGGTTCCGATGAAGCATGGGAGATTGCAACAAACGGCCTGCGTGATGCTCTGGACGAAAACAAGATTCAGTATACAGTCAACGAGGGTGACGGCGCGTTCTATGGCCCCAAAATTGACTTCCATCTGGAGGACTCTATTGGCAGGACGTGGCAGTGCGGCACGATTCAGCTGGATATGCAGATGCCGGAACGTTTTGAACTGGAATATACGGCGGCTGACGGCAGCAAGAAGCGTCCCGTTATGATTCACCGCGTATGCTTCGGCTCTATCGAACGTTTCATTGGTATTCTGATTGAGCATTTTGCGGGGCAGTTCCCGACATGGCTTGCACCTGTACAGGTAAAGGTACTGCCGATTTCCGAGAAGTTTGTGGATTACGCAAAGAGTGTGGAAACGGCGCTGGATAAAGCTGGTATCCGCGTAGAAACGGATAACCGTGCGGAAAAGATTGGCTACAAAATCAGAGAGGCAAGAAACGAAAGGATCCCTTATATCATCGTTGTAGGCGAAAAGGACCAGGAGGCGAAAAAGGTTTCCCTGCGTTCCAGAAAGAATGGCGAGGAAGGGCAGTTCGACCTTGCTGACGTCATTGCGAGAATACAGGAAGAAATCAAAACAAAAGCGCTGGATTAAGGCGATATATTCAATCCCCCCATATAGAAATATGGGGGGATTTTTTGTATTCCAGATGCTGTTTTACAGCAGCCCGCAGGTTTTCAAAGCCGCTTCAATATCCGCTATTAAATCTTCAGCTGCCTCCAGGCCGACGCTGAACCGGAAAAAGCCTTCCCGGAAAATTTCAGGGTAATGGGGCAGTTTATCGCTGTTTTTGTCGTAGTAAACAATCAGGCTTTCTACATCGCCCAACGAAACGGCATGTGTAATCAGAGTAAGCGCATCTAAAAATTGCTGGTGCTGTTTTTCGCTGCCTTTAATGTCAAAGGCAATCATGCCGGAATAACCGCCATGCAGGAGGGCTTCCGCGCGTTTATGCTGAGGATGGCTGTCAAGCCCGGGATACCAGATAAAACGGACAGCAGGGCAGTTTTCCAGAAATTTTGCAACTTCCAAGGCTACTTCGCTGTGCTGTTTCATGCGGAGGGGAAGTGTCACAAGCCCGCGGGCAACAAGCCATGCGTTGAAGGGGCTTAAAATGCCGCCGAAATTCACCATTGCGATTTCTTTTACCTGTGCAAGCAGTTCTTTTTTGCCCATGATGCAGCCGCCGAGGGAATCGCCATGCCCGTTGATATATTTTGTCATGCTGTGGATTTCTAAATCTGCGCCGAGTTTCAGCGGGAACAGGCTGACGGGTCCTGCAAATGTTGCGTCAACGGAAAGCAGGGCGTTAGAGGCGTGCGCGATTTTGGAAATGGCCTCAATATCGCTGATGCCTGTAGTCGGGTTGCCCGGTGTTTCCACATGGACAAGACGTGTATTCGGACGCATTGCGGCGCGGACGGCCTCGGTGTCCGTTGTATCCACAAATGTTACTTCAATATTGTATTTTTCGGGCAGGTATTTGCGGAACAGCAGGTTTGTCGCGCTGTAACATACCTCGGAAATAACTGCATGGTCGCCGCTGTTCAGAAACGGGACGAATACACCTGCCAGAGCCGCCACACCGCTGGCAAATACGGCGCAGTCCTCCGCGCCAGTCAGCGCACAGAGCTTTTCCTGCAATACCATCTGGTTGATATTGCGGTTGCGGGCATAGATGTTGCTTTCCGTCCCGCTCCAATCAACGGGCGTACCGTCTGTGGGGATGCGGTAGTTGGAAGTCATGTAAATAGGCTGGTTGATTGCGCCAAAAGTATCGTCTTTTCTGGCACCGCCGTGTACGGCTATGGTATGGATATCTGCATGTTTTTTCATTGTAATCCTCCTTTGATCTGCATGGGTTTTCTTCGATGGCATAACCATAACACAGTATAAATGATATGTAAAACAGTTGTTTTTGATAAAATCAATCAAAAAAACAGATTGATTTTGCGCGGAAAATCCTGTACGATAAAAGAAAAGGGGGGAGATGTATGGAAATACGGAATCTGAACACATTTTTGAAGGTAGCCGCTTTGCGGAACTTTACACAGGCAAGCAGGGAGCTGGGGTATTCCCAGTCGAACGTCAGCACGCAGATTCAGCAGTTGGAACGGGAGGTTGGGGTGCCGCTGTTTAACCGCGTTGGCAGGAGTGTTTCCCTGACGCAGTACGGAGAGGAGCTTCTGCCGTATGCACAGCAGATTGTATCTACATCGGTGCAGATGGAAAATTTTATGAAATCGGAACAGGCACTTGGCGGGACGGTCAGAATAGGAATTGTGGAATCGCTGTTCGCGTTTTTGCCGGAAGAATTGTTCCTGTGTTACCATGAACGGTTTCCGCGTGTGGAAATAGAGCTGACGGTTGATGCAACGGAAACACTGAAAGAAGACTTGCAAAAAGGGCGGCTGGATGCCGCCTGTCTGATTGATTGCCCGCTTTATGAAACGGAGTGGCGGAAGTGGCACAGCGTAGATGTGCCGGTTATGATTGCAGCGAGTCCCTGCCATACGCTTGCGGAGCGGGAGGCCGTAAGCTGTGAGGATCTAGAAGGGCAGGAATTTGTGCTGATGGAGGATTCTGCGCCATATAACCAAAGGTTCCAGGAATTTCTTGCCAGGCATAACGTTGCTGTCCATCCGTTTTTGAAGCTGCAAAGTGCGGAAAAAGCATGCCGCCTGGTGGAAAAAGGAAATTGCCTGTCATTCCTGCCAATATATACAGTAAGGCGGGCGGCAGAAAGCGGAAAAATACGGATTTTGCGGATACTGGAGGAGGAGCAGATGCAGTCCGTCCAGATTATACTGCACAAAAGCCATGTGGTGACGCCGCAGCTCAGGGGCTTCATGGAGGAGCTTCGGAAAATTCTGGAAACGGCAATGAACGGGTAAAACGGGGGGCTTTATGAGCAAATTCAAGAATTTATTTGTTTTGCAGATGAAAATGCAATCGGATTTTACGCAGGAAATGCTTCGTTTCCCGAGCCCTTCCGCGATACGAAAGTAGGTTTTTTGCCCAAAATCGGTAAAAACAGTTGACGCGGAGTGAAAAAGATGGTATACTGCTACGGTAAACAAAGAAGAAGTTCCGCTTCTCACCTTACGGCTCGGAGCCGGTAAGGTTAATACAGCAATAAGACAGAGGTGTACTCTGTTTTTCTGTGTGCGGCGGATTTCTTCCGGCGCTTTCTTTTTATTTCAGAGGGGGCGTTCTGTGGCAATTATTTTGGGGAGGTGCTTGACATTACTGATTTAATGATCAATGAGCAAATCAGGGACAAAGAAATTAGACTTATCGATGAAAACGGCGAACAGCTGGGCATTGTTTCTTCGAGGGACGCGCAGAAAATCGCGGACGAAAAGAAACTCGATCTTGTGAAGATCGCGCCAACGGCGAAGCCGCCCGTTTGCCGTATCATGGATTACGGCAAATACAAATTCGATCAGGCGAAAAAGGAAAAAGAAGCCAGAAAGAAACAGAAAACCGTCGATGTGAAGGAACTGCGGTTGTCCCCGAGTATTGATACGCATGATGTTCAGGTGAAGGTCAAAAAAGCCAATGAATTTTTGAAGGACGGCGACAAAGTAAAGGTCAGCATTCGTTTCAGAGGGCGCGAAATTGGCCATTCTAAAGCAGGAATGGCGATTTTGGAGGATTTTGCCAAGCAGACGGAGGAATTTGGCGTGATTGATAAACAGCCCAAAATGGAGGGCAGGAGTCTTGTCATGTTCCTTGCTCCGAAGAATTAAACCGCAGGACGAAAAGAACTATCGGAATAGGCAGTGCGCGTTTGCGTACCGTAGGACATTTTTAGGAGGATAAGGTTATGCCTAAGTTGAAAACGAAAAAAGCAGCAGCGAAGAGATTCAAAATCACTGCGACAGGTCAGTTGAAAAGACAGAAATCCAATACACAGCATATTCTTGGTAAGAAGTCCAGAAAGAGAAAAAGAAACCTCAGACACGCTACAACTGTGGATAAGACAGTTCTGAACAGTGTAAAGAAACGCCTGCTGCCTTACGCATAAGGGCTGACGAACAACATTTGGGATACTATTTTTAGGAGGACTTATCATGGCAAGAGTAAAGGGCGCATTGAACGCGAGAAAAAGACATAAAAAGGTATTGAAGCTGGCAAGAGGCTACCGCGGTGCGAGAAGCAAACAGTACAGAGTTGCGAAGCAGTCCGTAATGAAGGCAATGGCGTTTGCGTTTGCCGGCAGAAAGCAGACAAAGAGAGAGTACAGAAGCCTGTGGATTACAAGAATCAATGCGGCTGCAAGACTGAACAACATTTCTTACAGCAAGCTGATTCATGGCCTGAAACTGGCTGATATCAATATCAACAGAAAGATGCTGGCAGAGCTGGCAGTTTCTGACCCTGCGGCTTTCACAGCACTGGCTGACGCTGCAAAGGCAAAACTGTAAGGTACGAAAATACGAAAAGGCTTTCTGAAAGGAAAGCCTTAGACTGTCAAAAAAACTCTCTTCCGTGTCGCGGAAGGGTTCGGGAAACGCAGTGTTTCCCGAATGGAATCCGCAGGGCAGGCTTCGCCTGTCCGAGGAAAAGGGTGAGTTTCAAGGCTTTTTCAAAAGCCGATGGAACGAGGCGCTTTATACCGACAGTCCTTCAAAAAAGGCTTGAAGGCGTAGCCTGAGCCTTTTTTGACATACTGAGGCTTTCTGAAAGGAAAGCCTTTTTCTGTACAGATAAGACAGGCAGGAGGGAAGGTATGGGAACGGTATTTGTCAATGCGTTTGGCTTTCTTTTTATGATACTTTTGGGGTTCACGCTGAAACGAACCGGCTTATTTTCGGTAGAGGACAGCGGGCTTTTGAGCAAGCTGGTGCTGAAGATTACGCTGCCAATGGCGATTATACATAATTTCCGTTCGCTGGAGCTGTCCCCGTCCTTTCTGGTGGCAATCGGGCTGGGGTTTGCAGTCAATTTTGCGGCGATTGGGGTCGTCCTGCTTGTGACGAGGCGGCAGCCTGCGCCGAAACGGGCGTTTTACATCATCAACACAGCGGGCTATAATATCGGGCTCTGCACACTGCCGTATATGTCCAGCTTTTTTGCGGCGGAGGCGATTGCCCTGCTCTGTATGTTTGATGTCGGCAATGCAATCATGTGCTTTGGAGGGACGTTTACCATTGCCATGACGGTGGCGAAAGGCAGGGGCGGCGTGGACAGGCGGGAAATACTGAAAACGCTGTTTTCGTCCATGCCGTTTGTGACATATCTGGTGATGATACTGCTCTGCGCCACACATATCCGCCTGCCGGAGCCGGTTTATACAGTGGCGGGCATGATCGGGCAGGCGAATGCTTTCCTTGCAATGCTTCTGATTGGCATACTTTTTGAGCCGAAAATCAACAGGAGCGAATTGAAGGATATGGCAGGCGTTTTTACACTCCGCATGGTCACGGGGATTGCGTTTTTTCTGCTGATTTACAATTTCCTTCCCGTCCCGCTGATGTACCGGCAGATATTGTCCATTATCGTATTTTCGCCTATTTTGAGCGTTGCGCCGATTTATACGGAACGCTGCGGCTATAACCGTTCTGTGGCGGCGGTGCTGAATTCGTTGATGCTGCCGTTCAGCATGGTGGTAATGACAATATTGCTGCTTTTACTTCGAATTTTCTGAGGAAAATCAGTGGGGGAACGTACAGTCAGCGGAAAGATGGCGGCCTGCGATTTCAAAGAAACGTCTTTCAGCTAAAGAACTCCATTTTTGTTTATGGCGGAGGAGCTGCACCTTCATTTGTATGCTGCAACCCTCCACGGTGAATGTACGGATTTTATTTTCCCGCAAGGCGGTGGCAAGGCAGTAATCCGGAAGAAATGAAATCCCCATGCCTTTTGCTACAAAATCTATGATATAGGAAGTAATGCCGCATTCTATGCAGTAGTTTATGGGGACGGCGTGTTTTTCCATGAGCTTGTCAAAGGAATCCCGATAATTACAGTTTTGTTCAGTCAAAAGGAAGGTTTCCGTTTTCAGCTGTTCCGGAGAAATATTTTTTCCTGCAAAGGGATGTTCCGGTGCGCAGAAAAAGAAGATTTGGGTATCAGCTGTGAATATATTTTCAAGTTCGGGACGGAAAATAGGGGAGTCCAGCAGCAATACTGCGTCCAAAAGCCCTTTTTCCAAAAGATTGAGCAGTTCCAGGTTTGTTCCAATCTTAACTTTTAACGTCACCGCAGGGCATTTCAGAAGAAATTCTTCCAAAATGGGCTCTGCCGTGGAAAAAACAATAGATTCGATGATGCCGATTTGCAGTATGCCGGAAGGGGTTTCTGTATTGGAAATTGTTTCCAGAGCTTCCTCCTCCAATTTTGCCATACTGTTGGCATAGGCAAGGAACTGGCGGCCTTTTTCGGAAAGAAAGACCTTTTTGCCGATACGGTCAAATAAGCTGACGCCAAGCTCGTCCTCCAATAGCTGTATCTGGGTGGTGATGGTGGACTGGGCATAGCCAAGCGTTTCTGCTGCTTTTGAAAAATTTTCAAATTCTGCTACCTTGATAAAGGATTTAATATTGCGAAGTTCCATAAATACACTTCCTTTCCATATGTAATATTAATGATAGAGAAAGATGCGAAAAAAAGCAATGGTTTCTTGGAGGAGATTATGATGAAACAATGGGAATATAAAGTTGTAACGATTGCAACGAATGCAGTTCTGACCGCGAAGCAGTATGAGAAAGCCGCGCAGGAGTTTGAGGCACAGCTGAATGAACTGGGCGCGGACGGCTGGGAGATGGTACAGCGTGCGGACGGTTTCTTTTTCTTCAAAAGGGAAAAGAACGGCTGATTCTGGCAGAAAAAACTTTTCTCTTGTAAAGGAAAAATACTTGACAAATAGATGGACTGCCGTTAAAATAGGAAAAGTGGTTGTAAAGTAGTTTTCCTTTACAGGAGGCGGAACGATGGACGATATTCTGCACTTGACACTGCTCTATGATTTTTACGGCGAACTGCTGACGGAAAAGCAGAAGCAGGTCTATGAAATGCATTATCAGAATGACCTTTCTCTCTCGGAGATTGCGGAAGAACTGTCCATCAGCCGGCAGGCTGTGCGTGACCAGCTGCTGCGGACGGAGAAAATATTGCAGGGATACGAAGAAACGTTGCATTTGATTTCCCGTTTTCAGGAGCAGCGCAGGGCTGTGGAGGAAATGAAAGCAGTCATGGAGGCGATGGAGCGGGAGCCGCTTGATGGGAAACTGGCAGAGGCTGTTTCCAAAATGAAAAAAATCGCCGATGGCATCATATTCTGAAAGGAGGAGCGGTCTGATGGCTTTTGAAAATCTTTCCGGCAAGCTGCAGGAGGTATTCAAGCAGCTGCGGGGAAAAGGCAGGCTGACGGAAGCTGACGTAAAAGCGGCTATGCGGGAAGTGAAGATCGCACTTCTGGAGGCGGACGTCAATTTCAAGATTGTAAAAGGATTTATCAAAAAGGTTACGGAACGCGCCATCGGCACAGAGGTGCTGGAGGGGCTGAACCCTGGACAACAGGTTATCAAAATCGTAAATGAGGAACTGATAGACCTGATGGGGACGACACAGAGCCGTCTGACCTTTGCGAACCGCCCGCCGACGGTATATATGATGGTCGGTCTGCAGGGCGCAGGCAAGACCACTTCCAGCGGGAAACTGGCAGGGCAGCTGCGCAGGCAGGGCAGGAATCCTCTGCTGGTAGCCTGTGACGTTTACCGTCCGGCGGCAATCAAGCAGTTACAGGTGGTAGGGAAAAACTACAATATTCCTGTGTTCGAGATGGGCGATAAGTTCAGCCCTGTGGAAATTTCCAAAAAGGCGCTGGAATATGCTGCGGAACAGCATAACGATGTAATTTTGATCGATACGGCAGGCCGTCTGCATATCAATGAGGAACTCATGCAGGAACTGCAGGATATCAAAGCGGCAGTCAAGCCGCAGGAAATTCTGCTGGTCGTAGACGCAATGACGGGTCAGGACGCTGTAACGGTTGCGGAGAGCTTTGACAGCCAGCTTGGCGTAGATGGCATTATCCTGACAAAGCTGGACGGCGACGCAAGAGGCGGCGCGGCTCTTTCGGTCCGGAGCGTAACGAACAAGCCGATTAAATATATCGGCATGGGGGAGAAAATGGAGGATTTGGAACCGTTTTACCCCGACCGCATGGCATCCCGTATCCTGGGCATGGGCGACGTGCTTTCCCTGATTGACAAGGTGCAGCAGAACATCGATGAGCAGGAAGCCCTGGAAATGCAGAAAAAAATGCGTTCCAATGAATTTACGCTGGAGGATTTCCTTTCGCAGATGCAGCAGATTAAAAAAATGGGCCCGCTGAAAGATTTGATGGGCATGATACCCGGCATGAACAAAATTGATATGGACGCCGCGCTGAAAGGCGTTGACCCGGCAAAGGAAATGGCTAAGACAGAAGCGATTATACAATCCATGACGAAGGAAGAACGGGCAAACCCAGCTATTTTGAACGGACCGAGGAAAAAACGCATTGCCAATGGCTGCGGCAGGACGATTGCAGATGTGAACCGCCTGCTGAAACAGTTTGAGGAAATGAAAAAAATGATGAAACAGATGAACAATATGCAGAAAGGGCGCAAAAAAGGCCGTCTGCCGTTCTTCTGATAAGGCTGGCTTGACTTCCCCAAAACGGGATAGATATAGAGCAAAATGAATTGGGACTTAGGAGGTGAAAGACATGGCAGTAAGAATCAGACTGAAAAGACTGGGTGCAAAGAAGGCTCCTTTTTATAGAATCGTTGTTGCGGATTCCAGAACACCCAGAAACGGCAAATCCATCGAGGAAATCGGTTACTACGATCCTACAAAGGAACCTGCTGTTCTGAAAGTTGATGCGGAAGCGGCTAACAAATGGCTCACAACAGGCGCACAGCCTTCTGAAACTGTAAAGGCTCTGCTGAAAAAAGCAGGCGTTATCGGCGAATAATCCGAAACGGAGGGCTTGACTATGAAAGAACTGCTGGAAGTCATTGCAAAAAGGCTTGTTGAAAATCCGGAGCAGGTTTCTGTGACAGAAACGGAAAACGACAGGACTCTTGTTCTGGAGCTGAAAGTGGCTCCGGAGGATATGGGCAAGGTCATCGGCAAGCAGGGAAGGATTGCGAAAGCAATTCGGACTGTTGTGAAGGCGGCCGGCGTCCATGAGGATAAGAAAATCGTTGTGGAAATCGTACAGTAAACCCCGTGAGGGGGTTGGGGGCACAGGAATTCCTGTGGAACTTTGCTTCGCATTGAACGAAGCGGAGGTCAGAGCCCTCAGGTTTTCTCAGCAATTCAGGCAGGGTGGGGACACCCTGCTGTTTTTTATAGGAAGAAAAAGACAGAGGTGCGTATGGAAAAGTTTTTTGAGATAGGCGTAATAACGGGCACGCATGGGATTCGGGGAACGATGCGGGTATTTCCCACAACACAGGACCCCTCCCGTTTTGAACGGCTGAAAGAGGTGACTGTGGAAAACAAGGGAAAACAGGAAATCTTTCATATAAAAAAGGTCGCGTTTCACAAGAAGTTTGTCCTGCTGACTGTAAAGGAGATCACGGATATTAACGCTGCCGAGCTGTATAAAAATGCAAGACTTCTGATTCCTGATGCGGAGGCGATTCCACTGGAGGCGGACGAATACTATACACGCGACCTTTACGGTCTGCGCGTGGTGACGGATGAGGGTGAGGAGCTTGGCGAGCTGGCGCATATCTATGAAACCGGCGCGAATGATGTTTATGCTGTGCGGAAAACGCCGGAGGACAAGGAGCTGCTTATTCCTGCTATCAAGGATTGTATACGGAATGTGGATTTGGAAGCGGGCGTTATGACGGTTCATCTGCTGGAGGGATTGAGAGCATGAAACAGTATTTCATATTGACACTGTTTCCGGAAATGGTGGAACAGACACTTTCCCACAGTATTATGGGGCGGGCGCAGAAGGACGGGCTTATCTCCATAAAAGCGGTAAATATACGCGACTATACACTGAATAAACAGAAGCATGTGGACGATTACCCGTATGGCGGCGGCGCGGGTATGCTGATGCAGGGCCAGCCGATTTATGATGCTTATCAGAGCATTATGCCGCAGGCGGCAGGCGCGCGGGTGGTTTATCTGACGCCGCAGGGCAGGACATTTACCCAGAGCATTGCGGAAGAGCTGGCGCGGGAAGAAAGCCTTGTGTTCCTTTGCGGGCATTATGAAGGGATTGATGAGCGCCTTATAGAGGAGATAGTGACAGATGAACTGTCTATTGGAGATTTTGTGTTGACGGGCGGAGAACTGGCAGCGGCGGCGGTGATTGACGCAGTATCCCGCCTGACCCCGGGTGTGCTGGGAAAAGAAGAGTCTTTCGTGGATGAGAGCTTTTCTGATGGCCTGCTGGAATATCCGCAGTATACCCGGCCGCCTGTGTTTATGGGGCGTAAGGTGCCGGAGGTACTTTTAAGCGGGCACCACGAAAACGTGGCAAAATGGCGCAGAGAACAGGCGCTGCTGCGGACAGCAGAAAAACGTCCCGATTTGCTGGCAAAGGCTGTGTTGACAGAAAAAGACCGCCTGTTTCTGCGGGGACATGGGATAGATATCGTAAAAAAAGGAAAGAACGGGAAGGAGTGACAGCATGATTCAGGTTGACGAAAAGGAATGTATTGGTTGCGGGGCTTGTGAAAAGGACTGCTTTTTGCAGGCGATAAAGGTACGGGAAAAGAAAGCGGCTGTTCTGAGGGATTGTTTCCACTGCGGCCATTGCGTAGCGGTTTGTCCCACAGGTGCGGTTTCCATGCCGGATTATCCTATGGAGGATATCAAAGAATACAACAAAGACGATTTTCTCATGGACGCTGGGAAACTGCTGAACTTTATCAAGTTCCGCCGCTCTGTTCGCCAGTTCCAAAAGAAACAAATCCCCTGCTCTGAAATCGAAAGCATATTGGAGGCGGGGAGATTCACCCCGACTGCGGGAAATCGTCAGGACGTTTCTTATATTGTCCTGCAAAAGGAACTGGAGTCATTCAAGCCGCTGGTATGGGAAGGGCTGGACGTGCTGCTTGAGATGGAAGGGGTTCCGTATACGCGTATGCTGAAACCGCTCCGGCAGGCACATCAGGAAAATCCTGCCGAGGACGGGCTGTTCTTCGGCGCGGACGCACTGCTGCTGGTGTTTGGGGAATCCTCTGCACTGAGCGCGGGGCTTGCCGCCTGTTCTATGGAACTGATGGCACAGGCAAAAGGAATCGGCGTGCTGTACAGTGGATTCTTGCAGGGTATCATCAATATTTCCCCGAAAGCAAAGGAATTTTTGCAGCTGGATGGGGAAAAGACGCTCTGCGCCTGCATGCTGCTTGGGTATCCGGATGTGCAGTACCGGAGGACAGCGCCCAGAAAACCAGCAGTTGTGCAATGGAGATAACATGTTTTTGTATATTCAAAACTGCAAAAGGTTTTAAGACAATAAAAAGTCCGGCCGGATTGAAAAACTCAACCTGGCTGGACCTTTTTGCTTTGCTTTTTCAGAAGCCTTTAATCCAGCTGGAATTTCTGCGTCAAATCATTCATCAACTGAGATTGGTCTGACAGATTCTGCGCAGTTGCCGCGCTTTGCTCAGAAGTAGCGGAGGTACTCTGCACCACAGAAGAAATCTGGTCAATACCTTCCGTTATCTGCGAAATGGCAACGGTCTGGTTTTCGATAGCCTCCACCACTGCATGCATTCTGGTAGTGACGTTTCCGGCGATGGAATTCGTTTTATCCAGCGATTCCGTTACTTTTTCCACCACCAGCCCGCCTTCTTTCACAGCGTCAATGGAGCTTTCAATCAGTTCCTTTGTAGCTTTGGCGGCTTCATCAGATTTGGCCGCCAGATTGCGAACTTCATCGGAAACAACGGCGAAGCCCTTACCGGCACTGCCTGCGCGAGCAGCCTCAACAGCGGCATTCAAAGCCAGAATATTTGTCTGGAACGCAATGCTTTCAATGGTATCAATGATTTTACGGATTTCGGAGGAAGAGCCGGAAATTTTCTCCATGGCGGTATTCAGCTCTTTTACATAATCTACGTTGATATTCAGTTGTGTACCCACCTGATTCACAAATTCCCCCGCTTCTTCCACAGCCGCGACGGTCTGTTTGGCGTTTTCTGCGATACTGCCAACAGTAGAGGAAAGCTCATGGACGGCACTGGCCTGCTCCGTTGCACCCTGGCTTAAAGACTGCGCCCCGTTGGACACATGCCCTGCGCTGGCAGCTATTGTTGCGGCGGACTGGCTGATTTGAAGGAGCATATCTTTCAAGGAACGATGGATTGCTTTGATAGATTTTTCTATTGCTACGAAATCGCCCCAGTATGTACGGGTAATATTTTCCCGGAAATCCCCCTGTTCCATTTTGCCAAGGTGGTAGGACGCATCCTGCACCACGTCATTCAGGCGGTGGATGGTTGTATCCAAGGCTTTTGTCAGCTCTGCCGTTTCATCCTTTGATTTCACAGCAGGGGCAGGCATCTGCAAATCACCTTCCGCCAGCTTTTCCAGGCGGGTGACGCAGGAACGGATAGGATTGGAAATCGAGCGTCCAACCATTACTGCGATAGGGCAGGTGGCAAGAATGACCAGCAACACCACCAGAAGTGTGAGCAGAATGCTTCGGTCCAAGGTAGACTTAAATTCCCGCTGGCTGGCTTCAATGGCAATGCTCCATTCCTGATTGCCGTCAATGGGGGCAAACCCCACAAATTTGTTATCGCCATACAGCTTATAGGCTCCCGTGCCGGTTTCCCTCTGCACCATACGCTGGTTCAGTGCGGCAACATCCTCCAGGCTGGCATCTGTTTTCGCAGCGTTTATCATATTAGAGCCCTCTTCTACGATAGCCCGTTCCCTGTGGCCGATGACGTTGCCGTTATGGTCCAGCACATAAGCTACACCATCGTTGCCCATAGCCAGATTGACAACGATATCTGACAGGAAATCTGCGCTAATACCGCCATAAACTGCGCCTGCGAACTGGCCGTCTTCAATGATGGGAACCTCCAGCAGGAATATCATCTGCTGCCCATCGTTCATAATATCAGAAATATAGGGCTTCATGCTCTGCTTGCACATCTGAAAATATTCCTCTCCGGCATAGCTGAAGCCAGTGGAGGAAAACCCATCAGCGTCCATTTTCCCGGTATAAAGAAACCCGTTTCTCTGTGCAATATCATCCCGAACAGGAATCAATTCCGGTGCCGTAGGGTCAGACTCCCGAAAGATGTCAGAAGCGGCTGCCTCCTGCAGAGCAGTCCAAAATTTATCCATGTGCCATTCCACGGCATCTGCCGCCATCTGGGTAGCAGGCAGCATTGTTTTTTCCATTACGGCATCAATTCCGCTGGCGTTCAAAAGGGCTGTGATTACGCCGATCAGCACAGCGCTGACCAATACTGCTGACAACATACTGATTTGAATTTTTGTTTTGATCGACTTCATGTTTCCTTTTCCTTTCGTTCCATTTTGTTTCTGGCGAAAAAAGATTCGCCTTGGATTTCCCATCCCGTCTTTCACATATATCACAGAGGTTCTGCGTTTATGCGGGGTGGAAAAAGCCAGAGAATGTTATAAGTTTTTCATTATATTTATATCAAAAAAAGTAACATAAAGATTCTGAATGTTCAATACAAATTGTTTCGGATTTTATGCAAAAAACAGGCCTTAAAAAAATGCGAACAGCATTCCATTCTTTTTTGCTGCGGCAAAAAAAAGCAGGGGGAAAGGCGAGGGAAAAAAGGCGGCAAAGGGGAATAGAACATGCAGGTTTGGATTTTATCCGCTGTTTTGTTGGAAAGATAATTGCGTTTTGTGATGCTGATTATGGATACCTTCGTATGACAAGGAAATACACGCTTTTTCAACCACAAACGAATGGATAGGATTGAAATTCAAATTGATTTTAGAATGTAAACTACATATGTTTTGTTAAAGTTTATTAACATATACCAAATTTCAGGAAAATATTGTATAATTATAAGTATATGTCAACAGGATTCGGATTATATTTGCCACTGTTAGTAAGGAAAAAACACAATATGTGATATTTTTCGTCAAACTATTTTGGCGGTTTTTGTCTTATTTTATCGATACTTTGGGTAATCCGTAATCTATTCCGTAGTGTTTTTAGACTTTTTTGTTTACGATGGTCTAAAGGGGTCGAAAATATGCCGGAGAGAGAAGCACTCGCAAAATATCTGAAAGAATATCGTAAAATATACAATGAAACTCAGGTTGAATTTGCGTTTCATATTGGCATAAGTGTAGAAGAACTGAGCCTTTTGGAACGACTGAAAGGCAATCCGAATCTGAATACACTACAAAAAATCGCAGCATATACGGGCGATACGGTTTCCGACCTTTTGCAGGTGGAGGATAAAAATTAGGCAGGCAAGACAGGCGGACGGACTGTAATACGCTGCCGGAAAGAAGGGATACGGATGTACAAAGCATTGCTGGACGGATATTTCGCATCGGAGGAATATGCGGAAACAGAACAGGGAAAGCCATATTTGGAGTTGACAGCATTTCTGCGGGAACATTTAGATGATGAGGCATTTTTAGATTTTGAAATGATTTTGCATACACAAATCATCCATACAGCTGAAAATGCGTTTATCGCAGGCTATACAGCTAAGGTGGAGAACGGTGTGCATTTTCTGCGCAGACCGCAGAGGAGCCGCAGAATCAGATGAGAAACGGAAGCCGCCTGAAAAGGCGGGTTTTTCGTCTGTTTGAAAATTAACGGAAATGTATATCTGTATAATGGTAAATGTGCATAAATTGACGCTGCAATTTTAATGAAAATCCATTATGCAGAGCCTGAAAATACGGAGGGAAAAGATACAAAAAAAATAATTTGTATCATAAAATTCATCTTAGCATGAACCAATACGCACAAAATGAAAAGTGGAAAAGTATAAAATCCATTTTTCTTTGCGGAATAGAAGAGAAAGGCACATTTCAGGATCAGGAACTTGTTAAAAATAATACATCTATCTGTGCAATATTATTCATTTTACAGAAAAAGTGTATTGGGGTTATGATGGTTGTATAAATAAACAATAGGATTTTGACGGCAGGAGCGGAAGGGAGTTTTGGAAATGGCAAAGAAAAAATCAATTTTAGACCTCTATAAAATGAAAGAAAATGGAGAAAAGGCGGTTTGGATTGTACTGTACGACAGCTGCTACGCTTCTTATGCGGAGGAGGCCGGCATGGATATGATTCTTTGCGGAGACTCTATGGGCATGATTGTTTACGGGCATAACGGTACAGTACCGGTTACGATGGATATGAGTATTGCACACTGTCAGGGCGTGCGCAGGGGCGCGCCAAACACCTACCTGATTGGCGACCTGCCGTTTGGTGCGTACCACGCAAGCACAGAGGACGCAGTGCGTAATGCGGTACGATTCTACAAAGAGGCGGATGTGGACGCTGTGAAGCTGGAAGGCGGTGTAGCAGTTGCGGATAAAATCAAGGCGATAACAGAGGCTGGCATGGTCGTATTCGGGCATATTGGCCTGACGCCGCAAAGTTCAGCCTCTATGGGCGGCTTCAAAGCGCAGGGCAGGACAACAGACAGCGCGCGGGCAGTTATTGAAGATGCGATTGCCGTTTATAAGGCGGGTGCGCGGACGCTCCTCTTGGAGGGGGTGCCGGAGGAAGTCTGCGCGTATGTGCATAAAATGCTGCCGATTCCCGTTTACGGCATTGGCGCGGGCGCGGAGTGCGATGGACAGGTCATTCTTGCGGCGGATTCCCTTGGAATGTACAAAAACTTTACGCCGAAATTCGTAAAAAAATATGCAAGCATTGCTGAGGTTGCGACAAAGGGTATGGAGGATTATATTAAGGACGTAAAAGAAGGAGTATTCCCCGGACCGGAGCATAAATATAAAATTTCCGGCGACAAAGAGGAATTCGATAAGCTGTTCGCGGAAATGGAGCAATATTTTAAGGATTAAGGAGGGAACGTAATGCCGGAATTTGCACAAAGAATGCAGGATATGGAAAAGACTGCCGTGGTTATCCGAAAGCTGTTTAATGCGATGTCTGATCCGGAAACAATCTCTTTCGGCGGCGGTGCACCCGCGCATGAGGGGCTGCCGATTGAACAGGTTCAGGAAATTTGCACGGAGGTAATCGCAAGAGATAAACGCGGCGTGGAGGCACTTCAATATGGTACGGTGCTGGGCGTGAAGGACCTGCGGGAGGCAGTTGTGAATCAGCTGCTGAAGCCCAAGGGTGTGAACGCTGATATTGACGAAATTCTGATTGTAAATGGTGGCCTGGAAACGATGAATCTGCTCTGTCAGGTTTATATTAACCCCGGAGATGTTATTCTGGTGGAGTCCCCGACGTTTGTACACTGCGTGGAGATTTTTGAAATGTTTCAGGCAAAGTGTATCGCGGTGGAATGTGATGAATTCGGTATGGTGCCGGAAGATGTGGAGAAAAAGATAAAGGAATATCACCCGAAGTTTGTATATGTCATTCCCACTTTCCAGAATCCTACGGGCAAGACCCTGCCTGCCGACCGTCGGGAACGTCTGGCACAGCTGGGCAGCCGGTATGACGTAATCATTCTGGAGGATGACCCTTATCAGGAACTGCGGTACAGCGGAGAGCCTCTGCCGCCCATCAAATCCTTTGATAAAACAGGACATACTATCTACGCCAACAGTTTTTCAAAGATATTTTCTCCGGGCAGCAGGCTGGGATTTGTACATGCCACAAAGGAAATCATTATGAAGCTGTTTGATGCGAAAACGGCGACCAATTCACATACTTCATCACTGGCACAGGTGGTCTGTGCAGAGTTTTTCAACCGTGGGTATTTTGCGGAACATCTGAAAGAAGTCTGCGCGATACACAAGGAACGCAGAGATGTGATGATGTCATGTATTGACAGATATTTCCCGGAGGGGACGAAAAAGGTTTTTCCGGACGGCGGGTTGTTTACATGGGTAGAACTGCCCGGCGGGCTGGATACAGAAGAACTGCTGAAAGAGGCAAACGAGCAGAATGTGCATTATATTGCCGGAGCCGGTTTCTTTGTGGAAGGCGGCGGGAAAGGCAGTAACTGTATGCGCATCAGCTTCGGCAATGTTACGCCGGAAAAAATTGAGATTGGCATGAAGCGGCTGGGAGAACTGTTCTGCTCGAAACTGGGCCGGTAAAACCGAAACGCGCGGAAGTACAGGAGGGATACAATGGGAAAAATAAATCTGTGGGAAATGCTTGAAATGTGGAAAAAAGAATGTAAGTTTGTGGAGCTGTCCTATGAGGTTTCGCCGGAAACGCCCCATTGGTCAGGCTTTCCGGCAATGAGTGTCGCGATGCCGTTCGACTATTCGGCCGGGTTCCGTGTGCATGAATTTACGTTGGTCAGCCAGTATGGTACGCATGTTGATGCACCGCTGCATTTTGTGCCGGGAACAAGGGGCCTGCATGAGATTACGGCAGAAGAAATGATACTGCCGCTTTGCGTTGTGGATATTTCCAAAAAGGTAGCAGAAAATGTAGATTATGCTGCAACGGAACAGGATATCAGGGACTGGGAAAGCCAGTACGGGCAGATTCCGGAAAATGCGTTTGTCGCGCTCCGCAGCGACTGGTCGAAGCGCAGCGATATGGACAACTATGACGCAGAGGGGAATAAACATTACCCCGGCTGGGCATTGGACGCTCTGGAATTCCTTGTAGAGCAGAGGAACGTTGCCGCTGTCGGGCACGAAACCTCTGACACGGATGCTGCGGCGGATTCTGTAAAGCATGGTTATATCTGTGAAACATATATTTTGGAACAGGGATGTTACCAGATTGAGCTGATGCGGAATCTTTCGGAGGTGCCGCCTGTGGGCAGCGTGATTTTCTGCGGGTTTCCTAAAGCAAAGGATGCGTCAGGATTTACGGCGCGCTGTATAGCAGTCTGTTCAAAGGATTGACAGAGGGGACCGTTTATAAGTTTTAATAGATAAAAGGCGGAGCCCTGTTCTTATGGAGTTTGGAAAGAGCAGGGCTTTTGTGTTTCGGCTGTTTTAAGAAACAGGCTGTTGAGTGGCTGGATGCCTCAATGGGGTGTTATTGCTTTATTTTCAAGATATCCCTGTTTTATCAGGCGAAAATATGATATTGTTATAAGGCAAGCATACGCTTTGGAAAGACTGTGCCTGCGCGAAACACTGAAAATAGCTGACAGTATGTCGGAAATAGGAAAAGGACAGGAAAGCGGGAGAAAGCCGGTGGAAAAATGTCATTATGGAATTACGCGATTTTTGATTTAATCGTAACAACGGGAAACCTGCGGCGGGCGGCGGGGCTGATGAACCTTTCGGCTTCGGCGGTAAGCCATTCTTTGACGAAGCTGGAAAAAGAGTTTGGCTTTCCTCTGCTGAAAAGAGACAGGACGGGAATCGAACTGACGGAATACGGACGGGAAATACTCCCGCATATCCGCGCCGTTCTTGCGATGGACCAGAAGCTGCACGCCGAGATTGAACGTATCAGCGGCATTATACGCGGAAGCGTTAGAATCGGTGTAATCAACAGTATTTGCAGTACGTGGCTGCCTTCCATCATACGACAGATGCGGCGGGAATACCCTGAGGTCAGGGTGTGCATTATACAGGGCGGATATGACGATATGGAACGGGGGCTTTGTGAAGGTACGCTTGACCTGGCATTTGTTTCCATGCCGACAAAGCGCGATATTTCGGCAATCCCGCTGCTTCGGGACAGGCTTCTCTGCGCAACGCCAAGGGATTTTATGCCGCGGAATAAAGAATACATCACGATTGATGAAATCAGGGAGCAGGAAGTGATTGTTCCGGGAACAGGTTCGGATTTTGACGCTATTGCGTTTATAAAGGAAAATAACCTTGAGTTGGAAATGCCGCATAACATTATTGAGGACAGCTCAATCATTGCATTGGTGGAAAGCGGGCTGGGCATAACGATTGTGCCTGAGCTGGTATTGCAAAGTGTAAAAGGAAATGTCAATGTGTATCCGATTGAAAGTGCACCATACCGGCTGATTGGCATAGCCACACAGAAAAGCGAGTTTACCACTGCGGTGGCAGATGTAATGCTGAAAATGATTCTGAATTATGTACAGGTAGAATATTCACAGGACATGCCATATTTCAGAAAAGAAAAACGGACAGAAAAATAAGGACCTATCCGTAAATTATCTACGCACTTCCTGAAACCGGATGGGCCTGTCATTTGCAGAACCCTTTGATACGCGTGTTGATGGCTGAAACCTTTCCGCTGAACGCTTGTCTTTTTCCCGTTTTTCCCCTATAATGAAAAAAACGGGAATAGCAGACGCTTGGCTAAAAAACCAATCAAAAAGTACGATTTGTTTTCTGAAGTCAGGCTGCCTTAGAAAGGAGATTTTCTTTTGAAAAATGAAGCGATGGAAGAAAGAATCAGCAGGCTTTCTGCCGATTATATTTACCAGCAGGCGGTCGGCAGCCTTCTGCTGACGCTGATGAGCGCGATGGAAGATGCGCAGAAAGGAACGGCTGGTCTGCCTTACGAGGTGCCTGAGGACGCCTTGCGTATCAAAAAGAAAACGCAGGAATATCTGCTGGAGCTGAAAGACCTGCTGGATGGCAGTGCGGAGGCACGCATGGCGGCGTTTGAGGACTGCGCTGCTCTGAAAGTACAGCTGATTGGCATTTACGAAGCTGTTTACAGTTATCTTTCACAATGGAACGTGATATTTACGCTTGTGAGGGATCAGGTTTCTCTGCGGAAGTATAAAGAGGAACACCTTACGGAAAAACAGATTGAATGGTCGCTGTTTTTTGCGGACTGCCACGCGTTTATTGAGGAACAGGAAACCCCGGAAAATAAGGCGGCAGCAATCGGGCAGCTGTTGAAGTGTATACCTCTGCGCGTGGCGCGGGAGCGGTATTATGAGGAAATCCAAGGCATATTGGAAAATGCTTTTGCCGAGGAAAGCAGAGAGGCAATGGAAGCGGCTTTCCATGCGTTCCTTTCCTTCTGCGCGCCGCAGGAAAATCCGGATTACGGGAAATATTTTCCGGAAATTGCCCAATGGATTGGGCAGAAGCGCATGGTTCTGCCGCATAACCTTTCTGATGACGAACTGGCTGAACTGTATCAGGAACTGGCGGATTTTCTGGATAAAATGCGCGAAATGGAGGAATATTTTTCCTGCATCTTCCACGATATCAATTCCCTGCTTTTGCTGCTCTATCTGACATACAGCTTCGGGGAGTTGACGGAGGGCAGCGCGGCTTATGCCGACCTTTATCATGCTGTCTGTGAATTTCTGAGGGATGAGCTGACCCTGACCGAAAAGGCGGCATATCTTGATACTCTTATGGAACAGCTGGAAATTGCGGTAGAGCCTGTGATAGACAAAGCAAATGCCATCGGCAGAGAGGAATATGAACTGCTGCAAAAAGCCGGTTCTTTTGAGGGTTTCTCTGGGGAAACGACAAAACTGCTTTTGACAGAGGATTTTATCCGCAGCTGTTATTTTGCCGAATTGGAGGACGCTGTTTTTACGCCCAGTCTGCCTGACGGTCTGGCGCCTGTGGAGGAAGGGGAGCGGAAAGCATTAATTCAGGCTTTTCTGACCAAAATACGGAACAGTCTGGACACCCTGCCTGTACAGACACGGAAGATCTTCATGCAGAATCTGCTGGGTTCTCTGCCGGCGAAATATACTGCGGAGGAAACCATTGAGCGGTTGATGGAGGCGGTTGATACCTGCATAACGGAGGAGCAGAAAGCATTGATTGTGGATAAGGTCGGCGCGGTATTTGAAATCAGCGGCTACCATTCCATTACCGATGTGGACGAGGAAGAATTTGGCGATATGCATGGACATCATCACCATGACTGCGGCTGCGAGCATGAGCATCACGACCACGACCATCACCATCATTAAGAAAAAAGGAGGCTGCTATGACATTTTCATTCAACCATTATAACTACAATGTTCTGGATTTGGAGAAAAGCATGACATTTTATGCCGAAGCGTTAGGGCTGAAAGAGGTGCGCCGGAAGGAGGCCCCTGACGGGAGCTGGAAGCTGGTTTACCTGGGCGATGGGGAATCTGATTTTACGCTGGAGCTGACCTGGCTGCGTGACAGGGAAGCGCCTTACAGCCTCGGTGAAAATGAATTTCACCTTGCATTCCTTACAGACGATTATGATGCCGCACACGAAAAACATAAACAGATGGGCTGCATTTGCTTTGAAAATCCGGAAATGGGGATTTATTTCATCCATGACCCCGATAATTACTGGCTGGAAATTATTCCCAAAAAATAAAAATATTAAAAAAGGAAGGGAAATCTGGTTTTCCTTCCTTTTTTGTGTAGAGAAAACCACGCGATAGCCGCATGGTTCCAAAGAGCTTTCTGGCGGTGATGCAAACAAAACCACAGTTTCAAGCTACGGAAATTAACGTTTGCTCAAACGTGCGCAGCGATGCCCGGCCAACGGCCGGAATGCAGTTTTTAGAGTGCTGTCGCAGGAGATAAGCCCTTACAGGTTACAGGGACTGTACAAAAAATTATTTACCGATGGAACGTTTATAGGCTTCTACCTGTTCATCAGTCAGAGGCTTGAGTTCCTCGGGGTCCATCCAGCGCACCCAGAGGCGTCCCTGCATTCCCTTGATATCCAGCGGGGAATCCATCTGGTCTTTGTCAATCGGCACGACGGTATCATTATCGCCGTTGAACATGATTTCAAAGGGCTTGAATACGCCGTCTTCGAACACATACATTTCTGTGCTGTAAAAGTTCAGCGCGCCTGCTTCGCCCGTCAGGTGCTGCTCTAACGCCTCCAGTGTAGGCAGCGTGATTACAACCCATTTGCCGTCGGAATCGGAATAATCGAAAAGCTGGTAGCCGTGGAAATCAATTTCTTCATTGCCTGTCATACCCTTATTATCATCTGCAACGCCCTTGAGCGCGACGGGGGCACCGTCTTTGCCGTCCCGAAGGATTTCTGTACCCGGCAGGAAGCACTTTACAAAAGCGTCGATTTCGTTGTCTCTGAATTTGGAGCGGATCAGGGCATAATCTCCACTGTCATAGGAAAGTGTGCCAAGCTCGTACCAAAAATCTTTCAGTGTTCTTATCATATCTGTTCCCTCCATAGTTGGTATTCGTTGAAATTTACAGCTCTGCCCGGCAGGAATGCAGCCATTCCTGTCAGACCTTCTTTGGTTATATTACTAGCAGTTTGTTCATTCTGTCAATACATATTCATCCCTTTGTCCCATTTGAAAATAATACTCTGGAACTTTACCACCGAAAACGAGGTCTACCAGCATAAATTTACGCTGCATGGAAAGCGTTTCCTGATACAGCGGGTTTACGATTTTGATATCTACAGAAATGGTAATCCAGATTTTGTAGTTGATCTGGTTGATTCCAACGGATTCAAAGGAAGTTTCATAATCAACGTCCACTATGCCCTGCGGCAGGAGCGTAAACGTAAGTTCCGGCCCTCTGTTGGCAAGGCTGGCAATATTCGTTGCCGCGCCGAGGGGAATCCGTATGGCTTCTTTTGGCAGGGCTGCCAGCGACTGGGACGCGCTGCGGCTCAGGAGCGTACAGAAGCGGTTGATTTGGGCAGTATCCGCCGCATAGCTGGGTACACCGCTATCCTCGCTGCGGATTAAAAGGCTTTCGGCGGAAAGCTGCAGTTCCTGCAGGGCATTTTCTGCCGCGCGGTCAATGATCTCGTTGGCAACTGCTTTCGACTGCATATGTGACATTTCCCGAAGCGGAGGCATGAATTTTTTTTCCAGCTGCCAGAGGGAGAGCAGGGTAAGCAAAAAACCGCAGAGGAACAAAAGGAGCAGGAACGGCATGCCGGATTTTCTCCGCCGGCTTTTTTCGTATTTTCTGCGCATATCCATCCCCTCCCTTAGAAAAGATATGAACAGGCGGAAAAATTAAGACCTTTTGAACGGTAAGCAGTGCGCTGTCTGCTTATTTTTGAGGCAGTTTAAGGAAATCTTATAAAATACGTAAGAGAGAAGAAAGGAAAATTGCTTTGATTTAGCAGGAATTTCTGTTATAATAACTTGAATAAGGGGGTAAGTAGAATTATGGACGAAATACAAAACACGAGGCGGTCGGCAAATAAGCCTCCTGAACGGGACAGCCGTTCCCATAACCAGAAAGGGAAGCGAAGGCGCAGACGTAAGAAAAAAAGCGTGCTGGGCTCAATCGCCAAGGTACTTCTTGTTACGGGCGTCATTGTCGTTTTTGCAGTGGCAGGCGCAGGGCTGGGTACGGTATTCGGCATTCTGCAAAGCACGGAAATGCTCAATACGTCTGACATTGTGCCGGAATCGTATACCTCGGTCATATTTGACGGGGCGGGCAACACCATCGACAAGCTGCATGGTACGGAAAACCGCGAATATGTAAAGCTGTCAGGCATTACGTCAAATCTGCAGAACGCTGTTGTTGCCATAGAGGACGAAAGATTCTACAAGCATAACGGCATTGATATGCGCGGCATTATGCGTGCTATGAAGCAGAATATTGTGGATTCTGTTGCGACGAAAAAGATTTCGTTTTCTCAGGGTGCGAGTACGATAACGCAGCAGCTTTTGAAAAATGAGGTGCTGAGCAGCGAAAAGAAGGTTGAACGTAAAATAAAGGAACAGTATCTGGCGGTTTCACTGGAAAAGGCACTGGAAAAACAGCTAGGCTCCAAAGAAGCGGCGAAAAAATATATTCTGGAATTATATTTGAATACAATCAGTCTGCATCATGGCCTGCATGGTGTGGAGGCGGCTTCTCTGTATTATTTCGGCAAGCACGCCGGAGAGCTGACATTGGCGGAATCGGCTATGATTGCGGGAATTACGAAAAACCCCAGTGTTTACGCGCCGGACGCGAATCAGGAGGAAAGCCGGAAACGCCAGCTGACGGTGCTGGGCAAAATGAAGGATCTGGAATATATCACTGCGGAGCAGTACAACGAAGCTGTGGCGGAGGATATTTTCGGGCATCTGGTCTGCAAGGACACCTCATCAGAGGAGAGCGGCAACGCCAAGCACAGTTACTTTGTGGAGGCGGCGATTGACCAGATTGCGCAGGACTTGATAGAAAAACGCTCTTATAACCGCGCACAGGCATATAACATGATTTACAGCGGCGGTCTGCAAATCCATCTGACGGTGGATTCCCGTATGCAGGAGATCTTGGAGGCGTCAATGAAGGATGACAGCCTGTTCCCGCCCAGTGACGGTACGCTGGACGTGACGTACCTGATTTCTGTGCAGGATACATCGAACCCTGACGAAAACAGCAACCAGTCGCATTATGAACGCAAGGCAACAGTGCATAGCGAGGACGAGGTTGACGCGTTTGTGGAAAGCGTAAAGGCGGAACTGCTGGACAGTACGCATACGCTTGTGCTGGATAAGGTGACGGTTTCCAAGTCCCTTCAGGCGGCAATGGTAATCATGGACCAGCATAACGGTGAATTGAAAGCATTGGTTGGCGGGCGCGGCGAAAAGCCCGGTGATTCTGTTTTCAACAGGGCGACTCAGGCTCTGCGCCAGCAGGGTTCGGCTATGAAGCCGCTGGCGGCTTATGCTCCGGCGATAGATACGGGTCTTTTGATGCCCGGCTCCACCATCATAGATGAACCCGTTACCTATGGCAGCTGGTCACCCAAGAACTGGGACGGCAAATATATCGGCCCGACGACAGTGCGCAGGGGTATCTGGCATTCCATGAACGTGCTGGCGGTCAAGACGTTTATGATGGTTACGGCGGATGTATCGTATGATTACCTGCTGAAATTTGGCTTTACAACGATTACGGACAAGGACAAAGCCGCAACGACTGCACTGGGCGGTCTGACAACAGGCGTTTCTACGCTGGAAATGACGGCGGCATACGCAAGTATGGCTAACGGAGGCACGTACCGCCAGCCGATGTTCTATTCCGTGGTTTACGACCATGAGGGCAATGTGCTTTTGAGTGCGGAGGATACGGAAACGCATCAGGTTCTGAAGCCCACAACGGCATATATGCTGACGGATATGATGAAGGACGTTATTACCCGCGGCACAGGCGGTCAGGCAAGAATCAGCGGCATGACTGTTGCAGGCAAGACGGGTACAACGAACGATACGAAGGACTTGACGTTCTATGGATATACACCGTATTACACCGGCGGTATCTGGATGGGCTATGATACGGCGAAAACCATCGCCAGCGGCAGTGCGCACCTGCAGATTTGGCGCACAGTCATGCAGAAGATACACCAGGAGCAGGGATTGACGGATAAGGAAATCATGGCACGTCCTGATGGAATTGTGACGCAGACCTATTGCAGTGCGACAGGGCTTGCACCAACAGAGCTTTGCAGTCAGGATTATTATGGCTTCGGTACACACAGTGACCTTGCGGCTTCTGATTTCAACATCGGCGGTGCCTGCAATCTGCATAAGGCGTTTACAGTCTGCACGGAATCCGGCAAGATTGCTGCGCCTACCTGCCCTGAGGATTGTAAGATGTCTGTTGTGCTGGCAGTTTCCGATGGCGGTTCGATACTGGGTAAATCGACAGAGGGCAAAATGGATATTGACGTTAATGCAGTCTGCGATATGAGCCATACACCGACACAGCCGGAATACCCGCAGCAGCCGCCGTATGTAGACCCGGTTTATCCCGAAGGGCCTACGGTGCCGCCGGAGGAACAGATTCCCGATATGCCAAATGAACCGGAGGATAATTTTGAGGATTATATCCCCGAAAATGAAATCTGGGGCGGCGGGGAATTTGGTATCCAATGATGAAAGGAAAAGGCGGCAGGAAGGAAAGGGGATACGGAAGATAGCTGGCCCCGCGCACAGCGGGCGGCGGGGAATTCAGGCCATAGTCAACATAATGCGGTGAACGGCTTTTCATTCTTTCCTCTGGACAATTTTGAAGTGTGCGTGTATACGCAGTGGGCGTATGGTGACCCATGAAATTTTTTTCAGTCCGCAAATTGGCGTATTTTGCAGGGAAAATAGTGGATTCTGCCCGAATTACTCATTGACAGCGCAAGAAATTTATGGTAGTATCAAGCTGTCAAGGTATTTATCTATTTAGGTAGGAGGATTTGCAATGAAAAAAGGTACAGTAAAATGGTTCAATGCGGAAAAAGGTTTCGGTTTCATTTCCGTACCTGGTGAAGACGATGTATTCGTACACTTCTCCGCAATCCAGGCCGAAGGTTACAAGACACTGGAAGAAGGTCAGGAAGTAGAGTTTGAAGTAGTACAGGGCGCGAAAGGCCCTCAGGCTGCAAACGTAACACGTGCTTAATCGATTTGAGATTATTGAAGCCCTGATGCGAAAGCATTGAGACCATATATTTGAAGTTGGTTATGCAGGAAAGACTCTCCGTTTCGGGTGGCGTGATGCCGCTTGAGGCGGGGAGCTTTTTTGTTGCTTTTGGGAAAAAATTTTCCGGAATGATTGCATAGGGATATGTGCTGTGTTACAATACAATGATGTATACAGGGAAAATTGAGAGCGAATGGAGCATTTATTATTATGGAACAGAAAATGGAATCAATCAGAAATGTCGCAATTATCGCCCATGTTGACCATGGGAAAACTACGCTTGTAGACCAGCTGCTTCGCCAGAGCGGAACTTTCCGCACAAATCAGGTGGTACAGGAGCGGGTGATGGATAGCGGCGATATCGAACGGGAGCGCGGCATAACTATACTTTCCAAAAATACGGCCGTGCAGTATGGCGATATGAAAATCAATATTATAGATACACCGGGACATGCCGATTTTGGCGGCGAAGTGGAACGCGTGCTGAAAATGGTAGATGGCGTTGTGCTGGTGGTGGATGCGTTTGAGGGGCCTATGCCGCAGACGAAATTTGTGCTGCGCAAGGCGCTGGAGCTGAACCACCCTGTTGTGGTCTGCGTGAATAAGGTGGACAGGCCTGAGGCACGCCCTGATGAAGTGGTTGACGAGGTGCTGGAGCTGTTCATGGAATTAGATGCGAACGATGACCAGCTGGATTCCCCGTTTGTGTTTGCTTCTGCAAGGGGCGGCTATGCTTCAAAGGAAGCGGGCGCAAGGGAAGGCGATATGAAACCGCTGTTTGAAGCGATTATACAGCATATCCCTGCACCGAAGGGTGACCCCGATGCACCGTTGCAGGCGTTGATTTCTACGATTGATTACAGTGAATATGTGGGGCGTATCGGTATCGGCAAGATTGAAAACGGCACGATTCACGTCAATGACGAGGTTGTTGTGCTGAACATGCATAATGCAGATACACGCAAGAAGCTGAGGATTACAAAGCTGTATGTTTTCAATGGATTGCAGAGGGTTGAGGTCAAGGAGGCCGGCGTAGGCAATATTGTCGCATTGAGCGGTATTGAAAATATTATGATTGGCGATACAATCTGTTCGCCGGAAAAGCCGGAAGCCCTGCCTTTTGTAAAGATTTCTGAACCGACGCTTTCCATGAATTTTCTGGTAAACGACAGCCCGTTTGCAGGGACGGAGGGGAAATTTGTGACTTCCCGCCACCTGCGCGACAGGCTGTATAAGGAATTGAATACGGACGTAAGCCTGCGCGTGGAGGATACGGAATCTATGGACTGCATCAAGGTTTCCGGCAGGGGCGAACTGCATCTTTCCATACTGATTGAAACGCTGCGGCGCGAAGGCTATGAATTTCAGGTTTCCAAGCCGGAGGTATTGTTCCGCGAAATCGACGGGAAAAAATGTGAGCCTATGGAGGCTGTGACGATTGATGTGCCGGAGGATTTCGTAGGAAGTGTCATTGAAAAGCTGGGCGGCAGAAAGGGCGAACTGCGAAATATGTATCCTTCCAAGGGCGGATATACGCGGCTGGAATTTTCGATTCCCGCAAGGGGACTGATTGGCTATCGTGGCGAATTTATGACGGATACGAAGGGGAACGGGATACTGAATTCTGTATTCGATGATTATGAGCCATATAAAGGAGATATCCCGACGCGTTCACAGGGGTCTTTGGTGGCTTTTGAAAGCGGCGAAGCGATTACCTATGGGCTTTATAACGCACAGGAACGAGGCGACCTGTTTATTGGCGCTGGCGTGAAGGTGTACGAAGGTATGGTTGTTGGACGGAACGCGCGGGCAGATGATATGGATATTAACGTCTGTAAGAAAAAACAGCTGACCAATATCCGTTCCAGCAGTTCAGACGAATCCCTGCGGCTGACACCGCCGATACAGATGTCTTTAGAGCAGTGCATGGAGTTTATCAGTGAGGACGAGCTGCTGGAGGTGACGCCGCAGAGCCTGCGCATGCGCAAGAAGATACTGGACAACAATCTTCGGAGAAAGCACAGGATACACGGCGGAAATTAAAGACAAAAAGAAAGATGAAAGACCATAGGGCTCTGCCCCACTGCCCCGCGAGGGCTTTCAGTCCTTGACCCATTTGCCGGAAAACTGCGTTTTCCGGAAAGGATTTTTACTGTATTTTGCCCAGATGAAGATATAGAGAATTTGCATTGAAAAATGGATTTAGCTTCCAACCGCATGAAATGCGGTTGGCAAATGGGTCAAGGGGCAAAGCCCCCAAGGTCTTAGAAAACAGAGGTGCGTTATGGCGGAACAGACAAGAAAAAAAGGTTCTTTTGTCAAGCAGGCGGCGATATTAGCGTTCGCTGGGCTTTTGACGCGCTTTTTAGGCTTCGTTTACCGCCTTCCGCTGACAAACCTTATCGGCGATTCAGGCAATGCCATTTATGCTGGTGCATACTATATCTATACATTCCTGCTTATCCTGTCCTCCGCAGGGCTTCCGGCGGCTATTTCCAAGCTGGTTTCTGAACGCATCACGCTGAAACAGTACCGCAACGCGCACAGGGTGTTTCAGGTTGCTTTGTGCATTTCTTCATCGATGGGGCTTTTGTTTGCGGTGCTGATGTTTTTTGTGGCGGAGAATCTGGCAGCGCTGATTGAAATACCAAACAGCTACTATTCTATTCTGGTACTCTGCCCGACGTTGGTTATTGTGGCGGTAATGTCGGTATTCCGCGGGTATTTCCAGGGTATGAACACCATGGTGCCTACGGCAGTTTCCCAGATTATTGAACAGATATTCAACGCTTTTTTCAGCGTTTATCTGGCGTATGTGTTTATTGGCATGGCTGTGCCGGAGGGACAGAAAAATATCCCGCTGGCGGCGGCGGGCGGCACAATGGGCACAGGCGTCGGAGCGGCGGCAGGGCTTTTGGTTGTTTTGTTCAGCTATTCGCTGATACGTCCGGATATTATGCGGCGAACCCGGCGGTGCTGGCAGGAATATGAAGAAGGCAGACGTGAGCTTGCCGGAATGGTAATCAAAACAGCATGGCCGATTATTGCAGGTACGGCTGTTTTCAGTATTACGAACCTTATCGATATGGTCATGGTTATGAAAATACTGACGGGGAGCGGTTTCTCCGAAGCACAGGCAGAGGTGCTTTACGGTCAGCTTTCGGGGAAATATGTGACGCTGAGCACGCTGCCCGTTGCGATTTCTACGGCGATTGCCACAGCTGCTTTGCCGAGTATTGCAGCTTCTGTGAAACGGCGGGAGCGCGGTGTCATTCACCGGAAAATGAACCTGACTATGCGGACTTCCATGATTATTTCAGTACCGGCGGCAATCGGTATTACCGTTCTGGGACCGGAAATTCTCCGTATGCTGTTCCCTGACGCAAGCGATGGCGGCGCGCTGCTGACGGTCGGCGGGATTTCGGTTATCTTTCTTGCACTTTGTCAGACAACGACGGGCATTTTGCAGGGAATCAACCATATCAAGGTGCCGGTGATGGGTGCGTTGCTGGGGGCGATTACAAAGACGGTTTTGAATTATTTCCTGATTGCCATACCGGAGCTGAACGTATTGGGCGCGGTGCTTTCCACAACGGGATGCTACTTTGTGGCGGCGGTGTTTGACGTCTGTATGCTTTCGCGCATTACGGGCGTGCGGTTCGACTTTATGGGTTGTTTCCTGAAACCCGTCATAGGGTCGGCGGTTATGGGGGCGGCGGCAGTCGGGGTTTACCGTGTGATTTTTATGCTTTATCCCAATAATACGCTGGCGACGCTGCTGGCTATCCTGTTTGCTATGGCGGTGTATGGAGCAGTGATGCTGCTGATAAAGGGAATCCGCGAGGAGGATTTGCAGAATGTGCCGGGCGGCGGGAAAATGGTTCGCGTGCTGAGAAGGTATGGAATGCTTTAGAAAATTTCAGACTTGCAGTATGGAAGTGTTTTTTTTGACAAATAGACTGTATTAGTAATTTGTAAATGTAATTGCTAAAAAATGAAAATCTATCAAAATTTTTAGCAATTATATATTAAATGTTTCCTCAGACGCTTGAAAAGCGGCTGAAAATGGGTCAAGGGATGAAACCCCTTGCGGGGGAGTTGGGAGCAGAGCCCCCTGGGTTTTTATCCCTGAAAAGGCGGTGGAGTATGTTTGATATTGCGGAGGAATTGAAAAAACTGCCCCGGAAACCGGGGGTTTATCTCATGAAGGACGCGGACGGCCACGTGATTTATGTTGGCAAGGCTGTGAGCCTGCGCAGCCGCGTGCGCCAGTATTTCCAGAGCAGCAGAAACCAGACCGCCAAAACCCGCTCTATGGTACCCCATATTCAGGAATTTGAATATATCGTCACAGATTCGGAGAAAGAGGCGCTTATTTTAGAGTGCAACCTTATCAAAAAATACCACCCGTATTACAATATTCTGCTGAAGGACGATAAAACATACCCCTATATCAAGGTGACGGTGCAGGAAATGTTTCCGCGGATTTTTGTAACGCGGCGGCTGGAAAAAGATAAGGCAAAGTATTACGGTCCGTTTACGGACGTGCTTGCGATGCGGGAAACAGTAGAAACGCTTCACAAGCTGTTCCCCATCCGCAAATGCCGCAAAAGCCTGCCCAGGGAAATCGGCAGGGAGCGCCCCTGTCTGAACCACCATATTGGCCAATGCATCGCGCCATGCGGCGGGCAGGTCAGCCAGAAGGAATATTTGGAATATATCCGCGATGCGATGGATTTTCTGGAAGGCAAGCATGAGGATATTTTGAAGAAAATGCAGAAAGAAATGCAGGCGGCGGCGGAAGAAATGGAGTTTGAAAAGGCAGCTTCCCTGCGGGATAAAATCCGCTCCATTCAAAGTGTTGCGCAGAAACAGAAAATGGCAAACATGGGCATGGAAAACGCGGACGTCATTGCGTTTGTGCGGGCGTACGAGGAGTGTCTGGTGCAGGTGTTCTTTATACGGGACGGCAAAATGACGGGGCGCGAAAATTTCACGCTGACTGCGCCTGAGGAGCAAAGCCGCAGCGAGATACTGACGGCGTTCGTCAAGCAGTTTTACAGCGGGACGGCGTATATTCCGAAGGAAATCATATTGCAGGAACCTTTGACGGAGGAAAGCGCGCTGATTGGGGAATACCTTTCCGAGCGGCGCGGCGCGAAAGTCGCGCTGACTGTGCCGGTGAAGGGAGAAAAACGCAAGCTGGTGGAGCTGGCGCATAAAAACGCCATGCTGATATTTGAGCAGTTCGGCGAAAAACTCCGGCGGGAGGAAAAACGCACGAAAGGTGCGATGGAGGAAATCCGTCAGGCGCTGGGTCTTCGGGGAACGCTGAACCGTGTGGAGGCTTACGATATTTCTAACACACAGGGCTTTGAATCTGTCGGCTCCATGGTGGTTTTTGAGGACGGGAAAGCGAAAAACAGCGATTACCGGAAATTTAAGATAAAGACGGTAATTGGTGCGAATGATTATGCATCTATGCGTGAAGTTATCACGCGGCGGCTGAATCACGCGCTTCGGGAAAAAGCCGAAGGCAAAACCAGCAGCTTTACGCGCCTGCCGGATTTGATACTGATGGACGGCGGCAAAACACAGGTACACGCGGCAGAGGAGGTTCTGATGGAGTTTGGCATGAATATTCCCGTCTGCGGCATGGTGAAGGACGACAGGCACAGGACGCGAGGGCTCTTGTTCCGGGAGGAAGAAAAAAATATCCCGCTGACGTCTGAGGGCTTTAAGCTGGTGACGCGCATACAGGACGAGGTACACCGTTTTGCCATCACATACCACAGAAAGCTGCGGCAGGAGCGGAATCTCCATTCCATTCTGGACGATATTAAAGGCATCGGGGAAGTGCGGCGCAAGGCACTGATGCGGCATTTCGGCTCGATTGAGGAAATCGCGAAAGCGGAGGTAGGCGACCTGCTGGAGGTGGAGGAAATGAATATCCCTTCGGCAGAACAGGTGTATGCCTTTTTCCATCGGGAGGAATCCTGATGTATGGAGATTTCCGTGCAGGGGAAGGATAAAACGATAATCAGGGAGCAGGGACGGAGTTGGAAAGAGGGGATATTGTGGAAAAACCGGATATGGCGAAAAAGAGAAAGTTGCTGCCATTATTTGTTATCATTATCATTTTTGTTATTGTACTTGTTTTTTGTACACTGGGCGGCATATTCCAGGAATGGCTGGGGATACATTCCAAAGGGCTGCGGTTTTTCCTGGATAACGAAAGGTATTCCGTCGAATATATAGAATGGGACGACATTGAGGACTGTGTCCTCCGGTTCGATTTTAACGACCCTGAGGCCGCAACGGGACAGGTGGTTTATGAGGAGAATGGCGCAGAAATTGTGGTAACGGATGTTGAGGTGAAATCGGAATATCAGATAGAATTTTGGTTTGCGGCATCCGGAACGTATGATTTCAAAAAAGGGGAAGGACATTTTATTTCCCCATTCTATACCGTTTTGGACGGCAACACATGGAGGCAGGCGATGCCGTCGCTCATGTTCCAATATTCAAAAACTGCGTTGAGCACTGAACCGGTTGAACAATACAGTAGCGGCTTTACTTCCGCTACCCCGGAATACGAAAAATTGACAAACGAGTTTTCCATCAGTGTTTCCGATTGGACAGACGAAACGGAAAATGCGGAAGAAAGGCCTGTTGAGATAAGATTTTGTAAGCTGTATGAAACGGCTTGGAACAGGAAATAAGGACTTTTGCAGAGAGGAGAACGCAATGTATTGCGCGGAACTGAAAAAAATTGTGGAAGTTTTCCATCTGGAAAATATACTGCCGGAAATCAATCTGGAAAAGCGGTGCATTACCCGCAGGGAAGTCAACCGTCCGGCATTGCAGCTGGCGGGGTTTTATGAGCGTTTCGATAACGACCGGCTTCAAATCATTGGGCGGGTGGAGCATAGTTTTTTAGATAGCCTGACGCCGGAAAAAAGGCGGGAGGCTATCTGCTATTTGTTTGAATATCATATTCCCTGCCTGATTGTCTGCAAAAATCTGGAAATTTTCCCGGAGATGATAGAGTACGGCAGGAAATACGACGTTCCAATATTTCGCACGACGCAGACAACAACGGATTTTGCGGCGGAAATCATATTCTGGCTGCGGAAGGAACTGGCGGACAGGGTGATGATGCACGGCGTACTGGTGGATATCTACGGTGAAGGCGTGCTGATTATAGGGCCGAGCGGAATTGGCAAGAGCGAAGCCGCACTGGAACTGATCAAGCGCGGGCACAGGCTGATTGCAGACGATGCAGTGGAAATTAAGAAAATTGCAGACAGGACGCTTATCGGTACCTGCCCGGAGCTGATACGCTATCTGATTGAACTGCGCGGGATTGGCTTAATCAATGTAAAGGAACTGTTTGGCATCAGCGCTGTGAAGTGGGAAAAATCCATTGACCTGATTATAAAGTTACAGGCGTGGGACGGTCTGGCAGGCAGCTTTGACAGGCTTGGGCTGGATGAGGAATATATTGAAATACTGGGGAATAAAGTGCTGTGTAATACCATTCCCATACGTCCGGGGCGGAATGTGGCTGTAATCTGCGAATCGGCGGCGATTGCGAACCGGCAGAAAAAAATGGGACAACATACGGCAAAGGAGCTTGCCCAGAGGTTGGAACAGAACAAAAAGGGGTGACGGCATGGAAAAGGCAATAGAAAAACTGTGCGGCGTGTTGGGCAGTGATGCAGTGCGGCTGGAGGAGCCGATGAAAGCGCATACGTCATTTCGTATCGGCGGGCCGGCGGAGCTGTTTCTGACGCCGGAAAACGCGGCACAGCTTGCGGAAGCAATCCGGATATTGCGGCGGCACGAAATTCCCGTTTTTATCCTCGGCAACGGGAGCAACCTGCTGGTGCGGGATAAAGGCATTCGCGGGGCTGTGGTTCAGCTTTCCGGACGCATGTCCGCGCTGGAAACAGACGGTACGGCGTTATATGCAGAGGGAGGCGCACTGCTTTCAGCTGCGGCGGCAAAGGCTGCAAAAGCAGGGCTGACAGGACTGGAATTTGCTTCGGGGATACCAGGGAGCATCGGCGGCGCGGTGATGATGAACGCGGGTGCGTATGGCGGCGAAATGAAAGACGTGCTGGAAAGCGTGGACGTGCTGACGCGGGATTTGCGGCGGGAAACGCTGCCTGTGGAGCAGATAGGGCTTTCTTACCGGCACAGCGGCCTTGCGGAACGCGGAGATATTGTGCTGGGCGTAAGGTTCCGGCTGGGACAGGGCGACCCGCAGGCGATACAGGCGCGTATGGCAGAACTGGCAGAGCAGAGGCGGGAAAAACAGCCTTTGCAGTATCCGAGCGCAGGCAGTACGTTCAAGCGGCCGGAAGGATACTTCGCGGGCAAGTTGATACAGGACGCCGGACTGAAGGGCAAGACCATTGGAGGGGCGCAGGTATCGGAGAAACACGCGGGTTTCCTCATCAATACCGGCAACGCGACGGCAGGGGAAATGCTGGAACTGATTGCTTTCTGCCAGAGGACGGTCGAGGAAAAGTTTGGCGTAAGGCTGGAAACAGAAGTCAGGATTGTGGGAGAGGAATAAGAACTTATCCGTAAATAAGATGAAGCAGGATGTGCGTAGAAAAAGGCATAAAAACTCTGAGGGTTTTGCCCTCCGGTCAGCGAAAAGTACAGCCGGGGCCAAAATGGATATGCTTTTTGAACAAGATAACAGACATGGTTTTTATATTATCCGGTCATACGAATGTGTGACGGCAATCGGGCAAGGGATGCAGAGCCTTCGGGGGAGGCTCGTTCTGTATCGACCGGAGCGGAGAAAGGGTCCCTTACGGGAAATGGAGGGCGGAGCCTTCAAGGTCTTATAGAATACACAAAAGAAAGGCAGGCGATGGAAATGCGGTTTGTAATCGTAACGGGAATGTCCGGCGCGGGCAAGTCATCGGTGTTGAAATTTTTGGAAGATATCAGCTTTTTCTGCGTGGACAATATTCCGCCGGCGTTGCTGCCGAAATTTGCGGAACTCTGCTATGAGCAGGGCGGCGAAATCGAAAAAGCCGCAGTCGGCATAGACATCCGCGGCGGGAAGCTGTTCAATGATTTGTTTGAGGTGCTTTCTGAAATGCAGGAAAGAGGCTATGAATACGAAATTCTTTTCCTGGAGGCTTCGGAGCAGGTGCTGATGAAACGCTATAAGGAAACCCGCCGCAGCCACCCGCTTTCACGCGGCGGGTCTATCGGTGAGGGTATCCAGATGGAGCGGGAAATGCTGAAAGAGGTTAAGAAAAAGGCGACCTATATCATAGACACCAGCAGTACCCTGACAAGGGAGCTGAAAGAACAGATAAACGGCATTTTTCTGGAAAATCACGCATTTGAGAGCCTTGTTGTCACGGTATGCTCCTTTGGCTTCAAATACGGTATTCCGGTGGACAGCGATCTGGTGTTCGATGTGCGGTTCCTGCCGAATCCGTTTTATATACAGGAACTGAAGGAACTGACGGGCAACGATAAGCCGGTCAGCGATTATGTTATGAGCTTCGAGGAAAGCAGGGTCTTTCTCGGAAAGCTGGTGGATATGGTGGAATTTTTAATCCCGCATTATATCAAGGAGGGCAAGAGCAACCTGATTATCAGCATCGGCTGCACAGGCGGAAAACATCGCTCCGTTACGCTGGCAAATGCTCTGTATGCCGCGCTGAAAGAGGCGCAGCACACGATGCTCCTGAAGCATAATGACATTGAAAAGGACGCGCGGAACAAGCGGTAGGAGAGGCTGAAAATCCTTGCCGCCGCCACACCGGAAACCGACGGGAGGGAGGGACAAATTTGTCATTTTCGTCTAAGGTTAAAAGCGAGTTATCAACTCATTTTGGAAATGGGCGACACTGTGATATCGCGGAGATTGCAGCGTTTGTAAATATCTGTGGACAGACTGCCGTTCTTAGGGATTATTTTTGGTTAAAAATACAGACGGAGAATTTTGACGTTGCGAAAAAGTGCTTTACATTATTGCGAAATACTTTTAATATAAATGTTGATATATCCATTCGCAGCAGCCGCAGAAACCGAAAAACAAGGGTGTATTCCCTTGTGATGCGGGAGCCTGGAGAGGTGGAAACACTCCTTTGCGCCGCGGGGATATTATATGATACGGAGCAGGGCGAAAAACAGCTGAAAAAACGTATATTCCCGCCTGTTGTCAGCAGTATCTGCTGCCGCAGGGCTTATATCCGCAGCGCGTTCCTTGCCGCCGGCTCCGTAAATGACCCGAAAAAAAATTATCACATTGAATTTGTCCTTACGGACAGGGAAGCGGCAGAGCAGTTACAGGGGTTAATCAATTCCTTCCGGCTGGACGCGAAGGTGGTGGAGCGGAAAGAGCATTTTGTGGTCTACCTGAAAGAGGGGGAGCAGATTGTAAATCTGCTGAACGTAATGGAGGCGCCGGTGGCGCTGATGGATTTGGAAAACGTACGGATTGTGAAGGAAATGCGCAATGACATCAACCGAAAGGTCAACTGCGAAACGGCAAACCTGGGCAAGGTAATCGGCGCGGCGGTCAAACAGCTTGAGGATATTGCGTATATCGATGAAACGATTGGGCTTTCCAGCCTTTCGGAACAGCTTGAAGAGGTTGCACGTCTGCGTTTGAAGTATCCTGATACGAGTTTGAAAGAGCTGGGTTCCCATCTGGCGGCACCTGTTGGGAAATCGGGTGTCAACCATAGGCTGCGTAAGATCAGCAATATAGCGGAAACGCTCAGAGAGGGTAAAGGTGAAATAAAATGACACAAAAATCAGTTACCATCAAAACGGCCTTAGATGCAAGACAGGCGGCTTATTTTGTACAGACCGCCGGGAAGTATGAAGCAGAGATTCAGGTGAGCATTGAAGAAAAAAGAATCAATGCCAAAAGCATTATGGGTACGATTGCTTTGAATATGCAGGAAGGGCAGACCGCTGTGATTATGGCAGAGGGGAAGGACGAGGCTGCGGCTGTGGAAGAGCTTGCCGCTGTGCTGTCCTGAAAAACATCAGTTTCAGCAATTATATTTTATTATTTTGATGATAGATTACGATATATATTATTCGGTTTTGGCTTTGTCCGGACAGATGTTCCGGCAGAGGGAAAACAGTTGAAAGCGGCAATCAAAAGCGTTTCAGGAAATAAGGATTTCCGGGAACGCTTTTTGTCTGTTTCTGGTATATATTGGCGATGTAAATGTACGGTTAAAATGAGGCAGGGGCTGAAAACCCTTGTGGGAGTTTGAGAGTGCATAGCCCTCAGGAGTTTCAAAAAAGGAAGTGGAAATATGGATACGATGGAAAAGTTGTATTGCAGGATATTCCAAGGCGCGTTTCGTATGGCTCTGCCTGTTCTGCCTTACAGGGAGCCGGAGCTGTTGAACCGTGTGGACGCCATCCCGCCTGTTCTGCGGGAGAAGGGCGTGGGGCGTGTGCTTTTGGTGACAGATAAGGGCGTGCGCCGTGCGGGGCTGACACGCCCGCTGGAAAACGCGCTGAAGGCGGCAGGCATAGGCTGTGCTGTTTATGATGGAGTGGAGGCAAACCCGACAATCCGTAATGTCGGGGAGGCAGCAGCGCTTTACTGCAAAAGCCATGCGAAGGGGTTGATTGCATTCGGCGGCGGCTCCGCGATGGACTGCGCGAAGGTGACGGGGGCACGGATCGCCTGCCCGAAAAAGCCTGTTTACAAAATGAAAGGAATTTTGAAGATACGCAGGAAACTGCCGCTTCTGATTGCCGTGCCCACAACGGCGGGAACCGGCAGCGAAACCACGCTTGCGGCAGTGATTACAGACAGCGGCACGAAACACAAATATCCCATAAATGATTTTGTGCTGATTCCCGATTATGCCGTTTTGGATTATCGTGTAACGCTCGGTCTGCCGAAACAGATGACGGCGACAACGGGCATGGACGCGCTGACACATGCCGTTGAAGCGTACATAGGCAGGAGCACGACGCGGCAGACCAGAAGGCTGTGCGAGGAAGCTGTGGCAATCATTTATGGATTCCTGAAACGCAGCTACGATAATGGTTCGGACAAAGCCGCGCGGGCGATGATGCTGCGGGCGGCATATTGTGCAGGGGCGGCGTTTTCGCGCTCATATGTGGGCTATGTGCATGCCGTGGCACATTCCCTCGGCGGACGCTACGGCGTGCCGCATGGGCTGGCAAATGCTGTGATACTGCCTTATTTTCTGGAGGAGTACGGCGAACACTGCGAAAGGAGGCTGGCAAGGCTGGCGAAGGCTGCCGGAATGGTTCCGAAGGAGATGCCAAAGCGGAAAGCGGCGGCTGTTTTTTTGCAATGGGTGAGGGATATGAACCGCTATATGGGAATTCCAGAGTATATCCATGAGATACAGGAGGAAGATATTCCCGCTATGGCACGGCACGCCGCCGCGGAGGGCAACCCGCTGTATCCTGTGCCGGTGCTGATGAACGCGGAAGAACTGTCATTTATGTATGAAAAAATCAGGGAAAAGAGGGACATGAATGAAAATTGAAGAAGCAGTACAATGGCAGAAGACTTTTTTCCGAACGGGGAAAACAATACCGCTGGCATTTCGGAAAATGGCATTGAAACGGCTGCGGAGGAAAATCCTTTGCTATGAAAAGGAAATCTGCGCCGCTCTGCGGGAAGATTTGAATAAATCGGAACCGGAAAGCTATCTTTCTGAAATCGGTATGACACTTTCTGAATTGGGTTATGTAGAAAAACATTTGGCGCGCTGGACAGCAAAACGGCATGTACTGACGCCGTTGGCACAGTTTTCCGCAGAGAGCTTTACGGTAAAAGAGCCGTATGGCGTGGTGCTGGTAATGTCGCCATGGAATTACCCGTTTATGCTCTGCATGGAGCCTTTGATTGGCGCGCTGGCGGCGGGCAACTGTTGTGTAGTGAAGCCTTCGGCGTATGCCCCCGCGACTTCGGCGGTGATACGAAAAATTCTGGGGGAATGTTTCCCGCCGGAATATGTGCTGACTGTGGAGGGCGGCAGGAAGGAAAACCGGGAGTTGCTTGACCAGCCGTTTGACTACATTTTCTTTACGGGCGGCGTAACGGTGGGGCGTGAGGTTATGGAACGGGCGGCGAAAAACCTTACGCCTGTGACGCTGGAATTGGGCGGGAAAAGCCCCTGCATTGTTGACCGTACGGCAAAGTTGAACCTGGCGGCGAAACGCATTGTGTTCGGAAAATTCCTCAACTGCGGGCAGACCTGTGTTGCACCGGATTATATTCTGGTGGAACAGTGCGTTAAAGAGGAATTCATCGGGTATTTGAAAAAGTGGATTACAGTGATGTATGGCGCAGATGCACGGAAGAACCCCGATTATGGTAAGATGATAAACGAAAAGCATTTCCGGCGGGTCTGTGGGCTGATTGAGCCGGAAAAGGTGGTGTTCGGCGGCGGGGCAGATGCGGATACGCTGAAAATACAGCCGACGATACTGGACAATGTGACGGCGGCGGATGCAGTGATGCAGGAAGAAATATTTGGGCCTGTGCTTCCGGTGCTGACATTTGATGCGCCTACGGAGGCGGAGCGATTTATCCGCGAAAGGCCGAAGCCGCTGGCGTTGTATCTTTTTACGCGGAACAGGTGTGCAATGGAGCGGTTCCTGCGGCATGTGCCGTTTGGTGGTGGATGTATCAATGATACCGTAATACATCTGGCAACTTCACGCATGGGCTTTGGCGGCGTGGGGCAGAGCGGCATGGGCAGCTACCATGGGAAAAAGAGCTTTGACACGTTCAGCCATGAAAAAAGCATTGTCAAAAAACACCTCTGGCTGGATTTGCCAATGCGCTACGCGCCGTATGCTGATTGGAAGAACGCGCTGGTACGGATGTTTTTGAAGTAGGAGAAACGGCGGCTTGGCTTAGGCAGTGTCGTCACAAGTGTCTGTACGCGCCTTTCCGGCAGATTTTGTCGGCTTTTTCGTTAAAAATTCCTGCCGTACCGCCCACCTGGCGGCTCCGCCGCCGGGCAGCGCGGCAATGCCGAGCCACATTGTGCGCCTGCGGATTTTTGCCTGAAATCCGCCCCAATTATGCTCGAAAATACATATACATGATTTATGGCGACACTGCATAAGAAAACAGATTTTTCTTTTGATTTGCTTTTTCAAGCCAAACGCTTCAAAAAATGAAATTTTCTTGTGACAACACCCACAGGGAGGCGCGGTTCTCTTTTTTGATAATCAGCCTGATATACGGCGGGTGGAACAAAATTTTTCAAAGGGATTTTTCCGGTTTGTGGAGTATCTGAAAAATTAAGAAGTTTTATTTGACAAAAAGGCTGTTTTGCGCTATGATGTGCATATACACGAAGGGGGCGGGGCTATGAAAGAAAAACCGGTATACAAAAGCCAATGCTATTGCATGAATCTGCGGCGGGCGGCGAATGCCGTAACAGACTACTACGATGCGGTGTTGAAGGATTTAGGGGTTTCGGTCAGCCAGTTTTCCCTGTTGTTAAATCTGGCGCGAATGGAAACGGCAAACACGAGCGAACTGGCGGAGCGGGTCAATTTAGACCGGAGCACGCTTGTACGGAATCTGAAGCCGCTTTTGGAACGCGGACTGATTCTGGATTTTGCCAGAGAAGGTGCGCGGAGCCATAAATTTGCCGTAAGCGAAACGGGTCAGGCTCTTTTGGAAAAGGGCATACCGCAGTGGGAACATGCGCAGGAAACGGTCAAGGACTATCTTTCGCCGGAGGATACGGAAACGTTGCTGCGGCTTTTGCGAAAATTACATGAATTGTCTGTGTAAACAGACTTTCTGCCGCCAATTTAGTGTATATACACGAATTAAAAAGCTGCAATAGAAAACGGGAAATCAGCAGTACCTTCTTTTTTGAAAGGAAAAAGAAAATGGAGAAATTGAAGGAAAAATCAAAATGAGAATCAGAAAGATTCATACAAAAAAACACCGGTTGCGGTTAGGCCATTTTCGCAGGGCTGTATTGCGGGGGAAGGTTTATATTTGTCGGGGCAGGGGAGGGTTCCGTCCGGAAGATGGCAAAGTTGTTTCAGGCGGCGTAAATTATCAGCCGTCCGGCGTGTATCTGTGTGGCTGCCAAGGAGCTGCCGCTGGACATCCAGCGTGAGGTTGAAATAGTCGCATATTTGAAATAAGAGAAAAAAAGCCGAGATTTTGGCAGCTGCCAATTCCCGGCCTTTTTCGTTTCAATAAGTGCAGACAGTGTTCAAAGCATCAATTCCGCGATAGAGTACAGCACGGCTGTTCCGGCAAGGGTGACGCGCCCGTTGTTGGCTTTGCAATAGAGCGTGCCGCCGCGCGGGGAAACCTGCCTTGCGGTAAGTGTGTTTTTGCCAAGTTTTTCTACCCACATCGGTACAACGTGGCAGTGCGCCCTGCCACAGACGGGATCCTCTGCCACGCTCAGTTTTGGTGCGAAAGAACGTGTTACGCAGTCAAATTCTGCACTTTTGGCAGTGATATGCTGGAGCAGACCGTCCAGCCCCGCCAGCTTTGCCTGATCGGGTTTGGCATTGCGGACGCTAACCTCGTTTTCCAGAATGCAGACAAGGTCGTCCCCGAGCCATGCTTCAACGGGACGCGCGCCAATAGCATCTGCCATAGCGTCTGTCACGGGAACCTGTTTGATTTCAAACGCGGGGAAATCCATTTCCAGCAGACTGCCATTTTTGCTGACGGTCAAAGCTCCGCTCATAGTGTCAAATGTAATGCTTTCTGCGTCCTTTTCATAGTCGCGGAACAGTACGAAAGCCGTACCCAGTGTAGCGTGTCCGCAAAGATTGATTTCGCCGCCGGGGGTAAACCAGCGCAGATGGTAGTGTTCCCCTGTTTTTACGGCAAATGCTGTTTCGGAAAGGTTGTTTTCCATTGCGATTTTCAACATGGTTTCATCCGATGGAAACTGCTCCAGTACACAAACCGCAGCGGGATTGCCTTCAAATACTTTTTCTGCAAAAGCGTCAACATGATAACATTTCATAGTGTAACCCTCCTTTTTAGTATGCTGTTTTTTCTGCTGCAATCATCATAGCATAAAAATACAGGGCATACAATGTAAAAATTGTATGCAGGACGCTTTTTCGGGTGTGTGGTAAAGGCGGAAAACACAAAATCCGGAAGATGCCGAAAGGGGGAGGCATTTCCGGATTTTCCATATCAGAAAGTTTTTATTTCATTTGGCAGTGGGTTCTAAAACCGGTCAGGGATTGTTTTTATCCTGTATAGTCAGGTTCAAATCCATCCCTTCCTTGCCATCGCGCACGATATGCATAACAACGGTATCACCGATTTCCGTAGCATTCACCAGTTCTACCAGCGTATCCATATCCATTACGGTTTTGCCGTTATACTCCGTAACGATATCGCCCACCTGAAGCCCTGCGGCTTCAGCAGGGCCGCCTTCGTTCACTTCCATAATCAGTGCGCCAACAGGCAGGCGATACAAATCCGCATTGTCTGTCGTAATGCTCGTGCCCGTTACGCCAATATACGGCTTGGGCTGTGTGCCCAGTTCCAAAAGCTCTGTGGCGATCGGGGTGATTTCGTTGCTGGGAATGGCATAGCCCATGCCTTCCGCCATACTGTCGTTATATTTGGCAGTATTGATGCCGATGACCTGCCCTGAGCTGTTTACCAGCGCGCCGCCGCTGTTCCCGCCGTTGATTGCCGCACTGGTCTGCAATACGTTCAGTATATTTCCATCTACCTTAATGCTCTGCTCTGTCATGCTGATGATGCCGTCTGTTGCAGAAATGCCCTTGCCCATGGCGTTGCCGATGGCAATGACAGCGTCGCCGACTTCCAGCGTGTCAGAATCGCCGAAGGTCGCTACGGTCACATCATTGATGCCGGCTTTTTTCAGTTCGCTCTGCGAAATTGTCAGTACGGCGATGTCGGATTCGCTTTTTGAGCCAATCAGCTTTGCGGTTACAGATTTTTCTTCGCCGGAATTGTCGCTGTCGAAAATAACATAAATATCGTCTGCATCCTCAACGACATGGTTGTTTGTCACGATAGCGATTTTATCCGCGTCCGCATAGAACACAACGCCGCTGCCCGCACCTTTCCCCTCATAGGGAATCGTGAACGGACCAATATACTGCGCCTGTCCGGAGAACTTCGTGGAGATGCTGACAACAGAAGGCTTTACTGCTTTGATAATATCCACGGCGGAAAGGCATGGGCTGGTCGCGGATACCTTCTGCACCACCGCGGGCGATTTTGCCGAGGTATTATGGGAATCGAAATAATTCCGCATTGCGCCATAGCCCACACCCGCGCTTGCCCCGCCCGCAACGCTGACAATCAGGCATGCTGCAATAAAGCGTCCCCAGCCTTTCTTTTTTTTCGGGGATTTTTTGACCTGCTCTTCATAGTGATATTCTCGTACAGAGGGGCGTATGAAGTTTTCGCTTGTGGAAGTATCCGGCGCTGTGCCTTCCGGGGAAACCGCTGTGTCTTCGGTGGGTTCAGCCGATGCTTCGGGCTGTTCCGCAAAAACAGATGGCTCCGCTGTACTTTCTGCAGTTTCGTCTGTGTTCTCTTCCGCGTATTCTGCGGGGGAGGCTTCCTGCGGTTTCGCAAGGGAAACTTTTTCTGCTGCCTCGGCCGCGGCGTCAGCGGGCATCTCTTCCTGCGTATGCGCTGCCGGTTCCTCCGGTGCGGTGTTCTGCTCAGTTTTCCTGTTTTCATCATAAATATTATTATTTGGGTCAAACATAATGATTCCCTCCAATTCAGTCAGTTTCTGTTTTTCATGATGAAAGTATACCTTCTATATGTGAAGGAATTATGAATGGGGTATAAATAATTCTTAAATAATTCTGGAATTTTTATATTTTGCCCAGAAATGCCCTGCCCTGTTCCGTCAGCCCTTTTACAATATATTCTTCCCCGCAGCAAAGGTCGATTTCAATAACGTTTGCAAAGCTGTCCTCATCAATCTGCCGGACGAATGCTTCCGCCGCGGCAGAGGACAGCCCGACAGCTTTGGCAATGTCCGCCGCGTCTGCTTCGCCTTTTTCCGCGCAGATTTTCTGGACTGCCGCCAGAGCGGTGCGATAAGTGTCCTGCTCCATTTTCTTCCCTCCTGTTTTTTCTCATATTACCATAGTTTTTCACAAAGAGCCAGAGTGACTTTGCAGAAACCTTTTGTTTCGGAAAAAAGAAAAGGTTGTATGAAAAGAAAGAATAAAGTTCAACAATGCCTGATTTTACTGGATTTCCAGCACGTCTTTTTCTATGGTTTTGGTTGATTTACACCACACTTACACCAATTTATGCCAATGAGAATAAGGAGCCTTAATGTGATGATTTTTCTAGTTAAATAATTTGATGTGTTTCAGTAGAAAAGTTATTAATAGGGAAGAGAATACTTTGCTGAGAGGCGGGGTATTTTTATGCATCAGAAATGAAAATAAGATAGAATATATTTTAGTTGGAAAATGTTGAAATTTGTCTTAGGGCATGATAGTATAAGAGTGTCTATAATATTAGATTTATTTTGTTGTGACAATTCTTATTCTACATATACTAGAAATAAGGTGATATTATTAATACAGATTATAAAAATATGGTGGCAATATCCGGAGCTGTAGTTTTTTTATAATTATTTTAATGGTAGCAGTAGCATTAGGTGTGAAGTATAATTCGGATTTATATCCTAGCCATAGAAAAATAGTAGAATTAATAGAAAAATTTTACAAGGAGGATTATATAGGATTATTAGAAAGATGATGGTAGATTTAAGATTGATTCAATTGATTGTGTTAATTCGTTTGGCAATGAGGTAATAGTTTTATGGATTTTTTAGATTTAATAACTTTTTTTATTAACTTTATTAAATATACAAAATTGCTCTACTTTGTGTTTTTTGTATATTTTGTACATTTTTTACAAGAAAAAAATAAAATTCGAATACTAAAAAAAGTATTATGCTTCAAAACATATCCTCCAAAATGTTTTGTATCAATTCCGAAATTTAAAAGTAAGATACTGGATAGAAAACGTGATGTCGTAATTTTAGATGAAATACATCTAATGTATAATATAAGTTTTTTATTAAATAAAATAGGTGTCACCATTTTATTTAATAATGAAAAAAATGTATTATATGATGAAATACATATAGGGGGACCAGTTTCAAACGAGTATGTAAATCACTATTTTAATTTATATTTAAAGAATATTAAATGGATAGTTACGAATGAACATTTGAATAAGTACAAAAGGGACGAAAATTTAAAAAAATTAAATTATGAATTTATTGAAGTATCGGATGAAGGAAATGAAGGTTTTTTAATTGATGGTACTTTTTATCCATATTCTAAAGGAGGAAGAGGATGGGGTATTTTAATTAAAATAACTATAGATAAAAATAATTCAGAAATAGAGCCAAAAACAATTCACCTTATTTTTGGCTGTGGTACAAATGGAACTATAGGAGCAGCTGATTATTTTGTTAATCATTATACAAAAATATATAAAAAAAATAAAAAGGGCAAATATTTCGGAATATTTCAAGTAGATAGTGATGGGAAAAAGATTGGTAAATTAATATGGCTGGATATAGATAAATTTTTGACAATATGAAATAAGACAATCAAAGTTATAAGAAATATGATGTTTCAGTGAAAGCTGTTTGATAAGCTGTAGAAAATCAGGTTAAAATGATATAAATATCCTTAGTATGGCATGTTCATTTTAAAAGTGTGAAATTTAGATATGATATTTGGATTAGTATAGAAATTATTATATTGGAAAAATTTACATAATAAAGAAAGTAAAATATTGTTGAGTAAGATTTTATTGCTTAAAATATATTTAAATTGATATTTTTTCAAAAATCTAATACTTTAGAACTGGAATACTAGGAGTGAATTTAACTTTGGGTAATAGCAAATTTTGCCATGCTGAGAGAGTATGCGCTTTCCCTAGAGAAGGAAAAACCAAGTGTGATTTTAAAAGATATATATCATATTTATATTCAGATGACAATCGTTTAATTATAAATGGTCTTCATCATATGTTGGATATTTTAGAAAAGAGAAGATACTTTTGTGTTCGATGCCAAGAACTCTTAAATAAAAGATTGGATAATTTGCTTACGCATAATGATGAGGTTGTGAGAAGATGTGTACTTCGTTTATGTGTATCAAGAAATTTGCCAGCTTTAGATTATTTATCAGAAGATTCATTTCGTTACGAAAATGATAAATATAATCAAATGTTGATGGCTTCAGAGATTTTTTTTAGAAATCAAGAAAATGGTAAGTATTTGGACAAGATGTCTAATGCAGATTGCAAACTTACAAAGTCTAAAATTGAATTAGCTAAATTTTTTTCCCCTAAAAATTCTGCTAAAGGTGCAATCGAACGTCTGAGCAAAAAACAAATTGATAAAATAATAAATAATAATGATGCAACTGAATTATGTTTCCTTGCGACAATATATAATATGATAAATCGCAATTGTATTAAAAACCCGGCATCATCTTTTAAAAAAGAAATATTTTCAGACCTTTTACGTCATGATAATATCAATGTGCAGAAATTTGCAATGACAACTTTTAATTTACAAAAGAGTTTTAGTGTGAGAGATTTGAATTTGGATTGTAGTGTAAATGATTTTATAGATAATCTTGATTTGCAACCTAAAAAATGGGCATTAACGAATATTTGGAGAGATCAAACTTTTATTAAAAATAATTATGACTATATAAAAGATATTTTAGATTGCCCTTCCATTTGGTATAAAGATGATAGAGTGAAAGAAGGGATTGCAAGAGGCTTATCGCTATATGTTTATGATAAGAATATTGCGACTAACATTAGTGAATGGTATTTTTATGAAAGAAGCGAAGCAGTGAAAAAGTACCTAGAAAGATATTTGGTAGCCCATCGAAATAGAGATAGAGAATTTCAGAGATTGACATATGACATAAAAGAAAACAATTATAAAGATAGATATGTAAATTGTCCAATGTACGAAATATGCCATTCGACAAAAACTAAAAAGAATATTATACAAATTAAGGAGGAAGTCAAAATGAAAACAAAGTTCCCTAAAATATTTATAAGCCATTCTTCCAAGGATGCTCCCTATGTAAAATTATTGGTTGAACTTTTTGAAGACATGGGACTATGGGATGAGCAAATTTTTTGTAGTTCTTTACCAGGATACAATATACCAAATGATGAAAATATTTTTGATTATTTAAAAAAACAGTTTTTAGAATATGATCTATATGTATTTTTTATTCATTCAGAAAATTATTATAATAGTATCATAAGCCTAAATGAGATGGGTGCTGCATGGGCGTTAAAAACCAGTTTTACATCTATATTACTTCCGCATTTTGACTTTGACATGATGAATGGTGTTGTAAGAAATGAAATAGCGGCTATTAAGCTTGATAATGAGGAGATGGAGGTCAAAGATAGATTAAACCAAGTTTATGATAAGCTGAAAAAGATTTTTAATTTAAAATACAGGAATAATTGGGAAGAAAAAAGAAATAGATTTATCACTGAAGTTTTAAAAATAACTTCTAAAAATGTTGTAAAAATAAATGACACAGCTTTTTCTATTCTGAGCAATGCTGGAAAAGATTCTACAGGTCAAATACTTGTAATTAAAGATTTATCTGGAACAGTAATACAGGCTGGAAGTATTCCTATGAATAATAGTAATGACCAACGTGAAATAGTGAAAATGGAAGCAGCATTGGAAGAGTTAATTCGTGTCGGATTTGTGGTACAACGGAATTCAGATAGAACGATTTTTCAAATGTCGAAAAATGGATATGATTTTCTTGAAAATCAGTCAAAGAAAAGTGAGTAACTAATAAAAGGGACATTGCAACATTTTCGAGTCTGTAAGCAAAAGTTGGGCATGGGAGCAAAAGTCTATAAATAGAGAGCTTCTATGATACTATGTGGCGAAAGTTTGGTAAGCGTCAATTCAACATATGGAGGCAGTGTGAAACTTTTTCTGTAAATATGTAATTGAAGAGGTTCTTCTATGGTAAAATCTAAATCATAGGAGGATCTTTTATTATGGCAAAACAGAAGAAACCCATACATCGGGTACAAATGACAGAAGGAAAACGCAACATTATCCATCAGCTTGGTAGTGTCAAGAATAATGCGGGGTATTTTTATGCGTTAAAATTTATAATCATATGTGTTGAAAAATTTTGTTTTTTGTCTTAGACTGATAATAATACTATTTGGAGGTACTGATGATATGAGAGGAATCCGCAAGAACAAAAGTCCTAAAACGATTGCAGAACGCTTAGATGAGAACATCAAGAAAATTGCAGAAACAGAACAACTTTTGAAGGAACTTAAAGCTGAAAGAAAAGAACTCGAAATAGCAAAAAAGAATGAGGAAATTGAAGGACTTCTTTCCTTAATCCAAGAAAAAGGTTTGACCATAGAAGAAGCTAAAGAGTGTATTGGTCAATTAGCTAATAATGAATAGAATAAATATCATACCTAATCAAAAGTCATTGTATTTTATACAATGACTTTTTTGATTGTGCGCCGAATAGGCAAGACAAAACCCCGGTTAGGTAGTGTCAAGAATAATGCGCAAAATAGTTTGCAGGCTCTGGCAGAATAAAATCAGCCAGCAGTAGAGGCATCCCCCAGGGCAGCCTCTAAGTGCTTCATATTCATGTACTTCTTGTTGCCCCACTGGGTGCCAGCTACATGGCGG
>CAJTKM010000025.1 GCA_910576545.1 Lachnospiraceae bacterium
TAGATGGCCTGTATCGGCCCGCCGACGATCTCCTGCATTTCCTTTAATGTGCCTTCGATTTCTTTTTCGTAGGGGTGTTTTCCGGGTTCTACGATTAAAATTTTCATGTGCATTCTCCTTTCGATGCTTGATTTTTTTGTTGGCAAATTTGCGTGCTGCGTTGGAAATTTTGAAATATCCGCCTCCTTTGGAAATAAAAAAGACCGCAAATCCTTATCTCATAAAATTTGAATCAGAATTTACGGTCTTATATGAATTTGTGTTTTTGTCAGGCATTTCGGGCCTGATGGTTCCTTTTTCGGTTTTTGGATAGATGTATCCCCAAAACCGTTTACTCTGACCTGAAATGCGCTGACCTGTCTTACAGGGTTATTGTAGCATGGCGGGAAATCATTTGCCAGTTGCAGTTTGGCAAGCCTTTTCGCAAAAAGACTCTCCAGCTTCCCAAGGATTTCTCGCAAGGCAATCCGCATAGTCCAATATCACGATATCAACCGTGTAGATATGCGAAAGAAAGATACTGAGAATAAAGGATACAGTTTCAAGGAGAGCAGCTTACAAGCAGTTCCCCGAGAAATCGATTTAGCTTGAAGGAATCATCATCGGGCAGTATTTCACGGTTAATGAAAGAGGCGGTCAAAGCAGAGCTTACCAAGCCGCTTGATCCGGAAACGGCGCCCAGGTATATGAAATATATTCCCATATTGGCATGATTTAACTTGCCGGCAACTTGCTGCAACAAAATAGAACAACAAGATATTGTAATAAATCCGCATGATAAAACAAAATATGCATATTTTTACTTGCTGTCCATTTGCTTTTTGTTAAAAACTACAAATACAAAAACCTCTTACGATAAAGATCATAGGAGGCTTTTGTGCAGGGAGTGTCACGCGATAATGGAAGCTGCAAAAAAAACAAACAGGTAAAACCACCATGGGACATTCGTAACTACAAAGGAGTGCCTTTTTTGTTATGGCATGAAACCTAGAAAAGCTTGTTAAATCCATCTTTTCTGCAACGTATATCGATAAAATCGGTGTAGAGAAAGCGACTTTTCTGCTCGGAGTTTATCTTTGTCAACAGCTGTAACTCTTGACATGGCCTGACCTGATGTTGTGCCGGAAAAAGCGTAAGCGGAATGCAAACAAAAAGAGGATGGCATGATACGTCCATCCTCTCCCATATTTTGTGGCACTGTTTTATTGAACGCGTGCATTCGTTCTTTGGAGCAATGTATGATAAGGGTATTTGTCAACAGGCTCACTTTAGGATAGTCCTATTTGCGGGTAGACGCAACGTCCAATCAATCCGCCAAGGCTGTTTCCCAATCATTTTTTAATATGTTCCCGCTGAAATTTTATCTATATCCCAGCCATAGTAATAGTGTCCCTCTTTGTGCATATAGACTTCAACGTATTTGAAGCGAAACGTAAACTCAAAACCCTCATTTCCGACGGCTTTATTTAGAGCTGCAACCGCAGTAGTTGCAAGTGCTCCGATTAGCACTCCTGGAGCTATTTCCCAATAGGCTACCCCGGCAGCGAGTGCAGCAGCCAGACGTTTCCAAGAACTGCGTAACAGCCAGAATGGAAAGATCAGCAGCATAGCCGGTTGCATCAAAGATAGTTGTGTTTGAAATCTGAATGGTAATCCCTTTTGTATCCCCTACTTTTGGCATAAATATTCTCCTTTGCAAAAATAATTGTCGGTGTTTAGCCCAACTGTTTCTAACTACAATAATAAGAATTGGTTTTTTACATATAACTGTACCATTGTAACAAAAGAAAGAACTGGAAGCTTTTGAATGCTTCCAGTCCAAATGAGGTTAAGCCATGCCCTTAGCTTCTTTCCTATATGAGAAATTGCATCATCAGCATATTAGAAAAATCTAATTTTACATTACAAACATATGCCTTATTTCCGCATAACTATTTGTACCCAAAATGAATTGATAGTTGAGGGTAAGCTTGTCCTTCACAGATACAGTTTTCCATTCCCATGGTTTCGTTGCACTTTCGATTACGGCAGAGGATATAGTCCCTCCGCAATTAACAATCGGAAGTTTTTTGTTCACATCCGGACTGCAGATTTGACATCTGACCGTGTGGGCTTTCGTGTCAAGGTCATTTATAAACGTAATTGGGAAATAATACTGTGCAGACCAGTTTGCAAGATTCCTCAGAGGCACCTTCTCACTGACTTTTGCAACATATGATGTTCCTGCAATATGGATAGGGATTATTTCATCCATCGTACTGCTGTTATTTACAGTAAAATTGGTATTGTTGCGAGAATTTGTTGTAAAGTATACCCCTCCGCTGTTCAAAATATCACTCAGCTTAATTGTAATGCCAGATGCCGTGAGATAGTATCCGTTTCCATAGCCAGAATATTGAGAAGCGGTTTCGCTGTTATTCTTATTATAGGGGTAAATGCTTGTTGAGTCCGCAATATTTGCTTTGGATTTATAGATATATACTGCAATTACGACAGAAGCCGAAGCTGTAAATCTTAAATTCCCGCTAAAGATCACATTTTCAGGAAGAGCTTCCTCACAAATCCAAACGCTCCCTTTCGCCGGGATTGTAAAACTTTTAGACGTGCTTTGAAAAAACCTCTGCCAGCTTTTAAAACCTACCGGATCCCAGCCGCCAGCTTCCTTGGAATTTGAATGCCCATAGTTTGTACGGGTAAATGTAACACTGCTTGTCCCCGGATTATATACCCTAATGCCAAAGTTACAAGTGCCGGATAATTTCTGGCAATTATAAGAATAAAAAATTTGCCCAGTACCCGATACAGTTTGCCTATTCAAGCAGTGGCTGCCTGCATTCTTATCGCCATAGGCGTCGGTAGGAAGCTTTTCAGGGAAATTACAATAAATCCATTTGCTTCCTGTATTGAGAGAATAATTGAGAGATAATTGTTTTATTGCCATATAAACACTCCTTTTTGATTTTTTTAGCCGGCTATACTAAAAAAGAGTCAAAAAGGAAAATTTTGTAAACCAAAAAACCAATTTGTTTTTTGCCTTCAGACCGGATAAATTGCTATCTTCTTAAAGTGACGCATCTCGTTTCTCAAAAGTGCCTTCGCCATAACCATATAAATCCAGCATATGAGTCATTCCAAGGCTTTCAGCCAGAGCACTGGCATTGATATAAAGCTTTCCGTCTATGCTTAAAAAACAAGGGAACGGAAAATCTTCAACCCGTTTTCCATCTGTTGTATACAATGATAAGCTTGTTTCGTAAAGGAACGTAGGCTGAAAACTGAGCAACACATTTGCATTCTGCAGTTCAACCAGTTCCTGGGTTGTTTCCAGTGTGACTGCATTTTCTTCCGATTTTTTTGCTTCCAGGTGAAATGTATCTATAAGTGCAGGTGAAAAGAGAAAATATGTTTTCGATTTTCCTGCTGATATATCGTCAGCTGTAAAGCTAATTATGCTGATAACATAACGATCCCGATGGTTCATCAGTTCTTCACTGCCCAAGTCTACATCTGCCGCAGCTGTTTCACTTTTTGAAATTGAGAAATCAACTGCATCAAACGGTATTGTTTCCTCATATTGAAGTTCGATTTCAGGGAAATGAACCGCGCTTTCAACGGAAACCAAAGAATCTTTTGGAGTAGCCAGACTGATTGTTCGTTGTTGGTCATTATAATTCATGGTTCCAAAATGTTCTCCAAGCACATCGAATGATAGCAATATCTTGTTATCCGCATTGATTGCCGTTGCTGCCCCATTTTCGGTATCAGGCAGTATAGTGCCATTAAAATTTATTTTTATATCAGCCGGGTATACATCAAATATCTTTTTCCCTCCGGGTTGCCGTATTCCCAAGGCAGTTTTTTCTTCTGCCGTAAAATTTTCAGTATGTCCGTCTTGGGGGAAAGTGACCGAAACAGTCCGCGAAGTTTTGTCCCATATTACATCAAAACCATATCCCCGAAGGTCTTCTGCCATAACATATATGGAACCCAGATAATCGTATGACACAATAGGAACTCGATCAATATACGTTACAATGTCTGTTGATAAGACACTTCCGATGCTTTTTGTTTTATTGGTGTATGCTGTTATAAAAATGCCACCAGTCACCATTATCATTACGATTGCCAAAATAAAAGATGTTCTTCTCATAATTTTCCCCCTTATTCTTATTGCAGCAAAGCGGAGAGCACCATATTCCTTTTACCTCTTTTTATATGTACTACAAACGCAAAAAGGTGACACATATCGAAAATTTTTTTGTCACAAAGCAGGCTAAATTTGACATATATCTACAAAAGCAAAGATTTTTAGAGCTTATCCCTAAATTAGCGATGAACCTGGATCATCTTACGCCAGACAATAATAGAGCAAGCAAAATGGATCAGAGCGAGATAGTTTTGAGCTTTCTTTTCAAAGCGAACAAGCAGCTTGCGAAAGCGGTTAAAAAAGGAATGAGTGACTTCGACCACCCAGCGCCTGGCCTTGAAGTTCGGATCGCACTCTATTTCTTTGCGTTCTTCGCCTCTGGGACGGATATGGGCAGTGTACTGGCGTTCCTCAATGGATTGGGTACTGCCTGTATAACCAGCATCCAGACAAAGATTCTGTGGCTGGCCTTCACTGACAGCCGGGCGGGGAATGATACTGTTATCCAATGTTTCTTCCAGGAGCTTGATGTCATGTGTGTTTGCTCCCGAAAGGACAACGGACAGCGGAAGTCCTTTTTCATCGGTTAAGATGCTGCGTTTTGCCCCCATTTTTTCCACGGTCGGTTGGATTATGCCCAACCGACTCCTGAGCCAAAGGCGCTTTTACCATACAACCATCAACGCTCTGCCATTCCCAGCCAATTCCTTCCAATTCATCGTATTTCTCCAAACCCAATACCCATATCTTTTCAAAGAAGCCTGCCGCCTGTCATTCTTGAAAATACCGGTGGATACTGCTGCCGGAACCATATTCTCGCGGCACTGCTTTCCATTGGCATCCAGTTCGCAGAACATAGAAGATACCTTCCAGCACCTGCCGGACGGGCAGGCCTGGCCGCCCTTGCCCCGGCGCCTTCTGGTAATGTTTGTTCGGATCCCGCTGTTTTTTCGGAATATACTCTTTGATTTCTTCCCACAGTTCATCTGATATTGTCCAGGATTGTGTCATTTTTTTCTTCTTCATCGTATCACCCCTGAACATTATACCACTACTCCATTAATTTGGGGATAGGCTCTTAGAGTCTTTTCACCCTTACTCCATTTATATAAAAAATACAATATGGAATGAATATAAAATCCAGGCAGAATGTATCAGGAAGACACCTGGTTTTCTCATGCGTAATTTTCAAATCATAGTTCATTTTTTGGTTGACAAATTCCATTTTTATATCTCTTTTTCAATGAAAGTAATGTTCGAACACGCTTTCTAAAGGTTTTCAGATTCATTTTTCAAAAGGAGGAGTTTTAGATGGCACACAAGATTTCTAACGTAATCAATCAGGGAGATGGGACGATTGTTTATCCTGGTACATCAACAAAAGTTTTTACCGACTCTGCATTTTATGGGAAATGCGGCAAAAGCGCTGCGACTGGCACAATCAAAAGCAACGGCTGCGCTATTTGCGCTTTGGCGACTTACGTCTTATACAAAGGCAATCTTTCGGATACAAACAGCAATGTCTACAATGCTGTGAAGCAGACAACTGAAAACGCAACCAATAACGCTGCCGATGTAACATACAACGATTTTTCCGTGAAGATTGGTTCTAAAACCATTTCTGTAAGTATGGAAAAAACAAGCGATATGGCAGCGGCGGCAAATGACGGCGAAATTTGCTTCGTAAGGCTTAAGAGCGGCAGCAACTCCCATTATGTCCTGCTTGACGGCATGGATTCTACCGCGGAAGGGTTTGACCGTTATCTTGTTGCTGATCCTGACGGCGGAAAACTTCGTACACTCCAGGATGTTTTCGACCGCAGAGGGATTCCGGCAAAAGCAAGCAACATCACGGAAAAGTATATCCTTGGATAAACGAGCCTATCTGTGCTTCATGCCTACAAAGCAAAAAACGGCGGGAAATTTTCCGCCGTTTTTCCATATTTTTAGAGCCCGTCCATAAAACCCCCAAATATAATATGTACGTTTAATATATCTTTCTGATATTAGGGAAACATCGTGCAACCGAAAACATTTCATCCCAGGGCTGCACACCATATATTTCCCCAGTATAGCGGTTGAAAAAAATTGGAAAATCTTCAAATCCTTCCAACTGGTAGATATAGTATCTCCCGAGTTTTTTCCCACTGTAACAGATGGCTCCAGGGTCATAATCCGGATGTCTTTCCGTAAAAGACTCTCCCCGTTCCTCCAAAAGCGTCAAAAGACCTTCGTATTCCACAACAGAGGACTCTACAACAGTCTGCAAGCCTTCTTCAATAGAAAAACCATCTATCTGCTCCATTGGCATTTCTATCCCGATCAAGCTGATTTTCGGGAGAATCCTGCTGCTTTCATTGCAAAACTCTTTCGAGAAGTCGTCTATATCATCCACGGTTCCGCCAAACTGTTCCGCGACAAAACAAACAGGGACATAGATCTTTTCGTCAAGCATTTCTACCGCCGGGAATTTGATTTCCACAGCCTCGCCATTTTTTTCCGGCGCGCGGTTCTTTGCCAGAAGCAAGGTGTCTTTGCCATACTTCAGTAAAATTTTTGTCCCGTCTTCGTTTTTAATGGTTTCCGCCGTAATGCCAATAGGCTCTAAATATTCCATAGGCACATAAATGTTTCCTTTTGGCGTTGCCAATATATCAGGGACAGGCAAATAGCCGCCATTTACTGCCAACAAAAAAATCTGGCCTGCGGGTGATTTTTCATAAAATGTTTCATATTGCTGGGTATCCTCATCCAGATAATTAATACCGTATACCCCTTCAAATTCCGTTTCGGATATACCTATAGTAAAATTATTCTCGTTCCAAGGATACTTTGTTTGCACCGTAGTATTTTTATCCGGTGCAATGCAGCCTGCCAGCATTGCGGCCAGAAAAATGCCGAAACACAATATTTTTTTCATAGATCATACTCCTTTTCTTTATCTGATATAGTTTATTGACAAGGGGCTGCCAGTTTTGCTATTCTGCAAAGATGGAAGGCATCCGCTGTTGGAGTTGTCCGTAATATCAGGATAAGCTCCAAAAGATCTTCCGCAGCTTTATTGCAGAAGACCTTCTGGAATGATATCACAAAAATATTCACATACTCAAATCATCTCTTTACAGAAATATGGTTTATCTTTTTTTCATAATGTAATAGTCTTCCCTTGTATCTATCGCGGATTCCATCACGCCAAAGTCAACATCGAATCTCCCGTAATATTCGCTGTTATTATTGGGATCATTATAACGGACATTGCTTTGGCTTGAGGGAACACTGCCATAGTTATAACCAGTCGCAACAACATAATGGCCACAGCTATATCCACTATAAGCAGGCAGCTTCCTGGTATCCACATGACAGACTACAGGATATCCCGCGTCAATACTGTAAATCAACCCGGTAGCAAAAGCCAGATCGTTTATCGTAATACTCATATACTTCTTAGAACCCAGCCTGTTATTTAACCCATTTACAAGCTTGTAAACGTAGGTAAAGCCGTCTTTGTCTGTTTCAAAATAGTCGTCTGCTGCTAACGTTGCTTGACTAACATCTCCTGAAGCACCCAAGAATTTCAGAACCATCTGTGCAGATGCAACGCCGCAATAATAATTTTTTGTCTGTTTATATAAGGGAACGCTTAAATATTTTTTTGCGCCCGTGCGAAGCCTTAACTTATTTTCTAAATAAGCTTCCGCCTTTGCCGCAACAGCCTTCACCTCCTGCTGGTACTCTTCGGTGTAATAATCAGGAACCTGATCTACTTGTGCTTCTGTGCTGGCAAAACAGCAAAGCGAGCAGCTTACGCTCACAACGCATGTCAGCATAAGGGTAATAAATTTTTTCATAGTTATCCTCTTTTTTATTGATGATTTGAGCATTTTAATCCGTTTGTATGATAAAAACTGTCTTGTTCTCCGGGGCATTGAATAATATTTGCCCAGTGTCAGCCTCAATGATTTGGAAATAATCTGAAGTTGTTTCCATATGATCCGATAAATCTATGGGATTTCTATATATATCATTATCCTTGATCTGGTATAGGAAAGGCTCGAAATTTCCATTGATGCCGACAAAGAAACTATCTTTCCCATCCGGGATACGGTACGATACATCTGCTATCCTGTATGACTCGGATTGATCCATAAAGGAATACCAATATAATACTGGAACGTCATTTTCCTCGTTTTTTGCATACAGGACCAGGGTTTTCCCGCATAAAGCATATGTAACAATTTTCAATCCCTCCGGCAATTTCAGATATTGCACAGTATCTTTATTGGCATACAAAAACATCCCATTGCCGTTCTTTTTAACAACCGTTAAGAAATCTTTCCCATTACTTTTGAAGTCAAAATTTACAAGCTGTTCCTCTTGGTTGAAAAAAAGAAATTCTGACAATCCATTTTCTGCGACAGAATAAAATCCTTTTTTATCCGGAAGTTGCAGCAGGGTCATCGCCATATCTTTTTCATAAGGGACCAGTTTGGGGCATTCCTGAAAATTTGCAATCCTGCCTTCATACAGAATTTTCTTTTCGTCACCTAAAGATAATATTTGGGATGATCTTTTATCCTCTTTTAATGGGAGCCCTGACAGTAAAATGCTTTTTCCTGCAATGGTTCCATAGAGCACATAAAAATCTTCTGTGAAAGGGTAAGATTCTATGATCTGCCCTTTCTGGATGTCGTATATATTGACCATTTCTGTTTTTTTAAGTGCCATGACAGCATTGGGAGAATCATAATCTGCATTTATGGTATACAACAGCTTCCCATCATTCAATCCCAATAAAAAGATAGATTTTTCGTCTTGTTCCTGTATATTAGAAATGCGGTATAAATCTAATTGGGATACGTCATAGGGAATATGCAGATCCTCTATTTTTTCCATGTCTTGGACTTGAAATCCGCTGTCAGTTACAACTTGGCCACATCCGCCTGCAATAAATAAAAAAGAGATTGCAATGGCAACAAGAAATTTTTTACACTTCATTTTCTCACTTCCTTCGCTGTTTATCTTTTTTGCAAAATGCTTTCTGGTTTTTAGAGCTTATCCATAAATTATCCGCGCACATTTTGCTTGCATCTTTTCCAGCAGACATCGTTGCTTTTTCTTGCCGTACCACACAGTACGCCTGCGGAAAAGCGCCTTGTCTGCCGAAAAATCTGACCGCGCAATTTACACACGTCTTATTTATGGATAAGCTCTAAGCCATAGGCCTAGTGGCAAAGTTTTCTCTTTTGAAATGCCCATAGCATAAGAAAATAGAAAATACTATACCAATATTAGGCAAAACACATTCCTATAATTTCGACTGATGACAAAGTGCTTTCTAATATTGCAGTATCTTAAAAACTACTGATGAGGATATGCTCAAACAACTCATCCTCGCTTCCATCCAAATTCCGGACGGTTTCCATATAAGAGCCATGTCCCGCTTTCCCGGTTCCTGTCTTGTAGTAAATCGCTCCTGTAGCTTTATCTACAAACAGCAAACAAGGGCCTTTTAGGAGCCAAAAGCTGGCGGTTTCACCGACCACCTGCATATGATCTATTCCCTTTTGCATTTGCAGCATCATATTACTCATGAGCGCCTTATCCCTATATGTATGCTCAGGCTCAAATTCCCGATAATATTCCTGTAGCTTTTGCTTCGCATCCCAAAGGGCCTGCTCTTTGGAAACGCCTTTTTCTCTGTTATCAATGTTGACCATAGGGTTAAACAAAGGCATCATATCCGTGCTATACGTTACGGTGGCATAGAACATCTCCGAAAAATCCCTGACAGGCACATAGATCTCGTCCTCAACAATCCTGCCTTTTATGCCCAGACTCTTGTTACCCTTTTTGAGCAAAAGCGACTTTTTATCTAAAATGGCACGATTCAAGCTATTTCCCACAGTGACAGCATCTTCGGTTTCTTCTTTGGACAGATTGAATTCCCTGCAAATTCCATCTAGCCCAATATAAGCCCGTCCATTTTCAATGACGATCTTTTCAGAGGATATGCCGCCATTTATGACTAAGAACGTATACTTCTCCCCTTCCTCCAATATCACGTTTCCTCCGGAAGATGGCGTAAATTTATATTTCCACACGCCTTCTTCAAAATTACTGTTTTCAGCGTCCACAGTGGTTTGATAGCAGGGGGTATTTGTATTTTCACCCGCTAAAGCCTGGATACAAAATATCTGCGAAAACAATATCCCGCAGATTGCCGCCCTTTTTCCAAATGCACTCATAAAAATACCCCTCTCAAAAATTTCATTTTTTGTTTACAAATTTCTCTAAAATTTATCTTTACTGATGTAGCAAGTAAAAACTTTAGATGCAAAAGGCTGACCGTCTAAAGTATGCCTGATTTGCGAAAACCATATTAAAAATATTTTTAAAGGAGGACACAATTATGGATATTTCCAAAGCAAACTACAAAAGCGTTATTGACGACCTTGATGTAGTAAACACCTCAAAGTACCAGCCTAGTGGTAACAAAACATACTGCAACATTTTTGCCCAGGATGTCTGCGACGATTATGGTATGCCGCTTCCCAGCGGAACTTGCGCAACAATGTTGAAGGCCTTAAAAGGGAACAATACCCCTCATTGGTATTCGGTCAATTATTCCGATGCGCAGGCTCGTGCAAACCAAGGGTATCCCACGATTGGCATCACATCCGATCATGTGGTAGTCATTTATCCCAGCGGGAATACTCCCGCATCCGTTTCTGATCTGGATATGTCCATGTCTGGATACGCCTGCTATAACAATAAGAAAATCACGCTGGCATGGAAAAAAGAAGCTTTGTCAGATGTAAGGTTTTATTCTTGGTATGAAAAAGAATAAGAGCCTGTCCATCTGCCGGGCAATCTGAGCAAAATATTGCAGGGACTATTTCAAGAATATGAAACCCTTGAAAATCCACATGAAAGCAAGGGGCGGGACACTTTAAGGGTTCCGCTCCTCCGTTTGTGTAATAAGGTTTCGTCCCGTAAGTACCACTACTACTATGTACTGCTGCCGATGTCCGATGCTATTTATATGTTATCTGGAGCAGATTGTCCAGAACATCCCTGTCCCTTACGCCGATTGTAATATCTGTGTCCTGCAAACGGGAAGTCCACGAAAAAGCATCCTTATCAGGATCTCCATCTTTCGCATAATACAGAAAGCTATTCTGCCCTGCATCGCCGGTAATCATCTTCCTCGTATATCCGCTGAAATCTAACGTGAGGAAAAGCTCCTGAATATAGTTTTCCACTTTTTCAATGCTTTCCGTATCATTTTCCTGGATATTCATTTTATCAATGTTATAATACCCAACCTGGACGCCATATGTCACAGCCTGCCCACGAAGTCCATTCTCAGCTTCTTTGATTGCCTGTGCCAGAAAATCCCGGGTGCAGGTAATGCCATAAAAATTCCCAATCTGATATACCTTAAAATCAGGATCATCCGGGGACAGGGCATTCACACAGTAAAGCAGACCTTCCTCATTTTCCTCAGCTTTTTCAAATACATAATCGTCCAGGGAAAAATCAATGTCTACCCCTCTTAAATCGTAACAAATATCTTCCTCTGTCGGTGATTTTCCGTTTTGGGTGTAATCCCCGCAAAGCAGCGTTTGTTCTTCTGTGACAAGGGAATGAAGGTAGGAACGTTTTCTACTGTCCGCACAAGATATCAAGTATATCGCGCAGAATAGAAAAATAAGACAAGCCTTTCTTTTTCTCATTTTATCCTCTCCCTTTTCATGCCGAAATCATATTCCATAACTCCCTTTGCCACAGCGCAACAGGAATAGAACCCTGCTGCATAAAGCAATGGACATCATGGCAAACTGTTTCAGCCTTTGAAAAATAACTTTTTCAGAGATATATAATATCGTTGCACAAATGCCATCATGTGTCAATATTGTCTGCTGTGAATTAATTTTTAACCAGTTAACCAGCCAGCCGGCTTATTGGGAGCCAAATGGAAATATGCACACTCTTTGCCAATCCTCATGTAAACATATGTATCGGAAAGACAAAAACGTGACATAGGATTTGAAAATTTTTTTGTCACATAGCAGACAAAATTTGACATATATCTACAAAAGTAAAGAAATGTAGATTTTTGGTTGCTAAATGGAAAAGCTCTGACTCTTTACCAACAACGAGTTGGTGAAGAACTTGGGCGCAGACGCTAAGATATTCCAGCTTGTAAAACGATGCCAGGAAAATGACGGCGATGCCTTTTCTGACATTATTACAATGTTTCAACCTTTGATAAAGAAATATGCTTTTTTATTGGATGATACAGACGCATATGTAAATATGTATGACAGCTTTATTGACTGTATCTATAAGATTCCAATCCAAGGGCTTCGTTCTTCCGCCGGAGATGCCGCTGTTTTGTCCTATATCAAAACAACAATGAAAAATAGCTATATCGCCTTAAGCAAGCGTAACGGCATCAGAAAATCCCAAATCTCGTTAGATGACCTTGATACGGAGAACGAAAAAATAGGCGCTGTCGGCATTGATTTTGATGGACAGGTGATAAAGGAAGACCTCCTGCGGTTTCTGAGCACGGAAGAAGAATTGTTGCTGGAAGCGAAACTATTCTATGGCTATTCTGATGCGGAAATCGCGAAAAAGATCGGGATCAGCAGGCAGGCCGTAAACAAAAAATATCGGAAAATTCTTGAAAAAGTAAAAAAATATTATGCCAATTAATGGCGGAATCATTTAGGAGGTACATATGCAAGGAGAAAATATAATCAATGGAATCATCGGCAAAACAGAAAACGAGGCAATCTTCATGTTTATTTTAATCTTAGTGGCAATCGTCATTATTGCGTTGCCGATTTATAAATTAAGCATTGAAAGAAGTAAAGAACGCCAAAAAATGGAAAATGACCGCTGGGACAGATATACACAGCGGGAAAGCGCCCTGATAGACGTTATCACAAGGAACACAGAGGTAATTTCAGAGCTTAAAACGCTTTTTGAAACAACTCTGGATATGTATCTTGACAAAATCACAGATTTGTCTTCGGAAGTCACAGAAGTAAAACAAATCGTCAATGAAAAATTTGACAAGCTGATAGACAATAAATAACAGAGGAAATATTTACCAACGCAATATGCAATTTAATCCTGTTATACAAAATCATTGACATCATTCTCTTATCTGCGTATAATAATAGCAGAGAGTGAACATACTCAAAAAGCGGTGTACCCTACCATGAGTGGGAGCGAAAAAAGCGGTGTACCCTACCACGAGTGGGAGCGAAAAAAGCGGTGTACCCTACCAATAAGTGGGAGTTAAAAAAGCCAGGCTGAACCGAAAGGTTCAGCCTTTTTACCATAAGGAGCTGTGTCATGAAGTTTTCGTTTTATACGGTCGATCCCCAATACTGTGATTATTTAAGGCAGTATGACCCCTGCATCCCCTATACGATGGATCAAAAGTCAATCCGTCCATTTGTGGGCATCGTTTTTTCTATCAATGGTTTCCAGTATTATGCCCCGCTTACATCACCAAAACCCAAGCATTTACATATGAAGAACCAGGTCGATTTCCTTAAGATCAATCGCGGGGAGTGGGGCGCTGTTAATTTCAATAACATGATCCCTGTTCCGTCAGAATGCCTGGCAAAGGTTCAGATGAAGATATTGGATACGGATTCGGCGCAGGAAACTGCCTACAAAAATCTTTTGTCAAACCAGCTTTCCTGGTGCAATGCCAACCGCGAAACCATATTGAAGCAGGCGCAGAAGCTTTACCAGATCATTACAGGCGGCAGGGCGTGGGGGAATCTTGCGGGCCGCTGCTGTAATTTCGCCCTTGATGAAAAACACTGCAAAGCCTATTCCCAAGAGGAAACCAATGAATAAAATGCCTGCGGGAAAACAATAATGCCACTTGGATTGCATATAAACGAAAAGCAGGCAGTTAACAAGTAAAATTGGAGATGGATGCAGCCCATAGTGGCTGTGTCCATCTTTAATCATTTTTCAAGAGAATTTCGAGCGCAAGGTGTTTGCAAATATGAAATTTTGTAGCCAGTAAAACATTCCCCTATCATATAAGGCTTAGGACTTGCTTGTGCTTTATGAATGTCCTCAAATTTGTTATCTTTTCCGAAATATGGTATAATCCACAGAGAACAATATTCAATCCAACGATTTCAGAAAGGGAAATGGAAAATGGCCGATAAATTGGATGGGTTAAGCATGGATATGGAAGCGGCAAACAGGGAACGGCTGCGGGCTGTTTTCCCGGAATGCTTTTCTGAGGGGAAGCTGGATATAGACAAGCTGTTGTCCCTCTGCGGGGAATATATCACCGATGATTTTGAAAAATACGAATTTAGATGGAAGGGGAAAAGCGACTGCCTGCGGATTGCCCAGCGGCACAGTACAGCAACGTTGCGCCCCTGCCCTTCAGAGAGCGTGAATTTTGATACGACTCAAAACCTCTATATCGAGGGCGATAATCTGGAAGTGCTGAAGCTTCTGCAAAAATCCTACTTCCGCAAGGTGAAGATGATCTACATAGACCCTCCATACAATACGGGCAATGATTTTGTATATGAAGACGATTTTGCCGACCCCATGCGGCGGTATATGGAAGTGACCCAGCAGACGACCAAGAGCAACCCCGAAACGATGGGGCGGTACCACACAAACTGGCTGAACATGATGTACCCGCGCCTGCGGCTGGCTGCGAACCTGCTGCGGGATGATGGGATTATCTTTATTTCCATTGATGATAATGAGGTTTTTAACCTAAAGAAATTATGTGATGAAATTTTTGGAGAAGAGAATTTTGTTGCACAAATCCCATGGAGAAAAAGAACTGCAAAATCAGATGTTCCGTTTGGTGTGTCGCAAGATTTTGAGTGGATTTTGTGCTTTGCCAAATCAAATGAATTTGTTGCAAGTGTTGAGGGCAGGGACAGAAAGTATTATGAAACAGACGATTTTCCAAATCGTCCGTGGCGTTTTCACGATTTAACTACACAAAGAACTATACAAGAAAGACCAAACAGTAATTACACAATGGTAAATCCGAAAACTAAAGAGGAATATGCTGTAAATCCTTTGAGGTGTTGGGCGGTTACAGCTGATACATTTCAACAGTATTATGATGAGGATAGAATAATTTTCCCTGGAGATTATGATTTTCTTAATATATCAAAACCCGTTTTTAGATATTGGAAATCAGATGATATGGCAAAAGCAGGAGAAAATTTTGGACGAATTGCCGTAAGCACGAAATTAAATGATGATATAGGGATGTCTCAAGATGGAACTAAAGAAATAACAGGACTTTTTAGTGGCAAGGTATTTTCTTATCCAAAGCCGACAGCACTAATTAAATTTCTTGCAAAAACGAATACAAAAGATAACGATATTATTCTTGACTTTTTCTCCGGCTCGGCCACAACCGCCCATGCCGTCATGCAGCTCAACGCGGAAGACGGCGGCAACCGCCGCTTTATCATGGTACAGCTTCCCGAAGTGTGCAGCGAAAAGAGCGAGGCATACAACGCGGGATACAAAAATATCTGCGAAATCGGCAAAGAACGCATCCGCCGCGCCGGGAAGAAAATCCTTTCAGCTGATGATGGGCAGGTTTCCCTCGACAAGGACAAGCCTCCCCTTGATGTTGGCTTTAAGGTGTTCAAGCTGGATACGTCCAACATGAAGCTGTGGGATGATACTCCCATTGAGGACGGCGACATTATCACGCTTTTTGACCGTATCGACGGGCATATTGACGGCTTGAAGCCCGACCGCGGCAATGAGGACCTGCTTTATGAAGTCCTTTTGAAAATGGGCTATCCGCTGACCGCTGATGTTGCTGCCCTTGATGTAGAAGGGCTTGCCGTTTCCAGCATAGCGGGCGGGGAAATGCTCATTTGCCTGCAGGAGGGCGTGACGGCCGACCATATCGAAAAAATGGCCGCATTGTCGCCATTGAAAATTGTCCTTGCCGGACGCTGCCTTGCGGACAGCAGCGCAAAGGCTAATGCTTTCTATCTGCTAAAAAACAGAGAAATTACGTTGGAAGTTTTCTAAAGGGAGGCGGCGTTTTGAAGCTAAAGTATAAACAGCAGGATTTTCAAACCGATGCGGTAAATGCCGTTTGCGCCCTGTTCGATGGGCAGCAAAGGCAGGCCTCTACATTCACCATGGAGAGCAGCGGCGGGCAGGTAGAACTTGAGAATTTGGGCTTATCTAACGCCCTTTCGATAGATGATAAGCGAATGGTTGAAAATATGCAGGCGGTACAGCGGAAAAACCGGCTGCCCCAGACAGGGGATTTGCAGGGGCGGCAGTTTTCCATTGAAATGGAAACGGGGACAGGCAAGACATACGTTTATACGAAAACCATTTATGAATTGAACCGCTTGTATGGCTTTACCAAGTTTATCATCGTTGTTCCCAGCGTGGCAGTCCGTGAAGGTGTGTATAAATCTTTGCAGAGCACACAGGCGCATTTTGCCGCGCTCTATGACAATGCCCCCTGCCGTTATTTCATCTACAACAGCGCAAAGCTGTCCGATGTAAGGCAATTTGCGTACAGCGCAAATATCGAGATTATGATTATCAATATTGACGCTTTCCGAAAGGCTGAAAATGTCATAAACCAGCAGCATGACAGGCTGAACGGTGACGCAGCTATCAGATACATACAAGCCGCCCGCCCCATCGTCATCATCGACGAGCCGCAGAGCGTGGATAATACCCAAAAGGCAAAGGACGCGATTGCCTCCCTTCAGCCATTGTGTATATTTCGCTATTCTGCAACACACCGGGAAAAAATCAACCTGCTTTACCGCCTTACCCCTATTGACGCATACCAGATGGGGCTTGTCAAGCAGATATGCGTATCCAGCAACCAGGTGGCAGACGGCTTTAACAGCCCGTATGTCAAATTGCTTTCCGTTTCCCATGAGGACGGCTTTCGGGCTAGGGTCGAGATTGATGCACAAAATAAAAGCGGAAAAGTGAGCCGGAAAACATTCACCGTTAAACCGGGTACGGATTTATATAAGCTGTCTGGCGGACGCGCTCTTTACGAGGGCTGCGCTGTTTCCGGCATTGACTGTACGCCGGGTATGGAGCAGCTTGAACTGTCCAATACCGACGTGGTACGGCTGGGCTGCGCCATAGGCGGCATTGATGAAAACAGCATCAAGCGATTGCAGATACGCCGGACGATGGAAGCCCATTTGGACAAAGAATTGCGATACACCAAAAAAGGTATCAAAGTGCTTTCCCTGTTCTTTATTGATGAGGTAAAAAAGTACCGTGACCCTGAGGGCGGAAAAGGCATTTATGCCCAGATGTTTGAGGAACTCTATACGGAGCTGATTGCCCTGCCGAAGTATGCGGAGCTGCGGAAACACTTTCCCGCTGACGCAGGGTGTGTCCACGACGGGTATTTTTCTCAGGATAAAAAAGGCAATTATAAGAATACCAAGGGCAATACGTTGGACGACACCAGTACCTACAACACGATTATGAAAGATAAGGAATGGCTGCTGTCCTTTGACTGCCCCCTGCGTTTTATCTTCTCCCATTCCGCGCTGAAAGAGGGCTGGGACAATCCGAATGTGTTCCAGGTCTGTACGCTCATAGAGCAGAAAAATACCCTGACCGCCCGCCAGAAGGTAGGACGCGGCCTGCGCCTTTGTGTCAATCAGGACGGGGAGCGAATCGAAGACAGAAATATCAACCTTTTACACGTTATGGCAAATGAGAGCTTTGCAGAGTTCGCAGACACCCTGCAAAAAGAAATCGAGGAAGAAACGGGCATAAAGTTTGGAATATTGCAGCTTGACCTGTTCAGCGGCATTGTATTCGAAGAAACAAAAACCGAGGAAACGCCATTAACCAGCCAGCAGGTTGAAACACTGCTGTCCCATCTTGCAGGAGAGGGCTTTATAAAATCTGCGAGCGGGCCCGCGCCGGTAACTGCACCCGAACTGCCGGAAGAACTGGAAACGGCAAAGCAAAAGGCAGTTGAGGCGATTGCCCGTGAGGGCAGCATCACACCCGCGGCACTTACGCAGCTGACGGCACAGAAAACTATCGTTGTCCAAAGCACGCTGACTTATGACGATGCGCAGCAGCTCATGGGCCACTTTGAGGAAAAAGGCTATATCACAAAATCCGGCAAGGTCAAGGATAGTTTGAAAACCGCCATCCAGAATGGGACACTGGAACTGCCGCCGCGTTTTGAAAGCGCAAGGCCGCAGCTTGTAGCGGCAATCCGACGCACCGATGCAAAGCCTCCTGTTCGGGATGTTTCCCGCGATGTAGCGGTAAGGCTGAAAAAAGAAGTTACCGTATCGCCGGAATTTTTGGAATTGTGGGATAAGATCAAGCAAAAGACTACATACCGCGTCCGGATTGATGAGGATGAATTGATACGGCGCAGCGTTGCCGCCATAAAGGACATGGCGCCGATCCCTAAAGCGCGGATTGTGACACAGACGGCAGATTTCCAAATAGACCGGCCGGGTGTGACCTATATGGAACGCGGGATAAAAACTGCAGACGTTACAGATAGCTATTCCTCCCTGCCGAATATCCTTGCTATCCTTGACGGGCAGACACTGGCACGGCGCAGCGTGATTGCGGAAATCCTCAAGCAAAGCGGGCGGGGGCAAGACTTTCTGAACAACCCCCAGATGTTCATGGAGAACGCCGCCCAGATTATCCGGGATGCCTGCTATTCCCTTGCCATCGATGGTATCAGCTATAAGAAACTGCATGGGGCAGAATATTATGTGCAGGAGATATTCGACAGCACGGAACTAATTGCAAACCTTGACCGAAACGCTGTGCCTGTTTGTCATAGCATATATGACCATGTAATATATGACAGTACGGTTGAAAACGAGTTTGCCCGCGCCCTTGATGAAGATGATGATGTAAAGATGTTTTTCAAGCTCCCGTCCCGGTTCAAGGTAGATACGCCCATAGGGACATATAACCCGGATTGGGCGGTTTATGTGGAGGTTGATGGCATAAAAAAGCTGTATTTTATGATTGAAACAAAAGGCACTACAAAGGAAGATGATTTGCGCGGGCGGGAAATGCAAAAAATCCATTGCGGCAAAGCACATTTCCGGGCTGTCAACAGTGGCGTGGAATTACATATTGCAGAAAAGTGGACAGAGTTTAAGATGCGTAATATCTAAATGGCATTTCAGAAAAGGTAATTGCCCCTGAAAAAGTGATTGCCTTTTCCTTGCCATAAAATAAAACCCCAAAGGCGGCGCCACTGCCCAGGGAGAGGTGGACAATATGAAAGAATTAGAGAAATATATGGCGATGCCACACCGTATGGAGGTAGCCGAAGACAAAACGGAAGGAGGATTTGTTGTTACCTATCCAGAGCTTCCGGGCTGTATTTCCTGCGGGGAAACCGTTGAAATGGCAATCGCAAATGCAAACGATGCGAAAAAGGCATGGCTGAAGGTTGCACTTGATGAGGGTATCAAGATTTGTGAGCCTGATAATTTATGAGCATTATCTATACTATCTTTTTGTGGAATGCTGCCTTGCATTGATAAAGAAGAATAAAAATATGAAACCATCGCTAAGGGGGACATCTGCCTCAGCGATGGTTTTTTGCAGAAAAACTATTGTGTATACGCCCATACATAACTCATTCGATATCTTTATTTTGCTTATAGTCCAGATAATCAATACACTCCAGCAGCAGTGCAAGGTTTTCAGGGCGGAGTGACGCAATCTTTTCCTCAATTCCTTTGGACTGCTTTTTATCTGGAATGGCTCCCGTTCATATAGAAAGTTCCTTTTTGTTTACAGAAAGCCCCAAAAGATAGCCGGCGGAAACATCATACAGCTTCGCAAGGGCAATGATACAATTCAATGTATTTCCCTTGAACCATTTTCATATCTGTTAAAATTCTGCGAAGGGATGCCTATTCGTTCGGCAACTTCCTTCCGGTTCATATCCCGGTCTTCCCTTAAATCTTTTAGTTTTTTGCATATGGGGTATTTTTTCATTTCAGCACCCCTTTGGATATATATTACCAAATTGGATTTTTAATTTGGTGATTATGTCCAAAACGGCATAAAAATAGCAATACATATCAAATCGGATTTAATATTTTTTCTGTGAATTATTGACAAATATGGACATATTATTATAATATATATCTAACAGCACGTTTGAACATATAACTTTATGGGGGATGCTATGAATAAGAAAAGTATCAGCGAATCGGAATTGAAAGTCATGGAAAAGATTTGGGCAAGTGAACAGATGCTCACAATCGCGGAGATTTTAGCCGCATTAAGGGAGGACGGAGATGAATGGTCATACAATACAGTTGCAATGCTTTTAACACGGCTGGCTGAAAAAAAATATGTATCTTCAACCAAAAGCGACAAAAACAGGCTTCTTTATTTCCCGCTTGTTGGCAGGGCAGATTTCAACCGAAGCGAGGCAAAAAACTTCGTCAGCAAATTCGGCGGCACATTGAAAGATTTGCTTTCTGCTTTTTCAAGCAATAAGGCGTTGAAAAAAGAGGAAATAGAAGAATTGAAAGAATGGATAAAGAAAATTGATGATTGACAGAGCATCTGGGTGATTTATGGTTTCTTGGTGTTGTATGCACTTTGTTATACCGCTCCGGAAAATATGTCTGCTCTTTTTATCATCTTATTTCCAATAAATTTGAAATACACGATGGCATATGGGCAGTAAAATTTGAAAAATTGAAACGGGAGAAAAATGTACGCCACGTTCTTCTAATTGGCAGCTGCCGACTGACTACGCCCTGCACCTTTGGCTTGAGAAGGAGATCTATTGCTATCCCGGCAGCAATGATAAATTCCTTTGAGGAAGATGAAGTGGAGCTTATCCTTCAGCATGAGTTTTACCATATGGTACATAAAGACCTACTAAGAAAATTTTTTATCATGCTGTTAGGCTGTATCCATTGGTTTAATCCCCTGTTTCATTTTTATGAGGAAAAAGAAAAAGACAGGATTGGAGGTAAAAAGAATATCCTGAATGAAAATACAGACAGGGTGCGTCCAACACAAATCTGATTCAAAATTCAAACAGGATATGACAAAAGTATATCACAAAATTGCATGAATGCCTGATTGATGGAGAGTCTGTTATTTCAAAAGATATAAGCTATTCCAAGAACGGAAACAATTAAATGGCTTGCCCCTCTGCCGGATGAGCTTACTGACTATAACAGCATTAGCAGCAAACTGACGTGTAAGACTACATACCGCAGGGCAAATTCAAGCACAAATTCTGTGTCGGAGGACAGGGTTTCTCTGGATATGCAAAAACCGATGGGGAGAAGGAGTTTGGGTCATCCATGGCACAAAGCTATTCCCAGGTGACAGACCTTTTCCAGCAGATCAGCGATGCAAGGGAAATACAGCAGCGCCAAAGATAACAAAATTTATTATGACAGGAGTGAGGCAAAATGGTAGGATATGTAGGAAATGTTAAGACAAGGCCATTGACTATTTTAGGCGTACGCCTCAAAGCGGAGCAGCCGGAACTAACGGAAGAACAGAAAGATGAAGTGATACATATAACAGGAGAAAACCTGTATAACGAAGAACTGGGCATGACCGGAAGCGAAATCAGGCAGATGCTTTTGCGGGAGGATAAGAATTACGCGGATTTTGAGTTTCGTGGGCGTGAACGGCTGTATCCGCTGGCAACACGTTTTACGGATTGCAGTGTATCGAAATTTAGTAAAGAACTGAGGGAAATGCAGTCTGAATTCCGTCAAATGAGTGAAGCGGCAATGTCAGATTTTATTGAAGGAAAAGGCACAATAGACGATATGATGAACCTGTTTGAGAAGATCGTTGATGAAACATTTGAACAATATACAAACAAGTATTATATCGGTGACAACCCTATTGAAAAATCTGCTTTGCTGTCATATCTTTATAAGGATTTCCGCTATGATATTAACACAACCGCTGTCATGGCAAATCATGCAGAAGGCAGGCAGTATGTGGAATATAATCCCAGTGAGGATATTTATTACAGTGAAGATACTTACTGCAACAATTATTATTATTACAATGCGGAATATTACTATAAGGCAAAGGAAGCCCTGACTGCATTAGAAAACAAAGTAATGGAAATGGCTGAGCGCAAAGGAATCGACGGCTATTCCGCACCGGTTGATCTGTTTCCCATGTATAATAATTTCAACACATGTATGGAACCAACAGGGACAGACCCCCATATACTGGATACCTCGAAGGAACCTCCGCGGGACTTCAAGTTTTTCTGCCAGGAAAGGCCACCTGTGGGGCGCGTTATAGATAAAATGGTGCTGGATGAAAATGGTAATGTTGAAATACGGTACCCTGACCCGCCAAAAACGGAAGCAATGGAATATTGCGCTATTATAAAAGTATGGGGAAGCGGATGGTCTGGCACAACGAAAGTCCCATACAAAGGAAATATCAACGATTTCCATAACCTGGCCACCGTATTCAGCGGGAAAACAGTGCCGAAAGAAATTCGAGATTGTATGACAAACTTTCAGTTTTACAGCCATGCAGCGCAAAGTGCAAAGTATTGGGCAGATAAATACGGCATTGGCAGCACAGCAGCCGGGCGCGTGCTGGGATATGCTTAAAATAGGGAACTGCCAAGTCTGCTTCTGCTACTCCATTGCTAAGTATGTCAAAAGGATACCCTCGCTTGACAAGGGCATATACATGTGTCCCCTTGCCAAGCGAAGGTAATCGTTAAAGATTCCCCAGTAAGTTGCGATTACGCAGAAGCAATGCGAGGAAGGGCTGCGGCTAAATGGCTGTTTTACAATAAAAAATGGGAAACAAGATTATTGGCAATACTTATTGGAATTTATAGAAGCATGCCTAACATCGTAAGCTAAAAATGAACCTGCTGACTGCTGTAAAATAATAATAAAAACGGTTGGCAGGTTCTTTTATCATATTTTCCGTTATTTTGATACAAAATCAGGAGGATAATATTATGGATGGATTCATTTTATATATGAAAAAGAGAAAACCGTCCTGTTTCTTCTTTTTTAATGAATTTGTTGTATTTAGATATAGTAAAAAAACTGAAATAGTAGACCGGGAAAATGGAACTTTGATTACAGAATTAAAAGTCGGAGATGTATCCGAGGCCGTTTACAGTTCTAAACATACCAAATTATTTTTGAAGTCAATATCAAATGGTTATCTATATGTCTTTGATTTCAAAACCAAAGAATTAAAAAAATTGTTCAAGATAGCCGAGTGTGACAAAGGTATTTTCCTGTCAAATGATGAGAATACGTTGGTTGCATACGCAATCTATGGGATTATACAAACTGTTTCAGTGGATACCCTTGAAACTGCACTCCTGACTGACGAAAGGACGCAATACTTTTTTTTAGATGCCTGGGACAATCCGCTGTTGAAATGCTACGAGTTTTTTTGTTGTAATTCCAATATACTTTCTTTATTTCTGAGATTGGATTACAGCGGAAAAATAATAGCGGAAGAACTTGTAACACTGGACGGCCATGAAGTGCGTTGTCCCTGTTCAAAACCGGGTGCTGAAAAAAATCTATATATATCTCAGTGCAGAATAAAAATTAATGCTGCCGATTATAAAAGAATTCCAGACAGCGTAGTTATTATCAGCAAATCGCCTAACGCTTATGATCATACAGATATTATACTAAAAGGTATTTATGCAGGCGGGTGTTACTACATCACGCAATATCGAAACTATGTTTTTTTATCCATTGGAGATGAAAATATCTATGTGATAGACATTGATGAAAAAAGGATATTAAAAAAATATGAAATTGCCTCAACTACAACAATTGCAGAATATGACCCCAAAAGAAATATTTTGTTTGTAAGCACGGGAGGAGGCAAGGTCCATATATTGGAAGATGTTTTATGATATATGCCTTGTTTCCCCCAATTTGTCGTATTAAGGGGCTTGGCCGCAAATTTCATGATATTTGTCAATAACACTTTTTCAAAAACTTACCCAAAAGAGCAAGGCACATATTCCTATATACCTTGCTCTCAAGGGAATGCTTATTCAAGTCTTAATTTAATGACATTGGGTTCCCATTTTCCTTGTTTTACAGCTTTGACAATATCCTCCCATACACCTGCCTTTTCCCATCGTCAAACCTAGAAATGGAAATCAGCACGGAATCCCCGATATAAAATTCCTCTTTGAAGTAATTCGGGGAATACAGGCACATACAGGTCGTATCGTCCGAGAGCCGGCAGAACACCCCGCCCGCATACGTCCCGCTAATGACCGCCTTACGCGTCGAGCCGACCGGGTGGCGTTTTTCCGCGCCGAAATACGGGTTCGGGTTGACCTCCTTCACAGAAATTTCAATCGTCCCCGCCTGCTGGTCTGTGCTTTTCAGCCTTGCAGAAATCTCCTGTCCAGGCTTATATTCACTCCGTAAATCTGCGATGGCAGTATAGCTCAGCTCCCTGTTGCGGATAGAAATATCAAACCCGTTGCACTCCACCAGAATGCGCTTCGGGCCAACGACCAGCACATTGCATTGGAGTATCCGCCCCGGCTCGTTCCTCTGCCTGTCGCGGAAAAAGCGGTTGCGGGCGTAGCCCAGAGCCATGCGCCGGGACGCAATCGCGCATTCGCCCTCCCTGTCCACGTTCGTAATGACATAATCCACCTTCGCGCCAATCATTCTGCGCACGACATAATCCGGGAACGGTGCGTCGGGCTGGTACCAGACCTCCGGCTGCGGGATAATGACCTTTACCCTAAAATCCATCAGCACAAGGCACTGTATTTCGCGTGTTTCCGTTTCGCCGGTTTCGGGGTTCCGCACGGCGAGCCGATGGGTGTCCACGCCAATGACCGTACCCGTCAGCGGCGTCCGCGAGCGGTAAGACGCATAGATAGACGTCCATTCGCGCAGTTGTTCCGGCGACAAATCCCTATCCAATTCGTTATAGTCCACATCGTAAAAAGACGTTTTATTCTCCACAAAATCCCTCCTTCAAAACCAAGACCTAAAGACCTTGGGGCGCCGCCCCAATACCCCGCAAGGGATTTCATCCCTTGACCCTTTTTCCGCCGCATTATATGCGGCGGGATATAAAGTTTAGGGTCAAGCCCTTTTCAAAGGGCTTGTGGGAGTTTGAGGGCAAAGCCCTCAAGGTCTTACCTGAAAAAACGATACTCTCCACTGTCTTTTTGCACAGCAAAATAGCAGTTTCCCGGCACTTGTATGCGCTTCCGCTGCTCCGCACTGCGCAGCACGAAAATAACCGTCAGCGCGTCCGTATCCGCCCGCAGGCGCACCGGTATGAGGTACTCCATGCCCTCGTTGACCATCGCCACGCCAAACGCCTTGCCCTGTGCGGAAAACACAAGCGTGAACCCCTTCCCGCCTTTCGCCGCAAAATCAATCCTCCCGCCCGCCAGCGCCAGCGCAACGTCAAACGCCTGCATCACGCTGAAATCCGGCTTCCTGCCCGGCAGCAGGACAAGCTCCCCGTCCAGCCGCGCCTTCCCCAGCATGGCAAGCTGGCGCAGCATATGCGCAACGTGCTCCGGGCGCGAGCCGTACCTCGCCGCGGCGTACCGTTCCACCTGCCGCCTGCGCAGGCACTCCATTTCCTCCAGCAGCTCCAGTATCCCCGCCTGCGGCACAGTCAGCATATCAGCCGCCTCCTTTCCTGTCCTGCCTGTTTTGCCGCAGGAAATTCAGGTACGGGTCGACCATTAAGTCGCTGCCCGCCTCCATGATGGTGTTGAACACCACCGCAACGACATACGCACTGCTGTTGCGTATCGTTCGGCTGGTGTTCCCCGTAATCTTCCCCACAGCCGCCTGCAATACGGTATAATCCAGCTTTTCAAGGCTCTGCCGTATGTATGCGCCGGGATAAACCGCATCGCCGGTTTTCAGGCTCTGCGTGTAAAAAAGCCGCTCAATCGCCTGCCGCATCACCTCCGCCTGCTCCTCCGGCAGGAAATTCACGCCGGACTGCACCAGTATCCGCCGCAGCACTTTTGCGTCAGCGTCCCCGTCCGTACAGGACTTTGACTGATTTTCTGTTACACTCAAATCTTTTTCCCTAAAATCTATTATACTGGGGCGACGATTCGGCGGTTCTTGAACTGCCATTTCGTCCGTTCTGGAACCTCCGTTTTGACGGTTCTTGAACTGCCGTTCCGGCGGTTCTGCCGATGCCTGGTGCAGATTCCCATGGGGATTATCCACAGGTTTATCCATGTTATCCACAGTTTCCTCCGGATTGCCCACAGGAAAATCCTCCTTGCTGACAGCCACCTCGCCGTTATCCACAGCATTTTCCACAGCAAGACCCTCCATTTCGTCGGTTCTTGCATCCTCCGGCAGGGGGTCGAGCGGGCCGCCCATGGACTGCATGGCGTCCGTTTCGGATACCTCCACATTTGCAAGATAAATCTGGTTGGCAAAGCCGCGCCCGCAGCGTTTTTCCCAAATGAGCATGAAGTCGCGCAGCTCATTCATCGCCGCCGAAACGCGTTTCTCACTGATATTCAGCTTTTCGGCAAGCTCCCGCCTTGTATAGATGACGAAAACCTCGCCCTCGCCATTCACCCAGCCGTTATGTTTGGAAAGCTGGAACCGGTTGAACAGCAGCATATAGACGAATTTCGCTTCCATGCCCAGCGGCATATACCGCCTGTCCTCAACCAGCCAGCGCGGGAACTGCAAATGGTAAAACCGTACCACGTCGCTCTGCTTCATCAGCCCGAAGTCAGGGCGTTCCTTACATTCCTGTCCTTTCATTGTTTTCCCTCCTCATGCTTCTGCCCCATGGTTCCCAAGATTTCCTCCGGACTGATTTCGTCCAGAAGCAGGGGCGTATCGTCGTCAAACTCTGCGGGCTCCTCCGGCCCGTCCCTTTCCACAGGCATACCATGCGCCGCCTCTCTTTTGCTCTCATGTTCTTCCAGCGGTGCTGTTGGAAAGCTGTACCGCGTGGAGCCGGCCGGTTTCTTTTCTTTTTTGGGGCTCTCCTCCTGCTTTTTGGGCTTATCCAGATTTACTTTTTCCTGCGCCTCCTTTTTCCGCCACTCCGGCACATAGTCTGTAATTTTCACAGGCACCAATTCCCGGAACATCGGCAGTTCATCGGGAATGATTTTATGCAGGAGCAGGGGCTTCTGCCCCCTTAACAGCACGATACACTGGTCGTTTGGCAGGCGAAGCACTTCGTCCGGCAGCATCAGCGCGCGCTGTGTGCTGCCCTGCGTCTGGGTATACGGCCGTGTGCTGTTGAGTACGGGCGAAAACAGCGGCGTTATGGGCATCTGGTTATTCGTCTGCCGTATCGTCACCATGCCGCATTTGCCCGATATGTATTCGGCGGTCATATTGTCGTTACAGCCAAGGAACAGCTGTATATCGCAGTTGCCGACCAGCTCCTCCCATTCCTTTTTTTCATACCGGTCGGAAAGCTGCGCGACGCTCTGCACGATGACCTGGCAGTTGATGCCCCGGCTCCGGACGGTCGAAATCAGCTTTTTGAAGTCCAGGATTTTGCCGATATTGCAAAACTCATCCAAACATACGTTCACTTTTACGGGCAGCCTGCCATTCTCCCCATGCCTGCGTGCGTAGTTTGTCAGCCGCACGAAAAGCGTGGAGAAGAACAGCGAGCTTAAAAACTCAAGAGAGCTGTCCGAGTCGGAAATGATGCAGAAATAGGCGCAGGGCTTTTTGCCGGGCAGCTCCAAATTAATCTCATCGTGCTTTGTGATTTTATCCACAAGGTTGTTCTGGAACACGCCCAGCCGGTTGCCCAGCCCGATGGCGATATTCCCCCAAATCTGGCGGTTGGCAAGCCGGAAAATGCCGTAAGGGGCTTTTGCCGGGTGGCTGTTGGGGAGGTCTGCCATCGCCTGCTCGATGTCGGCGAAGGAGTCGCCCGCGAGCATCTTGTAAATCGCGCCAAGGCTGCGCTCCTCGATAGGCAGGGGCTTGTCCGTACCAGGGACTTTCAGGCCCTGCACATAATGGATCAGCGCCATGAACAGGTTCATTTCCGCCTTTTCCCAGAAATCCTGCCGCTCGTTGGCGTTGGAGGTATTGCGGATAATGATTTCCGCCATGGACTGCACAAGGCTCCTGTCCGTTTCGATGTCCGCCATGACGTTCCAGCCGTCGGAATTTACCATATCCAGAAGGTTGAACGAGCGCACCTCGTAGCCCTTATTTTTCAGCAGTTCCGACATACTTTCAAAAAATTCCCCCTTCGGATCCACCAGCACTAAACTCTCCTGTCGCTTGATACATTGCAGGATAAACGGCTTGACGAAGCCCCTTGATTTGCCCGCGCCGGACGCGCCGAAAACCATGATGTGTTCATTCAGCCCGTTGTCCTTTTTCGGCGAGATATACTCCGGCTCCCCGCCGTTTTCTGCCGACTTCCCCAGAACCGTCCCCGAAAGGCTGGAGATTTTGCCGTACTCCAGCACCCGGCCCATCTCCCTCCGCCCCATGAAGCCGGAAGTCCCATGCGTGCCGTCGGGCAGGATATCAAAGCCGCGCTTGTCCGGGGTGAAGCGATAGCCCGATAAGAATTGGTAGGGCTTCCCGCGCTTGTCGAGAAGCACGAACATGGCAAGCAGAAAGAATGTCACGCCAAAGCCCGCAGGCGTAAAAAGGGCGGCGAAATTACGGAACGGGTTCCATTCGATGAGCGGCGGCGGAATGTCCCCGTCCAGGCAGAACGTCGCGCTGATGCCGTTATGGACGGAATTGATAAACAGCCCGTAAATGTACAGACCGATGCCGCAGAGCGTCCCGGTTTTCCAGAGGTTCTCTCTATATTTACATACCTGTCTGACAAATTGAAACCTAGCGTTGAGAACCTTGGAGGCTCTGCCTCCAACCCTCCGCAAGCCCTTTGAAAAGGGCTTGACCCTAAACTTTACTGCCGCCGCATAAAATGCGGCGGAAAGAAGGGTCAAGGGATGAAATCCCTTGCGGGGGCTTGGGGGCGGTGCCCCCAAGGTCTTTTCCCCGCATTTACGTCTTATTCTTTCGATAAGCCGAGAAATCCGCAACGTCGATGCACCTCCCTTCCTTTGTGACATACGGGACAGCATTGCCCGAGGGATTTGTGCCGCCGACTTCTTTGTCCAGACGTTCCGCATCGACCGCGATTACGTCCGCCGCGCCCCGGTAATGTTCCCGCAAAAACGGCGCCTGTTCCGGCAGGGCATAAAGGACGATTTTGGGATAGCCCTGCCCCTTTGCCGCAGAAACCGCCCTGTCGATGCGCTTGACGTCCATATCCAGCGCGACCACCGCCGGGAGATATGGCGGCTGGAAATGGATAGCGTCCGTATCCGGCAGGGCGTCATATGGCGGGCGGCAGCTTTTGCGCAGTATCATTTTCGCCAGCCGTTCCCGGTAATGCCCTATTGCCATATAGCGCAGCATTTGCGCGCCCACACTGCCGACGGGGACGAAATGCACAGGCAGGGACGTCATGGAAAAGACCCTGCCAAAGCTGTCCGTATTGTATTTTTTCTTTGCATTTCCTGTGGAACTCTGTTCATGGAACACAGTATCCCCGATTTCCGAACTCGAGCCGCCTATGAAGATCAGCCCGGTATTTTGAACCGGGCTCTGGTCAATATAGCTGTGGAACAGCGTCAGCTCCTTTTGGAAATAAACGCCCGCGTCATCGGCGTGGAACACCAGGTACAGCGTCCCGGCCGTCTGGAATATCCCGTAAAATTTTGTGCTGCCGAAGGGGTTGCCGATGCTCGCGCCCCTTGCGGCAAAGGAAGGGACATAAACCGCCCTGCCGGAAGTTTCCCCTATCGTATCTTTGAAAACATCCGCCCCCGCGGAGTAAAACGTAAACAGGATTTTTGCCGCGGTGTTTCTCCGGTCTAAAATCCTCTGCCTTGTCTGGGGCGCTGCATCTGCCTTGAAGGAATACCCTATCTTTTCTAATACGCGGTACGCCGAGAGGCGCGGGCGGATATTTTTTCTGTTCCGGCTTGTAAAAACAAACCCAAAGTGTTCCAAGGCTGAAATATTCTGCGTATTGAAAATGCCGATGCTCCACTCGGAAGGGGCAGGGGCATTTTTGCACCAGCAAAGCAGTTTTAGCAGTTCAACCTCGTTTACGTTCAGTATCAAAAAAACACCTCCATCGTTAAAATCCGAGTTTCAAAACAAAGCCATGGAGGAACAGCCCCCTTAGTGCTTTTCCATGAAAAAATGTCAACCGAGCGTAGGTGTCTGTGCTTTTCGCATCACAGACTTGAAATCCGTTTCGGGAAGCCGCAGAAATCAAGGCTTTGCGAAATTTTTCAAGGACACTTTCGGCAATCCTATTTCGTACCCGTAAAAAACGGGCAATCCCGTAAAAAACAGACTTGAAATCTGGCTTTCCAATGCCGAAATCCCTGCCACATTTCCCTATGGAATCTCCCCGGCAAAACGCAGTTTTGCCGCAATCGGGTCGAGGGGCGCAGAGCGTCCGGGGGACGCTCGTTTTGCGCCGACCGGAGCGGAGCGGAGAAGAGCCCCTCGCGGAGGTTTGGAGGCAGAGCCTCCGAGGTCTTTCCCGTCAAAACAACAGCCCATCCCGCCGCAGTTCAAAAAACTCCCCTGCATCTTCCGCAGGCATGACGTAAATGTCGCAACCCGCTTTTTCACTCTCCGTTGACAGCAGCACAACGTCCAGCGAAAACTGGTCGTCGTCCGGGAACAGCCGCCCCTTGAGCGCGTTCGGCACCGCCTTCCAACCTTTGTTGTCCTGGTCGAATACCGTCCGGGTTTTGCGGCTGCAATGCTCATCTATTACGAGTGTTGCTTTTTCGTAATACGGCAGTTTCCCGCCGCCCTGACCGAACCCGTCCAGCAGCCTTGTAATCGTGTCGCTGAGGTACGCCGGCACCTGGTACCGGCAGTGCGGCAGCAGTGTGTCCAGCCGGATATGCAGCCAGCGCCCGTCCAGAAGGCGCACCGTCCCGCCAATATCCACGCGGGGCGCGAGGGGCTTGCCCTCCTGCAAAAAATCCACACAGGGGCGCGCCTGCTCAAGTGTGTTGCGGGAAAGCACCGCGGCGTGTTCCAGCGCGGCGTTCAGCCGTTCCAGCTGTGCGGCCGCGTTTTCCCCGCCCAGCGCGGCAATCCCTGCCGCCGCTGTCGCCTGCCCCAGCAGATTCTTTATTTCAAGCAATCCGTTTTTTGTTTCCATGTTCAAACGCCTCCAATCCTCTGTTCCAAATCCTCCCGGCTGGTCGTAATCAAATATTTCTCCTTCTCCGTTGCATGGAACGACACGCTGATGCGGTTCCGCCCGGCGCAGAGCAGCCCCTCGCCGCGGCTGTTGCGGCTGATCTGCATTGCTTCCTCATCGGAAAGCCCCATCACCTCCTGCACGCGCCCGATTTCTTCCTCCTCCAATGGCAGGACGACCTTCAGGCGGCTGTTGTTGAGTATCGCCCTGCCGTACTTGCCGCCCTCCAGCGCAAAAAAGTCGTTCAAATCCTGCGTCGCACAGACCGCCGCGCCGCCGTAGCCGCGGATAATTTTGAAAATTTCCAGCACGAAATCCGCCGCCATCGCGTTGGAGGACGCCCCAATCAGGCACCACAATTCGTCAAGCATGATGACCTTTTTCCGCGCCCGCGATTCCTTGCATTTGTCCCAGCATGAATCCAGCGCAAGGAACATACCCAGCGGCAGGAGGTCTTTGCCCATCTCCGAAATATCCAGCACGATGTATTTGTTTTCTAAATCCACGTTTGTCGCCTGCCCCAGCCTGCTTGCCGAGCCCGTCACAAACCTTGAGAGCGACAGCGCAAGACTTTTCACCTCCGGCCGTTCGGAAAGCAGGGCATACAAATCTTTCAGCGTCGGCATCTCCTTGAAAGCCCCATCCCCGTCGAACAGGCTGGCGTTGTTGTAGGTGATGCCCTTCCGCCCGTAGCACTCAATCAGTGCGGTATCAAGGTAATGCCGTTCTTCATCGCTGATGTTCGGTTTGAGCAGCAGGAAAAAGATGTGCAGCTTTTGTATCTTGTCCGCCAGCAAAGAGTCCGCGCGACTGGAACCCAGCTCTGCGTCCGTATCCAGGCTGACCCTCCGGATCTCCATGATATTGATGCAGTCGTTGGAGGACGGGGACAGCTTGATGTATTTTCCGCCCACAGCTTCGCACGCCGGACGAAATTCATGCCCCTTTAACGGCGTAATGATGAACACCTGTATCCCCTGTTCCCGGAAACGCAGTGCCATGAGCTGGAGCAGGAACGTCTTGCCCGCGCCGCTCATGCCCATGACCGCCATATTTGCGTTGGAATATTTCCTGCTGTCGAAAATGTCCACGATGCACACCGAACGGTTATGCTGGTTGATGCCGAGCATGATGCCGGACTGGTCACAGATTTCAAAGCTGGAAAACGGGAATGCCGCCGCCACGCTGGAAGTCAGGGCGTTCCGGCGGGATTTCCGCTCGATGTCCGCGTCCATGCCCAGAAGGGGGAGGGCAGACAAAAAGCACTCCCCATGCTTGTAGTCCGCGCGCTTGCAGAAGAAATCCTGTGAAACACAGAGGTTCTGTACCGCCGCCGCGCGCTGTTCCAGCAGTTCCAGGCTTTCGGCGGAAACCTCGATAATCGTGTGCATATAGTAAAAATCCTCGTTGTAACGGTTCATGCCGTCCTTGAGGTACAGCCCCGCACTGATGGCGCTGTCCAGCTCCTCGTAATCCGAGCGGGTATCGCCCACGTCGCGCATACGGGAACGGTTAATCATGGTCGCCTGTGAAATTTTGGACAGTATCTTGTCCTTCGGCTGGCGTTCGATGGTAAAGCTGACGTTGATGCCCTCGCCCGCCTCGACAAACGGGTTCAGCCAGCCATTGCCGACGGTCGTCGCATAGCCGTAGCCCGTCAGGTAGAAGTATGTAAAATACACGCCGTCCACGACAATGTAGTCCCTGTGGCAGAGGTCAACGGACGATGGCGCGAGGATATCCACGATGTCCGTACTGCCGGATTGCAGGGGCGAAAGCTCCGGCACATCAGCGGCGTTCCTCCTGCGCGGGAGCCTTATTTTTTTAGGATTTTCCTTGCCCGCAGGGGCGGTTTCCGGATACCAGCCTGCCCGGGCTTCCCCTGGTTCGGTGCAGGCTTCGGCTGGCTGTATTTCCGGTTTTTCAGGTTTTTCTGTTTGTGCATATTTCTTTCCCCTCCAATTCCCTAAAAAATGGTTTGTTTTTTTCTTTTTCATTTCTGCCTCCTATCAAGACTTTTTTCTAAGACCTTGGGACTCTGTCCCAAACCCTGCGACCCCTTTGAAAAGGTGTCGACCCCAAACTTTATTTCCACCGCGCAACTGCGCGGTGGATGAAGGGTCAAGGGCTGAAAGCCCTTGCAGGGGTGTTGGGGACAGCTTTCCCAAGGTCTTTCTAAACCTCGCCCACCATGGAAAATACCTGCAACGGCAGCTTTGCGACGTGCGCCGTTTTCCGGTTCAGCAGTTCGTAGAGCGTTTCGCCCAGGAAAATATCGCTGTATTCCGGCTGGAGCGTTTCCAGCCCACAGAGGTCAAGGTAATTCCTCGCGGTGTCCGCCTCCTCGTTCAGCCGCTGGATAATGCCCTCAATGGTGTTCCCCCGCAGCTTCATGCGCGGCTCATATTGCAGGGCAATAAAAAAGCGCCGTGTCAGCGCCTCCCTGTCCGCAAGGTATTCCACCTCCGCGATGTTGTCCGCAATCATGCCACGGCAGCTCTCGTTTTCCTCCGCGTCGTAAATCCGCCACATCCGGCTGATGTACGCGTCAATATCCGCCTTCTGCGTCACCGCCAGGAATTGCAGGCGGTCGGGCGCAATCTTCAGGTACGAGGAAAAATAGTAGATGATGTTCTGCTGCTCCATCGCCGATTTCAGGTAAAAATTCACCGGCAGGACTTCCAGCAGCTTCACGAACCTGCCGTCCTTCGTGATGATAACGCCGTCCCGGATATCGGAAACGGGCAGCCAATTCTGCACGCTTTCGGCGTAATGCTTTGCGCCGCCGGAATCCGGTGCAATTTTTTTGCCGAATATCAGGTCTTTAATCTTCATGGAACTGTTTTGCCCTCCTTTTTTTCATGCGCGCACTTCCCCTGTGGAAAATGACGCCGCGTTTCCGCCGCCAGACCAGCCAGGTATGCAAAAAGCGCGTCAGGCAGTCGTCGTGAATCCCAATCAGCGCAAAACCGCCTGCCGGGATGACGATTATCATGGTAATGATGAGGTTTGTCGTCAGTGAAAACGGCAGCAATGAAAAGCAGAGCATCAAAAGCGGTATGGACACCGCGACAGCTTCTACGCCGTTGCGCACCTCGAAAATGCCGAACAGCCTGCCTGCGTCTGTGAAATTTGCCGGTATGACATACTGGTTCATGGGTTTCCCTCCTTTTTGGCAGACTGAAAGAGCATGGCTCTTTCGTTCTTACAGATATATTCCGCCCGTTCCAGGGCTTTTTTCCGCCGCTGGATTGCTTGTTCCAGCGCTATAATCAAGCGTTCCTGGTCTTTCGGCAGGGAGCCGAAACGCCGCAGCTCAATCTGGCTCATGCGCTGGTGCGAGATCTGCACGATACTTGCAAGCTCTTTCAGCGAAATCCTACAATCCATTCTTAACGCACGAAATACGGTTTCCATGTCAATGCCTCCTTTCCGAAAACCGTTTAAGACCTTGGGGACATTGTCCCCAATACCCCTACAAGGGCTTCCAGCCCTTGACCCTTTTTCCGCCGCATTTCATGCGGCGGGATATAAAGTTTGGGGTTAAGCCCTTTTCAAAGGGCTTGCAGGGTTTGGGACAGAGTCCCAAGGTCTTTACGGTTTTGATATGATCCAGAACGGCCCGCCTGCCGCCGCACCCCTCCGCGCTTCGTTCAGGAAAATGCTTAAATCCCACCCCCCTTCCTGCCCGCTTTTCTTCACGCTCGCAGGGTCAGCAATGAGTATCTTCCCGTCCTCCGTCACGCCGCGCAGCACAATAAAATGCCCCGACGTCGTAAAATGCCCTGGCCCCATGATGGCAACCACCAGCTTCCCATCCGCCAGCGCGTCCACAATCTTCTGCCCTTCGTACACCGTCGCACCCTCGACCTTCAGCCCGAAATGCCGCGCGCCTTCCGGTATCAGGCTGTGGTAACTCCCGCTGCCCTCGCACCGGTAGCCGTTCCGGTACGCCCAGTCCGCCATCTGCCCCGGGTCGATTTGCCTGTCCGTAAATGTCGAAACCACCATCGCAAGCGACGTCGGGCCGCAGCCCGCCACGCGTATGGTGTCATATTTCCCATAGAGCTTGTTGCCCCAGCGTGCATCACCCTGGTTATAGTAAACCACCTCCGTATCCCCCTGTTTGTAATGGACGTCGCCATAGTCATTCAGCGAATCCCCGGGTAGATAGCCAGGCGCGCCGGGACGTATCGTCTGGTCGTCCGCAATCGTCGCGTAAATCGTTTTCGCCCAATTCTTCTGCTCCTCCGTAAAGCCCAGCTCCTCCATGAGCGCGTCTGGCTCCAGTTCCCCGATGTTGATTTTCAGGCGTTTCAGCGTTTTCGCAGCGTCCCCTTCGCCCTCGGTGTAGGCTTCTTCCGAGGCATGAAAAAAGAAGCGTCTGAAAAAACGCTCCCTCATGCTTTCCCTGTCCATCGAAAACAAATCCTGCTGGTAGGCAACCGAGCAGATGGCGATTAGCCAATATTGGCTCTGTTTCCCCATGTTTTTCTCCACCTGCACATCGTCATAGCCCGCGGACAGCTCCGCGACCATCTTTTCTATCTCATTTTCATCAAAGTCCAAAAACTCCCGGTAATACTGTGTGACCGCTTTCGCCTGCGCGTTCATCGCCGCAATATCTCCGGAAGTGCTGCTGTCGAAGCCGAAATAAATATTCGGGAGCGCGGAAACGATGAGGAAGGGTATCAAAATCAATAGCACCAGCAGGGCAAAGAGGGCTTTCGCCAGCGCGGGGGCGTATTCCTTTGCCGCCTGCAAAGCCGCGCCCTTCGCGCCGGAAACTGCCGCCGCCCTCGCGATTGCTGCCAGCCTTTTTGCTGTCATTGCCGTATGGATTGCCGTATCCATGCCGTTTCTCTGGTTCATTTGCGTTCATCTCCTGTTTTGCCGCCCCTGCCGCGCGGCGGGGAATGCTTTGCTTTAGTTGGTTTTTGCCGATGCCTTGTGTGCCTGCCCTGCGCGGCAGGACTAGGGGGAAAGTTCTGCTCACGTTCTGTTTTTCTATTTTCCTTGCCGGAAACAGGGTTTTCCCTGCCCTGATAATCCGGCTTCAAAGCATCTCTTGGCGCGCTGCCCCGCACTGCTTTCCGCACCACCGCGCCGCGCATAGGTTCCCTGCCGGATACCGGGCGGGACATACCGCCCGCCATTTTCACAGCGGCGGGTCTTGCACCGCCGGAAGGCGGGGTTGTTTGTATACGCGTTTGATTCTGCAGGGTTTCTTCCGTCATTTTTACGGTTCCCTGTGCCAGCACGCGTTCCTGCGCTTGAAAGATTTCCTGCCTCTGCCCATTGTGCCGCATCGCATCGGGGCGGCTTTTCCTGCCCTCCGTTGTGCCGTTCTGCCGCAAAGCCCCGCCGCCATGGGCTGGCGGCTGCGTATGGCTTACACCTTCCGTACTGGGGCGCGGCGTTCCCACGCTTGACGATCCATTCTGCCTGGGCGGTCTGCCGCTGGTTTGGCTCTGCCGGGCAGAAACGCTTTCGTTATGCGCCGTATTTGTACCCTGCACCGTTTGGCTGGCAGGAGCGGGCGCGTTGCGCCTGGTATCCGCCGGATTGGAACGCGAACGCGCGTTGTCTGCTGTGTTTCTTACGGGATAGGGCGTTCCCCTGTTTTCCGCGCTAGGCGGCTTTCCGCTTGCTGTGCCGTTGCTGTGCGTATTCCTTCCCGCACCGGTTTGCCCGGTACTGTGTACCATGCCCGCAGTCTGCGCCGTCCTTGCCTGCGCTGTCGGCCTTGCGGCTGACGGGGACGATGCCCGCCTTGCCTCTGTCGATACGGCGTCCCTGCCGCCGTTCTGCGCGGCTGACTGTGCGGGCTTCCGGCTCTGCGTACCGTCCGCAGAAACCGTTTGCCCTGCATCGGCACGCGGCATCGCCGGATTGCCCATATTTTGCGGCGCGGTGCCTTCCCCAGTGCGTATCGCACCACCAGCGGGCGGGCGTGACGTGCTGTGTTTATGTAATGTACCCGTTCCACCTGCCGCCTGAACATTTGCCTGTATGGGGCTTGCCGCCGTTTCCGCCGCAAATTCCGCGGAGCTATGCACAACCGCCGCGCCGCCGCCGGACACAGGCCCCGGTCTTGTGGGTGACGAGCGGGAAGCCCTTGCACCGCCTGAACACCTGAACCCGGACTGCCCGTTATGTTCTGCCTCAGCCTCCGCGGATTTCCCGATGTTTTGTACCATGTTCCTTGCAACGATGTAAGTCAGCATTCTCGGCATACGGGTAATCCCGCCCAGCGGGTCGCCTGTGGCGGCAGGGTTCAGCCCGATGCGCATGATGAGCGCGTCGATTTTCCTGCCGGTTTTGGCGATTGCCACAACGAATATCGTCCATGGGATCACCTCCACGCCGGAGGGGACGACGGACATCGCCGAGAGCATACATTTCAAAAACACCACGCTCAGAGCCGCCATCAGGCACATGCTCCCGAACATCCGCGCCCAGCCCTTGAAAATGTCCGCCGTGCTTTTGCTCCCGCCCATCGCGAAGGCGAGCGGGGAGAGCACCGTCAGCACCGCCAGCACGACATAGCGTTCGCCTATCTCGAAAAACAGCTTGACAATCTGCACGACGAGTATCACGCCCACGATAATCACCAGAAGCCAGCTGGCGTCGCCCGGCACATGGAACGTGAGTTCTGAAAGCTTCGGCACCTGCACGATTTCCGGCACTTCCAGCAGCTCAATCACGCTTTTTGTGATGCCAAGCCCGATGTCGCAGACCTGGCGGGAGAACACGAGGAAAAACGTCATGACGAACGTGCGGGCAAACAGCGACTGCGGCGCTTCGCCCTCGAAGCCCAGCCCGGTCAGCATGGCTTTGGCGGACTGGAATGTCAGGTTGCCCAGCATCAGCGCCCAGCCGAGGCAGGTGATGATATTGAAAATCTCGCCTGTGACGGGGACAGCCTTCTCGAAATATGCCAAGTTCATTGAAAAAATCGTCAGCAGGGAGTTCGCGAGGTATTCCGTAATGTTGATAAGCATATCGAACAGCCACTGCAAAAGCCCCTTGAACAGCAGTTCCAGCATTTTTGACACCTCCTCTGAAAGACCTTGAGGGCGTTGCCCTCAAACTCCCACAAGCCCTTTGAAAAGGGCTTGACCCTAAACTTTATTTTCAAACCGCGCATTTGCGCGGTTGCAGATGGGTCAAGGGCTGAAAGCCCTTGCAGGGGTATTGGGGACAGCGTCCCCAAGGTCTTAGTGCTTTAGAACCCATCTATTTTGGGTACGCTGTTGAATAATGGCTGGATATAGGCGATAAACGCGCCGATGCCGTTGATAACCGCCCACGCGATCCATATGCGTTTCAGCCAGTCCCACGCCTGGTCTACCTTGTGCTGGTTGTTGGACAGCTTCGCGCCCAGCACCGCGACCGCCGACATCAGCGCCGCCAGCACGGTCGAAATCCCCGCGATTTTATTGTAAAGGTTGATAATCAGCTCTTTCCCGACCGCCCACATATCCCCGCCGCCCGCCTCGGCGGCATAGGCGCTTTCCGGGAACAGGAACAGTGTGGCAAAGCCAAGTGTCAAAAGCAGCGCCCATTTTGAAAGATAGGGACGCTGTTTGGAAATGATATGGTGAAGCAAAATTTTCCCTCCTTTGCGCTGAAATCCAGTACAAAAGGAACAGCCTGACAAACGGCTGTTCCCTGTTGTAAAAGTTTTGTGTTCCGCTTTTTCAAAAAAACGGGCGTGTTTGGGCAAAGCCAAGGGCTTCATTCCGCAAGATACGCCTCCAGCACCTTTTCCTCCAGTTCCTTCCGGAACGCGCTGTTCAGTGGGTGGCAGACGTTCCGCCATTTCCCATCCCTGCCGCGCCGGGAGGGCATGGAAAGGAACGGCCCGCCGCCAATATCGACTACCTTCACGTTATGTATCACAAAGGAATCGTCCAGTATTACCACCGCAACAGCCTTCACAGGGCTTGTACCTGCCTTATAAACCGCCTTCATTTCCACATCTATTTTCATATCCCATTCCTCCTCTGAAATCTCATTCCTCATTTTCCTCTGCGCGCTCCGGCACCGTCACGCTGTACCAGAAATCGCTGTACTGCCTGTCCACCAGGCATTTGAAGCTGTACCCACCGTCGGCAATGGTCTTGACCTGCCTGCCGAACAGCTTATTTGCCGTCTGCTGTTTGATTTTTATGGCGACCTCTTTCCCCGTGACATCGTATTTGCCCAGGTCAACCACAGGGTTGTCGTATTTGACGCGTTCCCTGCCGATGCGCTGGGTGGCGTCCCCGTCCTTCAGGTAGATTATCGTGTTGGGATAGAACAGGAAATACGCCGCCACGCCCAGCAGCAGCGCAAGCCCGACGCCCCACACAACGGCGAGCAGGGGAATGCCGCCGTTCCCGCCTTTGCCCAAAATGGTGTAGGGCATTTTTTCACCGATGTATGTGACCGTGTATACCACGCTGTCCACCGTCCGGTTTATGACTTCGCCGCGGTACTCCGCTGTCGTCACATAGCCCGTAGGGATTTTCCTGGTATACGAGCCGGAATAGGACGCCACGCCGTTATAGCTCATCGGCACGCTGTCATAATCCACGGGCGCGCTTGTGCCGACCGACCAGTCCACGCCGGTCAGCTTCAGCGTCACGCCGTTTTTGACCGTTGTTTTGGGCACAAGAGAAATGTCGTTATTGCTCACGCCGCGCAGCATGATGGAATCCCTGACGGTGTACGTCTGTGTGGTGTAGCCCTTGACTTCCGTTGAAACAGAATCGCTGTCCAGCAGGAGCTTCCCGGCAAAGCCGTCCTTGTCGTAGTCGATGGACAGCGGGAGCTGTTCCAGAATTGCGGAAACGTCGTTGTTTTGGGACTCTGTTGTTTTCGTCTGTGTTTCCATGCGTTTTTCCTCGGATATGATTTCGTCCTTTTCCATATCTAGGAAGCTATAAGAAAACCCGTCCAGCTCGAAGGGTTCTTCCTTCAGCCCTGACGGGTCTTCATCGGGCGCAGCTTCGTATGTCTTAATGAACAGATGCCTGCCGTCCTTGATTTCCATGTAGCTTTTCAGCGGTTCCGCCGCGTATGCCGCGGGCTGGAAGCACAGCGCCAGCGCTGCCGCTATGAAACCTATTTTATATGCTTTTTTCATTCTCCACCTCCGTAAAAGACCTTGGGGACGCTGTCCCCAACACCCCTGCAAGGGACGTTGTCCCTTGACCCGTTTGCCATCGCATTTCATGCGATGGAGGATGTAAAAAGTTTATGCCTTTCGGAAAACGCAGTTTTCCGCAGTAAAGTTTGGGGTCAAGCCCTTTTCAAAGGGCTTGCGGGGTTTGGGGCAGCGCCCCAAGGTTCTAAGGTCTTTCGTCTTTAATATCCTGTCTTGGGCAGACGGTTCGCGGTCGCGCGGTAGATGGTCGTCAGCCACGTCGAGTTGCCGACTACCCATTCGTTGCCGTACCTGCCGCCAATGTCCGCCTTGTTCGCAAACTGGTACCCGCCGGGCAGGTTCTTTAACACCGTCACAAATACCTGCGGCTGCTCCACAGAAACAAAGCCCGCCTTCACATTCCCGAATATCAGCGTAAACGTCGTTACGTATTCGTCGCTGTATAACCCAAGGCTGGCATTCGAGCAGTCAATGACGTTGTTTTGCAGCGTGCTCAGATTATCCGCCACAATCAGCTGTTTCCCCTTGTTCGTCGTCGCAAGTATCTTGTATTTCACCGATTGGTTGTATGTCCCCGTTACGATTTTGTTCAGCCGCACCGCGTCCGTCGGCAGCACGTCCCGCCAGAAGAAATCCGTCAGCGGTACAGTCGATGTGTTGCGCACCGTCCTGATGTCGTACCGGATCGTATCGCCCGGCATCGCCTCGACATTTCCTGTCTTCTTGATACTTACGCCTGTATTCGCGCTTTTGTTGGAAAATTCCAGCTTGATAATCTGCGTCGCAAATTCAATCGTGATATCCATTTCCTGCGTGTTCAGCTGGTAATATGTCGGGCTTTGCACCTCCTTCACGATGTACCGCCCCAGCGGCAGCGACTTGGAAACACCGCGCCCGTCCGCGCCTGTGATGAAACGGTCAACAAGGTTGCCGGATTTGTAGCTGCGCACCTCGAAAATCGCGCCCGCCAGCGGCGTGCCTGCCGGGAGCCCGTTTACCTCGTTGTCATCGGCGGAGAGCTTCGTCACCTGTATCTGCCCCGCCTGCGGCTGGTTCTTCCAGACGATTTCCGTCACCTTCCCCGTGACAAGCTCCACCGTCCGCGGCTTGTTGTCCGGGTAATATCCCTCCTGGCAGCGCGTTTCGCGTATGGTATAACGCCCCTCGGTCAGTATGGAAGAAAAATCAATCAGCCCGCGGTCGTCCGTATAAAACGTCCCGACGACTTTGTTGTTTTTGTCAAAAACCATAAACTCTACATTATAAATCGGCTCGCCTGTCACAGCGTCAATCTTTTTCAGGCGCAGCCCGCTCAGCGGCTTGTTCTGCACACGCAGGACAGCCTGCCCGCCCGCCTTGATTTCCACCTCATGCACTTTTGCGTCCAGCTCGTAGGATTCCCGCGCGGCAGTTTCCACGACGGTGTATTTCCCCTCCGGCAAGTCCACGATAATCCTGCCATTTTGGTCTGTCGTAAATGTGCCGATTTTTTCGCCGTTCTGCTTCGCGATGTCGAAAGAAACGTCTGCCAAAGGCTTTCCGGTTTCCATGTCTGTCTTGACGATAAGCAGGGAAGACGCGGGCGTGTTCTCAACCTCAAGGATTGTCTGTTTGCCGGATTTCACCTCGACGGTTTTGGGTGCCTTGTCCCAGTGGTAGCCCTCAAGCCCCTCTGTTTCCGTTACCGTATAATAACCGTCTGCCAGATTGGAAATATAAACCATGCCATCCTTATCCGTCTTGAAATTGCCGATTTTCTCACCGTTCATCTTTGCCACAGCAAAGGTCACGCCCTGCAAAGGGGCTTTCGTTTCCGAATCGGTTTTAATGATTTTAATGCCGGACAAAGGCTTATTGCTGAATGTCACCGTAGTCGGCACGTTGGTTTTGACCTCTACCGTTTTCGGCGTTTCGTCCAAAATGTAGCCCTCCGGGGCTTTGGTTTCGCGGATTACGTACCAATCCGGGGAAAGGGTGGGGATTAAAATCGTCCCGGTCTTATCTGTTGTGTACTCGCCTACGTGCTCGCCGTTCTGCTTTTCCACGAAAAACTTTGCGCCCGCAAGCGGCGCACCTGATACATCATCTACCTTTTTAATGACGAGGGAAGTCATTTTTCGGTTGGTAAATTCCACGGTGTATGTCTTGCCGTAATCAATGGCAATCGTCCTTGATTGTTCTTCTAAAACATACCCGTCAGGGGCTTTGATTTCCTCGATGATGTAGCTGCCTTTTTCCAGCCCTGCAATCGTAATGCTGCCGTTGCTATAGCGATAGGTAATCCGCCGCTTTTACTGAACCGATGATGTTCAGCAGTCAGAGCGGATTTTCCCCCGCTTCGCACCGTGCATGCGACTTTCACCGCACACGGCGCTCCATCAATACAGATTTGTTGTTGCATGTATGTGAAGTAAT
>CAJTKM010000026.1 GCA_910576545.1 Lachnospiraceae bacterium
AAAGGCAAGAACGCGAAGAAATACCGCAAAGGCATTGAGTACGGTTCCGCGCGTTGGGGAACCGCCGACGATATAAAGCCGTACACAGACCCGGTATTTGAGAACAATATCCCATTGACACAGACGGAACGGCTCACCATGAACAGCCGCCCGAAGCAGCCGAAATATGCAAGAAACAAAAATATCCTTGTGATCGGCGGTTCCGGCAGCGGCAAGACAAGGTTTTTCGTCAAACCGTCGCTTATGCAAATGCACAGCAGCTATGTTGTCACAGACCCGAAAGGCACTGTCTTAATCGAGTGCGGGAAGCTCTTACAGCGGGGCGGCTATCGGATAAAAGTGCTGAACACAATCAATTTCAAAAAGTCCATGCGCTACAATCCCTTTGCCTATCTGCGGAGCGAGAAAGACATTTTGAAGCTGGTAAATACCATAATCGCCAACACCAAAGGCGACGGGGAGAAATCCGGGGAGGATTTTTGGGTAAAGTCGGAACGGCTTTTTTACTGCGCCCTTATCGGCTATATCCACTATGAAGCCCCGGAGGAAGAAAAGAATTTCACGACGCTGCTTGAAATGATAAACGCCAGCGAAGCCCGCGAGGACGACCCGGAATTTCAAAGCCCGGTTGACCTCATGTTTGAACGGCTGGAAGAAAAAGACCCGGAGCATTTCGCTGTCCGGCAGTACAAGAAATTCCTGTTATCGGCGGGCAAGACGCGAAGCTCTATCCTCATTTCCTGCGGTGCGCGGCTTGCGCCATTTGACATACGGGAGCTGCGGGAGCTTATGGAAACGGACGAAATGGAGCTTGACACGCTGGGGGACAGAAAGACCGCCCTGTTTGTCATTATCAGCGACACCGACGACACCTTTAACTTTGTCGTGAGTATTCTCTACACACAGCTATTCAACTTGCTTTGCGATAAAGCAGATGATGAATACGGCGGGCGGCTTCCCGTCCATGTAAGGTGCTTGCTTGATGAATTTGCCAATATCGGGCAGATACCGAAGTTTGAAAAGCTGATCGCCACCATAAGGAGCCGGGAAATATCCGCTTCCATCATCTTGCAGTCACAGAGCCAGCTAAAAGCAATCTACAAGGACAACGCCGACACGATCACGGGGAACTGCGACACGACCCTTTTCTTGGGCGGCAAGGAGAAAACGACGCTTAAAGAAATGTCGGAACTTTTAGGCAAGGAAACCATAGACAGCTTTAACACCTCTGAAACGCGGGGACGGGAGCTTTCCCACGGGCTGAACTATCAAAAGCTGGGGAAAGAGCTTATGACACAGGACGAGATCGCCGTTATGGACGGGGGCAAGTGTATTTTACAGGTGCGCGGGGTGCGCCCGTTCTTTTCGGATAAATTTGACATCACAAAACACCCGAAATACAAGTACCTGTCCGACGCAGACCCGAAAAACGCCTTTGACATGGAAAAGCACATCAAACGCCGCCCCGCCATTGTGAAGCCGGAGGAAGAATTTGACTACTACGAGATTGACGGGGAGGGCTTACAGGAGGACACAATCCATGAGTGAACACCCCGGAACTGACAGGCGGCGGTTCACCCTGCTTGTCAACCCGAAAATCCGGGAGGAACAGCGGCGGGAAGCCGCCCTGCGGAAATTTATCAAGGATTGTGAACGGCTCTACGAGAAGAACCGGGCGCATTTACAGGAGGACGCAGACCATGAATAAAGGTATCAGTAAAGAAATGGAGATACGGGAGGTTATGAAGTGGCAGCTACTTATAGCCGGGGCGGTTGACGCTGCTATTAAGGGGACAGAAAGCTATATCCGGCACATGGAGCTGACCCACCAGCAGGGAGAAAGGAGGGATTGCAGTTAAGAACAGAAAAACCGGGCGTGAGATACGCGCCCCTTGCGCCGTGGAAATGTGGATAACAGGCTATGGGGCTATGGAAAACGCCATTCACAGCACATGGAAAAGCCAGAGTGCGGCTTTCCCACGTCCTGCAAACAGCGTTTCCCACAGCCCCAAAAGAGCAGCCAGTTACCCACATTCCCACACCGCCGACGACTACGGAAAAAAACCTTTCCTACCTGTCATTCATAAAAAATATTTTTAAGGAGCTGATCGGAAATCAAGAACGTAAACACGGGCTACATGGTACGCGCCCCTACCGGGGGACACACCGCCCAAACCCTTACAACTGAATACCGCCGCGCCGCAGGACTTACGCGGCGTGGGGACACCGCCTTTAGCACAGGGCGGTTTTTTTATGCGGCGGCGACCATACGCTGACCGCCTTTTGTCCGCTTGCCGGACAGCCGCAGACGCGGCAGAAAGGATTTTACATGGCATTTTTTAATTCAGCAGTAGACGTTTTGCAGACCCTTGTTGTGGCACTTGGAGCCGGACTTGGCATTTGGGGCGTTATCAATCTCATGGAGGGTTACGGCAACGACAATCCGGGCGCGAAATCACAGGGTATGAAACAGCTTATGGCGGGCGGCGGCGTTGCCCTGATCGGCATGACCCTTGTACCCCTGCTTTCCGGGCTGTTCGGTTAAAAAGCGCGGGTAAGAGCCTATGCAGAGCATACTTGACGCGATCACGGAATGGATAAAGGAAATCCTCATAGGAGCCATTAACGGGAACCTGTCAACTATGTTCGGGGACGTAAACGAGAAAGTCGGCACGATTGCCACAGAGGTAGGACAGACCCCGCAGGGCTGGAACGCGGGCATTTTCAGCATGATACGCACGTTATCAGAGAATGTCATAGTCCCCATTGCGGGGCTTGTCATTACCTACGTCCTATGCGTGGAGTTAATCAGCATGGTAACGGAAAAGAACAATATGCACGACGTTGACACATTTATGTTTTTCAAGTGGTTTTTCAAGGCGTGGGTGGCGGTGTACCTTGTCACCCACACCTTTGATATTACTATGGCAGTCTTTGACGTTGCGCAGCACGTCGTTTCCGGCGCGGCGGGGGTGATAAGCGGCAGCACAGAAATTGACGTTGCCGCCGCCCTTGCTTCCATGCAGGAGGGGCTTGACGCAATGGAAATCCCCGAACTTTTATTGCTGGTTATGGAAACAAGCCTTGTGAGCCTTTGCATGAAAATCATGTCCGTACTGATAACCGTTGTCCTCTACGGCAGAATGATAGAAATTTACCTTTACTGTTCCGTGTCGCCTATCCCATTTGCAACAATGACAAATAAAGAGTGGGGGCAGATCGGCAACAACTACTTAAAAGCCCTGTTCGCTATCGGCTTTCAAGGCTTCCTCATTATGGTGTGCGTCGGCATTTACGCGGTGCTGGTGAACAACATAACAGTGGCAGACAACCTACACAGTGCGATATTCTCCCTTGCTGCTTACACGGTGATCCTCTGCTTTTCCCTGTTCAAATCCGGCGCACTTGCAAAGTCAATTTTCGCGGCACACTAAAGGCGTGTCAAGGATAGGGTGGAGATTTTCAGAGCGAAGCGGCGAAAATACGACCCGACCTTGACGCGGGAAAACCCATAGAATAGGGACAGGCAAAGGGCAAAGATTGACCTTTGCCTTGATTACCCTTTATGGGGATTACAGGAAGCACACAGAAAGGAGGGACGAAACACCATTGAAAAGAAATACGGCATAATCTACGCCGATCCCCCGTGGAAGTACGCACAGAAGCGGCTTTCCGGCGCGGCAGAACACCACTACCCAACCATGAGCATAGAGGAACTTTGCGCGCTTCCCGTGGCTGACCTTGCGGCAGAGGACAGCGCACTTTTCTTGTGGGCGACATTCCCCCAGCTTCCCGAAGCCCTGCGGCTTATCAAGGCTTGGGGCTTTTCCTTTAAGACCGCCGCCTTTGTATGGCTGAAACTCAACAAAAAGTCCTACACATGGTTTTACGGCTTGGGATTTTGGACGCGGGGAAACGCGGAACTCTGCCTGTTTGCCACACGGGGACACCCAAAGAGAAAATCGGCGGGTATTCATCAATTCATTATCTCCCCCATAGAGCAGCACAGCAAAAAGCCGGACATAACGCGGGAAAAAATCATTGCCCTTATGGGCGACATTCCCCGGATAGAGCTTTTCGCAAGGCAGGAAACAGCGGGCTGGGACACATGGGGGAATGAAACAAAGAACAGCATAGAGCTTTGACGGAAAGGAGGTTTTCGGTATGGCGTATGTACCCGTACCAAAGGATTTATCAAAGATAAAAACAAAAGTCGCTTTCAACCTCACGAAGCGGCAGATCGTTTGTTTCGCGGCAGCACTCATTACAGGCTTGCCGCTTTTTTTCTTGCTAAAGGACAGCGCGGGAACCAGCGCGGCGGCATTTGTGATGATCGTCGTCATGCTCCCCTGCTTCCTCATGGCAATGTACGAGAAGCACGGACAGCCCCTTGAAACCGTGGTGAAAAACATCATACAGACAAAATTTGTCCGACCAAAGGAGCGACCCTATCAGACACAAAATCTATACGCTGTCTTGGAAAGACAGCGGAAACTGGAAAAGGAGGTATCAGCGATTGTCAAAGGAACCAACCAAAGGCGGCGCACCGGGAAAAAGCCCCGGAACTAAGGCGAAGCGGAAACTGACCCGCAGCGAGAAGAAGCAGATCGCCGCCGCAATCAGACAGGCAAAGGGGGACGGAAAGGCGCACACCGCCCAGCAGACAATCCCCTACATCAACCTGTACCCGGACGGGATATGCCGGATAACGGAAAAGAAATACAGCAAGAGCATTGTCTACGAGGATATAAACTACCAGCTTGCACAGGCAGACGACAAGACCGCCATTTTTGAAAACTGGTGTGACTTCCTCAACTATTTTGACGCTTCCGTTTCGGTGCAGCTCTCTTTCATCAATCAAGGGACTAAACGGGAGGAAGCGGAAAAAGCAATCAACATTCCGGCACAGGAGGACGCTTTCAACTCTATCCGCACGGAGTACGGGGATATGCTGAAAAGCCAGCTTTCCAAAGGGAATAACGGGCTTGTGAAGCACAAATATATCACGTTCAGTATTGAAGCGGACAACATGAGCGCGGCAAAATCCCGGCTTTCCCGTATCGAAACGGACATACTGAACAATTTCAAGGTGCTGGGGGTATCTGCCCGACCGCAGACAGGTTATGAACGGTTACAGACCATGCACGGGGTATTCCACCCGGAGGGGGAGCCGTTTCAATTTGATTTTTCATGGCTTGCCCCGTCCGGGCTTACCACAAAGGACTTTATCGCCCCGCCCTCATTCCGTTTTGGCGAGGGGCGGTATTTCCGCATGGGGAAAAAGATTGGCGCGGTGTCGTTCTTACAGATACTTGCGCCGGAGTTAAACGACCGCATTTTAGCGGATATGTTAGACCTTGAAACGGGTGTGATCGTAAACCTGCATATCCACAGTATCGACCAGACGGAAGCAATCAAGACCGTCAAGAGGAAAATCACCGACCTTGACAAAATGAAGATCGAGGAACAGAAGAAAGCCGTCCGCGCAGGGTACGACATGGATATAATCCCGTCCGACCTTGCCACGTTTGGCGGCGAAGCGAAAAATCTCTTGCAGGATTTACAGAGCCGCAATGAAAGAATGTTCCTCTTGACTTTCCTTGTGGTGAACATGGCGGACACAAAAAGAAAGCTGGAAAATGACATTTTCGCGGCGGCGGGGATTGCACAGAAATATAACTGCGCCCTCACCCGGCTGGACTACCAGCAGGAAGCGGGGCTGATGTCAAGCGTCCCTATCGGTGAGAACCTTATCCCCATACAGCGGGGCTTGACGACTTCCAGCACGGCAATCTTTATCCCCTTTATCACGCAGGAGCTTTTTCAGAGGGGCGCAAGCCTTTACTATGGCTTAAATGCCCTTAGTAACAACATGATCTTATGCGACCGCAAGCAGCTTAAAAACCCCAACGGCTTAATCTTGGGAACGCCGGGAAGCGGGAAATCCTTTGCGGCGAAGCGGGAAATGACAAACGCTTTCCTCATTACGGACGACGACATTATTATCTGCGATCCCGAAGCCGAGTATTACCCCCTTGTGCAAAGATTACAGGGACAGGTGATAAGGCTTTCTCCCACCAGCCCGCACTACGTCAACCCTATGGATATAAACCTCAACTATTCCGAGGACGACAACCCGCTTGCGCTGAAAAGCGATTTTATCCTCTCCCTTTGTGAGCTGATCGTCGGCGGCAAGGAGGGCTTGCAGCCCGTGGATAAGACCGTCATTGACCGCGCTGTTAGGAACGTGTACCGTCCTTTCCTTGCAGCCCCCGACCCGGCAAAAATGCCGATTTTGGGCGACCTTTACGACGAGCTTTTGAAGCAGCCGGAGCCGGAAGCGGCGCGTATCGCGGCGGCATTGGAGCTTTACGTTTCCGGGAGCCTTAACGTATTTAACCACAGGACAAATGTAGAGCTTAACAACCGCCTTGTCTGCTTTGACATTAAACAGCTTGGAAAGCAGCTCAAAAAGTTAGGTATGCTGATTGTGCAGGATCAAGTGTGGAACCGTGTCACCGTGAACCGGGCAGCGAAGAAGTCCACGCGGTATTTTATGGACGAATTTCACCTGTTACTGAAAGACGAACAGACCGCCGCTTACAGCGTCGAAATTTGGAAGCGTTTCAGAAAGTGGGGCGGCATACCCACAGCCATTACGCAGAACGTGAAAGACCTTTTGGCAAGCCGGGAAGTGGAAAATATCTTTGAGAACAGCGATTTTGTCCTCATGCTCAATCAAGCGGCGGGCGACCGGGCTATCCTTGCGAAGCAGCTTAATATTTCCCCGCAGCAAATGAGCTACGTCACCCATTCCGAAGCGGGCGAGGGGCTTTTATTTTATGGAAATGTCATTCTGCCCTTTGTAGACCGTTTTCCGAAAGATACCGAGCTGTACCGTGTTATGACGACAAAGCCGGAGGAAGTGGGCGGCGCGTAACCCGCAGATTATTTTATCAGCCTTGCGCCCTCTTGGGGGCGCAGTTTGGAGGTGAACCACCATGAAGCAGTACAAAGCCCGTGACAAGATCACGCAGAAAATGAGCCGCGACGGGGCTATCGAGGTAAACGCGGCGACAGGGAAACAAAAGCGTATCAGCAAACGGGCGCGGGAAGCTGCCTTACTGAAAACGCCGGAGCAACAGGCAGCACAAGACGCACAGGCAGCGCAGCCCATACCGGGCAATCCCGCGCCGGACATATCCCCCAATGCGCCGCCCCTGCCCCATGCGCCGGGGACGGAAGCCGCACAGGACACGGGAACCGCCGAGCGCGTCTTAGAGCATATCGACGGGGCGCACACCCGGAGAGCCAGCAAAAAGGCGGCACGGAAAGCACAGGCAGAAGCCGAAAGCCGCGCCCACACTTCCCGGCTGCAATTCACCGAGGAAGAACGGGCAACGCCGGAGCTTGAAAAGTATATCAAGAAATCCGACAAAGCCGCTGACAGGCTGGACGAAGCAAGGGGGAAAATCCCAAAGGAAAAGAAACTTGTGGGGGAGCGAACCTTTGACGAAGCCACCGGGAAAGGCAAGACCCGCCTACGTTTTGAGGAACGGGAAAAGCCGCAGAACTACGGCAAGGCACATAAAAACCCGTTATCCCGCCCCGCGCAGGAAGCGGGTATTTTCGTCCATAACAAGGTACATTCCGTGGAAAAGGACAATTCCGGCGTGGAGGGTGCGCACAAATCCGAGGAAACCGCCGAAAAAGCCGCGAAGTACGGGGCGCGGAAAGTCAAGGAGGGCTACCGCAGCCACAAGCTCAAACCCTACCGGGCGGCGGCAAAGGCTGAAAAGGCGGCGCAGAAAGCAAACGCCAACTATCTCTACCAAAAGGCACTCCATGACAACCCGCAGATCGCAGCGTCAAATCCGTTCTCCCGGTATATGCAGAAGCAGCGCATTAAAAAGCAGTATGCAAAGACTGTCAAGGCACAGGGCGCAAAGTCTGTCAAGAACGCAGCGGAGAACACAAGAAAAGCCGCCAAAAAGACCGCCGAGGGAACCAAAAAGGCAATCGCATTTGTGGGGCGACACCCGGCGGGCGTATGTATCGCCATAGGTGCGCTGCTGCTTTTCATTATGATTTCTTCCGCATTATCTTCTTGTGGAGCTATGTTTTCCGGCATGATTAACGGCATTGTCGGGACTTCCTACACGTCGGAGGACGCGGATTTAGTCGCCGTGGAAAATAACTATGCGGCACTGGAAACGGACTTGCAGCGCAGGATTGACAATATCGAGCGCGACAATCCCGGCTATGACGAGTACCGCTATGACCTTGACAGTATCGGGCATAACCCCCATGAATTAGCGTCCTATCTGACCGCGCTTTTACAGACCTACACCCCGGCGACCGCACAGGCAGAAATACAGCGTATCTTTGAACTTCAATATACCCTCACTCTGACGGAGGAAGTGGAAATACGTTACCGCACAGAAACAAGCACAGACCCGGACACCGGGGAAACCACCACCGAGGAAGTCCCCTATGAGTATTTTATCCTCAATATCAAGCTGGAGAACAAGCCCATATCCGAGCTTGCGCCGGGACTGCTTACCCCGGAGCAGCTTGAAATGTTCCGGGTGTACTTGGAAACCAGCGGAAACAAGCCCCTTATTTTCGGCGGCGGTTCCCCGGACGGGAACCCGTCGGAGGATTTAAGCGGGGTGCAGCTTGTAAACGGCACACGCCCCGGAAATACCGCCGTGGTAGACCGGGCAAAGTCACAGGTAGGCAATGTAGGGGGACAGCCCTATTGGAGCTGGTACGGCTTCAACAGCCGCGTGGAATGGTGCGCCTGTTTCGTTTCATGGTGCTACAATCAAGCCGGGAAAAGCGAGCCGCGCTTTGCCGCGTGCCAGTCACAGGGCGTACCGTGGTTCCAGTCACGGGGGCAATGGGGCGCGAGGGGCTATGAGAATATCGCCCCCGGCGACGCGATCTTTTTTGACTGGGACGGGGACGGGAGCGCAGACCATGTGGGGCTTGTAATCGGCACGGACGGGCAGCGCGTTTACACCGTCGAGGGCAATTCCGGCGACGCTTGCAAGATAAAAAGCTACCCCCTTGACTATGGCTGTATCAAAGGGTACGGCTTGATGAATTGGAACTGAACACATTTTTGACTATGAAAGGAGTTTTACACTATGGCAGCAAACAAGATTGACCGTATCAACCGGGAGATTGAAAAGACCCGCGAGAAGATCACCGAGTATCAGAACAAGCTCAAAGGGCTGGAAGCGCAGAAAACCGAAGCGGAGAATTTGCAGATCGTCCAGCTTGTGCGCTCTATGCGGCTTTCCCCGCAGGAGCTTACCGCCATGCTGCAAAACGGGGCAATCCCCGGCATGACCCCCGCGCCCGCTTCTTACGGCGCAGACAACGACGAACAGGAGGAAAACGAAGATGAAGAATAAGAAAACCCTTAAAATGCTTTTGACCCTTTGCGCCGCCCTTATCCTCATGGGCGGCTTTTCCGTCACCGCCTACGCGCAGACCCCGGAGGGACAGGACGACGCGACCGACGACAGCGGCGTTGTCTACGAGGAACCCGAAAAGGAAGAACCCCTCACCCCGGACGGGAACGCGACGCTGGTTGACGATTTCGGCGGCAACAAGCAGCTTATCACCGTGACGACCAAAAACGGCAATTATTTTTATATCCTCATTGACCGGGACGACGAGGGCGAGAACACCGTGCATTTCCTCAATCAAGTGGACGAAGCCGACCTCATGGCACTCATGGAGGACGGGAACACCACCACGGAGCCGCCCGCAGTCTGCAACTGTACGGAGAAATGCGAAGCCGGGAAAGTAAATGTGAGCTGCCCCGTCTGCAAGGACAACATGACCGCTTGCAGCGGCAAGGAAGCGGAGCCGGAACAAGGCGAGCCGGAGGAACCAAAGGAGAAGAAAACAGGCACGGGCGGGCTGCTGCTCTTTCTGATCGTCGCCATTGCCGGGGGCGGCGGTGCGTTCTACTACTTTAAGGTTATGAAGCCGAAGCAGGACGTAAAGGGCGGCACTGACCTTGACGATTTCGATTTTGACGATTACGACGAGGACGAGCCGGAACCCGACGACGACGGGGGAACGGAGGACGAGGAAGCATGACCCTGTTCACCGACAACCCCTTAGAAAGAATGATGATACAGAAACCGGGCGACGGGCGGCGTGGGAAACCGCCGCCCGCTTCCATTCCCCCGCGCTGCAAGGGCTGTCCCTACAACCGGGAGCCGCCCTGCGTGGGGTACTGTATCAGAAAGCTGACGGAAAAGAAAAACACGGGAAAATGAAAGGAGGAATTTTTATTGACTTCACATAGATTAGTCATTGCAGAAAAGCCCAGCGTCGCGGCAAGTATCGCCGCCGCGCTTGGGGTAAAAGAAAAAAAAGACGGATATATCGAGGGCGGGGGCTACCTCATTTCTTGGTGTGTCGGTCATTTGGTGGAGCTTGCGGACGCTGCCGCCTACGGGGAGCAGTATAAAAAATGGAGCTATGAGAGCTTACCCATTCTGCCGGAGGAATGGCAGTACACCGTTGCCGCCGACAAAGAGAAGCAGTTCAAGATATTAAAAGAGCTTATGCACCGCGCCGACGTTTCCGAAGTGGTGAACGCCTGCGACGCTGGGCGCGAGGGGGAATTGATTTTCCGCTTTGTGTACGGCGTGGCAAAATGCAACAAGCCTATGCGCCGCTTGTGGATTTCCTCAATGGAGGACGCGACGATCAAGGCGGGCTTTGCAGACCTTAAAGACGGGCGGGACTATGACGCGCTCTATGCTTCCGCATTGTGCAGGGCAAAGGCTGACTGGATTATCGGTATCAATGCGACGCGCCTTTTCTCCTGCCTGTATCATAAGACCTTGAACGTGGGGCGGGTGCAGACCCCCACACTGAAAATGCTGGTTGACCGGGGCGAAGCAATCTCCCATTTCAAGAAAGAAAAATACTACCATGTGAGCCTTGCCTTATCCGGCGCGGAAGCCGCCAGCGAAAGGATTTCGGATAAACCGGGAGCCGATACACTGAAAGCGGCTTGTGAAGCGGAAACGGCGGTATGTGTTTCCCTCACTAAAGAGAAAAAGACCGCCGCCCCGCCGAAGCTCTTTGACCTCACTTCTTTACAGAGGGAAGCTAATAAAATCTACGGCTACACGGCGAAACAGACCCTTGACCTTGCACAGACCTTATATGAAAAACGGCTGCTTACCTATCCCCGGACAGACAGCGCATTTCTGACCGACGACATGGGGGAAACGGCGGCAAAGACTGTTACCATGCTGTCCGGCAAGCTGCCTTTTATGGAGGGCGCGGAGTTTACCCCCGACGTTTCCCGGACGCTTGACAGCAGCAAAGTTTCAGACCACCACGCCATTATCCCCACTATGGAGCTTGCAAAGACCGACCCTGCCGCCCTGCCGGAAAGTGAACGGAATATCCTCACCCTTGCCGGGGCGCGTCTTATTTTCGCTGCCGCCGAGCCGCATATCTTTGAAGCGGTCACGGCGGTTTTCTCATGCGCCGGTACGGAGTTTACGGCACGGGGAAAGACAGTGCTTGCGGGCGGCTGGAAAGACCTTGAACGCCGCTACCGGGCGACCTTAAAGGGCAAGCCCGACCCGGAGGATATGAAGGAAGAAAACACCCTGCCGGAGCTTTCCGAGGGACAGACCTTTACAAGCCCTACGGTAAAGGTGACAGAGCATTTCACAACGCCGCCGAAACCCCACAGCGAAGCAACCCTCTTGTCGGCAATGGAACGCGCCGGGAACGGGGATACCGACCCGGACGCGGAACGCCGGGGGCTTGGCACTCCCGCCACCCGCGCCGCCGTCATTGAAAAACTGGTGAAGTCCGGCTTTGCGGAACGCAAGGGAAAGCAGCTTATCCCCACGCAGAACGGAGCCGCCCTTGTGTCTGTCCTGCCGGATATGCTGACTTCCCCGCAGCTTACCGCCGAATGGGAAAATAATCTGACGCAAATCGCAAAGGGAGCCGCCGACGCTGGGGAGTTTATGCAGCGCATTGAAGCTATGGCGCGGGAGCTGGTAAAGGAGAACGCCACCGCCGACAAGAGCAAGGCAGCTTTCACGGGCGGGGAGGAAAAGCCCTCTATCGGGAAATGCCCCCGGTGCGGCTGTCCTGTCCGGGAGGGCAAAAAGAATTACTATTGTTCTAACCGGGATTGCACCTTTACCATGTGGAAAAACGACCGTTTCTTTGAGGAAAGGAAAGTCACCTTTACCCCGAAGATTGCCGCCGCCCTCTTAAAATCCGGCAAGGCAAATGTCAAGGGCTTGTATTCCCCGAAAACAGGCAAAACCTACGACGGAACCGTTGTTTTAGCTGATACGGGCGGGAAGTATGTCAACTACAAGATTGAGCTACCGAAGAAAAAATAAGTTCCGTAGCAAGCATAGGAAAAGAGTACCCTTTTCCGTAAATCCCCTTTCGACGCTGACGCGCCGGACGGGGATTTTGCTTGTTGGGAAGTGTCCCAAACCCTCTGTATCTTTAGAGGGTTTTACCCTCTTTGAAAAAATAAAAAACTTTGGCAGAAAGCGCGGGCGCGGTGTAGGACGGACATGGGAGCCGGAACGCCGCGCCCTTTTTCTGCCCCAACGGAAAGGAGGAATGAAGCTATGGCAGGTTTACGGGAAGCCGTAAAGGACTATCAAGACGAACTGCAAGCGGGGATTGCATGGGTAGCGTTTTGGCGGGAGGGACGTTCATGGCACAGCGATTATATCTACCTTGAAACGGACGACACCCTCACCCCGGAGGACAGGGGACGCTTGCGGGAGATACAGGAAAAAGACCCCGCCGCCGTTGTCCTAAACGGCTACTATTGCGGTTATTTGGGCGAGGACATGAACCTTGCGGAGCTGACCGCCGGGGTACGCCGCCACTATGAGAACGGCTATAACAACGTGGCTGACTTTATCGAAGCCCACGACGACACCTTACCCCCGGAGCTGTTGGAGGAAGCAAGAGCCGCCGCCCACGCCGCAGGGCTTCCCTTTTCGGAAAAGCCCTACCGGGACGGGGAGGACTTTAACCCCTATGTATTTGACGGAAGCATGAGCATAAACGATTTCGAGCTTATGCACCGCATGATGAACGAAGAAAGGAGCAAGCAAATGAGCGAAACATTTTCAATCCTAATCGACAGCCGCACCCGCTTTGAAACCGGGAAACCGGGCGGCGAGTGGCTTTCCATGCCGACCACTACGGAGCAGCTTCACGCCGCTATGAGAAGCGTCGGCATTACCGCAGACAACCCGCAGGATTTTTTCATCAATGGATTTTCCGACACCGAGCAATACCCCTTTGACGTGCCGCTTTCCGTGATACAGGGCAGCACCATTGACGAGCTGAATTATTTAGGCAAGCTCTTAGAAATGCAAAGCGACGAGGACAGGGATAAATTCACGGCGGCGGTAATGCTGGGGGAATACGCCGGGAGCGTGAAAGACCTTATCAACCTTGCGCAGAACCTTGACTGCTACTGGATATACCCTGCTGTCCGAACCGAAGCCGACTACGGCTATTACCTCATTGACGAGCTGGACGAATTGGAGCTGCCCGAAGAAGCAAAGAAGTATTTCAAGTATGAGGAATACGGGCGGGACGCGGTACAGAAAGACCGGGGACAGTTTACCGATCAAGGCTATATCTACAACAACGGCAACACCTTTTCACAGTGGTACAAAGGGCGGGACAATGACATACCGAAAGAATACAAGGTTATGAGCTTCCCGGAGCCGGAACGTCCCGCCCCGGATAAACTGGAAAAGGACGAAACCGCGCCGGAACAGGAAGCCGCCCCGCAGGAGCCGCAGCCGGAAGCCCAGCCGCGCCCGGTGAACCCGATTATTCTTACCGCCGACAAACCCGCTGAAAAGCTCAAAGAAATCACAGACCGCTTGGAGCAGGGAATTACAGAATTATTTGACAGTGAACGCTACAAAGAATATCTGCAAGTCATGTCAAAATTCCACAATTACAGCTTCAACAATACGCTGCTGATCGCCATGCAGAAGCCCGACGCTTCCCTTATCGCCGGATTTAGCGCATGGAAAAATAACTTTGGACGGAACGTAATGCGCGGGGAAAAGGGCATACGCATACTTGCCCCGTCGCCGTACAAAATCCGGCAGGAGGTAGAGAAGAAAGACCCGCAGACGGGAAAGACAGTAATAGGCAAGGACGGGAAGCCCGTCACAGAAACAAAGGAAATCCAAATCCCCGCTTATAAAGTTGTCGCCGTTTTTGACGTGTCGCAGACCGAGGGGCGGGAGCTTCCCAGCCTTTCCGCAAATGAGCTGACCGGGGACGTGGAAAAATACGAGGATTTTTTCGCCGCGCTGGACAAGACCTCTCCCGTTCCTATGGGCTTTGAGAAGATTGAGGGGACAGCACACGGCTACTACCACTTGGAGGAAAAACGCATTGCCATAGACGAGGGAATGAGCGAGCTTCAGAACCTAAAGACCGCTATCCATGAGATCGCCCATGCGAAGCTGCACGACATTGACTTAAACGCCCCGCAGGAGGAACAGCCAGACAGACCCGACCGCCGCACCCGTGAGGTTCAGGCGGAAAGTGTCGCTTATACGGTATGCCAGCACTACGGGCTTGACACGTCCGACTATTCCTTTGGGTACGTCGCCGGGTGGAGCAGCGGGCGGGAGCTTGCGGAGCTGAAAATTTCCCTTGAAACAATCCGCGCCACCGCCGCCGAGATCATCAACAGCATTGACGGACACTTTGCGGAGCTGCAAAAAGAACGGGAAGCCGCAAAAGCACAGGAAGCGGAAAAAGAGCCGACACCCGACCTTACGGCAGAGCCGACCGTCACAATCCTTTGGAGCGAAAGCCCCCAGCTACGGGAGGGCGACACATTCCCCCTGTCCCGTGCCAATGCCCTTATCGAAGCCATTGACGAAGCGAACCTTGCAAGCCCCGGATATGATAAAACGGAGTTCCGCATTGATTATGTGATGAACGGCATACCCGACCACTACGAGGGGCGGCAGGATTTAGGCGACGGGGAGGGTTCCCTTATAGAGCATATCGAGCAGCACCATACCTATTATCTGAACGATAAAGAATGGGAAAATTACCTTTTGCGCAACGAGGGCAAGGAAGCACTGGAAGCCGACAAGGAACACCGGGCAATGCTGCTGAATGAGTTTATCCCCTATCTGAAACTGCATTGTAACTTATCCGAAATGGAGCGTATCGCCGGGGAAGCCCTGCAAAACGGGGAAAATCTTACCCCAACGGAAACCGCCTACCATACCGCCATGCAAGTGTATGTTGCCGAGTGCCGGGGGCTTATCAATCAAGGAGAATACAGTTTGCCGCCCGTCCCCCAGCTCAAACATTTTGACGTGGAGCTTGCCGCCTACAAGGAACACGTCAAGGAGGAAATCGCGCAGGAAGCGGCAGACGCGGGAATGACCGTGGAGGAATACGCCGCCAACGGGTACGAGCCTTACACCGCGCCGGAGCCGGAAGCAGCGCAGACCGCCGAACCGCAGGAGCCGGGAGAACCCGAAGCACAGGAAAAGCCGCAGGAGCCGGAAAGCCCTGTTTCTGAAAAGGCAGATATGCCGGAACAGGCAGAGCCAACCACCAGCGAAGCGGCGCAGACTTCCACCCCGGAGCCGACGGAAACAACGGTTACATACTACCCGATCAACGAGAACGCCGCCCGCCGCGCAAAGGAAGCAATCAGCTTTTCCGATTACAAGCCCGGAAGCGCAACGGCAGAATACCGCCACTATGTAGGCGAAGCCGCCGAGATTGCCGCAAGGCAGAAAAAGCGTGTTGACCCCTCTTTCCATGAAAAGATTGACGGGCTGCTTGACGCTTACGCCCGGAAGCTGGCGGCGAACATGAATAAGGGCTATGAGATCACCGCCCGCGTCCCGTCCATTATGATTGCCGGGGGAAGCAATTTCCCTGTCCGTAAAAAGGAGAAGCAGAACGCCGCCGCAGATAAGAACATGGAGGAATACCGGGAGATACAGGGCTTGCTTGATAAAATCCGCAGTACGGGCATGGGCGGTATCAGTGCCGACGACCCCAACGCTGTTTCTAAGCTGGAAAGCAAACTTGCAAAGCTGGAACAGGCGCAGGAAACCATGAAAGCGGTCAACGCCTACTACCGCAAGAATAAGACCCTTGACGGCTGCCCCCATTTATCCACGGAGCAGATTGAAAAGCTGAAAGAAGCCATGTCCGGCAGCTACCGGGCGAACCCGAAACCCTTTGAGAGCTACCAGCTATCCAACAACAACGCGGAGATACGCAGATTAAAAGACCGTATTACCGCCCTCACCCGCAGGAAAGAGCTTGGATATGTGGGCTGGGAGTTTGACGGGGGACGTGTGGAAGCCAACACAGCAGATAACCGCTTGCAGATTTTCTTTGATGAAAAGCCGGATAAGGAGATACGGGAGGAACTCAAAGGGAACGGCTTCCGCTATGCGCCCAGCGCGGAAGCATGGCAGCGGCAGCTAAACGACAACGCGATCTACGCCGCCGACCGTATCAAGTGCATACAGCCCCTTACCGGGGAACGCCCCACCGAGTTACAGAAACGGGCAAGGCAGGAAGCCGCCGCAGAAAAAGCCGCAGCCCCGGAGCAGCCGCAGGACACCGAGCCGGGAACCGCAGACGCGCCGGAGAAACCCACTACGCCGGAAACCTTTTACAAGGTGCGGCAGAACCCATACAGCGACAGCCCGGAAAACAGCTATCTCTTGCAGGAATATGTGGCGCAGGATAACGGCATGGCAAAGCTGGGGGATATTCTCTACACGGGAACCCCGGAGAAGTGCCGGGAGCTTTTGGGGAAGCTGGAAACCGGGGAGCTGACACAGGGCGACGTGAAAGACCTTTATGCAAAGGCACAGGAAGCGCAGACCGCCGCCGAGCCGGGACAGGACGCGCCGGAGCAGACCGCCGACAAAAAAGAGCCGGACAAAGACACCTTTTCCATTTACCAGCTAAAGGACGGGGACGGTATGCGGGACTACCATTTTGAGCCTTACGACCGCTTACAGGCGGCGGGGCTTTCCGTGGAAGCGGCGAATTATAATCTGATCTATGCCGCAGAGCTTACGCCGGGGACTTCCCTTGAAGATATTTATACCCGCTTCAATATCGACCACCCCAAAGATTTTAAGGGACACAGCCTTTCCGTATCGGATATAGTGGTGCTTCATCAGAACGGGGAGGACACGGCGCATTATGTTGACAGTTTCGGCTATAAGGAAGTGCCGGAGTTTTTGCAGGAGCAGACACCGCAGCTTACCCCCGACACCCGCATGACCGGGGAGCAGATCAGAACGCCACGGGGGAGCTTTTCTGTAACCGATATGACCGTCGAGCAGATGAAAGAAGCCGGGTACGGGCTTCACCATACATCGGAGGACGGGAAGTATCTCATTATGGGGAACGGGACACAGGCGTTTGCAGTCGCCGCGGAACCGCCGGAAAAGACAAACCCCTTAAAGCACGTCGAGGACGCTATCGAGCAGAACGACAACAATTTTGACGGTATCATCAACAACACGCCCACCCCTACCGCCGACGAGCTGGAAGAAAAGGCGAGAAGCGGCGAACAGATCTCCCTTGCCGAGTATGCCGCCGCACTGAAAGCGGAAAAGGAACAGGGCAAGGAAACAAAACCGGGGAAAAAGCCGGAAAAGAAGCCCTCTATCCGGGCGCAGCTTAGAGCCGACAAGGAACGGGCGGCGCAGAAGAAACAGGCAAGGAATAAGTCACAGGACTTGGAAAGGAGCTGATTATGGGGAAACTGAATAAATTTGAAAATGTGGACGTGCTGGCTTCCCTTGAAGCCATTCTGAAACAGAACACGGGATTTTATCAGAGTGATTTTGATATTGATAAACAGATCATTGCGGAAAAGGCGGCAAGCCCCAGCAAGGAGGATAAAACCCTCTTGTGGCTTTCCCGCCCGTCCGGGACATACTGTTTCCGGGAGCGTGACGTTTTCATCAGCGACACCGCCCCGCACAATACATGGCGTTACTACAAGGAGCAGAGCCGTGACCCTATCCTTGCGTATGCCGTGGAGCTGACCGGGACAGAGGGCGGGAAGATCAAGGGCAACCTGTATGAGCTGGACTATGAAAAGCACTATGAGCGCGTCAAAGACAATACACTTGCCGCCGGGACGGTGACGCTGGTTTATGAGCATGGGACGCGGGAGCAGCCCGCAGACCGACGCTTTGACGGTTATCCCGACCCCCAGCTTGGGAAGTTTGAACGCTTCGAGGTACAGCCCAAAGACCCGGAAGCCCTGCAATTTTTGTTACGGGAGGAAAAGGAAAGCCGGGATAAGCTGAAACCGGGGGATTTTAAGGAGCATATCGCCGCATTGCATGAGGGCATGATCGAGAGGGAAGCGCGGCGCATTGTGGCAGACATGAAAAAGCTGTCTGCCCCCAACAGCCCGGACAAATCTCATTTCATGGTGGAGCTGTCCCCGTCCTTTATGCGGCTTGCTTCCACAAAGGACACGGAACGCCTTTTCTCCATGCTGCCCTATAAGACCCTTGCTTTCTCACAGATCAAGAACAGCTACGGCACATATGCGCTGATCGGCAAGGACGAGAACCGGGACAGGCAGATAAGGAAGCCCCGCCCCTCTGTCCGGGCGCAGCTTGCACAGGACGCAAAGAGAACCGCCCCGAAGAAAACGGCGGCAAAAACAAAAAATCACGGATTGGAGGTATGAGCATGAACAAATATAACAATTTCACAGTGGAGGAAACCAACCTTTTGAATATCTACATGACAGACAGCAAGGAGGGGCTTATCTTGGCTATGAACGCCGCGCTGCCCTTTATGGACGGGGAAATGCGGGACTTTGCCGCCCGCACCCTTGCCAAAGTGGGGCGCATGACCGAAGCGGAATTTGCGGGGCTTGCCCTTTACCCCGCCGACGAGGTATGAGCGAGATCAAGCGGCTCACGCCGCCCCAAAGCCGGAAAGTCAACGCCCTTGTGCGCCGGACGTGCTGCAATTATGATAGCGGAAACTGTATCTTGCTTGACGACGGGGACTATTGCGTATGCCCGCAGCTTATTTCCTATTCCCTGCTCTGTAAATGGTTCCGCATTGCGGTACTGCCCGCAGATAAGGAGCTGTACGCCGAGATTTACCAAACGGGGGATATGCGCCGTTGTAGCGTGTGCGGTGCGCCCTTTGCGTCCAGCTCAAACCGGGCGATCTACTGCCCGGACTGCCGGAAGCGTATCACCCGCAGACAGACCGCCGAGCGCATGAGGAAGCTACGGGCGAATGTGACGCGATAGGGGCGAAAAAAACCTTGATTTATGCGGCTTTCCGGGCGGGAAAATAAGGCGGCAAGGGATTTATACCTTTACCCCCGGAAATGCCTTTCTATTGCGTCACAATCCAATCTCTGCACCCATGAGAAAACCGGGGCGCGGTGGCTGTCTGATAGCTGCCGCGTCCCGGCTTTCTTTTTATTCGGACAATTCTTCTATATCCGTTATTCTGTCTACCATTGCGCCGTAAAACTCACCATTCCCTGCGTTTATGACGAAGAAATCATTTTCTTTGGGGTAATCTCCATATTCCACGCGCACCATATAGCCTGTAAGTATTGCGCCGTTATCAAAAGTAATTTTAAGTTTACTGCCTACATCAATATAGGTTTCCATACCATAGCTGCCATTTTCTAATGTTATCCTGTAACAAGTCTGAATGTTTGTAATTTTCATAATTATTCCCGTTCCTTTCTTTTTTCCCGTTCCGGCTGCTTTTCTGTCTGTAAAATGCTGTCTATGTTCCGCTTGATAACGTCATATTCCTGCACCTGTTTTTTCAGCTTGCCATAGTCGGCATAAAGGCTTTCTTTCTGCCCTTGCAGCTTTTCATATTCCGCTTGGAGGGCGGGGACGCTGGGGAGTTTGCCGCCGATCTGCGCCGCCTTTAGTGCCTTTGCCGCCGCTTCATGGAGGATAATACCCCGTTCATGCTCTGCCCGGTATTTCTCCTTGTTCCGGGCTTTGCGGTAGGCTTCATAGAGGGGCTTTGTCTTTTGGTAGGTAGTGACGTTCTTAATCAGCAACGCCATATCCGAAAGACGATTTTCCACTTCCTTTAGACTGTCCCCCGCCTGTTCGCTTGCCGTGGTGATTTCCTCTATCCGGGTGAGCAGATCGGCGTACTGTTCAATCTTATTTTCCGTGAGGAAATTCATAGTCTTTGCCGCCTGTTTCAGATTGTGGATTTTCGCCCACTGTTCATAGCCCTGGCTCTGCTGCGCCTTGATACTGTTCTCAATGTCAATGAGAAGATTAACGCCCCTGCGCTCTGCCTTTGGAGCTTTGGCGGCACGGGTGCGCTTGCCCGCTATCCGTTCTTTTATGGCTTCCTCTGTATAGTCCGCGCCGAGGGTTTTTAGGCGGGTAAATCGTTCCTGCCCCGGTGCGCGGCATGACACATATTTTCCGGGCTTGACCTCATAGCCCGCCGCCTGTAACCGCTGCAATAATTCCTCAAAACTGGACACTTGGGGAATGAGCGCGTCCACGGCGATTTTCAGCTTGCCTTTCCAGCTTGTCCCGGTTTTCTCCGCTTGGTACTCCGCATAGCTTTTTCCTTTGCTGCCCTTACCGGGGACGACCACGGAAAGCCCGTTATCCCGGCACAGCTTGTCACTCATGTTCCGTATGCCGTAATATGTCCGTTTGTTGGAAACATACTTGTGATGATCTACGAAGTTGACCGCGCAGAAAATAATGTGATTATGGATATGCCCCTTGTCAATGTGCGTCGTGAGTACATATTCATGCTGCCCCCTTGTTACCGCGTCGGCAAGCTGCCGCCCGATCTCATGGGCTTTCTGATAGTCCACTTCTCCCGGAGCAAAGGACTGTATCAAGTGAAAGGCTAAGTTGTTGCCCTTATCCCGCGCTTGCGAGAGGGTATAGCCAAACTCAATATCTGCCGTTTCATAGCTGCACCCGAAAGAGGATATGAGCATTTTTTCGTCCGTCTTGTCCGGGTTTTCGATATAGTCAAGGGCTTTGCTTAGAGTGCTTTTAACAGGCTTAATCTTTGTAACCGCCATATTTCCGCAAGCACCCCCTTGATTTCCTCTATATCCTCTTTGTAGGCGTTTCCCGTCGCGTTTACGCGACGTGCGATCTGATTGACATTGACCCCGATCTTCTGTATCTCCGCTGTCATTGCTTTTATGTCCGTGTGGTCTACTTGGATAATGTACCCGTCAATGGCGATCTTGCGCAGATACGCCGCCATGTTGCTTGTGGGGACGAGCTTCATTTTTTCCTCAATCAGTTTCCTTTCTTCCTCTGTCACATAGAATTTGACCTGTATTGTCCTTTTGCGTCCGTTCATGGTTTTTCGCTCCTTTCCGTTCTCATAGAGGGTTTGGGACACTTCCCAACAAGCAATTTCTGACCGACCGGGCGGGCAGAAATACGGAAAAGGGTACTCTTTTCCTATGCTTGCTACGAAAGTTCTTCCTACTACCTACAACACCGGGAACATCTGATTTGGCGGATTTCCGCAAAAGAAAAACGCTGCAACCGAAAAGAATTGCAACGCTTCTTAAATCTCTATGTAATTTTAGCCGGACAGTGGTTATTCTCCCTCTTTTTCAATCTCTGCGATCTCCTGCGCCGTGGCAGCAACTATCCGTATTCCCTTGTCGCTCATGTCGTCCAGCAATGCGTCAAGCTGTCGCCGCTGGGTATTTTTCCCGGTGGGCTGCTCCAAAAGGAATTGATCTACCGAGATATTGTAACGTAGCATAAGCTCAAAGAATATCTGTAAGCTGGGGTGCTGTCCCTTATTCTCAATATTCGCAAGATAGCGAGGGGATATATACATTTCGTCGCATACCTTTTTCCGGCTCTCCTTGCGTCCTGTCCGTGCCGCCTTGATTGCCGCCCCAAAAGCCTTGAAATCGTATTGTGGTACTGGTCTTTTCGCCATAATTATTCACCCTATTACATTTTACTGTTCACCTTTCCTTTTGGATATGTCTACACAGTTCTATTGATTAGCTTAAATAAGACATTGTAACTGTTATACCGTTTTTCGGAAAAATGATATTTGGGTGAGTGTTCTGTAAATTTTGGCTCTTGCTACTTGCTGTCTTGTGTGTTATACTGTTATGCACAATAGCATAACAGTATAAGCAGTTAGGAGGGTGATTGTGAAACTCATTATTTCAAATATATCGGGTATACCGATATATGAGCAAATTAAGCAGCAGGTGAAATCTGCTATTATGTCCGGCGATTTACAAGCGGACGAAACACTTCCCTCATTACGGACACTTGCTAAGGAATTGAAAATTAGTGTTTTGACTGTAACGAGGGCGTATACAGAATTAGAACAGGAGGGATTTGTAAAGAATATTCAAGGACGGGGTTGTTTTGTCTTAGGACAGGGTTCTGAACTTTTGAGAGAACAGCTAATCTGCAAAATTGAAAACAACTTATCGGAAGCAATAAGCGCGGCGCGTGTTGCTAATCTTTCCGAAGAAGAATTACATCATCTTTTGAGTATTTTAATGGAGGAAAAAACAGATGAATGATTATTTAGAAGTAAGAAACCTGTCAAAGTCTTTTGAGGGTTTCCAGCTACACAACATTACCTTTACTTTGCCCAAAGGGTATATTATGGGGCTGATCGGTCCGAATGGCTCTGGAAAAACCACCACGATCAAACTCATATTGAATATGTTAAAACGCACAAGCGGAGAAGTGAAAATTTTAGGATTTGACAATATTGCCAGCGAACAGGAAGCAAAAAGAAATTTAGGCGTTGTTTTTGATTCCAATTATTTTAGTGATGAATGGAAAATCTCACAGGTTGAAAAGTCTGTATCAGCTTTTTATGAAAACTGGAATACGCAAAAATTTTCGGAAACACTGAAAAGATTTCATATCCAGCCCTCTAAAAAGGTAAAGGAGCTTTCCAAAGGTATGCAGATGAAACTTATGCTTGCCTGCGCTTTTTCGTATGACGCAAAATTATTGATATTAGATGAACCTACCAGCGGGCTTGACCCTGTTTCAAGAGATGAACTTCTTCATATTTTGTCGGAATACATTGAAGATGGCGAGCATAGTGTTTTGTTCTCTACCCATATTACCGGGGATTTGGAACGTGCTGCTGACTACATTACCTATATCAGTTATGGGGAATTGTTTTTCAGTGGCGGTAAAGATGAATTTATAGATAGTTTTAGGATAGTCAAAGGCGGGTGTGAAGAACTGTCTACGGATTTGGGTAAAAAAATGCTTGGTATCAGAAATTTTTCAACTGGATTTGAAGCTCTTGTCAAAACCGAGGATTTGAAACAGTTTGCACACTTAAATGTGGAACCGGCAACCATTGACGATATTGTGGTATTTACCAGCAAGAGAGGTGAACAGTATGAGTAATATTTGGAAATCAGCAAAACTGGATTTTTCTTTAGTAAAGCCCTATGTGAAAACAATATGTTTCACAATGGTATTGCCTGTTGTATTTGCCGCTATCAACCGTTCCTTACTGACAGGAATTTCATTTGCCATGTGCTTTATTGCCATGACAACGGGATATACCTTTTCGATTACAGAAAAGAACTCTATGGAACGGCTTTACGGTATTTTACCAATCCGAAAAAGTGACATGGTTATTGGGCGATATATTTTTATTATTATCATGGGCTTAACTGCACTGATATTTTCCTTAATTGCTCATCCTGTCATATTAACTATTTTGGGAGAAAGCATTAGCATATTCGATTATATAAGTGCTGCTGTCACAGGAATATTCCTTTTTGCTCTTTATACAGTTTTTCAACTGCCCGGATATTATAGATTTGGCTCTATCAAAGGCAGGGTATTTATGTATATCCCGGTTGCAGGATTTTTAATAACCTTGCTGCTCATTACAAAAAGTCCTGTTGGCGAAAGTAAGCTGCTTTTTACAGTTATCAATTCCCCTATTCTGCTAATGTTATTAGCTGTCATTTTTGTTATTGCAATGTATATTGTTTCCATATTGGTATCTATTAAGATATTGAAAAATAAAGAAATGTGAGGTGAGAACATGGATTTTACTGTTTTGATCGTGGGGCTTTTGATTGGTGTTGGAATACCGCTTAGAAACAAGGTTATCAAAGAATATAGGAAAAAAAGGGACAGGGACAACAATCCTCAGAACCAAACGAGGGACAAAAATGAATAAAATATTATTGTTGGAAGATGATTTGAGCCTGATTAACGGACTGACATTCGCTTTTCAAAAGGCGGGATTTGAATTAGACATTGCGCGGACAATAAAAGAAGCTGATACCGCATGGACGGAGGGAAAGTATGATTTACTGATTTTAGACGTTTCTCTCCCTGACGGTTCCGGCTTTGAAATTTGCCGGAAAGTCCGGCAGACATCAAAAGTGCCAATCATATTTTTGACGGTTTCGGACGAGGAAATCAATGTGATTATGGGATTGGATATAGGCGGTGACGACTATATAACGAAACCATTTAAGGTTAGCGTGTTAATGTCGCGGATCAACGCCCTGCTTCGCCGGGCAAATGACTTTGGCTCTGCCAATACAGAGCTTCATTCAAATGGTATTAAAGTTTTGCTCCTGCAAGGACAGGCATATAAAAACGGGGAACTGTTAGACCTGACAGCAGCGGAATATAAATTGCTTTGCCTGTTCATGCAAAATCCTAACGTCCTGTTGTCTAAAGAGCAGATATTACAGAAATTATGGGACGGTGACGGAAATTATGTTGACAGTAATACACTGACTGTTTATATCCGCAGACTGCGTATCAAAATTGAGGACAATCCCAGCGAGCCGCAAATGCTTCTCAATATCAGGCGTATGGGGTATAAATGGAACATTATTTGTTGAGGTGGAGCATGGAATTGTTTACAAACAAAGATACCAAATTTTTATTTACAGGGATAACCGTTTTTATAGTTGGCTTTTTACTATTGTCGCAGATAGGGATATGGGTATTCCGTGATAGCTGCATACTGTTCATTTCCGTTCTTTCTGTTATATCGGGAAGCGGCATAGCGGCTGTTTGTTTTTGGTATTTTTATCAGCAGCATAAATTGATCGGGGTAGCTGTATCAGCAATCGACAAATATCTGAAAGGCGATACCAACGCCCGCATTGCTTGTGACAGGGAGGGTGAATTATATAAACTGTTCCATTCGGTGAACACTTTGGCTGCTGTATTAAACGCCCATGCTGAAAATGAATTGCGCTCAAAGGAATTTTTAAGGGATACCATATCGGATATTTCACATCAGCTCAAAACGCCTATTGCCGCATTGAGTATCTATAACGAAATGGTGCAGGGAGAAGCGGAAAAACTACCTGAAATAAAGAAATTTACCATATTATCAGAGCAGGAGTTAAACAGAATTGAAACGCTGGTACAAAATCTGCTGGAAATTACGAAATTAGACGCTGGCACTATCATCATAGAAAAAAGCGTTGAAAACGTAGCTGATATGGTAAAAGATATTGAATTACATTTTGCATACCGGGCTAAGCAGGAAAGAAAAGAAATTATTTTATCCGGGGCTGATAACATCACGCTTTTTTGTGACCGTGACTGGATTATCGAAGCAATCAGCAACATTGTGAAAAATGCTTTAGACCATACAGACACAGGTGACCGGGTTGTGATTGATTGGAAAGGGCTTCCTGATCTGACGCAGATTACAATAAAAGATACTGGCAGCGGTATTCACCCGGAAGATATACATTACATTTTCAAACGCTTTTACCGCAGCCGTTTTTCTAAAGACACACAGGGGATAGGGCTTGGTCTGCCGCTTGCCAAAGCGATCATAGAAGCCCACGACGGAAACATTACCGTAGACAGCGAGTTAGGCAAGGGAAGTGTTTTCAATATCACTTTTCTAAATTCAGATAAAATTACAAAATTGTAAGTTTCAATTCACTTGGGAGTAGGAAATAGATGTTATTCTTCTTGATAGAACGAAAGGAGGATAACATCTATGACTTTTTTACAATTCAAAAAGATTGCAAGGTGGTCTGGTTTACGGGCTGCTTTACTTGGGGCTATGGGGCTTGTAACGCTTCTGTTCCCGGAATTTCTACAAGGCAGCATAATCTATGCGGTTGCGGCTTATGCCATTTTGAATGGCGCATTAGGTATCTTAGACTTTCTTTCCGGCAGGGACAGGGAGGAAAAGCATATTGCATACTTAAATCTTTTCATAACGGCTGCGGCAATCCTGTTTGGGATTTTAAGCATTGTTTATTTCCGTTACCTGATTCGTATTATGCCCGTTTTTTCGGGCGTATTGCTGCTGATTGAAAGTGTCGTATACTTTATAGCTGCCTTGTGTGCGGAAAGCAGACTGAAAGCTCTATTAGTCATTCTTTCCCTGCTTGTTGCGGGCGGCGGCATGGCACTTGTGATATTCACTTTTGGATTTGGCGGCTTAGAGCCATTTGCAAAAATTTTCAGTGGTCTATTATTTTTATCATGCGTAATTGAATTACTGCTTGGACTGATTTATAGAAACAAGAACAATGGAGGTACAAAATGAACTTATTGGAAGTAAATTCTATCTGTAAAACCTATGGCGAGGGGGAAACCGCCGTTCACGCACTCAAAGAGGTAAATTTTTCTGTTTCTAAGGGTGAGTTTGTTGCAGTTGTCGGAGAGTCCGGCTCTGGAAAAAGCACGCTTCTCAATATGATCGGTGCGCTGGATACGCCGACTTCGGGCAAAGTGTTTATTGACGGAAAAGAAATATTTACATTGGAAGATGAAGAACTTACAATTTTTCGCCGCAGGAATATCGGGTTTATTTTTCAGGCGTTTAATCTCATACCTGAATTGAATGTTGAACAAAATATTACATTCCCTTTGCTGCTTGACTATAAGAAGCCTGATCTTGCTTATTTAGAGGAAATATTAACCGTACTGAATTTACAGGAACGGCGGTATCATCTCCCCCGGCAGTTATCAGGCGGACAACAGCAGCGTGTGGCAATCGGCAGGGCATTGATTACCCGCCCTATGCTGATCTTAGCGGACGAACCGACCGGGAACCTTGACACACAGAACAGTAATGAAGTCATTGCACTTTTGAAAAATGCGTCCAAACGGTATGAACAGACAATCATTATGATTACGCATAACAGGAGCATTGCTTCTACCGCTGACCGGGTACTGCAAGTGTCGGACGGTATCATAACAGATTTCGGGAGGTGCGGCGAATGAAAGGCTATCTTGGTCTTGTTTCAGAATATGCAAAAGTCCATAAGAAGAAAAACCGCCTTACCATTATCTGCATTGCTATTTCTGTCATGCTGGTAACGGCAATTTTCGGAATGGCAGATATGAGCCTGAAAGCCCAAAAAGAGGAAGCCATACGGCGGTATGGAAACTGGCATACGATTATTTCCAATATCCCTTTAGAAACAGCGGACGCTATCAGCAACCGAAAAGACGTGTCTGTTTCCGGCTTTTTGGGTATGGCTTCCAGCACAACCTATCAGGGAAAAGAATTGATTATCCAAAGCAGCAGCGAGGAACTTGCGAAACAAATGAATTTATCAGTTACCGAGGGACATTACCCTGTTTCGGAAACGGAAGCATTGTTAGACAGGCAGGGCTTGGAGCAATTCGGGCTGTCTATTGGAGATACGATTGAAATTGTATATAGTGACGGGCAGACAAGGCAATATCAGATTTCAGGCACTTATGGCGATTTTTCCAGTTTGCAGGGAACAGACGCACACGGATTACAACTGGCAGAGGGTGGGCTGCGCTTCCTGCCGGAAACAGAATATCAGGAATATAATTATATCCAATTTAAGAACGGAACCAATATCAACCGTGCAAATGAAGAAATAAAAGCTGAATTTTCCCTGATAGATGAACAGATTTCTACAAATGTTATGCTTCTTGGCTTAATGGGGCAAAGCAAAGACACTACCATGCTGGAAGTCTACCTTACTGCGGCAGTTCTTTTTGTCCTTGTTGCCATGACTGGAACATTTATGATTGCCAGCAGCTTTAATATGAGCATTTTGGAGAGGACACAGTTTTTCGGCTTATTGCGCTGTCTTGGAGCTACAAAACGGCAGATTAAACGGTATATCCGCAGGGAGGGATTATTATACTGCCTGAAAGCAATTCCCGTCGGGTTACTTTCGGGGAGTGTCATTCTATGGATTGCTGTTTATGTATTAAATGCGATTAACTCACAATATCTCCCGGAAATGCCGCAGTTTCAATTCAGCTTCCCCGGCATATTAGCGGGGACGGTAATAGGTGTTTTTGTTGTGATGATTGCGTCAAGTTCCCCGGCTAAAAATGCCGCAAAGGTATCTCCGCAAACAGCCGTAACAGGAAATATCAATCAGACTGCTCACCAAAACTTCAAAAAAGCGTCCAATACAAAAGCATTTCATGTAGATACGGCTATGGGACTGCGCCATGCCTTTTCTAACAAGAAAAGCATGATTTTGATTGCGGGTTCTTTTGCGATCAGTATTACCCTGTTTTTGTGTTTTACCATATTGATTACGTTTATGAACCACGCGTTAAGCCCCTTGAAGCCTTATGCGCCGGATTTGACGGTAGAGGGAAATGAACCACATATTTCTCTGCCCCATTCCCTGAAAGAAGAAATAGAACAGCTTCCGGGAACGGAAAAAGTATATGGGAGAATGTTTTGCACGGACATTCCCGCAAATGATAAAAAAGGCTCCAACAGGGCAACTTTAGTTTCTTATGATGAACCTCAATTTTCATGGGCAAGTGATGTGTTGATTTCCGGGGATATTGAAAATGTTCAGAATGGAAACGGCGTTTTAGTGGATTATGGCTATTCACAGGAATTTCATTGGGAGATTGGCGACATTATCACGTTGGATATAAACGGCACAACGCATGAAGCGACGGTTTCCGGCATTGTGTCTGACGTTCCGCTGGATTCTTCCAATGGGGAGTGGATTATTGTCTGTTCCGAAAATACGTTTACCGCTTTAACGGGTATTACTGATTATAAGATTATCGAAGTTCAGGCAAGTACAGACATATCCGGGCAGATCAGGAACCTGATTACTCCTGATATGAAACTGCTTGATATGCGGCAGCACAACGAGGAAGTACGCACCGGGTATTTTGCTATGGCGGTCTTTGTCTATGGATTTCTGATCGTGATTGCGCTGGTGGCTTTAATCAATATTATCAACACGGTCAATGCAAGCGTTTCCAGCAGGATCAATCATTATGGTGTCATGCGGGCAGTCGGAATGTCGGGGAAACAAATTCAAAAGGTAATACGGGCAGAAGCCGCAGCTTACGCTATCACTGGCAGCATTGCCGGGGCTGTATCAGGGTTATTCCTGCACCGCTTTTTCTTTGAAATGCTTATTACTTCTAATTGGGGGCAGGAATGGGAACCGCCGTTATTGGTTCTTGCCGTAGTAATTTCAGCGGCAATCCTGACTACATTTATTGCTGTCATTGCACCGTCCCGGAAGATTAAAAAGACAAGCATTGTCAATGTAGTAAATGCGGGGTGACTGACCATGAAAAAAATCTTAATCGTAGATGATTACCCTGATATTTTAGAGGGATTAAGCTATATTCTGAAAAACCATTATGAAGTAACGACCGCTGGCAGTCTGACAGAAGCCAAAAAGGAAGTGTCAACCACTGTATTTGACGTGATTTGCTCTGACTATGCTATGCCGGACGGAACCGGGCTTGAACTGTTAGAATTTTGCAGACAGGAAAAGTTTTCTATGCTGTTTATCCTTATGTCTGCTATGCGGGAAGAACGTATTGTTATGGAAGCAAAATTGCATGGTGCGGTGTTTATGGAAAAAACGGACAGCGATCTGATTTCGTTTCTTCGAGAAAATGCCAACTAAAAAATTCATATATAATTATATTCCCTGCCGCACGACGGCAAAAGAAAAAAAGCCGTCGTACAGCAGAGGTATTTTCACACGCCTATTCATACACGGCGGCTTTTGAGAGATCAAAGCCGCCGTTTCTTTTTTATCTTCTCAAGGAATGACGCGGTTTCACTGTTAAAAGCGGCGGCTAAAGGAGGTAGCCGCCATGAAGCACATACCGTATCGACAAAATCCGACGGTCATTGAAATATCAAAAAAAGCCCGTCCACCGCCGGGGGAAATTCTACCCATGAATATGAACTGTCTAATCAACTGAATACTACTTACAATTCCTCTGCGCCCGTCTGCAATTTTGTAGACGGGCGTTTTGTGTTCCCCCGGCAAAATTTTTTCAAAAAGTTTGCAAAATCACCGCCTATTCGGGGGTGCGCGGTTTTGAGGGTTTATGAAAGGGGACATCAGAAAAAATCACCCGCTTTCGCGGCTGCGAAAGGAGGTGAGAACATGAATGAACCGAACCGTACCCAATGGCAAATCCGTTGTGCTTTTAATGGCTTTTGCAAACAGGCATTGAAGCGCGAAGCAATGAACGCCCACAGGGACACAAAGCGGCAACAGTCACGGGAAGTCACTTTTTCCGACCTGTCACCACAGGAAGAAAGCCAGCTTGTTACCTACGACAAATATTTTGCAGATGATGAAGCTGAACAGTCTTTCATTATTGCGGGAAAAGAGATAACCGCAAAGCTGCTTGCCGAAGCCCTGCGGAGCTTGCCGGAAGAAAAGCGCGAAACTATCCTGCTGTATTATTTCTTTGATATGAGTGAAACCGAGATTTCAAGGCTCTGCAACATTCCGAGGACAACAGTGAAGTATCGCCGCAACAGCTCTTTTGAGCTACTAAAACGCTATTTGGAGGAACACGCCTATGACTGCACAGACTGGTAACAATGAAAATGCTGAACGCGGCTTGTTACCTTACCCGGTAATCATAGCCGCAACAAAGGGCGACCCGGAAGCTATGGCGATTGTCGTCAAGCACTACGAAAGCTACATAGCGTCCCTGTCTATGCGTAAGCTCTACGACGAGAGAGGAAATGTATATTGGGGCATAGACGAGGACATACGCGACCGTTTACGGTCACGGCTTATGCGGGCTGTCCTTTCATTCGAGGTTTAAGCTGATTTAGGACAGGCAGCGTCCCCCTTTCCGCTGCCCGTCCCCCCCAGCAGAACCTTTTAAGCACCTTGACAAAGAAAGCGGCGCAAGATAACGGCGGCGCAGCATAGGGCAGATCGGATACGTCCCTTTTGCGCCGAGCCATACGGCGGGTGCGCCATGACGCTATCCCGGCGGGGTTTTCTTTCCCCTGCCGGGACAGCCGAGCGACCAACACCGCGCCGGGGAGCAAGTTTAGCAGCTTGCGGGCGACGACAGCGCAGAATATATAATGATACTCCCTTACCGCCACAGTCCGAGCGTTCAAAGCGTCGCAGGCAATGGGTAGGGCTGCATGAGAACCATGCAGGGGTGAAACTCCCGTGAGGTTACGCTATTAACCGTCCGATCACAGCCCCTTTTTTCACCATTAACCATTTACCTATTTTTGAAAGGGGGATTTATAGAATGAACAATGCTGATGTGCCTATTTGGGAAAAGTACACGCTTACCATTGAGGAAGCGTCAAAATATTTCCGCATTGGGGAAAACAAGCTGCGGAAACTTGCAGAGGAAAACCCCACGGCGGGCTGGGTGATCTTGAACGGCAACCGTATTCAGATCAAGAGGAAACAGTTTGAAAAAATCATTGACACACTGGACGCAATTTAGCGAAAAAGATAGTGAAAAGGAGCCTTGAATGTGCTATAATAGATGTAGGCATATCAAGGCTCTTTCCGACACGGAAAGGAGCAAAAACAATGTCGGAGAAAAGACGTGATAATAAAAACCGCATTTTGCGTTCGGGAGAGAGCCAGAGAAAAGACGGGAGATATGCTTACAAATATACCGATACTTTTGGTAAAGTGCAATTTGTCTATGCGTGGAAGTTAGTACCTACGGACAAGACCCCAGCCGGGAAGCGTGACGACATATCCCTAAGAGAAAAGGAAAAAGAGATACAGAAAGACCTTGACGACGGGATAGACACAATCGGAAAGAAAATGACTGTCTGCGAGCTTTACGCAAAGCAGAACCGCCACCGGGGGAATGTTCGGTACAACACCACACAGGGGCGCAAGCGGCTGATGAAGCTGCTGGAAGCGGATAAACTTGGTTCCTGCCCCATTGACAGTGTAAAACTATCCGACGCGAAAGAATGGGCGTTGCGCATGAAAGAAAAGGGAATATCCTACAAGACTATAAGCAATGACAAGCGTTCTCTGAAAGCTGCCTTTTACACAGCGATACAGGACGACTGTATAAGGAAAAATCCCTTTGACTTCCAGCTAAACACCGTGATCGAGGACGACACAGAGCCGAAAGTACCCCTCACAGGAGAACAGGAAGAAAGCCTTTTATCCTTTATGCAAAGTGATAGCGTCTATCAGAAATACCGTGACGAAGTTATCATACTGCTGGGGACAGGGCTTAGGATTTCCGAACTCTGCGGACTGACTGAAACCGACCTTGACTTTGAAAACCGGGTAATCAATGTAGACCACCAGCTTTTACGAAGCGCGGAAACAGGCTACTACATAGAGAAGCCCAAAACGCAAAGCGGTATCAGACAAATTCCAATGAGTGAAAAAGTGTATGAAGCGTTGGGGCGCGTGTTGGAGAACCGCAAAGGAACAAAGCAGATCACCATTGACGGTTACAGCAATTTCCTTTTCCTCAACCGGGACGGTTGCCCGAAAACGAATGTGAACTACGCGACCATGTTCCGGGGGCTTGCGAAGAAGTACAACAAGTGCCATGAGGAAGCCTTACCCAAAGTAATGACACCCCACACCCTGCGCCATACGTTCTGCACCAACTTAGCCAATGCGGGCATGAACCCGAAAGCGTTACAGTATATCATGGGACATTCCAACATCACCATGACGCTGAACTATTACGCACACGCAACATTCGCTTCCGCAAGGGCTGAAATGGAACGGCTGATTGCATAGCTGCCAGCGGGATTTACTACTTTTTTTACTACCGTTGAGAGGGAAAACCTAAAAGGTTTTGAGGATATATGAGAACTTCTCCCCATATCTAAAATGCCGGGAAAGCCCGAAAATACGGGCTATACCGACATATAAGAACTTCTAAAGAGATAATCTAAATTCACCCATAATTTTACCATAAAACTTTTCGTTTGATTTATACTCACCGCAGATTTTGCAGTAATGCCCGCGCTTTTTCATTCCGATTCACTGTCCTCTGTCAGAGCATACAAACGGTGGACCGCCCCCATAACGGTGTTCCATTCCAGATCAGCCGCATAGGAAAATTTCCTGCGGTAAGCGGACCAAAGCGCCTGCATCGCATGGCTGTTTTCTACTTCGGAAAACACTTCCTTCGCCTCTTTCAAATGCCCCTCCGTCCCACGCTTGCGGGCAGTAGCAAGGAGCGCGTGGCGGAGAATATCGGAATCCAGCGTTTTTCTGTGAAGCTGTTCCAAAATGTAGAGGTCATAAAAATCCCTCATGCGGGTGTTTGTTATGGTCCGGGCAATCATTGTTTCCAGCTTTTCCGCAAGTACGGTTTCCAGATTGTACGCCCAAATATCAATGGAGCGTTCCTCCAGCATAAGCCGGAAGCTGTACCGGACTGCCCTTGGCGTAATCACATCCCCGGTAGAAATATCAATTTTCAGCGGCGTCACCACTCCGTCAAAAACAGTGGCCATGCTGACCCGAATCCCCGGATACTCGGCCTCGTCCATGATTTCCGAAATGCTTTTCACCTGGAACTCCACTCCGTCCTCAATGGGGACTGCTATGATGGAGGACATCAGATTTTCAATGTCCTCCACATTCACGCTGGCCCCTCTGACGGTTGCGTCTAAATCCATTGTAGACCGGGCATCCAACCCTACCATTGCGGCAACCAGCATCCCGCCTTTCAAAATAAAGTTATCCCGATATTCAGAAAGGGAAATACGTTCCAGGAAACGCTCCATCATATAGTTCCGCATCAAAATCTGTGCGTCCGCCGATTTCTCCTTTGCGAGATTGCGGATCAAATCTTTCAGCTGCCTTGCTGTCTTTATCATAATAGCACCTCCAAATACTGCCGCAAAATTTTTTCAACCCGGAACAGCCCTGCATACTGCATCAGCCTCCGCAGGTTTTTCTCTTTCCTGCGGGCGTACATTTTGAGCGCCCCTTGAAATGTCTGCATCTCCATACTGCTCCGGCAGCGAAGCAGGTCGCAGATGGTCCGCTCCATATCATAAGCCGGAACCGTATGCCCGAAAGGGGTTCGAGCCGTACTCTTTCCGACGTCATGCAGCTCCGGTTTTATGGTGTAGACCAAAATCCCGTCCGCTTTCAATCTGGTCGTGCTGTATCCCCGTCTGACGGTAATGGAATAGGGGGAAGGCTCCCGGTCGGTCAGATCATGGAAAAACAGCGCCGTTTCATGAGAAAAAATCCCCTGGCTGCATCGTAAATGGAGCAGGTACATCCCATCGACCCAGGCATCCGGCGATACATAAACCCCATGTGCCGCCTGTTCCAATTCTTTTTCCTTCACATAGCTGTAAAAAACGGATTTTGGAATCCCCCGTTTCACCGCCTCTGATGTTTGGAGCATACCGCGCTGTCCCTCTAAAATCGTGTCCAGCTGTTCAAACTGTGTCATGCCCTCACTTCCTTTCGTGCTACTATTATACATGATTGTAGCACGAAAGTAAATAGCGGCAAAAAGAAAAAGCGGAGGAAGGCGCGGCGAAGAACGCCGTTCCTCCCTCCGCAGATGGGGCAGATTGTCCGGTCAGGAGAGCTTGGTGAATATTATCCCCCTTGGGAGCCACCAGTTTCCCGCTTCAGAGCCACCCGGAAATTTCTTCCTTGAGAGCCACCTCAGACACAAGATATAGTATGCCCCTGTCGCTTGAAAATACAACAGAGGCAATATTAGGTCTAATGATGTTCA
>CAJTKM010000027.1 GCA_910576545.1 Lachnospiraceae bacterium
ATCAGATTTCCCATTCTTCGGAAGTAAGGTCCCTTGAAGATAACGAGGTAGATAGGTTGGAGGTGTAAGCATGGCAACATGTTCAGCTGACCAATACTAATAGACCGAGGGCTTGACCAATAAAAAGCAGTTGGCGAAGCCAACTACTTGATTGACGAAAGGTTTCTTGTGTTCAGTTTTGAGGGTGTAGATTTGCACTCAAGGCAATGTGGCAAAGCAGTGGCTTGCCCCAAGTAGCCTGAGAATTGATATTTCCGGTGACGATGCGCCTAGGGGACACACCCGTTCCCATTCCGAACACGACGGTTAAGACCTGGGCGGTCGATGGTACTTGGTGGGCAGCTGCCTGGGAGAGTAGATGGTCGCCGGATTTCAATTTTTTACTACGGGGTGTAGCGTAGCTTGGCAGCGCGCCTGATTTGGGATCAGGAGGTCGCAGGTTCAAATCCTGTCACCCCGAGCCTGTTAAAAAACCTGTGGTGGGTATGGCGCAGTTGGTTAGCGCGCCAGATTGTGGCTCTGGAGGTCGTGGGTTCGAATCCCACTATCCACCCTAATTATTTGGGTCACTAGCTCAGTTGGTAGAGCACTGGACTTTTAATCCAGGTGTCTCGGGTTCGAGTCCCGAGTGACTCATTTCTTTCATATGCAGCCGTGGCGGAATTGGCATACGCGCTAGACTAAGGATCTAGTCCGGGTTTCTGGGTAGGGGTTCAAGTCCCCTCGGCTGCAGATATGCGCGAATGGCTCAGTGGTAGAGCATCGCCTTGCCAAGGCGAGGGTCGCGAGTTCGAATCTCGTTTCGCGCTTTTTATTCCGTTTTCCTGCATTATCGTATGTTGGGCTATCGCCAAGCGGTAAGGCACAGGACTTTGACTCCTGCATTCGCTGGTTCGAATCCAGCTAGCCCAGGTTTCAAAGAAAACGGGTTGTTGCAATGGGGTATCGCCAAGCGGTAAGGCAACGGATTCTGATTCCGTCATTCGCAGGTTCGAATCCTGCTACCCTAGCTAAAGAGAGTCTGGAAGGGCTCTCTTTTTTTGCGTGGAAGGAAAGCGCATTTTTTGGCAGTTCATCACTGCAATACTTCTAATTCAGACCAAAGCGGCTCCAAGTTATGCACGTCAGCATAAAGAGAAAAAAACAAACCTGTGTGAGAGGAAATTTTTTCATGAGAAGCCCAAACAGTATCGCATTCTTCACAAATAAATATCAATTCACCTGAGCTTTTTACAATGGCTTTTACGATTTTGCCCTGCTCGCAATAAGGACAGTACATAATAATCCCTCCATATAACAGGCGTTGCTATAAGAAAATTTCATTTTATGAAATGCCAGAATCAAGATTTTTCAGAGCAGTTTCAATTTTGGAAGAAATTTTCTTGGGCAACAGACGTCGGCGTTTGACTTAAGAAGCCAATCAAAAAGAATAATATGTTTTCTTAAGTCTTGCCGTCTTAAAATGGTTTGGCTTAAAAATATATCATTCTAAATATAGCACTGGCAGGAAATTGCTTCAATCATTTTTGCGGAATAACCGAAATATTCAGTAGAGCTTTTCTTGACGGAAAGGCAGGGCATTGCTATACTGAAACTATGACTATTGTAGGAGGATACAGAGATGAAACGGTTATTTTGTTGCGTGCTGGTATGTATGCCGTTGATGGGAGCGACGGCTTTTGCACAATGTGGCTTTGAAACAGATGTGAAGGAGATTGCGGTAGAAACTGCTCAGGGAAACATCATGCTTTCGGTGGAGGGCGGCAATTTCAAGGTGGGAGCTCGCTGCTTGCCGGAAAGGGAAATCAATGTGAAGCTGCCGCAAAAAGGTAGTTTTAGGGGGAAAAAGCTATATTTTGAAATGCGAGGCAGTGAACATATCTGGTTTGATATGGGAGGCCAGGAAGAAGAAGGGCTGATTCAGGAGGATAAAAGGATATTTTCTGTTTTGCTGGAGGTCGCGCAGGACGGAAATATTTCGTTTGAACCAGAGGTATTTATGGGCAGAGAAATACAGGGCGGGGAGGAAATTTCGCTTTGGCTGCTCGGCGGGGAGGACTGCAAGAACAACCTTTTGAAGGGGAAAGAGGACTTGAAGCTGAGGGAAGATTTCATCCATTTCCTTACATATGGAAGGGAGAAACGCCAGAGAGAGATTATGCTGGTATCGGGGAAGGACGAATTTTATTTTAATAGGGAAACAAAAAGGCTGCATGCGCCGGTTTACTGGAACGAGGGCGGACATGCCATGATCGCGGCAAGGGACATTGCCATGATACTGGAGGGGCAGGAACTGCCGCAGGGGGGCATTGTATGGGAGCCGGAAACAAAAACCGCAGTGATTCAGACAGGGGCACACAAAATTGAAATGACGGCGGGAGAAAAGACATGGAAGCATATGGGCGTGCCGCTTACGGCAGGGGCTGCGCCGGAATTGAAGGAAGGGACGCTGTTTGTACCGTTGCGGGAGATGGCGGAGATATTTGAGATAAAAAATATTTTGGGGGACAAGGACAGTGGGATTTTGCTGCTGTCTGACTGAATCAAAACCTGTTGGGAGATTTCCTGACAGGTTTTTTGAAAATTCTGTCAGATTTTACTGCGGAAAAGAGAATCAATAAATAGGAAGGTCGAAACGGGAAGGGGGAAGGCTATGGAGGAGAAAATGCTGCTGGAATTATTGCGGAAAAAGCCGGACAAGGGCATTCGGGCAGTAATGGAGGCGTACATGGGGCTTTGCTGGGCGATTGTGCGGGCAAGGCTGACTGGGTTCCCGCAGGAGGACATTGAGGAATGCGTCAGCGATGTTTTTCTGGAGGTTTACCGGAGCAGGGGGAAAATTGAACTGGAAAAAGGCGGGATACAGGCATTTTTGGCTGTCGTTGCGCGGCGGCGTGCCATAGACAGGTACCACGCGGCAAAAAAAGCGGAAACGTTCCCTTTAGAGGAAGAACCGGCAGAGCCGGAAAGACAGCTTGCCCTTGAAGACAGGAATGCCCTGCGAGACGCGCTGCACGCGCTTGGGGAGCCGGACGGGAAGATACTGGTTTGGAAATATTATTATGGCTTGGCGACGAAGGAAATTGCCGCGGCGTTAGGAATGAAGGAAAATACCATTGACCAGCGTGCCCGGCGGGGTTTACAGAAGCTGCGGGCAAAGCTGGAGGAGGGGGGATTTTATGGGTAAAGATTATGCGGATTTTCTTGATGATCTTCCGGAGGAAGAATTACTTGAGTATTTCCCGGAGAAACTGCCTGCCATGGAGGACAGGCTCGCGGCAAAGCGGATAGAGAAAAACGTCCTGCGGGGCGTACAGGTGGAGGAAAAATGCCGCTGGAACGGGAAACGCATTGCGGCGGCGGTGTGCTGTTTCCTGCTTATCGGTGCGGTGGGGCATGAGCCGATACTTGCGGCGTTCCAGAGGGTGTTCCATGTACTGCCCGGCGTGGGCGTGTATATCAATGATAACGAGGAGGAGATTCTTGAGGTACGGCTCCTGAACCCTGTGCAGGAAAAGGACGGGGTGCGGGCGGAGCTGAAGGACTTTTACTGCAAGGGCGCTGCGATTTACGGGCTGGTCAGCTTTACGGGGGACGGCCTGCCGTATGAAACGGAAAAGGGACGGTCTTTGAGCGAAATGATGAAGGAACGTTTTCCGATGACATGGTTTGACGGGGAGAAGGAAAGGAGTTTTGTACCTTCAAGAGGTGGATCTTTGTCGGAAAATGGGAAAACGCTGGAAATCCACCATACCATTTTATTATCCCGCGAAAGAGGCACTGACCCGCGCGGCAGGTACGAATTCCGCATTGAGGGGTTTGACGAGCCGTTCGTTTTTGAGGTCGTTGACTCCAAAACGCTCAAAAATCTGGAAAAGCTGGGCTATTCTGTAACAAAGAACGAAACAACGGTTTCGGCACGGGCTTTCCTGCGGGAGGAAGGCATTGAAGTGGAATGTTATGTCATTCCTTCGGAGGAGGTACGGAAAGCGGAGGAAGCCTGGCGCGGGTTTTACACGGCACTCTATCCTTACAAATTGGACGCGGAAAATTATTTTTATATCCAGAACGCCGACGGCAAAAAAATGGAGTACATTGATGGAGGGAGAAAAAGGCTGCTGAATGGGTACAGCTATATGGTGAAGGGGACGGCGGAGGATTTCCCGCTGACACTGCACCGCAGCCCCTTTACAGGGATAGACAGCGAAACACATACCGTTTCCCTGCCATTGCCCGCAGACGGGGAAATTCTGACGGAGAATCTGCCGAGGACAGAATTCCGTTATGGCACGGTGGAGTTCCTTTCTGTGGAACGGGACGATGTTGTCTGGGAAGCTGATAATGAATATTCCGACCGGACAGAGGATGCGGCGAAGGTGACATATACATACAGGGTCATGCCGAAGGAAGGGCTGCGGCAGATGTATGGGGTTGGCGTGGAAATAGATGCGGAAACTTTTTCCAGAAGCGGGGAAGGCGGCTGGAGCGAAGAAGCAGGAGCAGAAGAAACGGAAACCATTTTACTGAAAAGGACAGATGCGGAAAGCATCCAGCTGACGCTGGAAAACCCTTCTTATTGGATAGAGGGGGATTATGACATCATTATCAAAAAACCGGGAAAAGAATGAGGATAAGCCTTTCGGACGGGGAAACCTGCCGGAAGGCTTCTTTTTTTGGAAAGGAGCTGTTGCGGGAAGGGGCTGGTATCGGCTATAATGTAGGAAAACAGGGACAGGAGGAAACGAAAATGAACTATCAGCAGGTTTTGGAAAACGCAAGAGAAAAAATGGCTCCAAGGTGCAGAGCCTGCCCGGAATGCAACGGGATTGCCTGCAAAGGCGTGATGCCGGGGCCCGGGGGAAAGGGGGCGGGACGGACGTTCCAGCGGAATTTTTCCTATCTGGCGGAGCATGTTTTTCTGGAAATGGACGTTTTGCAGGGCGAAAAGAAATGCGATACTTCTATAGAGTTATTTGGGCAGACATTCGCTGCGCCGGTGTTTGTTGCGCCGATTGGACTGGTGCAGTATAATTACACGAGTGCAATGACAGAACGGCAATACTGCGATGCGGTGACGCTCGGGGCGAAAAAGGCGGGTATTGCGGCGTTTGGCGGGGGCGGCTTGCAGCCGGAGCATTTTTATTCGCCTTTGCACGCCATACGGGACGCAGGCGGCTGGGGAATCCCTACGCTGAAACCATGGACGATGGACGTTGTTTTGCAGCGGCTGCGGGAAACGGAGGAATGCCGCCCTTTGGCGTTTACCATGGATATTGACAGCGCGGGGCTGCCGCACGCGGGAATGTCCGCTTTACAAATGCAGATGAAAACAGAGAAGGATTTGATGGAAATTGCATCGGCAACGGAACTGCCGTTTATTGTGAAAGGCGTTATGACGGCGGAAAGCGCGAGAAAGGCATTAAATGCGGGAGCATATGCGGTTGTGGTTTCCAACCACGGCGGCAGGGTGATGGATAACGGGCTTTCTACGGCAGAGGTACTGCCGGAAATCAGGGAAGCAGTAGGCAACCAGAGGGGAAGGATTTTTGTGGACGGCGGAATCCGTACAGGCGGGGACGTGTTCAAAATGCTTGCGCTGGGGGCAGATGCTGTACTGATTGGGCGGCCTTATGCGATTGCGGCATATGGCGGCGGTGCGGAAGGTGTGCGGCTGTATACGGAGAAGCTCATTGCGGAACTGCGGGACGCCATGACCATGACGGGCTGTGCCACGCTGGCGGATATAAAAAGGGATAAAATCCGGATTGTGTAGGGGGATTTTATGATAGAACTAAAGGGGAAATATAACGAGGCAAAGGTTTTTACGGATGTTGTGGATGATTCATCGCTTTCGCAGGTAATGCTTCTGCTGAATCAGGAATTTGTACAGGGGCTGAAAATCCGCATGATGCCGGATATACACGCAGGCGCGGGCTGTACGATTGGGACGACAATGACGATTGCGGATAAGATTGTGCCGAATCTGGTGGGCGTGGATATTGGCTGCGGCATGGAAACAGTGCGGGTACGGGAAAGACATACGGAGCTGCAAAAGCTGGATAAGCTGATTTATGAAAAAATTCCCTCCGGCTTTAACATTCGGGAAAAAACGCATAAGTATTTTGACGAAATCGACCTGACTGAGCTTTGCTGTTACAAGGAAATTGACGCCAGACGTGCGGAAAAAAGCCTTGGGACGCTGGGCGGCGGGAACCATTTCATTGAGGTAGATAAAGATGAAAAAGGCAACCTCTACGTTGTAGTACATTCGGGCAGCAGGCATCTGGGGCTGGAGGTCGCCGGATACTACCAGCGGGAGGGCTATAAACGGCTGAATAGAACTTCCAAACGGGATATTGACGCGCTGATTGCGGAACTGAAAGCACAGGGACGGGAAACGGAAATACAGGAGCGGCTTGCGGAACGGAAAAATACGAGCGGGACGCATATCCCGCAGACGCTGGCATATGTGACGGGAGATTTGTTCGAGGAATATATTCACGATATGAAAATCATACAGCGGTTTGCGGAGCTCAACCGGCAGGCAATGATGGACGAGATCCTGAAGGGCATGAAACTACACGCGGAGGAGCAGTTTACGACGATACACAACTACATTGACACCGACGCGATGATACTGCGCAAGGGAGCCGTTTCCGCGCGGAAGGGAGAAAAGCTGCTGATTCCGATAAATATGCGGGACGGTTCGCTCATCTGCATCGGGAAAGGCAATGATGACTGGAACCAGTCCGCGCCGCATGGAGCAGGACGCCTGATGAGCCGGAGCGCGGCAAGGCAGTCCTTTACGGTTTCGGCGTTCAAAAAGGAAATGGAACGGGCTGGGGTATATTCCAGTTCTGTTGGCAGCGGGACGCTGGATGAGTGCCCGATGGCGTATAAGGGCATGGACGACATAGTGCGCAATATCGGCGATACAGCAGAGATTCAAAACGTGATACGCCCCGTTTATAACTTTAAGGCAGGCGGGGAGTAAAAGCAGAAGGGAAAGCCGCTTGAAAGGCGGCTTTCCCTTCTGCTGTAATTTACAGTACGCCAAATAAAATGAATCCAACCGTATTGATTCCGAAATTCGCGAACATATGGACAAACCATGACGGATAAATCGTATCATTCCGCTCGTTCAGACAGTTGAAAATACAGCCGCCAATCATTAGCCCCAAAAGAAGCAGAAACAATACGCCGATATGAAACATTCCTAAAAGCATACCAATGTGATATACCGCGAATATTGATGAACTGAAAATGTATGCAAATTTCCTGCCCGTGTATTTTTTCAGGGTGATGAAACCGTAACCCCTGAAAAAGAATTCCTCCAGAAAGGAATTGACCAACGAAATATACAGCGACACATAAAGAAAGTTGCCGGCGGTGATTCCCATGCCTTCTGTCAGGCTTGGGGTGACATTGGAAAAATCTATAAAACCCCTTGTCAGGAAATAGCCCAGCAGTATAACCGTATAAAGAACGGCGCCGAGGAGCAGGGCTTTCAGAATACCGCTTTTTTTCAAAAGGAATAACTTTCTGAATTCGTAGAAATCTGCTTTATTTGCCATAAAAAATACCATTGGGAGAATAAAAAAGAAAAGAATTTTGATTGGTATTTTGGCAGCATACGGAGGGTGGATAACGGCGTCAACCAGACTGATAACCATGGAAAACATAAAAACAGATGCTGCAATGAAAATGCTTCGATTATTCATAGTGCTCCTTTCTACTGAGAAACAAACAGCGCTTACATATTATTATGCTGATTTTACTACAGAACCTGTCCTGCTTCAAGCCGTTCTTATGAAATGAGCGTTTCTATATAAAATTTCGCTTTTTGAAATGGGATACAGGAAAATATCCTTTGTAAAACGGGAATATTTATGGTATGATAGTTGCAAAGAATGGGGTAGTCCCCTAAAAGTCAGACAGGGGACTGTTTTTGTGCGTCCGGAAAGCTAAAGGGCGCAGCTGGAACTAAGGTTTGGAATAGGAGGCTGAGAATATGACAGCAAAACTGGAAAACGAATTAGGGGTTATCAGCATTCATTATGAGGTTATTGCAAGAATCGCAGGTTATGCGGCAATCGACTGTTATGGTATTGTCGGCATGGCGGCAAAGAACGTGAAAGATGGGCTCGTGCAGCTTTTGAAGCTCGAAAGCCTGACAAAGGGCATCAAAATGCGGGTGAACGCCAACAAGGTCAGCCTTGACCTGCACATCATTGTGGAATACGGTACGAATATTTCCGCCATTGCGGATAACATCATGAGTACGGTTAAGTATTCCGTAGAGGAATACGCGGGTCTGGAAGTGGAAGACGTGAATATTTTCGTTGACGGCGTGAGGGTCGACGGCTGAACATGAGGAGGAACGAACGGTGGGTATAACGAGATTGGACGGCCAGCTTCTGAGCAGGATGGTCATTGCCGGTGCCAACGAATTGACACAGAATAAACAGCTTGTAGACGCAATGAATGTGTTTCCTGTGCCGGACGGGGACACAGGGACGAATATGTCGCTGACGGTATTGGCGGCGGCAAAGGAAGCGGAGAAAAACGCCGCACTGAAAGCAGATGCGCGCATAGAGGAAATCGCGAAGGTAGCGGCAAGCGGCGCACTGCGCGGGGCGCGGGGCAATTCCGGCGTCATTACCTCTCAGCTGTTCCGGGGCTTTTCCAAAGGGCTGGAAGGGCTTGCGGAGGCTGGCGTAAAGGAACTGGCGGCGGCTGTGGAGCAGGGCGTAAAAACGGCGTATAAAGCCGTCATGAAGCCGAAGGAAGGCACGATTCTGACGGTGGCGCGCGGCTGTGCGGAAGCGGCGGCAAGGCTGGCAGAGGAAACGGAGGATGTTGCGGAGTTTTTGAAGGGTATTTTAGAGGAAGGCTATGAAATGCTGCGGAAAACGCCTGATATGCTGCCTGTGTTGAAACAGGCGGGCGTTGTGGACGCAGGCGGACGCGGGCTTTTGTATGTGCTGGAGGGCGCACTGAAACAGCTGGGCAGCGATGTGCCCGTATACGTTGCGGAACCGCAGAAGGCAGAAGCGGAAATGACGGATTTTGCGTCACTGGCATCTGTAGAAAATACAAGTATCACATTTGGCTATTGTACGGAATTTTTTATCAACGTAAACCGTCCGGATGAGCGGACAGTGAACCAGCTGAAATCCTACCTCGGTTCAATTGGCGATTCCATTGTCTGCGTCAGTGATGAGGAGATTATAAAAATCCATGTGCATACAGACCACCCTGGTCTGGCGATAGAAAAGGCTTTGGAGATTGGCAGCCTGAGCGGGCTGAAAATTGACAATATGCGGGAACAGCATACAAATAAAATCAATTTCAGCGCACCCGAGGAGGCTGTGGCAGCTGTGGCGGAAAAACCGGCGGCGGAGCGAAAGGACGTAGGCTTTGTTTCCATTTCCACAGGGGACGGGCTGACGGCGATATTCAAAAATCTTGGCGTTGATGAAGTAATCGAGGGCGGGCAGACCATGAACCCCAGCACGGAGGACATCCTCAATGCTGTGGAAAAGGTCAACGCCGATAACGTGTTTATACTGCCGAATAATAAAAACATCATTCTGGCAGCGGAACAGGCAGCTGCGCTCAGCGAGGATAAAAATCTGTTTGTTATCCCGACGAAATCTGTGCCGGAGGGTATCAGCGCAGTATTCTGCTGTGAGGAAGGCGCCGCACCGGAGGAACTGGAAAAGATGATGAATGAAGCGGTTCAGGCGGTGGATACGGCGCAGGTGACGTTTGCTGTGCGGGATACCTCTATCGGAGATAAGGAGATACACGAAGGGAATATTCTGGGGATGCTGAATGATAAGATTGAGGTTGTAGCGGAGGATATTGCGGCGGGCACGAAAGAACTGCTGCAAAAAGCTGTGACGGAGGACAGCGAAATCATCAGTATTTATTATGGTGCAGATGTGACGAAAGAAGACGCGGAGGAGATTGCCGCGTATGTGGAAGAACAGTATCCCGACTGTGACGTGGAGTTGCAGGACGGCGGGCAGCCGCTGTATTATTATATTATCGCTGTAGAGTAAAAGGACCTTGGGGGCTCTGCCCCCAATACCCCCGCAAGGGCTTCCAGCCCTTGACCCGAATTGCCGCAAAACTGCGTTTTGCGGAAGATAAATGTTGACTGGAATATTCCGTCGTATGGATATACAGCGGCAATAAAGTTTAGGGTCAAGCCCTTTTCAAAGGGCTTGCGGGAGTTTGAGGGCAGGGCCATCAAGGTTTTACTAGGGTGTGGGACAGAGCTTTGCGATTTTCGGGGAGAAGTGGAAGAACAGTATCCTGACCGTGACGTGGAGTGAAAAGACTTTGGGGGCTCTGCCCCCAATACCCCTGCCCCTTTCTTGAAAGAAAGGGGGCAAAGAACTTTATTGCGGGAAACTTTGTTTCCCGAGGAGCGGATTTGGGGAATTAAACTGATTTAGGTAGTATTTTATTTCTTCGCTATGCTTTTGCATGGCGGCAAATGGGTCAAGGTTTTCAGGGAGATGGTGTTTTGGGATATTATTACTTGAAACTGATTGGGCTGGGTGTGTGCATCGGGATACTGTCGGCGGTACTGCGGACAATATTCCATATAGATGACGCGGTTTTTTGGCATTGGTACTGGACAGTGGGTGTTATCTTTGTACTTGGCGCGGCATTGGTCTATATCCTGTATGTCCAAAGATATGCCAAACGTATGCGTGAGGCGATTGCGTGTTATGAAAAGGGCGAAATCCAGACATACATGGATAAATTGGAAGCCATGCTTGATACCGCGAAGGGCAGAAACCTTCGGAATACGCTGAAAATCGATCTTTCCGTTGGCCATTACGCTAAGAAGGAGTACGAAAGTGCCATTCGTATTCTGGAAGATATGTCTGAAGAACCCATGCGCAGCGGCCTGCGGCTGGTTTATCAGCTGAACCTCTGCCTGTTCTATTTCCGCACAAACCGGAACGCTCAGGCGATGGAAATTTACCGCACGGGCGGGAAAGATTTTGCGCGTTACCGCAAAAACAACTATTACGGCGGGAATATCGCTTTGCTGGATATGCTGGCGGCGATGCATGAAGGGCGGTATGGCGAAGCGGAAGACCTGCTTGCGCATGCACGGCAGACGTGGAAATTTCCGCGCCTGCAAAAGGAATACTGGCTAATTGAGGAAAAGCTGACGGCGCGCAAAACGGGCGGCGGACAGAATGTTTTTTCAGATTTTGAGGGCTGAAACAGGAATACTTTCAGCCTTTTTTCGTTTATTACATTTTCCTTGGAGCAGAAATGAGGGAGCAGAATGAGGACGGATAAAGAAGAAATCTGCCGCCGTATGGACGAGATTCATACGACTGCGATGGGGTATGGCAGAATCAGTAAAAATTTAGGGCTGTGCGGCGCTGACCCTGTGGCACACTGCAAAAATATCATTATGGACAGCAGATGCATGATTCACCGGAAGGGAAAAAACTGGTACTGCGAAATGGATAATGTCAGGATAACGGTTAATACACACAGCTGTACGATTATAACAGCGCATATTTTGAAATAGTATTTTGTGTACTATCTTACAATCAGGAGTTTGGCGCTGGAAAGGAGGATAAACATGGAAAGAAGCGACCTGGTTTCCACGTTGAAAGGCATTGGGGAACAGCGGGAAAAACGTCTGCACAGGCTGAATATTTTTACGGTGGAACAGCTTTTGACCCATTACCCGAGGGATTACAAGGACCGCAGCCAGATCATGAAAATCAACGAGCTGATTCCGAACGAAACGGCGACTTTTCTCGGGCAGGTGCGCGGCGAAGGGCAGAATGGCGGGCGCGGACGCATGGTATTTACGCGGCTGAAGGTTTACGACGAAACCGGCTCTGTAACGGTGCTGTGGTTCAACCAGCCCTACATGAAATCCTCCCTGAAAATCGGAGAAAGGTATCTTTTTACCGGAAAGGTGCAGCAAAAAGGCCGACAGCTTGAGGTGGTTTCGCCGGAATGTGAGCGGATTGGAGAGAATTTCGCGGGCGGACGTATCATCCCTGTGTATCCTTCCGTAGAGGGGCTTTCTCAGAAAACGCTGCGCGGGCTGGTGGAGCAGGCTTTGCGGGAAACGGCGGACACACTGCCGGAGGAACTGCCGCTTTGGCTGCGGAAGGGATACCGCATTGCGGAACGGAATTTTGCCATTGAAAATATCCATTTCCCAAAAACGGAGCAGGGCTTTTACGATGCGCGGCGGCGGCTGGTATTCGAGGAGCTTTTTTTATTGCAGGCGGCGTTATTCCGGCTGAAACAGACGCTGGAGGACAGCGGCGAAGGAATCCGCCTGAAGCGGAAAAAAGCGATATGGGAAAAGGCGGCAATACTGCCCTTTGCGCTGACAAATGCACAGAAGACTGTGCTGAAAGAAATCGAGAAGGATATGACATCCGGAAAGGTCATGAATCGGCTGGTACAGGGGGACGTAGGCAGCGGCAAAACGGCTGTCGCGCTGGCGGCGGCTTTCTGGACGATACAAAACGGCTATCAGGCGGCGATTATGGCACCGACGGAGGTGCTGGCAAGGCAGCATTATGAAACCTTTACGGAATTGTTCGCGCCGGTGGGAATAGAAACGGTACTGCTGACGGGCAGCCTGACGGCAAAGGAAAAACGGGAGGCTCTGGCGAAAGCGGCATCAGGCGCGGCGATGATGGTTGTCGGCACACATGCGGTAATACAGGCGGGGGTGGAATTTGCGAAGCTGGGGCTTGCTGTGACCGATGAACAGCATCGCTTCGGGGTACGTCAAAGGAGCCTGCTGTCGGATAAGGGGGAAAATGTGCATACGCTGGTGATGACGGCGACGCCCATTCCCCGGACGCTCGCGCTGATATTATACGGGGATTTGGATATTTCCATTATTGACGAACTGCCGCCGGGCAGGCAGAAAATTGACACGCTCGCGGTGAACAGCAGCTACCGCAAGCGCATTTACGCGTTTATCAGGAAGCATAAGGTGGAGGGGCGGCAGACGTACGTTATTTGCCCGATGATCGAGGAGAGCGAAAAACTGGAGGCACAGGCGGTTTTGCAGCATACGGGGGAACTGCAAAGGGAGCTGGAGGGCTGCAGGGTGGAATGTGTGCATGGGAAAATGAAGGTGAAGGAGAAACAGGCGGTGATGGAGGCATTTGCGGCGGGAGAGATAGATGTGCTGGTTTCGACCACGGTTATCGAAGTCGGGATAAACGTACCAAACGCAACGATTATGCTGATTGAAAACGCGGAGCGGTTCGGGCTGGCACAGCTGCACCAGCTGCGGGGGCGCGTAGGGCGTGGGAGCGAAAAGTCTTACTGTATTCTGGTGAGCGATTCCAAAACAAAGGTGGCAAAAGAGCGGCTGAATATGATGGTAAAATCAGAAGACGGATTTGAGATTTCGGAGATGGATTTGAAGCTGCGCGGGCCAGGGGAGTTTTTCGGACTGCGTCAGCATGGACTGCCTGAGTTGAAGATTGCCAACCTTTCGCGGGATATGCCAATTCTGAAGGAAGCGCAGACAGCTGTCGCGGAGCTGATGGAGCGCGACAGGGCGTTGACCGCGGAGGAACACCAGCCGCTAAAACATCAGATTGAAGGATATCTGGAAGGGAAGAATTTGGAGATGTAAGGCCAAACTCCCACGAGGGATTACACCCCTCGGCCCTTTTGCCGCTGTATGATATGTGGCGGGAAAATGTGTATCCCCTCCAGCCGTATATTATGCGGCTGGCAATAAAGTTCTTTGCCCCTCTTTCTTTCAAGAAAGAGGGTGGGGTGCGGGGGCGGAGCCCTGCGGTTTTGCAGGGTGCGGGGCAGAGCCTCGCGGCCTTACAGGCGGAGCCCTGCGGCCTAAACTCTTTTTGTTCTTTAACATGAATCCGGAAAAATAGAATAAAATAGCAGAAGGGGGAATGTGTATGAAACGGATTCTTTGGCTTCTGCTTTTTTTGTGCTTTGCTTTGGCTCCTGCGCCGGTCTGGGCGGAAACCAATGCGGAAAATGCGCCGCAGATCGCTGCACAGGGCGCGGCATTGGTCGATGGCCGCACTGGCCGCGTGCTTTGGGAAAAAGACGGGGATACGCCCATGACAATGGCAAGTACCACGAAAATCTTGACGGCTGTACTTGTGCTGGAAAATGCGGATTTAGACGGCACGGTCGAAATCAGCAGGAATGCCGCACGTCAGCCTGAGGTACATATGGATTTGCGGGAGGGGGAGGAATGGAAGGTAGGCGACCTGCTTTCGGCAATGATGCTTCGTTCCTATAACGATGCGGCTGTCGCGCTGGCGGAATATACTTCCGGTTCAGTGGAGGAATTCTGCGCGGAAATGACAGCAAAGGCGGCGGAGATTGGGGCGAAGGATACCGTCTTTGGTTCGCCGAACGGTCTGGACAGCAGCCTGCCGCTGGAACAGCACCATTCAACGGCAAGCGACATGGCGCGGATTGCGGCTTATGCGCTGGAAAACGAGGACTTTTGCCGCATCGTTGCCCTGCCGGAAATTTATATAGCGGAGAAAAACGGCGGACGGCAGATCTCGGTCACGAACGCGGACCGTTTTTTGCGGGAATATGATGGCGCGATGGGTGTGAAAACGGGATATACCAATAAGGCGGGGCATTGCTTTGTCGGCGCGGCGGAGCGGGACGGCGTGCGGCTGGTTTCGGCTGTGCTGGGCAGCGGCTGGGGCGATTCCGGCAAGGAAAAGAAATGGACGGATACCAGAAAGCTGATGGACTACGGCTTTGCACAGTATGAAAATTACAGGGCGGTGGAACAGGGGACTGCGTTCGGCGAGGTGCATGTGCTGGATTCGCCTGTGGAAACGGTGGGGACGATTTTGGGGGAGGACTACGAGGCTTTATTTTCAAAGGCGGAGCAGGAAAGCCTGCGTTTGGAGGCAGACCTGCCGGAAACCATGGAGCCGCCTGTCTGCATTGGGGACGAATTAGGGACGGCGCGGCTTATGCTGGGAGAAGAAACCCTGGCGGAAATCCCTCTTCTGGCAGATGCGGACGCACCCTGCTTTACGCTGGGGCAGCGTCTGCGGCGGGTTGCGGCGGGCTGGCTGACATGGCGGGAATTTTGAAAGCAAGGGCCGCTGGCAATAGCCAACTGTTAGAAATAAGACAAGAAAAGCCCTGTGGGAAATCATACCCACAGGGCTTTTCTCATGGCTTTGCCTTTGCCTGATAAGAGGATATCCCTTTATCAGGCAAAGGTATATACTTTGCATCGCTTGCAGGAAAACCGCCTTCATCTGTGCAGTAGCGTTCTGCACGCATGTGCAGGTCATATTTTTCACGCAGGCGGACAATTTTTTCCATCATAGGAGAAGCATGATGCTGGTCCAACGCCTGTTGGTCCTTCCAGATATCAATGAGCAGGACAGTTTCGGGGTCGTCCATTGGGAAGAAATAGGAGTAGCGTTCGTTTCCGGCTTCACGGCGAATCAGGGCGGCTGTCCCGCTGTGCTCCATTTCCTCGGCAAATTTGCGGGCGTTGCCGCCCGTTCCGGTATAGTACAGATTTATGATGATGCTCATAATATCCCCTCTTTCTGGTTTTGTATTTATTTATTGTTGGGAAACGGGCGTTACCGCCGCCTGCGCCGTCTTGCGCGGCGTTTTTTCCAGCGGTAATAGCCGATGGTACGGGTGATGCAGAGCAGGGCGCAGAACGCCAGCACGATACACCCGATTACCTTCAAAATTTTTTTGATGATACCCATGCGGGAAGACTTATCCAGCTCTGCTTTTTGTTCTTCTGTCAGGAGAGGGACATCTGCCTGTGCCAGAAGTTCCGCGGTGGCAAGAACTTCCTTGTCCAAAGAAACCGTAAGGGAACCGAGTACCTGCCCGTGCGTTACAGGCCCTTCGATAGTTTCCGGACATTCCACCGTAACCTTGAGCGCGGAAAAATCAGTGTTTTTTTGGACTGTTTTTTCAATATCTGATGCGGCGGCAGAAACGGTTCCCAAAACAACAGGTTTATCGTTATAAATCTCTGTAACAGATACCGTCTGCACATATTCAGAGGCGGAAAGCAGTTTGCGGATTTCAAAATTTTCAAAGCCATACTCAAAAAGGGCTTTTGAATCGGTATAATGCTCTGCGCCTTCACATTTCAGCACAACGGCAATCAGCTCCCGTCCATCTTTTTTTGCGTAAGTAACAAGTGTGTTACGCGCTTCTTCGGTAAAGCCGGTTTTGCCGCCTGTGGCGTATTCATAATAATATGTAGAATTGCTGTTCAGCATCTGGTGCTGCCCATGCAGATAGCGGGTTTCCGGCTGTTTATTGGTCGGCGGGATTTCGTAATAGGTGCTGCCCATGATGGAGCGAAAGGTTTCATTTTGCAGGAGCGCGCGGGCAATCAGAGCCATATCGTAGGCGGTAGTGGCATGTGTTTCATCATGCAGACCGCTGGGGTTGACAAAATGCGTATTTTCACAGCCCAGTTCCGCCGCCCGGCTGTTCATATGCGCGGCAAACGCCTGCAAAGTACCGTCTGTAAATTCAGCGGCGGCATTGGCGGCTTCGTTTGCAGAGCGCAGGAGGATTGCCTGAAGGATTTGCTCCAACGAAAGCGTTTCACCCTCCTGAAGTGCAACGCTTGCGCTGCCGGGCTCAACATTTGTCACAGCTTCATGAGAAACGGTGACGCTGTCTGTCAAAGAGCCTTTTTCGAGCGTGAGCAGTACGGTCATCAGTTTTGTGATGCTGGCAGGGAATTCCTTCTGCCGGCTGTTTTTTTCGTAAAGTATGTCACCCGTAGCGGCGTCCATCAGTATGGCTGCTTCCGCGGAAATTTCCGGCAGCGCGGTTTGTGCCTGTCCGGTTGGCTCTGGCGGCGCGGCGGGTTCCGCAAACGCAGGGGCTGCCGGAAAAAGGCAGATTATGACGGATAATATTAGGAAAGATATTTTTTTCATGCGCTTCTCCCTCGGTTCAAATTGAAATATCGGCAAAGGTGTGGTAAGATAATGAAAAGCCTGCGGGGAAACAGGTTTCCCGCGGCTGTTTTATGGAAATACGCGTGAAAATTATACCAGAAACGTGAAAAAAGAAAAAGGGGTTTTGAAGAATTTGAGTGCGGAACGGAAGGGAAAACCAAGCCGCGGACAGCTTCGCGCAGGCGCGGTGGCAGCTTTTTTCCTGCTGAGCGGAATTGCTTACGGCGGGCATTTTGGCTTTTCAGGGGAAGCCTTTTCGATGGGGGCAGAAGGGGAACTGACGGCTCTGCCTGTGGAAGATGCGCTTTTCGGGGAGGAGCTGCTGGGGAAAATCAACATCAATACGGCAGACGGGGAGGAGTTGGAACGTCTTTCCGGCATTGGGGAAAAGACTGCGCGGGCAATCATTGCTTACCGTGCGGAAAACGGTGCGTTCCAGCAGGCGGAGGATATTATGGACGTGCCGGGAATCGGTGAAAAAACGTTTGAGAAGATAAAAGATGACATTTGTGTGGAATAAGCAGGAGGTTGGATGATGGCGTATCAGATTTTGGTTGTAGATGATGAAAAATTGATTGTAAAGGGTATAAAATTTTCTCTGGAGCAGGACGGCATGGAGGTGACTCCGGCTTATGACGGAGAGGAGGCAATGCAGTATATCAAAGAGCGTCCGTTTGACCTTGTGGTGCTGGACGTCATGCTGCCGAAAATGGACGGGCTTCAGGTCTGCCAGCAGACACGCGAATTTTCGCAGGTGCCCATCATCATGGTAACGGCAAAAGGCGAGGACATGGATAAGATCATGGGGCTGGAATACGGTGCGGACGATTATATCACAAAGCCCTTTAACATACTGGAATTAAAAGCGAGAATCAAGGCCATACTGCGGCGGAGCGTAAAAAAAGCCCCTGTGGAGGGACCTGTGAAAAATACGCTGAAAGCAAGGGATTTGGAACTTTCCTTTGACAGCCGCCGTGTATTTATCAACGGGAAGGAAGTCAACCTGACAGCAAAGGAATTTGACCTGCTGGAGCTGCTCATGGAGAACCCCGGAAAGGTTTACAGCCGCGAAAAGCTGCTGGATACCGTCTGGGGCTATGATTATCCGGGTGATGTGCGGACGGTGGACGTGCATGTGCGGCGGCTGCGTGAAAAAATAGAAGCAAACCCCAGCGAGCCGAAATATATCTTTACAAAATGGGGAGTTGGTTACTATTTTAACTGAGGAAACGAAGGGGAAACAGGCGCGTTTTATCAGCCTGCGGTGGATACTGCTGGCGGCGTATGCGCTGACCGGAATTGTGCCGCTGATTTTGATGGCAAGTACAATGCTCCATTCTGTGCAGGGGTATTTTCTGGAAGAACGGAAAAAAGAACTGCTCAGTCAGGCGAATGTGATTTCCGGTCAGGCGGCTTCTTCAAATTTTTTTTCGGATGAGGAAAGCCGAAAGGAGCTGGAGGAGGTTATTCTGGAAACGGGGCAGAATAACAATTTCCGCGTGCTTGTGCTGGATTCCGCGTGCATGGTAATCTATGATACAGGTTATGAGGAGGTCGGCAAGACTTTCCTTCTGCCTGAAATCATTGAGGCATTGGAAAATAAGGATACGGCAAGGGTGCAGGAAAACGGCACAGTTTATGCGGCGGCGTCTATCGTGGGAACGGGCAACAGTGTAGACGGCGTTGTTCTGATTTCAGACGCGGTGACGGATATACAGGCTAAAATAAGCGACATTGCCCAAAAAGCATACCTGATGGTAGGCGTTATGGTGCTGATTGTGTTTTTGCTGATGGTCGTGGTTTCTCAGGTGTTTACGGAGCCGGTTAAAAGCGTCATCCGTGTTGTACAGAAAATGTCTGAGGGGCATTTTGAACAGCGTGCCATTGTTCGGACGAAAATACACAACGAGGTTGTCGATTTGGCAATCGCCTGTAACCAGATGGCGGACCAGCTGGAAAAAGTGGAATCCTCCAGGCAGCAGTTCGTTTCCAACGTTTCGCATGAGTTGAAAACACCGTTAAGTTCCGTAAAGGTACTAAGCGAATCCATACTGCTTCAGGAGGACGTGCCGAAGGAGATGTATGTGGAATTTCTGCATGATATCAATTCCGAGGTAGACCGCATGACGGCAATTATCAATGACCTGCTGATACTGGTAAAGCTGGATCAGAAGGAAGTCCCCCTGAATTTCAGGGAAACAGACCTGAATGAAATGATGGCGGGAATCATGAAGCGGTTACAGCCGCTTGCCGATACGAAGGAAATTGCTCTGCAGTGGGAGCAGATGAAGGAGGTTACGGCGGAAGTGGATGAAATGAAGCTGTCGCTTGCTGTTTCCAACCTGATAGACAATGCGATTAAGTATACGCCAGAGCAGGGCGGTGTAAAAGTGATGCTGGATTCCGACCACCAGCACGCCTTTATCAGCGTATCGGATACGGGTATCGGGATACCGGAAACGGAGGTCGGGCGCATTTTTGAACGCTTCTATCGCGTGGATAAAACGCGCGACAGGGAAACCGGAGGAACGGGCCTTGGACTTTCCATCACCCATGCAACGGTGATGATGCATAACGGGAGCATTAAAGTAAACAGCAGGGAGGACGAAGGCACAACGGTACTTCTGCGTGTTCCCCTGCGCCAGAGCCAGACCCAGAACGTATAGGCGGGGCGTCCGGAGGAAAGGAGGTTATGCGCATGAAGGAAAAAAAGAATCTGCTGCGCAAAGCCGTTGTGGCTGTCATTGTGCTGGTTATCCTTATCCCCTGCTCTGTGTTGGTTTATGAAACTTCACAGACAAAGGACGAAAGCACGATACAGCTTTATTATATGATGAATGACGGGAAAATGAAGCCGGTGGGACGGAATGTGACTTTTACGGAAAACGCCCTTGAGGAAACGCTGGCGATGCTCAAAGACGGGCCAAAGATGGACGGGGCATCTGCCTCCATACCGGAAGATGTGGAGTTCCTTTCTGCCGAAATGGACGGGAAAACGGCGATAGTGAATGTTTCCAGAGGATATTACAGGCTGGAAAACGTGCGGGAAGTGGTATGCCGTTCGTCTATTGTCTGGACGCTGACCTCTCTCGAGGGTGTAGAAGATGTGAAGATTCTGGTGGACGGCCAGCCGCTGCATAAAAAATCCGGCGAGGAATATGGGCTGATGAACCGCCAGAATATCCTGATTGATTCGGTGATTTTTGCCGAGCCGACGGAGTACGCTATTTTGAAGCTCTATTTTGCCAATCAGGATGGAACGGACCTTGTTGTGGAGGAGCGCGTGGTCGAGGTCAATACCAACCAGGCGCGGGAAAAGACCATATTGGAACAGCTGATTGCCGGGCCTTTGGAGGAAGGCTGCTACGCAACAATCCCTGCGGAAACGAAAATTCGGGACGTGACAATCACAAATGATGGGACATGTTATGTGGATTTGAGTCAGGAGTTTGTCGCAAAGCACAACAGCGGGGCGGCGAGCGAGCTGGTGATGGTTTATTCTATTGTAAATTCACTTTGCGAGCTGGAAACGGTGGAAAAGGTACAGTTCCTGATTAACGGGGAAAAGCTGAAGGATTATGACGGACATCTGGACTTTGTGACGCCGTTTACAGCAGTAAACAGCCTGCGGTTCTGAACTTATTGCAGGCAGATGCGAAATAGGTGGTGCGGCAATGAAACGGCCTGTCGTATGGGCAGTAATATTCATGATTTGTGGTATTTATATGAGGCTAGGCATATCAGCAATGATGTGTCTGGCTTCTTTTCTTTTTGCGGTGGCTGCAATTTCATGTTTTGTGATAGTCGAGAGGAATTTCTGGTATGCCGGATTTCTGCTGCTCCTGCTTGCGGGGTTCCTTCTGGCAGGGCGCATTGCGGTACATGGAGAAACGGAAGGGTTAGCGGGAAAGGCAGTTTTTGGGGAAGGGATTGTGAAGGATATCGGAACAACCTCCGGCGGAAACCAAAGCATGACGCTCCTCTGCGATTTGGAGGAGGAGAAAGGAGAACGCTGGGAAGGGCAAAAGGCGTATGTCATCTGGACGGGTGAAACGCGTGCGGCTGTTGGGGACAGGGTGCGGATACAGGGGACGGCAGAGGCGTTTTCGGTGGCAGCGTTTCCTGGAGGGTACGATGAAAAGGCGTATCTGGAAACGAAACGTTTTTCCTGCAAGCTGTTTCTGGAGGAAATGGAAACGATTGGGCGGGAAGAATCGCTTTCTGCAAAGCTGGCGGCGGCAAGGCTTCGTTTGCAGGGGGTATTGACAAGGGTGCTCCCGCCGGAGGAAAGCAGTATCATGAGAGCCATGCTGACAGGAGAGCGGGAGGATATCAGCGGAGAAGTGCGTGAATTGTATACAAAAGCAGGCGTAACGCATATTCTCTGCATATCCGGCCTGCATATGTCTGTTTTGGCGTTGTATATCAGCTTTTTCGTGGAAAATGTCTGTAAGAGGACTGCAAGGACAGCCGCCGCGGTCACAATTGCCGCTTCGCTGGGATTTCTGATTTTTGTTGGGCCGACTCCTTCATCTGTCAGGGCGGTTGTGATGATAACGATAGTAATGCTGGGACGCATCTGCTATCGCGTGAATGACAGGCTGAACGATATTGCCGTTGCCGCAATGCTGATACTGGCGGCCCAGCCAAGGTTCCTCTGGAATGCTGGTTTTCAGCTGTCCTTCCTGACGGTTATGGGACTGTGCATTGCAGGGGAAACTGCCGGAACGGGCGGCGGTGTGCTGGAAAAGCTGAAAGAAGCCCTGAGGTTTTCGCTGTATGCGTCGTTGTTCAGCTTTCCGGTTGTTGCATATCATTTTTATGGCATTTCTCTGGCAGGGATTCTGGCAAACCTTGTGATTCTGCCGTTGAGCGGTATCCTGCTGGGAGCGGGGATACTGAGCGTTGCTTTGGGGCTGTTTTGTATTCCGGCAGGAATCTTTGCGGCGGGCAGTGTGTATGTAATATTGCAGATTTATAAGGCGGTGTGTACGGTTCTGGCAACAATGCCGTTTGGCTATATTCTGACAGGACGCCCCAGCCTGCTTGTGATATTGCTGTATTACGCGCTTCTGCTGTTCCTTCTCCGGTACGGCAGGGAAGAAAAAAGCTGGAAAAAGGCGGCTGTGCTCTGTGCAGTGCTTTGGTGTGTGGTATTTGAAAATCAGCTGTTTCGTCGGGAGAATACTGTGATGTTTCTGGACGTGGGGCAGGGAGATGCGGCTGTCGTATCCACATATGACGGAAGAGCGTTTCTGGTAGATGGCGGTGGAGTCTACGGTAAGGAGCGCGGCGAAAACAAGGGTGCAACGGTTGTCCTGCCTTATCTGGAATCTCTGGGGATACGGGAGGTTACGGCGGCATTTGTTTCGCATCCGGATTCTGACCATATGACGGGCATTTTAGAGGTTATGGACGAAATGCCGGTCCAAGCGGTATGCTTGTCGGCGTATCCCTTTGCGGAGGAGGAATGGGAAAGCCTGAAAACCGCAGCTGAGGAAAACGGAAGCAGGCTGTATTTTGTAAAGGCAGACGATATTTCTTCGGACGGGGACTGGGAATGCCTGTATCCATTGGAGGGCGTTGCGTTTCGCGATGGGGACGGGAACCATGGGTCTATGCTTCTGCGGTATACATATGGCGGAACAAAAGTTTTGTTTACCGGAGATTTGGGCAGTCTGGACGAAAGGCTTCTGGTGGAGAGGGAAAAGGAACTTTCCGCAGATATTTTGAAGGTGCCGCATCACGGGTCAAAAAACGCGTCGGAACTGGAATTTTTGGAAAGCGCCGCGCCGCAGACGGCTGTCATTTCCTGCGGGCGGGGGAATATTTACGGACATCCGAGCCCGGAAACACTGGAGCGGCTGGGGACTGTGGCAGAAAATATTTATCGTACGGATTTGGATGGCAGTATCATTGTAACGCTCTCCCACGATGGCGATTGGAAAATGGAAACAATGGCGGGGCAGAAACCGTTTTATGAGAGGATGCCTGGGAAGGTTCGCTGAATTATTTTACATAGAAATAGGGTGGAAGCGGAAAACCGCTGTCCGCCCTTTGTCAGGCATTGCCCGTTTCCGGTCAGTTTCCTGTTGTTTTCTGGCGGGTTTTTCCATGCTGCAAAGAACCTTCCCTGCCTTTATTGCGGTGTTCCTGTAGCAGGCTTTTGTGGATAGCTTCGATGGAATCAGCCGGAAGGCTTTTGCCCAGAAAAATTTCTACGGCGTATTTCGCCTGTGCAATAAGCATTTCCAGCCCGCCCGCGCAGGGAATCTCCCTGCTTTCCGCGTCCAGAATAAGCTGTGTGCGCAGAGGATTGTAAACGACGTCGACAACGCCTTCCAGACAGGGAAACCGTTCAAGCAGTATGGGCGATTCTTCTGTGTGGGGAAACATGCCGACAGGCGTGGCATTGACGATAATCTGCGCATCGCTGTGCATTTCGTAACACGTTTCGTAGGAAATGGTATCGACGGCAGGTTTGTAATAGACCGTTAAAATTTCCGCCGCGCCCATCTCACGCAGTACGGCTTTTACTGCCTTTGCCGCGCCGCCCCTGCCGAGTACGAGCGTTTTTTTTCCCTGCACAGATATGTTGTTTTGTTCCAACAGATAGCGGAACCCATAAAAATCTGTATTGTAGCCGCAAAGCCGCCCGTTTCGGTTAACAATGGTATTGACTGCGCCGATAGCTTTGGCGTGCGGGTCGATTTCGTCCAAGTAGGGAATTACCGTTTCTTTGTAAGGGATTGTCACATTCAGTGCGGCAAAGTTTTTTTCCTTCATAAAAACGTCCAGTTCCTCCCGTGAAAGAGGAATCAGGTCGTAGGTGTAATTTGCCAGCTGTTCATGTATGGTTTTGGAAAAGCTGTGCCCCAGCTTTTCGCCGATCAGGCCGTATCTCATAATGTTCACCCTCAAATCATATATTTTCTGCTTCTATGGTAATATAAACAGTGGAGCGGCGCAATGGTTTTCAGAGAGTTTTCTTGATAGTTATTACGTTTACTGATACACTTATTACAGTAAACGTAATAAGGAGGGGGGTGCCATGCGGGATAACGTAAAGGGTGGCGCGCTTACGGAAGTCACATTTTATATCCTGCTTTCCTTGTATACGCCGAAACACGGCTATGCTGTGATGCAGTTTATTGAAGAAAAAACGGGCGGACGGCTGGCAGTAACAGGAAAGGCGGCTCAATCAAATGGCAGGAAAGGGCTGGTGGCTTACATATGCCGGAAAGCTGGCGTTGAACGGTACAACGTTCGGCAGGGAACTGTTAATTGTGGAAAAGGAAAACGATGGAAAAGGCTTCGCATTGCATACGACCTTTGAGGACCGCCGGCAGTATTATAAAATATGCCAAAAGCCATATGCATTTTTATCCGGTATGTCTGTTTTTTCGGCATTGTAATGGAAAGCTGGCTTTTGGGGGCTTTTGGTGTGCTGTTTTTTGTTCCGCTACTCGTATATCTGTCTGCTGTCTGAAAGCTGGAAAAGCAGGGCAGGACAGAGGAATGGTGATGCAGCTCTGGGAGCGGGATTTCTGAAGTTTTTACAGGACGATGGAAAAGAATCCCTGTGTATTTTAATATTTTCGTAATATCTTTTTTGGGTGTGTTATGCTAAAATAGGAAAAAACACGCCAAGACAGGAAAAAGATGAAAGCATGGGGGTAAATTATGAAAAATTGGACAAAACGAATCAGCGCAGCCCTGCTCTGCGGCACGCTGCTCTGCGGCGGCTGGACGCAGACGGCATTTGCGGGTGCAAAGGATATGCGGGCGGTATGGATCGCAACGGTATACAGTTCGGACTACCCTTCTGCGTTGAATGATGCGGAGGCGCAGAAGCAGGAATTTATAGATAAACTGGATAAAATAAAGGCAATGGGCATGAATGCCGTTGCGGTGCAGGTGCGCCCGAAGGGCGATGCGTTTTACGAATCAGGGCTGAACCCCTGGAGCGAGGTCCTGACCGGCACACAGGGGCAGTATCCCGGATATGATACAATGGCGTTTATGATTGAGGAAACGCATAAGCGGGGCATGGAGTTCCACGCATGGATGAACCCCTACCGTATCACTACATCAGGGACGGATTTGACGGAGCTTTCCGCTGACAATATGGCGCGGAAACATCCGGACTGGATTCTTTCTTATAATGGCGCGATGTATTACAATCCGGCAAAGGAGGAAGTCAAGCAGTATATCTGCGACAGCGTGGAAGAGATCGTGAAAAATTACGACGTGGACGCAATCCATTTCGATGATTATTTTTATCCATCGAATTACCCTCTGCCGGAGGGCGAAGGGCGTGACGGCGCGGAGGCGTCTGTCCGACTGGGGCATGTCAATGATTTGGTGCGCCGTGTGCATGAAACGGTGCATGACACAAAGTCTGCTGTGCAGTTCGGTATCAGTCCTATGGGTATCTGGAAAAACGATACTTCCGACCCGACCGGCTCTGCCACAAAAGGTACAGAGGGCTATTATTCCGTTTTCGGGGACGCAAAAACATGGGTAGAAAACGGCTGGGTTGATTATATTGTGCCGCAGATATACTGGGAGCAGGGCAACCAGTATGCTGATTATGAAACGCTTGTGAAATGGTGGAGCGATGTTGTAAGAGGGAGCGGCGTAAAGCTGTATATCGGGCAGGGCATTTATAAGGATGTTGTGGCGAAAGAGATTGCGGACGAACTGGCAGTCAATGAGAAATATGACGTGAGCGGCAGTTTCTTTTTCAGCCTGCGGGATTTGCTGGGCAACCGCCAGGGCTGTTCGGACGTGTTGAAAACGTATTACGCGGGGGCGGATACCAACAGCACACAGAACAATGCGGCGGAACAACCTGCGCGCCCTGTGGAAATCGAGAGAAAGCGGGCATATGCGGCGCGTGCAAAGGTAACGGTCAACGGGAAAAATGTGGACTTTGAGGTATATACCATTGACGATTATACTTATTTCAAACTGCGTGATATTGCGGGCGCAGTCAACGGAACGGAAAAGCAGTTTGACACTGTCTGGAACGAGGAAACAGCTTCCATCGACCTGATCCGCGGGACAGCATATGCTGCGCCCGGCACATCCGGCGTAGGTGCGTATGGCGATGCGGCGGCGGTGACCTCCACAGCAAAGCTGTTCTGTGACGGGCAGCAGAGAAATGTCAGCGCGTTTACTATCAACGATTATACCTATTTCAAGCTGCGCGATATCGCCAAACTGCTGGATATGGGCGTGACATGGGACGAAGGTACGGCGACAATCGGGTTGGATACGTCTGTTGGGTATGAGCAGTGAGAATTGAAACGGGAGAAGGCATTGACGCAACTGTACAATGACGATTCTGCTGATGCAGCATAGAATTTTGCAGGATGCAGTCATGGCGGAAAAAAGACGGCAAATCGGAATTTTCCGGTCAACCGGCGGTTGAATTGGCTAAAATCAACCGCCGGTTCGTTTTATAGAGAGTTTTCTGATGCGATACTGACAGCAGGGAAGCGAGAAAAATGAATCAAAAAGAGACAGGCAAATTTATTTCAACCTGTCGAAAAGACAAGGGGCTCACCCAAATGCAGTTGGCTGAAATGCTGGAAGCTGCCAACAGGGCAGTATCAAAATGGGAAACGGGAAAAAGCTGCCCTGACGTATCCATATATGCTGGAATTATGCGGTATCCTGGGAATTGCGGTAAATGAACTGCTCTCAGGGGAAAGAATCGTTATGGAGGATTACCGGAAAAAGGCGGAGGAAAACCTCATCGAATTGCAGTCAAAAAAGGGAAAGGCACAAAAAAGAGGATGTGAAATTTTCTCTGTAAATTCAGAGCTTCTATGATAATTGAAAGGGCTTGGCATCAGATCCTGTGAGCAAAAAAGCGTCATGGCAATGTGCATAACTCCCCATTCCGCTATGGACAACACCATTCACAGAATATGGAAAAGCAAAGGGCAGATTTCCCACATCCTGCAAACAGTGTTGCCCACAGCTCCATAAGACGGGGAGTTATATACATTGCCCACAATGCCGAAGGCGGCGGAATCACACCCACTCCCTACATTTTATCTCAACATCCTTTTAGGCATAAGTATTAATCTGGCTTATGCGCAATACAGTGATAATCGGATATGATGTTTCCTAATGTGATGCTTTCTAGACTTTGGCATAGGGCATTTCTTATTTTCTCATAAGAGCAGTCCAATATATTATGGATATTTTTTCCTATGGGGCATAGCTGCGAAGGCAGTGAATGAACGCCTATAAGTTTGGAACTAAAGGCTGGCTCTATCGCTTTACATATACGGTATAAGGTCACTTCATCCGGCGGACAATTCAGTGTTGTTCCGCCTGTCCCAAATTTCACAGATATTATGCCATCCTTTTTCAATGAACTTATAATATTGCGGATTGTGACAGGATTGATCCCGGTTGATAACGCCAGAAGTTCACTGGTTACTTTCTGCTTATCCCCATATTCATAAATAAAAATAAGGCAGTGAATCGCAACCGAACATTTTGTACTGATATGCATGACATTACTCCTTTCCACGTTAGATTGTAGCATATATTTTTATTGCTGTAAATCTTGACACTACACCATGCGCCTGCTATAATGGTGTAAATTTTAGATTTACAGGAGGAACAAGCATGAAAGTTTCACAGATTATTTTTAGCCCGACAGGAGGAACGAAAAAGGTTGCAGATGCCATAACGAATACATGGGGACTGCCTGTAAATGAAATTGATTTGTCCAATGCAGAAACCGATTATTCCTCGCTTAGTTTTGAAAAAGATGATATTGCGCTTATTGCAGCTCCGTCTTTTGGCGGGCGTGTTCCAAGCCTTGCCACTCAGAGAATCTCAAATATTCATGGCAGTCATACCCCCTGTGTAATTGTCTGCGTATATGGTAACAGGGCATATGAGGATACCCTGATTGAATTAAGCGATGCTGCTGAAAAAAGCGGCTTTCAGGTAATTGCTGCCATTGCCGCCATCGCAGAACATTCTATTATGCACCAGTATGCTGCAGGCAGACCGGACACTAAGGATAAAAAAGAATTAAGCGGCTTTGCGAAAAAAATATCAGAGAAAATAAACAATAATCTGACCGGTCTTTCCATACCGCAGATTCCGGGAAACCGCCCCTACAAGAAAGCGGCTGGAATCGGCTTAGTACCCAAAGCGGACAATAACTGCACAGACTGCGGTCTTTGCGCCAGACAGTGCCCTGCACAGGCAATCAGCAAAGAAAATCCAAAAGTTACGGACAGTAAAAAATGTATTTCCTGTATGCGCTGTGTTGTACAATGCCCGCAGTCATCCCGTAAAGTAAATGGGGCTATGGTTTCTGTTGCGGCATTGGCAATGAAAAAAGCCTGTTCAACAAGGAAAGGGAATGAGCTTTATATTTAGATAGTGTCTACACAAAGTGAACGGGTTGTGATAAAATGGAGGTATCTTAAAGGACAGGAGAGAAAAAGATGGATGCTTCCTGTCACCGACACGACATAAGTGACAAAGTATGGGCACTGCTGGAACCGCATCAGCCGGGACTGCGCGGCCGGTGGGGTGGAATCGCCCGGGATAACCGACGTTTTATCAATGCAGTGTTTTGGGTATTGCGAACTGAGGAACCCTGGCGAGATTTGCATCCTGATTACGGAAAACGGGACGGCATTCATCAACAGTTTATCCGTTGGTGCAGAAAAGGTGTCTGGGAAAAACTTCTGGAAATCCTGATCAACGGGCCGGATTATGAATGGCTGATGATCGACGCCAGCTATATCAAAGTGCATCCCCGTGCGTCGGGAGCGAAGGGCGGCAATCAGGATATGTCCAGAACAAAAGGGGGCTCAACACCAAAATACATCCGGCCGTAGATGCGAATGGTATGCCGGTCCGGATCCCTGTTACAGAAGGTACCCGGACGGATTGTAAAGAAGCTGTCCACCTGATAGAGGGCATTTCTGCGGAGACCCTGCCGGCAGACCGGGGCCATGCGGTCTCAGCAGGAATGGAACCTGTGATCCCGCCGAAGAAAAACCGCAAAGAACAGCATGACTATGATAAATTTCTCATTTCGCAGCCATCATAGCAAGATGTCTTTTTCTCGAAAATGCCTTGTTTTCAAGCCTTTTTTGGTATTTACTTCTGTACTTTTGACATCAAGACAACGCACTCCACATGCGCCGTGTGTTGAAACCTGATGCACTTGGAAGGGATTCCGCCCTTGGTGTAAGCCTATTCATTTCCAACAGTCTTAACCTTGTTTCTTTTCATTTTGTTTGGAGAAGTATATTCTCAAAACACTTCCGATGCATTGTTCGGAAATGTTTTCAAAATACAGATATCTGTGGCGATCTGCTATTAAAACAAGGCACTTTATTTTACAATAAAGCGCCTCGGTATTCTATATGATGCAGCTATATGTCAAAACCATTTACCTCTTTCCAGATTGTTTGTACAATTGGAGTATTGGAGGTCTTCTCTGGGTATCGGTAACATTGAGGCAGGGTTCCACATGGATCAGCTGTTCCATAAAAAAACAGGAACCTGTATTTTTTGGCAAATGTCTATGACCAATTGTTCTATTTCATAGGGATTGCTTTCCTTCGGAAATTTTATTGTCAGGCTGGCGCGTATGGCATCCAGCAGAAAATAGAATAAGAACTCTCCAGTTTCTATACAGTGTTTTAATGATTTCAAGGAATCGCCATCAGGCAGCAACCTTGTGGAACAGTATATTTCTGTTTCTTCCCAACATACCAAAGGATCTGCCTGAAGCTGCAATAATGCAGTATCAACACCCCTACTGGTTTTATACAAGTATTTCTCATCCTGTACATAGTTGCATACATTTCCTATTCCACGATACATCCTAAGGTTTTTCTCCATTTTATAAATGGCAAAGTAAGGGTCAGCCAGCGCCTTGAGGACTTCAATGAATACTGTCATGACTTCTGTACTGAAGCTGTTTTCATTCGCTTCAAAAAAAGAAATCGTATGCAGACCCTTTGGCAGTGTGTTTATCCAGTTGTACTCAGCAAAATCATCATGCATTATGAAAAAAGAAATCATTTCGCTTTCATTATTGGTATTTACTTTTCGTTGTTTGAAAAACATCATATTCCTCAATCCTATCGTTGTCATTCTAGGCAGGATATATCAACAATATATTCAGCTAATGCACTTCCGCCCAGTCCATCTATAATCCCGAGTATTAAAGCGCCTCCTGCTGCACCAATTACGGTGCCGGCCCCCGGTAAAGCAGAACTTGCTGCCATACCGCCAATCACAGCTCCCGCTTTGGCACCTGCAATTGCGTCTGCCCAGCCGCCTCCAATCCTTGCAACTTCTGTATATGTCCTTTTGCCAATTTTTTTATCAGCATCATTTAGATCCTCATTTATGGCTTGGCCTAAAGAAATGGTATCTGCGACAATTCCCACAACGAGTAACGTTCTTCCTGCTATTCTAACCACTTTAGCGGTATTGTCAAAATTTTTCAAGAGGTTATATGCCTCTCCTGATATTTCTATGTGATCAAGTTTTTTCGCCAATTTTATTTGACGTGGAGAGGCATCTGGCAAAGTATCAATATTAAAGTGATAATAGTCCTTTACATAAATGCCATCTTTCCCGCGATATGAATGCTTGTCTAAGCGTAATAGTTTTTGGCTTTCTCCATCTGCACCTAACCGCAAGAATTTTCCTGAAGCAGTTTCCTTAAATTCCAAATTAATATGTGTATATTCACTCTGTAGGAAATCAGTCCACGCCAATACAGGTGCAGGGCCTTTGACAAGCGTGGTAAAAAATATGTTCCATGCAGTTCGGGTTGCTTTCCCATATATACCATCTTCTTTCAATGATCCGTCACTGCCTCTAATGCCCAAAGAGTTTAGGTTGCCTGTTATGCGTAAAAAGAAAACATCAAAAACAGTTCGGAACAGATGCCAGATTATCATTGATTTAGATGAGGCACATGGCAAAGTCCTTACCCATGAACAGTCTGCTAAGACAAACTGTGTCTGTATGGCTACGACCACCAATACAGTGAAATTGTATTCTGAAAAAGGGATTGAAGGCATTACTTCACTCAACCGCAATGTTAATTCTGACCAGGCACGCCGGAAATTCGATGGACGCGCAGAAGCCCGTATCATTGAAATCGCATGCAGCCCGGCACCGGAAGGCCATTCCCGCTGGACGCTCCGACTATTGGAAGAACAGGCAAAAATAGTGCTTGATGTTCCGGTCAGTAAAGATACTATCGACAGAGCTTTAAAAAAAATAAACTTCGACCTCACATGAATGATTACTGGTGTATCCCCTCAAAAGAAGATGCAGACTTTGTGGCCTGTATGGAAGATGTCCTTGATGTTTATGAACTTCCATACGATCCGGCACGTCCTGTTGTCTGTATGGATGAAAAGCCATACCAGCTGCTGGGAGATGCAAGAGAGCCGTTGCCCATGCGTCCCGGTGATGACCTGAAAACCGATTCGGAATATAAGCGGAACGGCACCTGCAGTATATTTGCTTTCGTGGAACCGCTTGGAGGAAGGCATCATGTAAGTGTCCATGAACACCGCACTGCTATTGACTGGGCGCAGGAAATCAAATATTTATCCGATGTGATGTTTCCGGATGCCGAAAAGATCATTCTGGTAATGGATAATCTGAATACCCATAAAGCTGCGTCTCTTTACAAAGCGTTTCCGCCAGTTGAAGCGAGAAGGATTATAAAGCATCTGGAAATCCATTATACGCCCAAGCATGGGAGCTGGCTTGACATGGCCGAAATTGAGCTTAACGTAATGACACGCCAATGCTTGTCACGTCGTATTGATACAATTGCCAGACTTAAAAACGAACTGTCTGCATGGGAAGCGGAGCGCAATCGTGATGAAGCAAAAATACAGTGGCATTTTCAAACGGGAGATGCCAGAGAAAAACTGATATCACTTTATCCGATAATTTCATCTGCCACCTCATAATAGAGGTGATAGATGTGTTAAATATCAATGATACAATACACTAGTAATCATTCATGTGAGGTCGAAGTTTATTTTTTTTAAAGCTCTGCCGATAGTATCTTTACTGACCGGAACATCAAGCACTATTTTTGCCTGTTCTTCCAATAGTCGGAGCGTCCAGCGGGAATGGCCTTCCGGTGCCGGGCTGCATGCGATTTCAATGATACGGGCTTCTGCGCGCCCATCGAATTTCCGGCGTGCCTGGTCAGAATTAACATTGCGGTTGAGTGAAGTAATGCCTTCAATCCCTTTTTCAGAATACAATTTCACTGTATTGGTGATCGTAGCCATACAGACACAGTTTGTCTTAGCAGACTGTTCATGGGTAAGGATTTTGCCATGTGCCTCATCTAAATCAATGATAATCTGGCATCTGTTCCGAACTGTTTTTGATGTTTTCTTTTTACGCATAACAGATTTCAGCATTTTAAGTTCATCATCCGTTAATGAGATTTTATACTTTTTAGGTCTTGCCATAAGAATCAGCGCCGTTTCTTTTAGTATATCATGAAACGGCTTAACAAACCAGCAGTATTTAACTATTTATCAATGATATAATATACTAGATTTTAATCTTGTTTCATATGAAGACAATTCCCTCCATGTTTAAGAAAATAATTATAAGTGAAATATATTATTTTTTTAATCTCATAAAGCCTCAAAATTTGTTGCCCTATTCATCATGGAAGTCATTAAAATATAAAAAGCAAAAAGCAAACCAACTCATTTTACAATAAAGCAGGTTTGCTTTTCTGATTTTTGAATATGTCGTTACTTGTTGTCTGCAATTGCCTTTACCTCATCATAGGGGAGCCCTGCAAAAGCTGCTATCTTCTCTAACGGTAATGTTCCATCCGCGACCAGACACCGCACTGTATTTAACACGCTTTCTCTTTTGCCGACTTCGATGCCTTCTCTTTTGCCTTCTTCCAATGCCTCATTTCTCATATCTTCCAGCAATCTGCACATGATCCCAACTCCTTTCTCATCTTTTTTGAAGTACCGCGTCCTGTCTGCCAAAGTCTGATAGTTCATATCCTCCGGGTCTGTGCAGGAAAAGTCATGCATCAGCCTGCCCAGAGGCGTTTCATCCCGGTTTTCGCCGTTCACATACATGATATGCGAGCCATCCCCAAACGCTTCATTCGTTTCCAGCACGCACCTTTCTACCCGGTATAGTGGGAGCCCTTTTTTGAGAACGTCCCGTTCCGTGATAAAGATCACATAGGTTTCCGGCAGTTCCTCGAAATTTTCGCCTGCCAGCAGGAGGTTTGCGTCCAGGATGCTGCTGTGGTAACGCGCGCGCCTGCTGCCAGCGCCTTTATCCTCACGCTGGATTTCGATGTTTATCTGCCTGCCGCTGTTATCGAGCGCAAGGACATCCAGCCTCACCGAGCGTCCCTGCAGGTTCTTAATAGTATGCTGTGTCTGTGCGGATATGACTTTCAGGTCAGTCCTGTCCATTATGATGTGCAGGATCAGCTCCACGCATTCTGTGCTGCCCTCCATGCACTTGTTGAAAAAATCGTCATCCATGAGCCGCAGCATCTGGATCTTATTCAGATAATCCCTGCGCCTGCTCTCTGTTATTCCCGTTGTATTCAAATAAGCCCACCGCTTTTTCTGTCACTGGCATCCTATCTTGCTTATATGATACCATAAACCTGTGCTTTTATCAAGTCGCCTGTGCCGTTCATCCCCTGTATTTCAGTGCTTTTGGGTGGTCAAAAATGTTTATGGTGATTTCCAAATCTCTGGCTTTCATAGAATCTATCCTATTTTGTCACAGAAAAATTCATCATCTTGCTTTCATGCATGGACATCTGCCAGCTTACTAATTTCTCTGAAAATTACACAGGTCGCTATTTTTTTGATATTTGCCAGTAGTTGCCCATTACTTTAGAAATTATTGTTGTTTTTTCTCAAAGATAGAGGTGTAATTAAACAACTACTATAGCATAATAGCACAGAATGGAGGGCTAATATGTCAAGACTTCATGTTTATATTGATGGAACTTGGCTTTTCAAAGTAGTCGATGGTGATGTATTTAAGCGTTTTATTTATAGTTCTCGCTTTTTTACTATTGATTTTAACCGATTTAAAGTACGGTTTACAAGGAACTACACGCAGACCGTGAAACGGGCTGCTGACAACAAACGGCGCTATGCTCCCGGCAAGGGGCATAGCGCCTGTTTGTTGTGGGGGTATCCAAAGGGGGCAGCGCCCCATTTGGCACACGACTTTGCGAAGCAAAGTGTAGTGTGTTATACGCTCTGTCGGCGTTGCCGTGAAAATGCCGTTGCCGCCGGGGAGGGCAAGGGCATTTGAAGCGGCAGGAAAGCAGGACTTTGTTTGGGGCTGGCAAGCCGGAAACAAAAGACTGGTTTCACCAGCAGACAGGGCGTATATGAAGAGGCAAGTGGGAATATTACATTGACCGCTTATCAATGCATATCGCTTCAAGCGGGAAACAGTATCATAACCATGCCGCCACGATTTACAAGTGGGCGCAGGAGGACGCTGAAAAGGCAGTAACCACAGGAAATGCACTGAAAAAGGGAATACCCGATTATTCATACAGTGAGGAGGACTGCTATGACGGGGAAAGGAGCCTGCCCCACAAGGTTCTGCGCCTTATGGGACAGGAAAAAGCAGAAAAAGATGTTGAAGAATGAACGGAAAGCCGCTATAATAGCTTCAAGCAATCCTGTATTGGCAGACTGCCCGCCGATGAAAGGAGCAGAAATTATGTTAAGGCAGTCTGACAAAATTACCGCCCTCTATTGCCGCTTATCACGCGATGATGATATGACAAATAGACGTAAAGCCAAGTGATTTTTTTCGGCATCCATAAGGGATGCCGTTTTTCTATTATTGGATAGCCCCGACAAATTTGTAGTAGATGGTAATGCGCTTTTCCTTACCCTTGCGGCA
>CAJTKM010000028.1 GCA_910576545.1 Lachnospiraceae bacterium
CCCCACTGGCCGCGCTGTCCCGGCAGATGTGGTTCCAGTAGCGCCCATACTTTGTCACTTATGTCGTGTCGGTGATAGGAAGCATCCATCTTTTTCTCTCCTGTCCTTTAAGATGCTTCCATTTTATCACAATCCATTCACCTTGTGTAGACACTATCTAGATGATTCAGGAATTTTATAAAATGAAATTTTCTTATGGCAACGCCCATTATGCCGTTCTGCTTATCTCTTTGAAACCTTCACCCGTTTCCCCAGTGCGGAGAAGCCGGAAACGCGGTAGCCCATTGCAGAAAGCTCGCCAAATGCCTCCACGCCGCTGTTATTGTCCTGTTTCCAGCACTGCCGGAATACCGGACAGCTGATGTATGCATCGGCCTCTGCTTCGCGGCCTTCCGTCTGTCCTTCTTCTGTGGCGGTGTGGAAATAAAAACCCTCTGCTGCCGTAATATCCGGCCGAAGCCGTACCAGCCGCCGCAGGGCAGGGCGGTTGCCAGCCAAATCCAGCCAGAAACAGCCTTGCTTTAAGATATGCTCATAGCTCCGCTGTTCCAGTCCGCAGGAGAGAATCGCATCTGCTTTTGCGAAAGCCGGATTTTTTGGCGAGGAAAAAACCTCCACTAAAAGCCCGCATTCTTCATAGAGCCGCTCTGCAACGGCTTCCGCTGCGCGTTTTTGCTCCGTATAAATGCTTAGGCGGTTGACCTCGTTGCCCATAGAACTGAATGCCTGTTCCCAAAGCCAGGGCTCACCGCCAGCAATGAGATAGGACGCCTGTGCCGGTTCTGTGCCCTTCCGCCGCAAAGCCTCTGCTGCGCCCGCAAAGGCAAAAACAGACGTGATTTTCCGCCCTTCCGCAAAGGGCAGCCCTTCCTGCGGAAATTCTCCCTCTGCGGGCGGCATGACGATTCCCACGCCGTTCTGCCGCATTTCATCCAGCAGTGCCGTCGCGTTCTGCCGCCATCCGTCCCCGATGATGCCCTCTTTTCTGGTATGCAGTATTCCTTCCCAGACGCCGGCTTGTTCCTCTATGTGGTATGGGCTTCTGGAACGCGTATAGTATTCCCGCCATGCCGCGGGCAGGAGCCTTGTCCAGCCCGGCAGCGGGGGGGCTTCTCCTTCCGCTAAAAAACGTATCCTTCCTTTTTTCATATGCCGTTCCCCCTTGCGTTAGTGTTTTCCCTGTTTCATGCAAATTGCATTGTATATAAAAAAATACAAAATGCAGTATTTTTCTTTTTTATGCCATATCGCTTTATTTTCTGCTTATATCTGCTAAATTCTGCCAGATTGCATAAAAAACTGTGCGTGTTTTAATATCTGGTTTTTGCGCATCATTTTGATTTCTCATTTTTTATCCGTTATGAATAAAAAAAATCATATCAACAAAAATTTTTTATTATTTTCGCACAAGTATTCAATTTTGTACACAGAATACAACCAAATTTATTCGTAAACGATTGACAATAATTCCGAAATAATTTATCATGAAATTATTGAAAAGGGAATCGGCGGGCATGGCATTTCCTGTGATATTTTATCCTTTCCTGCCCGTAAACGGTTCCTGTGTCCCCCTATAAAACTAATGTATGAAAGGAGTCCCATTCCATGAACACAAAAATCATGAAAACGATGGACGGCAACGAAGCGGCTGCGTATATTTCCTACGCGTTTACCGAAGTTGCTACCATCTACCCTATCACACCTTCCTCCCCTATGGCGGAGCATGTTGACAGCTGGTCTGCAAATGGCAAGAAAAATTTGTTTGGCCAGACAGTCCGCCTTGTGGAAATGGAATCCGAAGCGGGCGCGGCAGGCGCGATGCATGGCGCATTGGAGGCCGGTACGCTGACGACTACATACACAGCATCTCAGGGCCTTTTGCTGATGATTCCCCCGATGTACCGTATTGCGGGCCAGCTGAAGCCCGGCGTATTCCATGTCAGTTCCAGAACAGTCGGCACACATGCATTCTCGATCTTCGGCGACCATTCCGACGTTATGAGCTGCCGCCAGATTGGCTGTGCAATGCTTTCTTCCGCATCCGTGCAGGAAGTTATGGATTTGGGCGGCGTTGCGCATCTGTCCGCAATCAAGGGCAGTGTGCCGTTCGTACATTTCTTTGACGGTTTCCGTACTTCCCATGAGCTTCAGAAAATTGAAGTTATGGACTATGATGAGATTGGCAAGCTGATTGACGAGGACGCGCTCAGGAAATTCCGCAAGAGCTCTCTGAATCCGGAACGTCCCGTGCAGCGTTCTACTGTACAGAACCCTGACGTATTTTTCCAGAACAGGGAAGCATGTACGCCGTTCTATACACGTCTGCCGGAAATCGTTGAGAACTACATGCTGGAAATCAATAAAATTACAGGCCGCAATTATCACCTGTTTAACTACTTCGGCGCACCCGATGCAGAGCATGTTATCATTGCGATGGGCTCCATCACAGGCGCAGCGCAGGAAGTTGTGGAAAATCTGACGGCAAAGGGTGAAAAGGTTGGCTTCCTGCAGGTACATTTGTATCGTCCATTCTCCATGAAGCATTTCATGGCGGCTCTGCCGGAAAGTGCGAAGATTATCACTGTTCTGGACAGAACGAAGGAACCCGGCGCATTGGGCGAACCTCTGTACGAAGATGTCTGCTCTGCACTGGTAGAGGCTGGACGCAGCCCTCAGGTGCTGGCTGGACGCTACGGCCTTTCTTCCAAGGACGTAACACCCGCGCAGGTAGTTGCGGTATTTGACAATATGAAGGGCGTGAAAAAGCACCACTTCACTGTTGGCATCATCGACGATGTTTCCAATACGTCCATCGAGGTCGGCGCAGAGCCGGAAGTTACTGATGAAAGCACGATTGCATGCAAATTCTGGGGCCTTGGCTCTGACGGTACCGTTGGCGCAAACAAAAACTCCATCAAAATCATCGGTGACCATACAGACAAGTACGCACAGGCGTATTTTGAATATGATACCAAGAAATCCGGCGGTATCACAAAATCCCACCTGCGTTTTGGCGATGTGCCCATTCGCTCCAGCTATCTGGTGTTCAAGGCGGACTTTGTGGCATGTCATAATCAGTCTTATATCTCGAAGTATGACATTGTTTCCGAGATTAAGCCCAATGGTACATTCCTGCTGAACTGCGGCTGGAAGGGTGAAGAGCTGGAACGCCATCTGCCCGCAGAAGTAAAGCGGACAATCGCGAACAATAACATTCAGTTCTATACCATTGACGCGGTAGAAATCTGCCGTGAAATCGGCCTTGGCAACCGTACAAACTCCGTATTGCAGTCTGCGTTCTTCAAGCTGGCGAATATCATCCCTGTTGAGGACGCTGTGGGCTATATGAAGGCGGCGATTGAAAAATCCTACGGCAAGAAGGGTGAAAAAGTTGTCAATATGAACTATGCGGCGGTTGATGCTGGGCTTTCCGGCCTTGTAAAAATTGACGTGCCCGAAAGCTGGAAAGACGCAAAGGATATTGATAAAGAGGACGCAAAACGTATCCTGCCCGAATATGTGGAAAAACTGCTTGTTCCCATGAATGCACTGAAAGGCGACAGCCTGCCAGTCTCCGTATTCGCTGGGCGCGAGGACGGCACTGCGCCGCTTGGCACATCCAAATTCGAGAAACGCGGCGTTGCCATCGATGTACCTGAATGGGACCCGACAAAGTGTATCCAGTGCAACCAGTGCTCGTATGTATGCCCGCACGCTTGTATCCGTCCGTTCCTGCTGACGGAGGAGGAAGCTGCAAACGCGCCCGAAAGCTATATCACGAAGAAAGCTGCTGGCGCAGGCGAAATTTCCAAATATATGTACCGTATGCAGGTTGACCCGCTGGACTGCCAGGGCTGCGGCGTCTGCGTAACTGCCTGCCCTGCAAAGGAAAAGGCTCTGGCGATGAAGCCGCTGGATACGCAGATGGGTGAACAGGACAACTGGGACTTCTCCCTCGCGCTTTCCTATAAGGAGAACCCGATGGACAAATACAGCGTGAAGGGCAGCCAGTTTGAACAGCCTCTGCTGGAGTTCTCCGGCGCATGCGCAGGCTGCGGCGAAACAGCATACGCGAAGCTGATGACCCAGCTTTACGGCGACAGAATGTACCTTGCGAACGCAACAGGCTGTACACAGGCTTGGGGCGCGGCGGCTCCCTGTGTTCCTTACACAACGAATAAAGAGGGTCATGGCCCCGCATGGAGCAATTCCCTGTTTGAAAATAACGCGCAGTTCTCCCTCGGTATGGTTCTCGCGGTAGAACAGCAGAGGGAACGCGTAGCAATGAAGCTGAAAGACCTGCTTGCGCTGGCAAATGACGCGGCGTTTGCGGAAGCAGGCAATGTATGGCTGGATAACTACAATGACGGACACCGCAGCAAAGAGGATACAAAGGCTCTGCTGACGGCGCTGGAAGGGCTTTCCGTAAGCGGCGAAGCGGCTGGACTGAAGGATTTCATTCTGGAAAACAGAGAACACCTGACAAAAAAATCCATGTGGATGTACGGCGGCGATGGCTGGGCATATGACATCGGTTACGGCGGCCTTGACCATGTGCTTGCGTCTGGCGTAGATGTAAATGTGCTTATTGTAGATACGGAGGTTTATTCCAACACAGGCGGCCAGTCCTCCAAGGCAACGCCTATCGGCGCGGTTGCGCAGTTCGCGGCAGGCGGTAAGCCTACCGTAAAGAAAGACCTGGGTATGCTGGCAATGAGTTATGGCTATATCTATGTGGCACAGGTTGCGCTGGGGGCGAACCCCGCACAGCTGATTAAGGCGCTGAAAGAGGCAGAGGCATACAATGGCCCGTCCCTTATCATTGCTTATGCGCCTTGTATCAACCATGGTATTTCCAAGGGTATGGCAAACGCACAGCTGGAAGCGAAGCTGGCTGTTGACGCGGGTTACTGGCATCTGTACCGCTACAACCCTGACCTGAAGAAGGAAGGCAGGAATCCGTTCATTCTGGATTCCAAAGAGCCTACCATGGACTACAACGAGTTCATCATGGGCGAAGTACGTTACTCCTCTTTGGTACGCACATTCCCCGAAACAGCGGAGGTACTGCTTAAAGAAGCGGCGGACTACGCAAAGGAGAAATACGAATCCTACCGCAGCATGGCGGAAAGATAAAAAGAAAGACCTTGAAATCGTGGGGCAAAACTTTGTTTTGCGGAGGATAAAAAATCTGGCGGCTCCGGAATATCCGGGGCTGCTTTTTATTGCCTTGTTTTTACGAAAGAGTTATAATAAAGAAAAGGAGGGTTCAGGCTATGAAAGTGACGTATCTGCATCACAGCGGTTTTGCTGTGGAAACGGAAACAAAGGTATTACTGTTTGATTATTATACGCAAGGCGGGCGTTTTTGTTATTTTGATCCGGCAGAATATGCCGGAAAGGATATTTTAGTATTTGTTTCCCATTTCCATGAGGACCATTTTGACCGCCGCATATTGGACTGGGCGGGGCAGAGCGGCGTGCGCTATATATTCTCCAGGGATGTACGCCCGGGGGCGGACTTTAAGGGGGAGAAGCTGGTGGTAGAGCCGCACGCAGCCTATGATTTTGCAGGGGTTCACATTGAAACACTGCGTTCGAATGACGAGGGTGTTGCGTTCTTTGTGGAGGTGGACGGCAGGCACATATATCACGCGGGCGACCTGAACTGGTGGCACTGGAACGGCGAGAGCGATGCTTTCAACCGTGACATTGCCAGAAGCTACACAGAAGAAGTCGACAAGCTGAAAGGGCGCAGGATAGATGTGGCGTTTATTCCGGTGGATCTGCGGCTGGAAGACAAATATTACTGGGCGGCGGATTATTTTATGGAAGAAATTGGCGCGGAAATTATGTTCCCCATGCATTTCTGGGGGAAGTTTGGTGTATGCAGAATGTTGGAAGAAAAGGGCTACGGCACCAAAGTTATGGATATCCGTGCAAAAAATCAGGAATTCCTGCTGCCGTAGAACACCGACTATTGATGGAAAAAACGGGGAAAATCTGCCTGCTTTTGGGCAATATCACAAAAAAGCCTTTCCCTGTGGATTCTGCATTGCATATGCAAAATCGGAGGGCTATAATGGAGTCCATAGAAAGACGTCCCGGATCTTGAAACGGGACGCTTTCGTCATTTGAAAAGGGGGAGCGGAAGATGGAAGCAATGGAGGAGAAAAAGGCACATCTGTTTTCAAACCGGGATTTGCGGCGGTTGATTGCGCCGATGATTATTGAACAGCTGCTGGCGATACTGGTTGGCATGTCGGATTCCATCATGGTTGCAAGCGTGGGGGAGCACGCTGTTTCGGGCGTGTCATTGGTAGATAATATTTTCATACTGCTGATTTATCTGTTTGCGGCGCTGGCAACGGGCGGCGCGGTAGTTGCGGGGCAGTATCTCGGGCAGAACAACCGGGAGAAGGCGCGGGCATCTGTTAATCAGCTCATACTGTTTACGGCATTGTTTTCCATTTTCATTACGGTGCTGATTTATCTGGCGCGCAGCTTTATTTTGCATAATGTATTTGGGCATATTGAGGCTGATGTCATGGAGGCGGCGAAAATTTACCTTGTGGTTGTTTCCGCGTCCATACCGTTTATCGCGCTTTATAATGCGGGTGCGGCGGTATTCCGCTCTATGGGTAACTCCAAGGTGCCGATGTATCTGTCTTTCCTGATGAACACCATCAATATCTGCGGCAATGCCCTGCTGATTTTCGGTTTTCATATGGGCGTTGCCGGTGCGGCGGTTTCAACGCTTGTTTCCCGTATCATTGCGGGCGTGGGGATATTGATACTGTTGCGCGCGCCGGGGCTTGTGCTGGGACTGGATAAACCGTTTTCGTTCCGGCTGGATGGCGCCATGCTGAAAAAAATTGCTTATATCGGCGTGCCGAACGGGCTGGAAAACGGCATGTTCCAGCTGGGGAAAATACTGGTGCTGAGCATGATTGCGAGTTTTGGGACGGCGTCTATTGCGGCAAACGCAGTCGGCAATATCCTTTCAACGTTCCAGGTCCTGCCGGGGATGTCCGTCAGTATGGCGATTATTACGGTCTGCTCCCGCTGTGTCGGCGCTGGGGATTATGATATGGCAAGGTATTATACGCGCAAAATACTGAAGCTGATACATGTCATGATTATTGTGTTTAATATTGTGATTCTGGCGGCTATGCCGCTTGTGCTGTATCTCTATAATCTTTCGGACGAGGCTGTTATGCTTACGAAGCAGATTGTCTGGTGGCACGCTGTGTGCGCCGTTCTGATATGGCCGGAAGCGTTTTCTCTGGCGAATACACTGCGCGCCGCAAGCGATGTGAAATACTGCATGGTCTGGTCAGTCATATCCATGTGGGTGTTCCGTATCGGGTTCAGCTGGCTGCTGGGCGTAAAAATGCAGATGGGTGTATTCGGCGTGTGGGTCGCGATGACGATAGACTGGCTTGTGCGTGCAATATTGTTCATCATACGTTACCGCGGGACGAAATGGCAGCATGCAATGGTGAAGTAAGGACGGGGCAGGCATTCCTTTTTTGTATCATGAGCATATTTTTTCAAAAAAAGGTTTGACAAGCTATAAAAATGATGCTATACTGTTTCTTGCAGTAGGCATTTTGGAGAAGTACTCAAGAGGCTGAAGAGGCGCCCCTGCTAAGGGTGTAGGTCATTCGCGTGGCGCGAGGGTTCAAATCCCTCCTTCTCCGTAAAAATTGGAAATTCTGTGTGAAAACAGGAATTTCCAATTTTTTTATGTTCCGGATAAATTTTTACATCTCTTTATTACGCCATTATTTTGCATTGCTTTCGTGCTCATCTGAACCCATGCACATACTCAGTTTTATCAGCTCCCTGATAGCGGGAGAAATCCATTTATCCTTTCGGTAGATCAGCTGAATCAACATCTGCATAGAATAATCCTCCATTTGGAATACAGAAAGATTCCCCTTTTGCAGCTCTGCGTGGGCGGTGGCTTCGGGCAGGAGGGTTATGCCGAAATTATGCTTTGTGAAATCGAGAATATTGCTGATACTCCCAATTTCCAGATTAGATTTGATTTCCAGATTGCGTTCTGCGCAGTCATGCTCAAATACCTGCCGGTAATTGCAGCCTGGCTCTGTCAGAAGAAGATTTTCTTCCAGAATATCCCGAAGGCGGATATTTGTCCGCCCCGCAAATGGATGCGCGGGACAGCAGAGGAACACAATATTTGTCGGCTGCTCCCATGCGGTGTTCCACTCGGGAACGGCGATTTTTTTATCCAGCGTCAGAATCAAATCTACCTGATTTTTCCGCAGCATTTCCATAATTTCCAACGTTGTCGCATTGCGTACGGAGATTTGCACAGATGGCCACAATTTCAGATATTGTTTCAAAACAGGCGGCAGAATATAGTTGCAGGTGGATTCAATCGCCCCAATGCGAAGAACACCGCTTGGCTTTTGGGCATTGGAAATGACTGCCTTTGTTTCAGACGCAAGGGAAGTGAGGCGGTTGGCATAGGGCAGAAGCTCCAGCCCTTTTGTGGAAAGGGAAAAGCGTTTTCCTGCCCGCTCAAACAGTTCAACGCCCAGTTCCGCTTCCAGCTGCTGAATCTGCTGTGTAACGGAAGACTGCGTATAACCCAGATGCTCTGCCGCTTTGGAGAAGCTCATAAATTCGCAGACATGTATAAATGTTGTCAGATGGCGCAGCTCCATAAAACATACCTCCTAAATCATAAAAAATTATAAACATAATAAAAATCATTAATTTTACTTATATTATAATCTGTGCTATGATGTTTGTAAAGAAAAGGCAGGAAGAAAGATATGTCCAGGCAGTGTCATTACAAGTGTCTGCATACGCCTTTCCGCAAATTTTGTCGGCGTCTTCGTTAAATATCCTTGCCGTACCGCCCGCCTGGCGGCTCCGCCGCTGGGGCAGCGCGGCAATGCAGCATTGTACGTCTGCGAATTTTTGCCTGAAATCCGCCAAAATTATGCTCGAAAATACGTATACGTGACTTATGACGACACTACCTAAAACGCGAATGATACGGAGAGAGAAGCATGAAAAAAATATTGATGATAAATACTGGCGGAACATTTTCTTCCGTTCAGGGAGAAAAGGGGCTGACCCCGGGTTTAAGTAGTCAGGAACTGCTGGACGAACTGCGGCTTGTAACGCGGAGTATAGAGCTGGAAATGGAGGACCTGTTTTCCGTGGACAGCGCGAACATTTTTCCGGAGGACTGGAAACGGCTTGCGGAACGCATAGCGGAGGTGATTCCGCTGTATGACGGAATTGTCGTGATTCATGGTACGGACACGATGGCTTATACCGCTTCTATGCTGGGCTTTATGCTGCGGAATGTTCCGATTCCTGTTGTGATTACAGGCAGCCAGCTTTCTATCAGCCATCCCGTTGCGGATGCCATGGAGAATGGACGCTGTGCCGTTTATATGGCGGCAGGCGGGCATCCTGGCGTGTTTGTAGCATTTAACCGAAAGGTGATGCTGGGCGTCCGCTCGTCCAAGGTGCGCACCATGAGTTTTGACGCATTTGAAAGCATCAACTACCCATACATAGCAGAGATTAACTCCCTCGGGCTTTGCGTACATACAGAGCTGCTCCCGCGGCAGGAGGGGGAATTTTCCCTTCATACCGGTTATTCGGAGCGTGTCTGCATCCTCAAGCTGTACCCGGGGATTGACCCGGAAATCATATACATGCTGGCAGGACAGGGCTGCAAAGGTATTTATATTGAGGCCTTCGGGCTGGGAGGAATCCCGTTCCTGAAGCGGGATTTTATGGGCGCAGTGCGGCAGGCTGTGGAAAATGGCATCACAGTTCTGACGGGCAGCCAGTGCCTGTATGAAGGCAGCAGCCTTTCCGTATACGAAACAGGGCTGCGGGCGCTGGAAAGCGGCGTATTGCAGGCGTATGATATGACTGCCGAAGCGGCATATACCAAGCTGATGTGGACGCTGGGGCAGACGGACGACCCGCAGGAAATCCGGCGGTATTTTGCGAAATCCCTTGCGGGAGAGGTCTGCATTCGGGCGTAATGCAGGGCTCTGCCCAAGGTTGGAATAGGAATCTAATAAAAATAAGGAGTGACGAAAATGAAGGATTTGCAGAACATATGTAAGATTGCGGTTGTACAGGCAGCGCCGGTGATGTTTGATAAAACGAAGTCGACGGACAAAGCCGTAAAGCTGATTGCAGAGGCGGCGGAACAGGGCGCGGAACTTATCGTATTCCCGGAGCTGTTTATAGCGGGCTATCCTTACGGAATGACGTACGGTTTTACCGTTGGCAGCCGCAATGAGGAGGGCAGGAAGGACTGGAAGGCTTATTATGACAATTCCATCGTTGTGCCGGGAGAGGAATCGGAGCGGCTTGCACAGGCGGCAAAACAGGCCCATGCCTATGTCAGCATCGGCGTATCTGAGCGGGATGCTGTTACCGCAACACTCTATAATTCAAATATCATGTTTTCCCCGGAGGGCGAGCTGCTGCACGTACACAGGAAGCTGAAGCCTACCGGTGCGGAGCGTTTTGTCTGGGGCGATGCGGATAAGCATTATTTCCCCGTCGCGGATACCCCGTGGGGGCCGGTGGGCGCTATGATTTGCTGGGAAAGCCTGATGCCGCTGGCGCGCGTCGCGCTCTACCAGAAGGGCATTACCATCTATATCTCTCCCAATACGAATGATTATGAATCATGGTTTTCAACCATCCGCCATATTGCCATTGAGGGCAAGTGCTTTTTCATCAATTGTGATGTGTTTTTCACAAGGGATATGTACCCGAAAGACCTGCGCTGCCCGGAGGAAATCGCGAAGCTGCCGGAAATCGTCTGCCGCGGCGGCAGCTGCGTAGTCGACCCCTTCGGCAATTATGTAACCGAGCCGGTTTGGGATAAGGAAGAAATCATTTACGCGGAGCTGGATATGCAGAAGGTGCCTGCAAGCCGTATGGAATTCGACCCCTGCGGGCATTACGCAAGGCCAGACGTACTGCATCTGGAAGTAAACGACAAATAATAAGTATTGGCTATTAGATTGGGAGGCGGCTGATATGACAGAGAAAACAAGCTTGCAATATCGTACAGAAAAGGATTCCATTGGAACAAAGGATGTCCCGCAGGATGTATATTACGGCGTACAATCCCTTCGGGCAGCAGAAAATTTCCATATCACCGGGCTGGCAATGCACCCGGAAATCATCAACAGCCTTGCGTTTATCAAAAAAGCGGCAGCCATTACGAACTGCGAAACCGGCATACTGGAAAAGAGGAAGGCGCAGGCGATTGTACACGCTTGTGATGAAATCATCAGCGGGAAGCTGCACGAATTCTTTATTGTAGACCCGATACAGGGCGGCGCTGGAACCTCTCTGAATATGAACGCAAATGAAGTCATTGCCAACCGTGCGATTGAGCTCCTTGGCGGGGAAAAGGGGGATTATTCCCTTATCCACCCCAACGACCATGTGAACTGCGGCCAATCCACAAACGACGTCATTCCCACAGCAGGCAAAATGACGGCGCTGCGCTTGCTGGGCGGCCTGAAAAAGGAGCTGATACGCCTGCATGAAGCCCTTTCCGAAAAAGCGGAGGAATTTGACCATGTGATTAAAATGGGGCGCACGCAGATGCAGGATGCAGTCCCCATCCGCCTTGGGCAGGAATTCCAGGCATATGCTGACGCAATCCTGCGGGATATCCACCGCATGGATAAGGCCATGGATGAAATGCGGACGCTGAATATGGGCGGCACTGCCATCGGCACGGGCATTAATGCAGACGAAGCCTATCTGCGGCGCATTGTGCCAAAGCTGTCGGAGGTTTCTGATATGGAGTTTGTGCAGGCGTTTGACCTGATTGACGCAACGCAGAACCTCGACCCGTTTGTCGCCGTTTCCGGGGCGGTAAAGGCCTGCGCGGTCACGCTCTCCAAAATATCCAACGACCTGCGGCTGATGTCCTCCGGGCCGAGGGCGGGTTTCGGGGAAATCAACCTTCCCGCGAAGCAGAATGGTTCCTCCATCATGCCGGGAAAGGTCAACCCTGTCATTCCGGAGGTTGTCAACCAGGTGGCGTTCCATGTAATCGGGAACGACCTTACCATCACCATGGCGGCGGAAGCGGGACAGCTGGAGCTGAACGCATTTGAACCAATTGTGTTTTACTGCATGTTCCAGTCCATCGATACCCTCGCTTATGCCGTGCGGACGCTTGTGGATAACTGCGTGAAGGGCATCACTGCCAATGAAACGCGCTGCCGCTATCTGGTGGAAAACAGCGTCGGCATCATTACTGCCATCTGCCCGCATGTCGGCTACCAAAAGGCGGCGGAAATCGCCAAGCAGGCATTGCAGACTGGCGAAACCGTCCGCAGCCTGATTTTGAAGGAAGGGCTGCTGACAGAAGAAGAGCTTGAAAAAATCCTGAGCCCTGTCGGCATGACGGAACCCGGAATTTCCGGGAAAGAATACCTTATGAAAAAAGCGGAAGGAGGCCGTTTGTAATGGATTACGCTGAAATGGCATTGCAGCTGCACAAGGAAAACAAAGGAAAAATCAGTGTTTCCAGCAAAATCGCACTGGAAACGCGCGAGGATTTAAGCACAGCCTATACCCCCGGCGTTGCCGCGCCCTGCCTGGAAATACAGAAGGAAAAGGCAAATGCCTATACCTATACGGCAAAGGGGAACCTTGTTGCTGTGGTTACAGATGGGACGGCTGTCCTTGGGCTGGGCGATATTGGGCCGGAGGCCGCCATGCCCGTTATGGAGGGGAAAGCCGTGTTGTTCAAGGCGTTTGGAAATGTGGACGCTTTCCCCATATGCCTTGCGACGAAGGACACAGAGGAAATCATTGAAACGGTAAAACGTATCGCGCCTGTGTTCGGCGGGATCAATCTGGAGGATATCAGCGCGCCGCGCTGTTTTGAAATCGAACGGCGTCTGGAAGAAGAGCTGGACATTCCTGTGTTCCATGATGACCAGCATGGTACTGCTATTGTTGTAACAGCCGCGCTCCTGAATGCGCTGAAACTGACAGGAAAGAAAATGGAGGAAGTCCGCGTTGTGCTGAATGGCCCGGGGAGCGCAGGCACGGCGATTGCGAAAATGCTCCTGCATGCAGGGGTGAAGCATATGCTGATTTGCGATAAAGAAGGCATCCTTGCGGAAGGGCGTGAAAATATGCTCCCGCATACAACGGAGCTGGCAAGGCTGACAAATCCGGAGGGCAGGACGGGCGTTCTGGCGGACGCGCTTGTGGGCGCGGATGTATTTGTCGGCGTTTCGGCGGCAAATATATTGAAGCCGGAAATGGTCAGAACCATGAACCGGGACGCGATCGTTTTCGCTATGGCGAACCCTACGCCGGAAATTTCCTATGAGGAAGCCGTAGCGGCAGGCGTGCGCATTATAGCGACAGGCCGGAGCGATTACCCGAACCAGATTAACAACGTGCTTGTATTCCCCGGCATATTCCGCGGCGCATTGGACGCGCGCGCAAGGGATATTACATACCCCATGAAGCTGGCGGCGGCTTATGCCATTGCGGGGCTGATTGGTGAAACAGAACTGCGCGAGGATTACATCATTCCGTCTGCGTTTGACAAGCGTGTTGCAAAAGCAGTTGCGGACGCGGTAGGAGGGTGTATATGATACGGGAAATTTCGGTTAAAACGCTTGCGGAGGCGGTTTGTGAACTTTGCATACAGGCGAATCACTTTCTTTCGCCGGATATGCGGAACGCTCTGGCGCGTGCGGCAGGGCAGGAAACCAGCCCGCTTGCCAGCCGTATTTTAGGGCAGCTGGAGGAAAACCTGCAAATTGCCGCAGAAGAAAGCATTCCTATCTGTCAGGATACAGGAATGGCGGTCGTTTTCCTGAAAATCGGGCAGGACGTGCATTTTTTCGATGGAGATTTGACGGAAGCCGTAAACGATGGCGTGCGCCGCGGGTATACAGAGGGATTCCTCCGGAAATCTGTTGTGGGCGACCCGTTGCTCCGGCAGAACACAGGTGACAATACTCCCGCCATACTGCATTGTTCCATTGTCCCGGGGAATCAGGTAGAAATCACTGTTGCTCCGAAGGGCTTCGGCAGTGAGAACATGAGCCGCATATTCATGCTGAAGCCCGCAGACGGCACAGAGGGCGTGAAAGAGGCCATTGTGCAGACGGTTGCCGAAGCGGGGCCGAATGCCTGTCCGCCGCTGGTGGTGGGTGTAGGTATCGGCGGGACGTTTGAAAAAGCGGCTTTGCTGGCAAAAGAGGCTCTGACGCGTGAAACGGGTGCGCCTTCCGAACTGCCGCATGTCTGTGCGCTGGAGGCGGAGCTTTTGGAGCGCATCAACGCCCTGCAAATCGGCCCTGCCGGACTGGGCGGCAATGCCACTGCGCTTGCGGTGCATATCAATACTTATGCGACGCATATTGCCGGTCTGCCGTTGGCTGTCAACCTCTGCTGTCATGTCAACCGGCATGCCAGCCGTGTACTTTGAAAGGGGGCAGGAACATGGAAAAGCATATCAGGCTGCCGTTGACACAGGAGGACATTGGCGGACTTCGGGCAGGAGATTATGTATATCTGACGGGCGAGCTTTATACCGCGCGGGACGCGGCACATAAAAGGATGGCGGAAACGCTGTGTGCGGGCGGCACACTCCCGTTTGAAATCGCAGGACAGACCATTTACTATATGGGGCCTTCTCCCGCAAGGCAGGGGCATGTCATTGGCTCCGCCGGACCGACAACCGCCAGCCGCATGGATAAATACACGCCGCGTCTGCTGGATCTGGGCATGAAAGGCATGGTTGGGAAAGGGCGGCGTTCGCCGGAGGTCATTGCCGCCATGCGCAGAAATCAGGCGGTATATTTTGCCGCTGTCGGCGGGGCGGGCGCGCTCCTTTCCAAATGTATCAAAAAAGCCGAAACCGTCGCTTATGAGGATTTGGGAACAGAGGCAGTACGGCGTCTTGTGGTGGAGGAATTTCCCGTTATTGTCGTAATTGACGCAGAGGGAACGGATTTGTACGGAAATTTATCCGGCTGATTGAAAAATTTCTGAAATTTTGCGGCCTGTTATGGCCGCTTTTTTTGATTTCAGGTCTGCCTTGAAGCCCATCCGCATAAGCTATTAGCAGGAAATCTATGGGAGGGATTCGTTTTGGCGGAAGAAAAAAAGAGGGGCGGGCACCATACTTTGATGATGGAGGAACGTGAAAAGTTGCAGATTGGCGGTGTTCTGGAGGTGATCTCCTTTGACGAGGAGGGCGTAATGATGGAAACCACCTGCGGACTGCTTGTGCTGAAAGGTGCGGAACTGCACATTGGCAAGCTGGATTTGGAGGAGGGGGAGGTCACGGTCAATGGTACGATTGACAGCATTGACTACTCTGACGGCTCTGCTGTCGGCGGCAGGACGCATCCGCTTCTCGGAAAGCTGTTCCGTTGATAGGGGGCGCGGCAAATGATATTATCTCTGCATGAACAGGCGCGGATGTTTCTGCTCTGCATCGCGTTGGGCGGTGGCATGGGGCTTTTATATGACTGTCTGCGTGTGTTTCGCCACAGCCTGCACCATAAGCGATTCTGGGTACAGGCGGAGGACGCGCTTTTCTGGCTGACCGCTGTTTTTTTGGTGTTCGGGGTTCTTCTGCATGCCAATTCGGGCGAGGTGCGTTTTTTTTCGCTGTTCGGGCTGTTCGGCGGCATGGGGCTGTATTTTCTGACGCTCAGCCACTGGGTCGTCGCCGTCAGCGACAGCGTGATACGGCTTATCAAGTATCTGGTGCGCCTTTTTTTTCGTATCCTTTTTACGCCGTTCCGCCTGCTTTTCCTCCCTTTTCGGAAACCTCTGCGGAAATTTGGCGGCTTTTGCGAAAGCTGGCAAAAAAAACTGTTGCAAAGCGCGCGGGTTTATGTGAAAATGAATAAGAGGCGTTTTCGGCGGGATTGGAAAATACTGCGCCGGAGATAACAGAAGGAATGGGGCTTATGCATGGCGAAAAAAGAAAACAAGAAAAATAAAGGTACAAGACCATCTTCCGTATTTCTGCGGGTGTTTATGGCGTTGTTTATCTGTACGGTGGTAGCCGGTGTGGGGAACCAGGCGAACCGTTATCAGGAACTGCTGGAGGAAAAAGCTGCTCTGCAAAATGAGATTGACGCGGAACAGGAGCGGAAAATAGAGTTTGAAAAGCGGCAGGATTATTATAACAGCGATGTTTATATCGAACAGATGGCGCGGGAATACCTTGGCATGGTGAAGCCGAACGAGGTTCTTTACATCAACCGCGGCGAATGATTATTTTGTGCCGGAATTTTGAAAAATTTGTGAAAAAATGCTTGACATACTCTGGCCTTTCCGCTATACTGAATAGGCAGATTTGAGGCGGAGTAGCTCAGTTGGCGAGAGCATGCGGTTCATACCCGCAGTGTCGGGGGTTCAAATCCCTCCTCCGCTATTCTGGCCCGTTGGTCAAGAGGTTAAGACGCGGCCCTCTCACGGCTGAAACAAGGGTTCGATTCCCTTACGGGTCATTTACAAGTTCATAGTTCGATATAAAGTGGAAGTTTAGCTCAGCTGGGAGAGCATCTGCCTTACAAGCAGAGGGTCACAGGTTCGAGCCCTGTAACTTCCATTTTTTTTGTGTAAAACGCCAGAGGTGGTTTTATGGTATTTGCAGATGGGAGGGGAACGTCATGAAAATTGACCGGCTGATAGGGATAACGATGCTTTTGCTTCAAAAGGGGAAGGTGACTGCGCCGGAGCTTGCGGAGCGGTTTGAGGTTTCCAGAAGGACAATCAGCCGGGATATCGAGGACATCTGCCGCGCGGGCATCCCGCTGGTTACGGTGCAGGGGTATGGCGGCGGCATTTCGATTGCCGAGGGCTACAGGGTCAATAAAGCGTTCCTGACGGAGGCGGAACTGCAGGCGGTATTTGCAGGGCTGACGGGACTGGATAGTGTGTCAGAAAAGCCGTACAGCCAGGGGCTTCGGGAAAAACTTTCCGGCAGGGAAATGAACGCGCAGGATGTATTCCTGATAGACCTTGCTTCGTTTTACCGTGTGGCGCTGACGGAAAAAATAGAGCGTATCCGGCGGGCAATCCTTGGGCGGCAGAGGATTGCCTTCCGTTATTTTTATGAAAAAGGCGAATCTGCGCGTGCCATAGAGCCGTACAGGCTGGTGTTTCAATGGTCGGCGTGGTATGTATTTGGATACTGTATGGAGCGGGAGGATTTCCGCCTGTTCAAGCTGAACAGGCTCTGGAATCTGGAAGTTTTGGCGGAGGAATTTTCTCCGCGGGAGCTGCCGGAAGGGAGCTTTGTGTTTTCCGGAAGGCTTGCGGCAGGAAATTACCGCCTGAAAGCGGTTTTTGCGGCAAGCGAAAAATACCGGCTGGTGGAGGAATATGGTCTGGACTGCTGGACGATGCTGGAGGATGGGCGGCTCCTGCTGGAGCGGGATTTCGCCAGTTATACCAATATGCGGGGCTGGGTATTGCAGTTTGGGGATAAGGCGGTCGTGTTGGAGCCGGAGGGACTGCGGGCGGAAATCCTGTTGCAGGCGGAAAATATTTTGCGGAATTACCGCGAAACATGACAGTACGCTGTCTGGTTCCTTTGGGTATACTGTCAGGGAATACTTTCAAAAAGGAGCGATGGCTATGGTTGAATCAAGATGCGGGTTATTGTGCGGCGAATGTGCATATCGGGAGCAGATGGGCTGCCCGGGCTGCGTACATATGGAGAAGCCGTTTTGGGGAGAAAGCTGCCCTGTAAAAGACTGCTGCGAAGGGAGGGGGCTGGCACATTGCGGCGTCTGCGGAGAGTTTCCGTGCGCATTGCTGAAGCAGTTTGCTTATGACGCGGAGCAGGGCGATGACGGCAGGCGGATTGGCCAGTGCCGCGTTTGGTCAAAGGAATAGGGATTCCGCCAGCGTTTGACTTGGAAAGCAATCAAAAAAGAGAAGCTGTTTTCATGTCCTTTAACGGTTTTTCAGGAAAAATTTTCTTTTTTGCAAAAATATCTTTACGAACCTTCTGAAAAGGGATAAAATGGGGACAAGGACTTTCATTCCAAAGATAGGGGGTTGAGGTTATGGAACGTTTTTCTATCACAAAAGGAGATATTGTAAAAGCGAAAACAGACGCGATCGTCAATGCGGCGAATACATCTCTGCTGGGCGGCGGCGGCGTGGACGGTGCGATTCACCGCGCCGCAGGACCGGAGCTTCTGGCGGAGTGTGAAACGCTGGGGGGCTGCCGGACGGGCGATGCGAAGATTACAAAGGGCTATAAGCTGAAAGCAAAATATGTTATCCATACGCCGGGGCCGGTCTGGCGCGGCGGCAAATGGGCGGAAGAGGAGCTTTTGGCGGAGTGTTACAAAAACTGCCTTCGTCTTGCGGCGGAGTATGGCGTAAAGACGATTGCGTTCCCCTCTATCAGCACAGGGGTGTACCGGTTCCCTGTGAAGCTGGCGGCGCAGATTGCTGTGCGGGAAATTTTGGCGTTTCTGCGAGAGAATACGGAAATTGAGCAGGTGACAATGGTCTGCTTCGATGAAAATACCCAGCAGGCGTACGAGGAAGCTCTGGAGGAGCAGCTCCCGGAATAAACAGGCGAAACAGGTTTACCATATTGTGGCATAACAAAAGCGGCAAAGCCTTATCAGAAGGTTTTGCCGCTTTTTGTGTGCCGTCCCCGTATGATTACATTGCCATACAGGAACGGCGCTGCTTCGTGGTTTTGTTTCGTTTTCAGGATAAAATATATACGGACAAATTCTGTACGCCCCATTCCAGCGCGTCATCGGTTGATTCAAAGCAGACGTCTATGCGGTGCCCGATGATAGCGCCGCCGGTATCCTCCGCAATGGCTACGCCGTAGCCGGGGATATACACCGTAGTGCCAAACGGGATGACGCTGGGGTCTACCGCGATGGTGCCGTGACCTGCCACTGTGCCGGTTGCGGTGATGCCTGTGCAGCCCGGGTCAGAAGGCGTATAAGCCGTTACGCGCGCGTTAATCGCTTTTGAGAATGACATGCCGTCAATGATGCCGGTAGAGCCTACCTCGATGATTTCGTCCTGTGGCGCAACAAGGACTTTTTCCTCAATAAATTCTGAATCAATCAGTTCGTTACCATGATAGGTTTCCTTGTTGACAATGGACATCTGTCCATTTAAACCCTTCTGGACTACGCGGGATTCGCCAATCTTCATGCTGAGGGTCGGCCGGCGTATGGTGTCATAAGGCATTGTTTCCACGTTCGCAACGATTTTTTCCGTAACCGAGGTCAGGGAAATGGTCATCATGCTTTCGACGGGATCGTCCCCATCTGCGTCTTCCAGAAAATAATCTGTGCCGATAACGTTTTCCAGTTCCTTCAGCAGTGCGCCGACGGTCGTTTGCTCCGTAGAAACCATATGGGGTACGCTGTCAACATTTACGATGACAGACTGTGTGTTCATGTTGCTGTAAGCCGATGCTGTTCCGCAGCCGATTACCAATATAAATACCACGATAGCAAATACTCTAAGATGCGTTTTCATTTTTTCCTCCTTGAACGGCGCCCTTCCAGTGGGAAATAGAGCAGGAGGCGTGCCGTTCCTCTTGTGATAAGATGATAGACATTAGATTATGCCTTGTTCCGCCCGAATGTTTCGGGATGGATTCGCAGTCGTATTTACACGGGGAGTCGTCACTTCCGCATACATTGTTTTTTTCAAAACAAACTGCAAAAATAAAGATATTGGATATACCGAAAGAAAACAGCCCCTGATGCGTGATGCAAAAACGGACAGGGGGAGGGCCTAGCCTGCGGAATCTTCGGTATGTTCGATACCTTTACCCTTTACAGAAAGTATATTAACACATTTGTAACAATTATGCAACTAATTTTGAAGAAATAGACTTTTGGCATTTCTGGCAGCCGTTTCCGCGACAATTTCCGGCAAAATCCCCTTTATTTCGGCAATTTTCTCCACAATATACTTGAGGTTGCGGGAATCGTTGCGCTTGCCGCGGTTGGGGTTCGGCGCAAGGTAAGGGCTGTCTGTTTCGATGAGTATTTTCTCCATTGGGATACCCTCTGCGACCTCCACCAGCTTTTTGGCGTTGGAAAACGTTACTACGCCGCCGATGCCTATATGAAAGCCCATATCCACATAATCCTGTGCCATCGGCAGCGCGCCGGAATAGCAGTGGATTACGCCCCGCCTGACAGCAGAGGATTCTATGATTTCAAAGGTTTCCTGCGCCGCGTCCCGCGAATGGATGACAACGGGCATTTTGACCTCTTCCGCCAGCCGCAGCTGCTGCCGGAACCAGAATCTTTGCAGTTCCCGCGGGTTAAAATCATAATAATAGTCCAGACCGATTTCGCCGATGGCGACAGCCTTGGGGTGTGTGCTGAGGTTTCTCAGCTTTTCAATGGTCTGAGAGTTCATTTCGCCCACTTCATGCGGGTGTACACCGACGGAAGCATACACATACGGATATTTTTCGGCAAGGCGGATACTCATTTCCGAGCTTTTCACGTCGCAGCCGATATTGATAACTGTATCCACGCCGGAGGCGGGGAGGAGCGTACTTAAAAGCTCCTCCCTGTCCTCGCGGAACCGTTTGTCATCATAATGGGCGTGGGATTCAAAATACATTTCCTGTATTCCCTCAGCTGATTTCGCTGCCGCTTGCGAAATCCTTGTCATCTGTGGTGAGAACGCACAGTTTGCCGTCCGCGTCCTCCGCGCACAATATCATGCCGTTGGAGATTTCGCCCATCATTTTTCTGGGCTTGAGGTTATATGCTACGACTACGCGCTTGCCGACCAATGCGCCGGGGGCATAGCTGTCCTTTATTCCGGAGAAAATCACGCGTTCCTCATCGCCGATTTTAACGATGTTGCGCAGCAGCTTGCGGGAGCCTTCTACTTCCTTGCTTTCCAGAACTTCGCCGACTTTCAGCTGTACCTTTGCGAAATCGTCAATCGTAATTTCAGCGGGATATTTGGATTCCTCTTCCTTCTCCGCTGCTTTCTGCTGGTTTGCAACAGAGGTTGCCTGAGAAGCCTTGATTGCGGCCTCAAGCTCAACCAGCTCTTTCTTCATGTCGATACGGGGGAACAGTGTTTCTCCCTTCTGTACGGTGAAAGTTGCGGGCATCAGCCCCCATGTTTTGGTGCTTTCCCATGCAGTCAGTTCGCCTTCCGGAATACCCATCTGTGCCCAGATTTTTGCGGGAGTCAGCGGCATGAAAGGCTGTATCAGTATGGAAACGATACGAATGCTTTCTGCAACGTTGTAAAGCGCGTTGGCAAGTTCCGCTTTCTTTTCGGGGTCCTTGCAGAGTATCCATGGCTGCGTTTCATCGATATATTTGTTTGTGCGGCGAATCAGGTTCCAGATTTCAACAAGTGCATCGCTGAAGAACATGTGGTCCATCTCGCGCTCCACATTGGGAATTACTGCCGATGCCGTTGCCTTCAAATCCTCATCGAACGGGCTTGCAGTGCGTTCCACGGGCAGTGTGCCGCCGAAATATTTTTCAATCATGCCGGCTGTGCGGGAAACAAGGTTGCCAAGGTCATTCGCAAGGTCGGCGTTGATGCGCTGAATCAGTGCTTCGTTATTGAAATTGCCGTCCTGTCCGAACGCCACTTCGCGCAGCAGGAAGTAACGCATTGCGTCCACGCCGTAACGCTCTACCAGTGTATTCGGGTCGATGACGTTGCCGACGGATTTGGACATCTTGCCGCCGTTGATAATCAGCCAGCCGTGACCGAATACCTGTTTCGGCAGAGGCATGTCCAGAGCCATCAGCATAGCGGGCCAGATGATGGAATGGAAGCGTACGATTTCCTTGCCGACAACGTGTACATCTGCGGGCCAGTATTTCTGATAGAGGCTGTCGTCATCGCTGCCCCAGCCCATAGCGGTGATATAGTTGGAAAGCGCGTCAATCCAGACATAAACGATATGCCCGGGGTCAAATTCCACGGGAATGCCCCATTTGAAGGAGGTGCGGGAAACCGCAAGGTCTTCCAGACCGGGCTTCAGGAAGTTGCTAATCATTTCATTCTGTCTGGTGTTTGGCTGCAAAAATTCTGGATTTTCCTCCATATATTTAATGATGCGGTCGCCGTATTTGGAAAGGCGGAAGAAGTAACTTTCTTCTTTCAAAAGCTCCACATCGCGCCCACAGTCGGGGCATTTGCCGTCTACAAGCTGGTGTTCTGTGAAGAAGGATTCACAGGGCGTGCAGTACCAGCCTTCATAGGAGCTTTTGTAAATGTCGCCCTTGTCATAAAGCATTTTGAAAATTTTCTGTACGCCTTTTACATGGTAATCGTCCGTGGTACGAATGAATCTGTCATAGGAGATATGGAGGGTTTTCCAAAGCTCCTTGATGCCTAAAACAATTTTGTCGGTATATTCCTTGGGGGTCATGCCCTGGCTTGTGGCGATACGCTCAATTTTCTGGCCGTGTTCGTCTGTGCCTGTCAGGAACATAACGTCATAACCGCGCAGACGTTTGTAGCGCGCCATGGTATCTGTTGCGACCGTGCAGTAGGAATGGCCAATGTGCAGCTTATCGCTGGGGTAATAGATAGGTGTGGTGATATAGAATTTTTCCTGTGCCAATCTTATCTCTCCTTTAATATTATTATATTCTGGAATGGAAACAGGGCGGCAGACGGAGAAAGAAAAAAAGCCGTCCTTTGTATCATATACAAAGGACGGACAAACATCCGCGGTACCACCTTTTTTTGCCCCGTCCTCACAGAGGGGGCCTTTTTGGGTATGCGCCCGAAGGCAGGCATATCCTTGCGCGGTAACGGGCGCAGCCGTCGCGGCCTAGCGCGGGGGGAAAACCCAACGGTCGGGGCGAAGCTCCAAGGCCATTTTCAGCGGCGTTCCCGCGCCTCTTTCCAGCATACCGAGGCTCTCTGGGGCAGGCTTCTGCCGCGTACTTTCCTTTTCACAGCCATTATTTCATCATTAATACTTGCATTTTACACTATATTTCCGTCTGGTGTCAACGGAAAAGGAGAAAAAAGTTAAAGAGGGAAGGCCGCGGGACGCTGTCCCGCACCCTGCAAGCCCTTTGAAAAGGGCTTGACCCCAAACTTTATTTGCAACCGCTCTGACGTGTGGCTGCGAATGAGAGAGGGGAAAGAAAGATGGGTTTATCCTGCTAAATTTTAGGATCAATATATTTTTTACGAGATTGCCTTCCGCGCCCAGACGCAGTCTGGGTGCAAAGGCGGGGGCCCCTTGCAGGGGATTGGGGACGGCGTCCCCAAGGTTTTTAGGTCTTTATCTTTCTTTCAGCAGTTCGTCGTAGGAGGTTTGGAGGGCGTTGCGAATGGCGCAAAGCTGGGAGGCGTAGACATGCTGTATACCGCGTTCGATTTTGACAAGAGATTCCCGCGTTAGGGTTACGCCTTGCAGCTGCACCATGCACACCAGCTCTGTCTGTCCGATGCCTCTTGCCAGACGTATCTCGCGGATATTCTGCCCGATGGGGATACTTTTGTCCTGTTTGATTTTGGAATCCATTTGCTTTCCTCCTAAATAATGGACTAAAATAAGTTCTGCCCTTTATTTTGGGAAGACAATCTGCTAAAATGGGACTAATACAAGTCCAGCATGAAAGGAAAGATGAAAGTATGAAACTATATCAGGAAATTTTGAGAGAAGTATTGGCAAATGAAAAAATCGAGGTCACATTTCCTGATTTGAAAATAACAGCAAAGGAGATTGTCGAAATGAAATGTTATCAGGCTTTGGAGGAAATAAAGGGAATACTGGAGAATGATGGCTTAGAAGATAAAGAATGTTTTGAAAAATAGAAGAAATCATATGTATTTATGAAAGATTGGGAAGCGATGGAGGAAACAGACATGATTTTTGAAAAGATATACAATCGTGCGTTAGCGCGATTGCAAAAAAGGGTCAAGGGGCGTGCCCCTTGCAGGGGATTGGGGACAGCGTCCCCAAGGCCTTAAAACTAAAAAAGGACGGGGAGGACTCCCCGCCCCAGATTATCAGGGATAATCTGTTTTAATAAGACCCCTGCTGTCGCTTTGGCAGAACCGGAAAATGGGTGTTGCCGGAAAATTCCGGTCCCGATTCTCCCGCCGAGCCGCCGCCCGTTGCAAAGCCAGACTTCCGCCGCCAAGAACAGCCCAAACAGGCACCGCACCCCGCAGCCTCTGCCTTTTTCCGCATCGTTTGGCGGAACAAAAGCCATATTAACCTGATATTTGAATGATTCGTTGCTGTGCATAACTGCCGTTCAGCTTGTCCAATGAAAACATGCCAATGTATGCAAATGCAAGCAAGCCTGCCTTGCCTGCATTACTACGTTTTCGCAGTCCAAAACTTTCCACGCCATATTATAGACAAAATTCGTCCCGCTGTCAATCAGAAGATGCCGCGGGGATATGGATTTTCTTTATTCCTGTGGGAATCTGCCGCAGAATGCTGGAGGAAGCGTGTTTTTGGAATACGCTGGAGAAATGGAAATAGGTATTGATAAAAATGCGGAAACCCCTGTATAATAGAAGAATTAGAAATAACTAAGCAAGGATGAGGAGAGATAAAAATGAGATATGAAGGTACCGTTTACAGGCCGCCAAGCGAAGCCGGCAGTCTGATTATCCAATTTACCATAGGCTGCGCAAGAAATACCTGCACATTCTGCAATATGTACAAGGATAAGACCTTCCGGATTCGTCCGCTGGCGGATGTGGAGGAGGATTTGGAAATGGCGCGGAAATATTACAGCCATATCAAGGTGCGCCGGATTTTTCTGGCGGACGGGGACGCGCTGATTGTGAAAACAGAGGATATGCTGCATATTCTGGAAAAGTGCCACGAATATTTTCCGGAGGCGGAGCGGATTTCTGTTTACGGCGCGCCAAAGGACATTTTGAACAAAACGCCGGAGGAACTGCGCCGCCTTCGTGAAGCGGGACTGGACATGGTTTATATGGGGTTGGAAAGCGGCGCGGATGAGGTGCTGACGGCAGTCAAAAAAGGCGTAACGGCTGACGAGATGATTGAGGCGGGCAAAAAAGCGCGGGAGGCTGGCATGGTGCTCTCCATGACGGTGATTTCGGGGCTGGGCGGCAAAAAGCTCTGGCGGGAACATGCGCTGGGCAGTGCGCGGGTAATTTCCGCTATCAAGCCGGAATATGTGGGCTTTTTGACATTGATGGTCGAGCCGGGTACGGAGATGTACGACCAGCTTGCACGCGGGGAGATTGAGCTTTTAGAGCCGCAGGAGGTGCTGGACGAAACGGAATTGTTTATCCGCAATGTTGACGCAGAGGGTACGATGTTCCGTTCAAACCATGCGTCGAACTATATCGCGCTGGGCGGCACGCTGAACAGGGAAAGGAACAAAATTCTGGACCAGATTGCCGCAAGCCGGAAGCGGAGTAAATTCCGCCCTGATATTTTCAGAGGGATCTGAGAATAAAAAATTGCCCTCGACGCATTGCGCCGGGGGCATTGCTTATCCTTTTCGCAGGCGGAAAAACGCCCGCAGTATCACCGCGATGACAGGGCCCAGTAAAAGTCCCCATACGCCGATGCAGCGGAAACCAAAGTACATGGAAAACAGTGTCAGAAGCGGGTGCAGCCCAATTTGTGCCCCAAGTATCCGTGGCTGCAAAACCTGCCGCATCACCTGAATGATGCCGTAAATGACCAGATAGCCCAGAGCAAGAAACGACCGTCCCATAATCAGATGGAACACCGCGCCGGGCCAGAGGATAAAGCCGCTGCCGAAAAAGGGCAGGGCATCGATGACAGCGGTTACGGCGCTTAAGAGCAGGGGGTGGGGCGAGCGCAAAACCAACATTCCGGCAATGCAAATGCAGAAAGTATATGCCATCAGTATCAGCTGTGTTTTTACATATCCCCAGACAGACGCTGCCAACTCTTTCCGCGCCGTACCGATGGAAAACCCAACCAGCGGTTCAACGTGCGCCAGATATGCCCTGTGTATGAGCGCTTTGTCTTTCGTGAAGAAATATGCTGAAATCAGCGCAACGAAAAAGCTCAGGAAAAAATGCGGGACGGCTGAAAACAGCGACGTTGGCGCACTCTGATTCACCAGCGCGAAAAGGATATCCGAAAAACCCTGCTGGAATTGCAGCAGGAACGGCTGGAGCTGTTCGGGGAGCTGTTCGCGGAATGCATCGAAGTGTTCCCAGAAAGCAGTCATGGCATTTTCCAGCATATCCATATACTGCGGCAGGTTTTCCAAAGCCTGCCGTACCTGCTGGTAAAGGCCCGTACCTGACCAGAAGCCCAATGCCCCGAGCAGGGCAAACAGCAGCAGTATCCCCAAAAGCGCGCCGATTCCCCGCGGTACCCCGTGGTTTTCCAGCCTGTCCGCCAGAGGGCAGAACAGCAGGCTTAAAAGCCAGCCAATCAGGAAGGGCAGGAATATGGGAAAAAGATAGCGGAAAAACAGAAAGCAGAATAATATTGCGGCAATCAGTATAATCAGGTCAAAAACAGCTTTTTTATTTCTTTCATAAAATGCCCGCATTGCCTTTCCCTCCTTCCATATCTCCAAAAGACAGAATGTTCCTCTTAATTATTCTTATTATAATACGTTTTGGACAGAGAAAAACCCTTTTTTTGAAATCCTAAAAAATTTGAAATAAAAAATTAAATTTTTCGGCAGTTGGTAGTACGGTGGAAAGCAGACGTTTTTCCGAGCAGGGAAAAGAAAAGGAGGGGAAAACCCTCCTTTGTGCTGTTTCAGACTATGTTTTCTGCGGTATATTGAAACGATTTCAACGCGCCGTCACTGCTGCGGAATGAAATGGTATAATACGTCCCGTCCTCCATAAGCAGGCGTATGTCTGCTGTCCTCTGGTCTGTTTTTTCCAGATTGACAAAGGATATTTCCACGGGCTTTTTGGATTCCCCATAATTCTCTTTCAGGAGCGTTTCTGCTTTTTCCAGCCAGCCGGTATCTTGCCGGATTTCCGTTTTTTCTTCTGTGCTCAGAATTTCTGTTGTCATGCCGCGCACAATCCGCAGACTGCCCGTATCTGGATTGAGCCATACGGCATATTCAAGAGTTTCTCTGGAAAACTCTATGAACCACCAGCCTTCGGGCTGTACGGAATTTTCTCCATGGTCGAGTTCTGCCCATATTTCCATATCCGCCGTTTCTGTGTTAAATAAACGGCTGACGGCGGCCGACGTTACCCGCACAGCGTCTTCCTCATTTTGTATGGACGGAATTGGCGGAGCGTTCCGAACAGGCTTTTGCAGCGATTCTGCCTGAGCGGGAACAGTATCCGGCACTGCGTAAACAGGCTTAAAATCCATGAAATTTGTGCCCGCAACCAGCCCTGCCGCAAGTAGGACAGTTGCCCCGACCCATCGGTATTGTTTTTTCCTCATAATAACCTCAATCCGCCTTTCCAATACTTTTTTCTGCTTTCCTTTCCCGGAAAATCCGGCGGAAAAAGGTGCATTTTTCCATTCCGGACATATCTGGGATAAAAGCATTTCTCCATATTTCTGTTTTTCTTTGATATCCAGCCCTTTTACTACCGCTTCATCGCAGGAATATTCACAGGCTTCGCTGATATTCCACAGCATCAGCGCGGAAAGGGGGTTAAACCAGTGCACTGCGCGCACGGCCAATGCCGCCGCCTTGTAAAAAAGGTCATTCCTTTTATAATGTGTCAGTTCATGCCGGAAAATCATGCGCAGTTCCTCAGGCGAAAATTCCCGTTTGGGCAGTATGACCTGTGGCCGGAAAAGTCCCACAAGCATAGGGGAAACTGCCAGCCCGTTTTCACACAGCCGGATACATCGCCGGATTCCCATTGTCTGGCAGACAGCGGCGAAACAGGCTTTTGTGTTTTCGTTTTCAACGATTTCCGATGCCTGTTCCAGTCTGCGGCGGAAACAGACATAAATACATACGGTATAGAGTATAAACGCCGCCAGCCCGATAAAATAAACGGTACACAGGATTTCTGATATGGAAAGCGTTTCTGCGGGAAAGGGGATAACGGCAGGAAAATCAATGCCCGTAGCTTCAGGGAATCCCCCGACAGCCCCGCCTCCTCCGGCAGGAAGGGACATGCCGCTTCCCTGCAGAATTTCCGGCAGGGCGATTTTATAAGGAATGGTATACGCTGCCAGCGCGAGCAGCCAGATACAGCGGTACCATCTGCCGCCGCACCTCCGCAGAAGCGGCCCTTTTAAGCCTGCCAGTATCAGTGTAAACCCGCCGCCCAGAAGCGTCAGGCAAAACAGTGTTTTCAATTCCTATTCCCCCTTTTGGCGGAGCAGTTCCCGCAGTTCCGCGAGTTCCTCCGCATTGAGTTCTCCGTCATCGAACAATGCCGTAAAAAAATTTTTCGCGGAACCTTTGTAGAATTTTTTCAAAAAATCCCTGCCGCAGCCCTTCCGATATTCGCTTTCGGAAACCAGATAGCTGTAGAAATGCTGGCGGCCCCGTTTTTCCGCGTGAAGAAAGCCTTTTTCCATCAGCCTCGAAAGCATTGTCAGTATGGTCGTTGGTTTCCATTGGTTGTTGGGGAGCAGTTCCATCACTTCCCTGCTGGTCAAAGGGTTTTCGTTGTTCCAAATGACCTGCATCAGTTCCATTTCTGCATCTGAAATTCTCTGCATGTTCTCACCTCCATATGTTCTACATTATGTAGTTTATAATATTCTACAATATGTAGTTTGATTTGTCAAGAATATTCTGCCAGCCCCAGCAAACAGAAAAATTTGCGGAAAAATCATCTTTCCCCGTGGTTCCTGCTGAAAAGACGCAGTTGCGCAAAGCGTCATTTTCCGGTATAATGGGCTGGTAAAAATTGAATTTTCAGGAGGTTTTGACTTTGAAGAAAAAAATTGCCCTGTTCCTGACACTCCTGCTGGCGGCCTGTTCTGCGGGCTGTGGAAAGGAAGAAACGCCCGCCCCCGCTGCGGAAGGGCAGGAGGTGCAGACGGAAATACGGCTGGCAGAATGCGGCCTTGCTTATACGATTCCGGAAGAATGGGTTACGATGGAGGACGCGAACCTGATTCCCGCATCTTATGTAGACCTGGAAGGGGAAATCTACGCCAAAATACAATATAATTTCGTTCCAAGCGAAAATATGGCTGCTTTGGACGACCCCGATTCTGATATCCCCGTTGAGGAACTTATGACGCCGGTATTTACACTTCTTGCGGCGCGGGAGGACAATCTGGAATCGGAGGCTGTGCAGGACGAGCTTGCGCTCTGGCGTTCGCAGAAGGAACTGCCTGCACAGGAGGGATTCCGCTATTATTATCTGACGGATTATGCATCAGGAATCAGCCATTTTTCCAAGGATGCACAGAAAATTTACAACAGCCTTGCAGAAAAGCTGCCTGCTTTGGAGGAAAGTATAGAAACATTCCCGCCGGATGAAGCTGCCGCACAGGCAGCCGCGGAGGAAAACGGGCAGTATCTGAATTTTATTTCTACATCTCTGGAAGGCGAAAACGTCACCAGCGCGATATTCTACGATTACGATTTGACGGTCGTGAATTTCTGGGCGTCCTACTGCTATCCGAATATCAACGAACTGGATACGTTGGAAACATTTTATCAGGAGCTGCGGAAAAAACATCCGAATGTGAATTTTGTGCAGGTTATCATTGATACGCCCAATGAGGAGGCGGAAAGTGTTGCTGCGAAAGCATATGAGGAGGCTGGTGTGACGTTTGGCTCGATACTGCCGGACCAGAATCTTGCAAACTGGATTATTAACAACCTGAATGGTCTGCCGACAACAATTTTTGTGGACAAAACGGGAAAAACATTCTCTCTGAAAATAGAAGGAATGCAGGATGCGGCATATTATATGGAAACAACAGAAACCATGCTGGAAAGCGCGGGAGAATAAAACAGATGAAAAAGCCGGATGGGCGTGTATGCCTGTTCGGTTTTTTGCTGTGTTCATGTTATTTTAGGTTTTTCTATTGTTTTTCTTAATATCTCTTAAGCGACCCTTAAGTTTCTATTCATAAATTGTACATATTTCTGGCATATACTGTAAGAGAAGTAAAAAGGACGCCCCCTTTTACTTCCAGTCCGCGGTCCCTTCCCCGAACGACCGCGGACACCCCTTCTCTTTGAAAAAGGGCGTGGGATAAAGAGGAAATATCATACGCTTTTCCATCAGGAAAGGCGTTTTTTGCTGCAAAAATCCGATGCGGGCAAAGCTGGTGAAGAACAGCGGGAGCAGATGCGCAGATAAAACAGCCGTTTCCCTGGACGGGCATATCCAACGGGGAAACGGCCGTATTTTCTTTTGCTGTGGTTCTTACAGGTTTTCAAACTCATCTAAAAGACTTTCAAAAACCTTCATGGCATTCTGAATCGGTTCAGCAGTGGAGAGGTCCACGCCCGCGCCCTTTAGTAGGTCAATGGAATATTCACTGTCGCCTTTGGAAAGGAAGTCCAGATAGGCGTCAATGGCGGCTTGCCCTTCGTCCAGTATTTTTCGGGAAAGTGCGATTGCCGCGCTGTAACCTGTGGCATACTGATAGACATAAAACGCATTATAAAAATGCGGTATCCTTGCCCATTCAATGTCAATTTCCTCGTCAATGACAATATCCTCACCGAAATATTCCACATTCAGATCATGATAAATGCGGTTCATGACCTCCCAGGTCAGAGGCTCACCGCGCTCTGCCATTTCATGCGTAATCTTCTCAAATTCCGCGAACATGGTCTGGCGGAACAGAGTCCCGCGGAACTGCTCCAGAAAATAGTTGATAAGGTACTTACGTGTTGTAGTATTTTCAGTATGCTGCAAAAGATATTCCATCAAAAGCGCTTCGTTGCAGGTAGAGGCAACCTCCGCCACAAAAATTTTATGCCCGCTGTAAAGGTAAGGCTGTTTCTGCCATGTATACCAGCTGTGCAGGGCGTGCCCCATTTCATGCGCAAGTGTAAACATGCTGTTGATGGTGTCGTTATGGTTGAGCAGTACAAAAGGATGTACGCCATAGCTGCCCCAGGAATACGCCCCGCCGCGCTTGCCTTTGTTTTCATATACGTCAATCCAACCGCTTTCCAGCCCGTGAGCTAATGCCCTGCCATAATCTTCGCCCATGACAGCAAGGGCTTTTTTGACGGTCTGTTTTGCCTCGTCATATGGAATTTTCACGTCCGCCTCCGGCACAAGCGGCACATACAGGTCGTACATATGCAGTTCATCCACGCCCAGCTGTTTTTTCCGGATGGAAACATAACGATGGAGCAGATGCAGACTCTGGTGTACCGTTTCAATCAGGCTGTCGTATACGGAAAGCGGAATATTATCGTCCGAAAGAGCCATTTCCATAGAAGAGCCGTATTTCCGCGCGCGGGCAAAAAACGCATCGCTTTTGACTGAGGAGGAATAAGACGCCGCAAGGGTGTTTTTCTGCCCCAGATAAACGGAATACAGGGATTGGAAAGCGTTCCGGCGCAGTGTTCGGTCAGGGCTCTCTAAAAATGTGATATACCGCCCTTTTGTCAGTTCCATTTCCTCCCCGCTGGAATCCTGTACAGCGGGGAAACGGATATCCGCATCATTCAGCATGGCGAAAATCTGCTGGGGCGCGCTGCCCAGTTCAGCCGCCTGTGCAAGCAGGTTTTCCTCGGAAGGGGAAAGCGTATGTGCTTTCTGCCGGAGGATAGAATGAAAGTAATGCGCGTAAACAGCAAATCCATCGGGATTTTCGGCACGAAAGGATGCGAGTGTTTCCTCGGGGATCGCTGTAATTTCAGGCGTGAGGAAGGAGGAAGCCGCGGAATACTGTACCAGCAGACGTTCCGCGCGGGCAGCCATTGCCTGATAAAAAGCATTCGCGCTGTCCTCATGCAGGCGCATGTTGGCGTAGGTATAAAGCTGGTCGAGTGTGAGGGAAAGCTCCAGATTTTTTTCTAGGCAGGCAAGGAGCGCCGCACCGGATTCCGCAAGGCGTCCCGAAAATGCGGAGATGCAGGGGATTTCCTGCTCTAATGCGGTAAATGTGCTTTCCCATAATCCGTCATTGGCATAATAATCCTCGATATGCCAGTGGAACCGGGGGTCGGAGTCGTTTCGGGCGGGTATTTTATTCTGCATATGAATCAACCTCTTTTCTATTAAGCTGCGGGGAGCGCGTCCCCATTCCCTTCCCGCAGAAAATAAATTTGGGAAAGGTTCTGTGTGCTGTTTTTAGTATACCATTTTAGGGAAAGAATATAAAGGGTGAAACAGAAAAGAGGATAACTGCGGCGAACGGATAAAAATATCCGGCGGGCTGTGCGGCATTTCAAAAATGCAGTTTGTGCGGACGGCAGGATTGGAAAGCTTTAGATAGTGTCTACACAAGGTGAATGGATTGTGATAAAATGGAAGCATCTTAAAGGACAGGAGAGAAAAAGATGGATGCTTCCTATCACCGACACGACATAAGTGACAAAGTATGGGCGCTACTGGAACCACATCTGCCGGGACAGCGCGGCCAG
>CAJTKM010000029.1 GCA_910576545.1 Lachnospiraceae bacterium
TTTGCTTTTTTTGGGACGCTCAATAGGCGATTCTGTTGCGTCTACCAGAACCACCTCATATTCCATGTCACTTTTCAGCGGCGCTTTCCGACCAGGCAGTGAAAAGCTTCCATCCCGAATCAGTGTATCTTCCACCCATTTGATTCCTCGGTAGATATTGCTTTTTGCTATTCCATAACTGGCCGCTATATGGGCATAGGTACGGTATTCCCGTAGATACTCCAGGGTTGCCAGCAATAGATCTTCTAAGCTCAGCTTTGGCGTTCTCCCTCGACGCCGGTGCTTTTCCGCATATCCTTTCCGTAAAATCTCTACCATCTTGTCAAATGTTGCCCGCTTTACCCCTGTGATCCTCCGGAATTTTGCGTTTGAATATTCTGCTATCTTTTCGTATTTCATACCCCTATTTTATCACTGACCCTTATTTTCGCAAGAGGTCTAATGAAAGGAGCAGTTTATGAGCCAATTTGAAAATACGTTTGAAAATGTTCTGAAAAAGGCAGAACAGGAATATTCCGATTTTCTGGACGATTTGAAGGGACAGGGTTTTGAAGAAATCATTGGACGTACATACGAAATATTGACGAAGCAGGAATTTTTAGCAGTCCTCCAAAATTGCAGCGGCACAGACCTGATCGGACTGCGAAATACTGACAGGCCGCTGGAGCGGCTTTTTCAAGACTGGCTGGAACGGGATGAGGATTATCGTGGACTGCTGGAGGAGAGCGCAGGACATTATCTTAGGAATGCGGCAATGGCGGGATTGAAAAAAGCAAAACAATGCAAAAATACACATTCAGAACCGGAAAGATGATACTTTTATGAGGAAGGAGAGAAACAGATTGGGTTATTGTACAAAGGAACAGATCGAAACAGCGCGGACGATGGACATTCTAACATATCTCAGGCTTTATGAGCCGGAAAACTTAAAGCCGTTCGGCAGGAACGGCTACTGTCTGAAAGACCATGACAGCTTGAAAATCAGCAATGGCAAGTGGTACTGGTGGTCAAGGGGCGTTGGAGGGAAAACGGCACTGGATTACCTTGTTTCGGTGCGGAACGTGCCATTTACAAGGGCGGTTGAAATGCTGTGCAGCGAGAGCGTGAAAGCCGCATATCCTGTTTCAAAGCCAAGGGACAGACCGAAAGCGGAATTTATACCGCCGGAAAAAAACGAGAACAGCCGCCAAGTGGCGGCCTATCTGATGAAACGGGGGATTGATAAGGAAATCATAGATTACTGCATTGGTGAAGGGCTTTTGTATGAGGACAGGCAGTATCACAATGCCGTATTTGCGGGATACAATGCAGAAAAACAAATGAAATATGCGTTCAAAAGGAGTACCTATGCAAACTCTGCTTTCATGGGCGAAGTGGGAGGGAGCGATAAACGGTACTCCTTTTCTCTTATACCGAAGGGTGCGGAGGAAAAAATGGCCGCTGTATTTGAAAGCGCGATTGACGCACTTTCCTATGCTACCCTGCTCAAAATGGAAGGGCTTGCGTGGAAAAAATACAGATACATTTCTTTGGGCGGCGTATATCTGGAAAAGGCAAACGGAGCATACGCCCTGCCGCCTGCGCTGGAAGGGTATCTGAAAGCGTACCCGCAAACAAATACGCTGATTATTGCCCTGGACAGCGATGGAGCCGGACAGAAAGCAGCGGCAGGGATTCAAGCGGTACTGGAAGGGACGCAGACCGTATGCGTGATACAACCGCCCAAGGGCGCAAAGGACTATAACGAAATGCTGATGGCAAAGAAAGGGCTGAAAAACACAGTAAAGACGCGCGGGACGAAAAATGCGGAGCCTGTCAGATGACATAAGGAGGGACTTGCATGGAGCAGAAAATAGACTGGAAAAAGGAAATTTGCCGCAGGGCGGCAGAGGAATATGACACATTTATCGAGGGGCTGAAAGGACTGCCCTTTGAGCAGATTTTGGGACACGCATACGAAGCAGTTATAAAGAAGGAAATACTGGAGCTACTTGAAAATGGCCTGCATGACAATGAATTAAAGGGCTTGCAGGGCGTAGAAGCACCGTTGACTGCCATTTACAAAGAGTGGCAGGAAATTGACGCTGAGAATCTTGAGCAAACGCGGAAATTCATACACCGATGTTCCGATAAAGTTTTAGAGAAGCAATCGGAGAGGTTTTACAACCGCCCCGATGCCCCGTTGTATCGGAAAAATCTGATTGAAGCCAAAACGTCCGGTGAAATCCATTTATGGAGGGGGGACAAAAAACGGAATGAGAAATGCCTTGATTATTTTGAACAAAATAGCCATGACTGGTATGAACGCCGCGAACTTTCATCATTCCTGCAAAACTGGGTAAAGGAGTTTGGTTTTGAACGCTGCAAGACCCTTCTGGCGGCGGTTATCACAAAAGCTGCACATGACGGGAGATACTCCAAAAAAGTAAAGGAACATGCGGCGTTTGTGGGAATGCCAAACATAACTTATGAAGATTTTTACAGTAATATCCACCCTGTCATAATCAATTTTGCGTATCAAACGCTGATGGAAATGGAGCGCGGCATGGAAACCCTCAAAGGGAAAAGCGGCAGGAAACCACAGAAAGCAGACAGCCGGAAACGGACAGAGCCGGAGAGATGATTTCTTTTTCAGGAAGGTATCACAGGAACCGGAACGTCAGACGAAGTTTTGTTTTTTTAATGGCAAGCATAGCATTTTGCCGTCAAAACGGCAAAATGCGCTTGTTAGGGGACACCCCTAATACCCCGATACAGACCGGAGAAAGGAGAAAGCCATGAAGCAGAGGAAAGAAAAAGTCACTGTCCGTCTGACACGTTCCGAAAAAGAATATCTGGAAAAACAAGCGTGGCTTGCGGGTATGGGCATGGAGCCTTTTATCCGGGGGCTGATCGCTGGCAGCCATATCCGGGAACGCCCGCCGGAGTATTGGCGCAGCCTGATACAACAGCTTTCCGCGATCGGGAACAATATCAACCAGATTGCGCATAACAGCAATATCACGCAAAGCGTCAGCAATGCGGAAATGAAGGAAACGCTTGCGCTCATGCGCGAGGTCTGGGAGATGGTAAAGGAGGTGTAGAGATTGGCCTATCTCAAGGTATTAGCCAGAAAATTCGATTTGGACAGATGCGCCGCCTATGCCACAAATGAGGAAAAAACGATGGAAAATGTTACAGGCTATGCCTTGGATACGGAAAAGACCGAAAAGCGGTTTTATGCAGGCGTTTTGAACTGCGGGAGCGTGGAAACGGCAGGCGCGGAAATGCGGGATACGAAAAGGAGGTTTGATAAGGAAGGGAAGGTATTGTGCTACCATTTGATACAGTCATTTCCTCCGGACGAAGGAACGCCGGAGTTAGTCCATAAAATCGGCATGGATTTCTGCCGCGAGTGCTTTGCGGATTTTGAAGTGGTAATAGGTACGCACTTGGACAAGGGGCATCTCCATAACCATATCGTAGTCAATTCTGTTTCTTTTGTGGACGGGAGAAAGTACCGCTCAACGCCGAAAAGCCTGTATGCGCTTCGGGAGGTTTCGGACAGGCTGTGCAGGGAAAACGGGCTGTCAGTGATCCAGCCAAAAGGCAGGGGGCGGCATTATGCCGAATGGAAAGCGGAGAAAGCCGGAAAGCCAACTGCGCGGAGCCAAATCAGGCAGGATATTGATGACGCGATCAAAAAATCGTTTACTTTCCACAGTTTTTTGGAGGAAATGAAGAAAAGTGGCTATACCGTAAAATACGGCGCAAATGTCATGCACACAGCGGTAAAGCCAGCAGGCGGCACACGCTTTTTCCGTCTGGATACGCTGGGCGGCGGGTATACGGAAGAAGCCATAAAAGAACGATTATACAGACAACAATGTTCCGGGAGTTTCCGGCAGACAGGGCGAAAGTCAGGAAAGTTCAAAACCTATAAAAAGGCAAGACTGCAAGGCAGTTACCGGAACAGCCGCAAATTGACAGGCATCAGGGCTTTATACTGGCGTTATATTTATCTTTTGGGCAAAGCAGGGAAACGGGCTGTGCCGAAAAAAATCAGCCCATATCTGTATGAGGATATGGTGAGGTTTGAACGGTATGTCCAGCAGTACAGATTTATTACGGAAAACAGCATAAGCACATCGGAGGACGTCATGGGAATGAAGTCCTTTTTTGATGGGGAAATGGAACGCCTTGCATTGCGCAGGGCGGAACTTTATAAGGAGATGAGGAAAAAAGGTGAAAAAGCAAAAGACAATGTGGAATACCAATCATGTAACCGGAAAATCAAGGAATACCGACACAAGGCCCGTCTGTGCGCGGATATTCTGGAAACGGCACAGAAGATACGAAACAGCTTGCAGGAAATCCAAAAAGCCGACAAAAGGGAGGCGGTAAAGCATGAGTCAAGGGAGCGAAGCAGCAGAACAAATGACAAGGGAAACATTGCGGATTTCAGAAACCGTAGCAAAGCTGACAGCAACAGGGGCTAAAAATCTTGGCGTGCTGTTGGCAGCGTTGATGAAGGACAATATTAAAATCAAAGGGAAAACCAACTTGAACGCCATGCTGAAGGAAGGCAGAGAATTGAAAGTATTCCCGATACAGGGGGAATACCTGAAAGGGTTTGCGGCAGAAGCCAGAAAATACGGTATCCTGTTTTCTGTAATAAAGGACAAGAAGACAGAGCCGCCGACATTCGATATACTGGCAAGAGCCGAGGACGTTTCCAAAATCAACAGGGTAATGGAGCGCATCGGATACCCTCTCCCTAACGGGGAACGGGTGGAATTAAAAAAAACTGCTCCACAAGAGGGCAGATCCGTCAGGCGAGAGAATGGCTCCAATATCAGAAGGACAGCTATGACTGCGACTGAAACAGAAAAAAAGAAAATCAAAAAGGCCAACAGGCCGAAAACAACAGAGAAAGAGCGGTGAGCGTATGAAAAATTTTTTATGCGGTTTCCTGATTACCCTGTCTTTTTCCAGCACAGTATATGCGGCAGGCGTGTACCCGATAAGCGTGGAAATGGTGCAGGACGGGAAACAGGAGGAAATCCATAAGGTATATGAACTGAAAAACAGCGAAACGCCGGAGATGATACCGAAGAATGATTTTGAGCATAACGGCGTCTGGTATGAATTGAGGGATATTCTGAAAGAGGAACTCCCGTCCTATGAAACAAAGCAGATTACGGAGCCTGTCACGCTGGAAAGCCAATCCAACAAAATGGAGGACATACTGCCGCTGATTCCGGCGGAAAAAGATGTGCAGACAGAGGACGGATTTTCCGGCAGGCTGGAACTGGATATTTCCTCAGTGAAGATCGAAAGCAAGGGCACAGGCAGAAGCAGCTACCGGAAATCAGTTACAAGGACATACCCGAACCTTGCGGGGGCGGATTTGCAGTATATCCCTAAAACTACTGTGGAAGGCGGCAGTACCTTGCAGTTTTCCTCTGTGGAATGGCAGAGCGACAACACCGCAAACGTAGATGATTACGCAATCACAGACAGGTTTACGGCAATCGTTACTTATTCCGGCACAGGCACACGCAGTTACAGCAAGGGCTATATCGTGACTGCGGAATATAAAGGGACGGTATCCAAAACAAGCATGGATATTACAAGATATACGGCGGTGTTCCGCAGCGGCGAGCCTGTTGTGATAGGAAACCCGCCTGTTGACTGGCGGCAGATACTTGTGATTTCAGGCGGTATTTTGGCAGTGCCGATCGTGCTTGCCGCAGTTTGGTTTGTAAAACAGAGAGGAGCGAGGAAACATGAAAATGATGACATGGAACAGGCAGAAGCTGACGCTGACGATGGCGGCGGCATTGGCGGCGGCAATGATGATTCCTACCCCGGTGTCCGCCCTTGATTCAGACTGGAACTATACATACAGCAATCCAGCCTATGAGGGCTTCGGAAAGCCTACATCTATCGAGCCAGTACAGGTTATTGAAACGGCAGAAACAGGGAATATCAACCGCAGTAAGGACAGCGCGTTTGTCCCTCCCCTTTTCGGCTCATATTCAGCGGATACCAAAGGGACAGGCGAACTGCTGACACCCAACATTTCCGGCGTGCCGCCTATGGCGATCGGCACAGGCGCGGGAGCTTTTGCGCCCTCTGGAACGGCGGTACAGATACAGGGCGGGGGAACAGCGGCAAACACAAATGTTTCCGGTATTCCTGCCAGCGGCGGCGTGGGCGGCGTTGCCTTCCCGCCCTCTGCCAACGCAGATGTAAGTTTCAGTTATTCAGAAAATAAATTCACTCTTCCGGACGGATTGTATGAAGCTGACAACAGCATTGGCAAATTGGAAATCCCGTCATTGAAGCTGTCTGTAAAGGTCTATGAAACGGAAAGCCTGCAATCGCTTGCCAAAGGCGCAGGGCATTTCAAGTCTACTTCCTGCTGGGACGGGAATGTTGGCATCTGCGGGCATAACAGGGGGGTGACAAACCATTTTGGGAAAATCCATACGCTGGAAAACGGCGACACAGTGAAGTACACAACAAAGCTGGGGACAAGGACATATGAGGTCGTTTCTGTAACGAAAATAGAAGAAACGGATTTCTCCAGTCTGGAACGTACAAGCGACAACAGGATAACGCTGATTACCTGTGTCAATAACCAGCCGACAAAAAGATGGTGCGTACAGGCAGTTGAAAAGTAAATTTTCATTGATACTAAGAAAAAATGATGATAAAATAATGATAGGAGAGTGATAAGACAGTAGGGAGGGATTTCTTTGATTCAGATTAGGCCGGTATCAGATTTGCGTAACAAGTTTCCGGAAATTGAGCGAGTGGTGAAGGAGGGGCAACCTGTGTACCTGACGAAAAACGGATACGGCTCGATGGTTGTAATGAGCCTTGAAAAATATGCGGAACTGACGGACGATATTGAAATAAAGCTGGATGAGGCTGATAAAGAAGCAGAGATGACAGACGTTCGTTATACAGGGGACGAAGTTTTTTCAAGGGTGAGGGAGCGGATACATGGGACGCAGAAAGTATAAACTTCGTATCTTGCCGCTGTTCGAGCAGGATTTGAATGAAATTGTGGATTATATTGCATTTCATTTGAAAAGCCCGCAGGCGGCAGAGGATTTTGTGGAGGAAGTGGAAAAGGCAATTCAAAAAAGACTGGATTCTGCTGAAGCATTCGCGCCGTATCCTTCGGTAAGAAAGCGAAAAAACAGCTATTATGGAATCAGGGTGAAGAATTATATTGTATTTTATGTTGTGATTGATAATGTGATGGAGGTACGGAGGGTACTATATCAGAAAAGAAATTTGGAAAAAGAACTGTGAAGGGAAACGCTTTGATGAAGATCAAAGCGTTTTTTTGTGGAGAGAGGAAGAAAACAGATGATAAGAATCAGGGACAGCCCGAAAAAATATTTCTGCTGGATTTTTTGCGTAATCTATGGACATCGTTTATAATGAAATTAAGAGAGGGGATGATAAATATGAAGAAAATGAGAAAAAGGTTTATTCCAGCGTTGTCCATAGCATTCAGTTTAGCAATATCCGTTCCGGCGTTTGCACAGCACATCTACATCGGAGATACGGAAACGGTAATCTCCTATGACGAAAACGGGAACAAGGTCATTACGTTGATCTTTGACCCGGCGAAAACGCCCGATTACATGAAGCCGGACAGCCCGAATTACTGGCGGAAGGCGGAGCAGGCACAGACGGAGCAAAGCGCAGATGTTTCGGCATTCCCGCAGACAGGACAGGCCGCAGACTTTACGGCGCAGCCGGAAGAGCCGCCATTCCAGCCAATCCCGCCGCTGACCGAAGCACCGGAGGTCGGGACAGTGCTGGCAAATATCCAGCAGGAAGATGAAAACGGGGAAATGAAGTATACAAAACCCTACCAAAGCTATGGCTTCGGACAATGCACATGGTATGCTGGCGGGAGATTTTATGAAGTGCATGGGATAAATCTTCCGATATATGGCAATGCGAAGGAATGGATTGATACAACCCGCTGGAGTGAAGCCGTTCAGGTTGTAACAGACATTTCAGCGGTGCCGGAACAGTCGGTTGCCATATACGCTCCAAGGTGGGACGAGAGTCTTGCAGGGCATGTCTGCTTTATTGAATATGTGGAACGCGATGCAGACGGAAAACCGCTGAATATATACTATACCGATGCAAACGGGAAACAGGATACCGAAAAGAATGTATACACGCCAGACTGTGACGGGGCGGTGATAAAGGAGGATTTTGAAACATTCAAAGGCTCAAAGCACTTAAAACTGATTGGATATATTACAATGAAATAAACAGATACGGACGGAAAAGGCTTTGTAAAAATACAGAGCCTTTTTTGATTGCAAAGGAGTGAAGGATATGATAAAAGGGAAAAAATTTATGTCTATGCTTTTAGCGGCAATATTTATGCTGTCAACAGGCGTGCAGGCGTTTGCGGGGACATCTCTCGACAATGCCCTGAACAAAGTAAATCTGTATGCGAAAGGCAGTCAGGGCGCGCAGCTCCTGACATGGAAGGGCGTAGTTGACCCACACAATTTCGCGGCGACCATCATCGTGTATCGTACGGAGGACGGGAAGGAATACCCTGCCTATTGCGCAAACCCCAATAAGTCCGGGGTGGAAAACCTTGCGGGGAAAAGTTATGACGTGGACGCAGACCAGAAGGATACAGACCCTGCGGTCTGGGGCGTTATCACAAACGGCTATCCCTATAAAACGCCGCAGGAGCTGGGTGTCAACACAGAATATGAGGCATATTATGCAACGAAAATGGCGGTCTGGGCAGTCGTTCATGATAACTACAGCAATCTGAACGATTGGAAAGCCAACGGCAGTCAGAATGCCAATGTTGAGAAAGCCATGAAGGACTTGGTTGCCAAAGGGCGCGCGAACCAATATGTTTACAGGACGTGGCTTGCAATGAACCCTAAGAGCCCGAAAGCGGAGCCTGACAGCAAGGACAGTAATTATCTTTCACAGGAATACACGCTGGAATGCAATGTCGATATTAGAAGCTATCGTGTAGTCATTGACGGAGATGTTCCGGCAGGGGCAAAAGTCACAGATATAAACAATAACGAAAAAGACAGCTTTGATGGAACGGAAAAAACATTCAAAGTGTTAATTCCTGTTGAATCAGCAGGGGACGGCGGCTCGTTCAGGGTGCTTGTGAAAGGTAAGCTGGAAAACAAGGCTGTGCTGTTTGGCAAATCGCACGCCAATAAGCAGGACTATTATGTTGCACCCCTCCCCTCTTATAACGGAGATTCATGGGTTGATTTACCTTATGGGACAGCGGGCGTTGTTCCTCCCGATACGCCAGACCAGCCGGGAACACCGGATACCCCCAATACACCGAAGCCCAGCACAGACCTCCAAATTTTGAAAGTGGACAAAGGCACGCAGAAGGGGCTTGCGGGGGCTGTGTTCAAGGTTGAAGTGGACGCCACGACAATCGGGCACTATGTGACAGACAGCAGCGGCCAAATCACGATCGAGAATGTTTCCGGCACTGTGTCCGTAACGGAGGAAGTGCCGCCGGAGGGCTATGTTCTGGACGAAAATAACCATAAGGACATCGAAATCACAGACGCGAAGCCAATCGTTATCACGTTTGCAAATGAAGAAATGGCAGAATTGGAGGTCACGAAAGTCGATCAGGACACAGGGGAAACTCTTGCGGGCGCGACACTCCGCGTAGCCTATGACGGCGGGCATGATTCCTTTGATGTGTATACTAACGCATCGGGTAAAGCCGTATTGAGCGATCTGAAAAGCGGCACATATACGGTTACGGAAATCACCGCGCCGGACGGGTACATACTGGATAAGACCCCGCACAGCATTAAGTTAGAGCCGGGGAAAAAGGCTACCATATCTATCCCGAACCGCGCAAAGCCGGGGCTTGTGATTAAAAAGTATGATGAGGATACGGGCCTGCCACTGGAAAATGCAGAGTTTTCCATTGCCAAAAAAGGCGGCTCCATCGTGCATGAGGGCATGACGGACAAGGCGGGGCAAATCAGGCTGGAAGGGCTCGACCCCGGCTGGTACACCATTACGGAACTTGCGCCGCCCAAAGGCTACCTGATCGCAACAGAGAGCAAGGACGTATATCTGGAACCAAACAAATGTATTGAGGTGAAGTTTGACAACAGGCTTCGCCCTTCCCTGCAAATCATGAAAATCGACGCGCAGACTGGCGAAGCGTTGAAAGGCGCGAAATTCAAAGTGACGAAAACAGAGGACAAGACTGTCAGCGAGTATGTGACGGACGAAACAGGGACGATTTTAATCCGCGATCTGGACGAAGCTGTTTATACAGTGGAGGAAATCGAAGCGCCGGAGGGCTATCGCATTGACCCTGACAGCCACAAGGACATCGCGCTGGAATGGGGCAAGACGAAAACGCTTGTGTTCAGTGACACGAAAAATCCTGTGCTGGAGATACAGAAAATTGACAGCCATACCAAAAAGCCGTTGGAAAAAGCAAAATTCAAAGTCACAAGGACGGAGGACAATACAGTCAGCGAGTATCTGACCAATGCCGAAGGCAAGATCGTGATTGAAAATCTGACGGAGGGCATCTATACAGTCGAGGAAATCACCGCGCCGACAGGCTACATTCTCGACACCCAGCACAAAGAGATTGAGTTGGAAGCCGGGAAAACAAAAACCCTGATTTATGAGAACACGAAAAAGCCAACGCTTGTCATTACGAAAACAAATGTGCTGACGGAAAAGCCTGTGCCGAATACCGTTTTCAGAATCCAGCGGGAAACGGAGAACGGCGGCGTTGTCACGCTGGGGACATACAAGACCGATAAAAACGGTCAGATCATTTTGAAGGACGTTGAGCCGGGCTGGTATGTTATCACAGAAATCCGCGCGGCGCAGGGCATGAGTTTGCCGAAAAACCCTGTCACAAGGAAATATCTTGCGCCGGGGGAAAATGCGTATCTGGCCAATATACAGGACAGCCCATCCTCTAAGCCGGAAACAGGCGGCAGCTCAGAAAGTACAGGCAGCACACAAAAACCGGATAATTCCGGCACAGCCAACGGCGGGACAACATCGAAGCCGACAGGGAATAACATAAAGGTTACATACGGCGGTGATTACGGTATCGGGGAGGAAATCCCCAATTATCCACTGAACAGCATTGTAGTCAAGAAAACAGACGCAAATACGTCTGAGCTGCTGGCTGGCGCAGCGTTTGAGGTACGGAAGGTCAGTGAAGATATTTCCGGCAACTCCGGCACGATCATCGGCAGATATACCACTGATAAGTCAGGCATTATTGTGATTACCGGGCTTGAAGCAGGCGCGTATATCATCGAGGAAGTGAACCCTCCAACCCACTACCTGTTAAGTGAAAATTCACAGCAGCAGGCGTGGCTCAAGGCGGACGGGACTTCCATTGTCGAGGTCGTATTCGCAAACTACCCTTACGGTTCCATCTTGGTCACAAAGGTAGACGCGACAACAAACAAGCCGCTGGCGGGTGCGCGCTTCAAAGTCACAACAGGCGATGGCACAGCGGCGGGCAACAACAACGGGGAATTTACCACCAATACAAACGGCGAAATCCTTGTGCCAAATTTGAAACCGGGCAGCTACGTTGTAACGGAACTCGAAGCCCCTGCCGGATACGTCCGCGACACCACCCCGCAGACCATTGAGGTCGGCACTGATGGCGGGACGTATAAAGTCAGCTTCAAAAACCAGCCCATCGGCAGCCTTGTCATTCTGAAAAAGGACGCTGACAGCCGCGAACCGCTGGCAGGCACACAGTTTAAGGTGACAACATCGAAGGGCGAAGTCGTGGGCAATTCCAACGGAATTTTTACCACAGACAGCAACGGCAGCATTACGATCGCAGGGCTGGAAAAAGGCAGCTATATCATTGAGGAAGTGAAAGCCCCGGACGGTTATGTGCTGGAGGAACAGTCCCGCACGATCGCCATTGATTACGGGAAAACATACACAGAGGAATTTACCAACCGGAAAATGACATCGTTAGTAATTAAAAAGGTGGACGATGTGACGGGCGCGCCGCTTGTAGGCGCGAAATTCTTCGTGGAAAAGCAGAACGGAGAACACGTTGGGGAGTATACCACCGACAAGACAGGCACGATACTGATTCCGAAACTTGACCCGGATTGGTATGTGGTCCGCGAAACCAAAGCACCCGAGGGCTACATCTTGGACGAAACGCCGAAAACAGTCGAGGTGAAAACCAACGTGCCGACTACGGTGACATTCAGCAATAAGCCGCTGTCCGGTATCAAAATCATTAAGACTGATTCGGAAACAGGTGCGCCGCTGGCGAATGTTGTATTCTCCATCAGTAAGCTGAACGGCGAAAAGATTGGAAACTTCAAAACTGATAAAGATGGTATGGCTTATATCTCAAGCCTTGAAGATGGCTATTACACAGTCACAGAAACCGAGGGGCTTGAGGGCTATCACTGGGACAAAGAGCCGAAAACGGTTGAAGTGAAATCCGGAAAACAAACGATTGTCGAAGTAGAAAACCAGCCGTATTCTGGTCTTGTAATTGAGAAACGCAACAGCCGCACCGATGAACCGATCTCCGGCGTTGAGTTTTTGGTAACGAAAATGAATGGGGAGCAGATTGGATATTACAAGACCGATTCCTCCGGCATGATCGTTATTGAAGGGCTGGAAAACGGTAAATATCTGGTGAAGGAAACCAAGGCGGCAGGCGGCTTCATTCAGGACAACGAAGCGAAGGAAATAGAGATTCGTGATGGGAAACGTACCACACTGAAAGTCACGAACGACCCTGCATCTTCTATCCTGATCCGCAAAATTGATTCTGTCACGAAAAAAGGCATTTACGGCGTGAAATTCCTGCTTTATGATGGAGATAATAACCCGATCGGGCAGTTTGAAAGTGACGACCAAGGTTATATCCATATCAATAAGGAATTGCCGGAGGGCAAGTATAAACTGCGCGAATTGGAGCCAGCAAAGGGCTATCTGCGGGACGATGTGCCAAGGACATTCTATGTGCAGAACGGAAAAACCACAGAAATCACATGGGAGAATATCTCGCAGATGGGACAAATTCAGATTACAAAGAAATCTTCTGATGATAACCCCTATAATGGTTTTCCGGCAGGCACGCTTTTGCAGGGCGCGACATTCGAGGTCTATGACAGGGCGAATAACCTGCTGGATACGATGGTGAGTGATAAAAACGGCATCGCAACATCGAAGCCCCTGCCGATTGGACGTTATGTCATCCGGGAAACGAAAGCACCGAATTTTTATGCGGCGAACGCAAACACGATTGACGCAGAGATTGAGTTTGTCGGACAGATCGTGCGGCTGGAGGTGCTGAACAGCAGCCTTTACACGAATGTTTCTGTAAAAAAGCGCGGGTATGCGCAGGTTGCACCGAACCAGAGTATTCGTTATGAATTTAACGATATTAAGAATAACTCTACAACACAGCTTACGAGTTTCTACTGGAGGGATACCCTTCCCGCCGAAGCCGTAAGGCTGGACAAGATCGTCACAGGGACATGGAACCAGCGGCTGTCTTACAAGATTGTCTATAAGACCAATCTGAACGGATACCGGACTCTTTCGGATAATCTGGACACATCTAAGAACAACGTCATTGCAGCTTCTCCGGCGGCACTGGGACTGCCATCCAACGAGTATGTTACTGAGGTGATGTTTGTTTTCGGCACAGTAAAAGGCGGCTTTGCACAGGTGGAAACGCCGTATATCTATTGTACGGTACTGCCGAATGTGCGCCATGAACAGCGGTTTACCAATAACACCGATGTTGGGGGCCTGCACCAAAACCAATGGATCATGGGCAATGATCGCTGGGTAACTGTGGTATATGGGAAAAAAGAAGCGCAGAAACTTCCCCGTACTGGCTACTGAAGAATTGAAAGACCTTGGGACGCTGTCCCAAACCCTGCAAGCCCTTTGAAAAGGGCTTGACCCTAAACTTTATATCCAACCGCGCAACTGCGCGGTTGGGATTTTAGGAAGGTGAACAATGAAAAAACAAATAAATAACCGGGAGGCCGCCGCATTGTTGGCGGCTTTCTCTATTCCAGTGATATGGGTTGCAATTCTGGTAGCCCAGTGTTGTGGTGAAGGCGTAAAACTGGCGGGATTTATGGAAAACCTGACAGAAGTTTTGAAAACACCTTTTCGGCTGACGGTTACACCCTATACCGGAAAAAGCATATTGTTTTGTCTGTGCGGGTATGGCCTGGCAGTTTCGGCGTATTTCTCATCGAAGGGAAACAAGCGCACAGGCGAGGAATACGGCTCCGCAAAATGGGGGAACGCCGCAGAGCTTGACAGGAAATACCGCGACAGAAAGCATACAGGGCAAAACGCCATACTGACACAGCATATCCAAATCGGGCTGGACGGGAGAAAGCACAGGCGCAACTTAAATATCCTTGTTGTTGGCGGTTCAGGCGCGGGCAAAACGAGGTTTTTTGTAAAGCCGAACGTCATGCAGTGCAACTGTTCCTATATAGTAGCAGACCCAAAGGGGGAACTGGCAAGGGCAACAGGCGGTATGCTGGAAAAACAGGGATATGTGGTCAAAATCCTAAACCTTGTGGATATGTCGCGTTCAGATGGGTATAACCCCCTGTCCTATGTCCGCGCCGATACGGATGTGCTGAAACTTGTAACAAACCTGATTAAAAATACAACGCCAAAAACGGCAGGCAATACAGACCCGTTCTGGGATAAATCGGAAACCGCACTGTTGCAGGCGTTTATACTGTACCTGATCCATGAAGCACCGCCGGAGGAACGGAACTTTTCTACAGTTATGTATATGATAGAAAACGCCGCCGCCAGTGAAAGCGATGAAAGTTACCAAAGCCCGATGGACGTGTTATTTGAAGCCCTGGAAGAACGGGAGCCGGAGCATATCGCAGTCAGGCAGTATAAGGTTTTCAAACAGGCGGCAGGCAAGACCGCGAAGTCGATACTGGTGAGTGCGGCTGTGCGGCTTGCAGCCTTTAACCTCCCGCAGTTTGCCGCCATTACGGACAACGATGAAATGGAACTGGACAGGCTGGGGGAACGGAAACAGGCCATATTCGCCGTTATCCCTGATAATGACAGCAGCTTTAACTATATCGTGGGTATGCTTTATACACAGGCGTTCCAAGAACTGTATTTCAATGCCGACCATAAGAACGGCGGCAGGCTGAAGATGCCCGTAAGGGTGCTGATGGACGAATTTGCTAATGTTGCATTGCCGGACGATTTTGAAAAAATACTGGCAACGTGCCGCAGCCGAGAGATTTCCATTAACATCATCATTCAGAATATGGCGCAGCTTAAAGCATTGTTTAAGGACAGTTGGGAAAATCTGACGGGCAACTGCGACACGTTCCTTTATCTTGGCGGCAACGAGCAGGGGACGCATAAGTACATTTCCGAACTGATGGGGAAAGCTACCATCGACACCAAAACGCGCGGCGTCAGCAAGGGCAGGAATGGATCGTCAAGCGCAAATTTTCAAAATGCAGGGCGTGAACTATTAACGCCGGACGAAGTGCGTCTGTTGGATAACCAGTACGCGATTCTTTTTATTCGCGGTGAGCGCGCTGTTATAGATAAAAAGTATGACCTGATGAAGCATAAGCATATCCGGCAGACGGAGGACGGCGGCGCGGAAAGCTATATCCGCCCTGTTAAGTTTTTGGACAGGGAGCCGGAGCATGATTTTTCTGCGGAGGATTTACGCCGGGAGTGTCTATTGGAGGAAATAGAAATTTTAGAACAGGAGGAATTATGCTGAATGAACTTACATTGTTTGGGAATTTAGACAGGGTACAGACCGCCATTGACAGGCTGAAAGCATTTGCAGAATTGGCAGAAGCCGCCAGCCCAAACGGGTATATCGTGCTGGACAGCGGCGGGAAGGACAGCGGGACGATTAAGGCGTTGGCTTTTCTTTCCGGTGTGCGTTTTGAAATCGTCCACAACCATACCACGGCTGACCACCCGCTTACCGTAAGGTTTGTACAGGAGGAACAAAGGCGATGGAGGGAAAGCGGCATTCCCTATCTGGTGAAGTATCCCTGCTATAAGGGGAAACGCACTTCCATGTGGGATATGATTGTTTTGAAAGGCCCGCCCACACGTATCAGAAGATGGTGCTGTGATGTACTGAAAAAGAACGGGGCAGAAAAGGGACGCTTTGCTGTTTCCGGCGTGCGTTGGGCGGAAAGCGTCAGGAGGAAAAACAGCAGGCATTTATATGAAGCCCCTGTGAACGCGAAAACACTTGTCGGCTTTCATTCTGCGGAGGACGCAAAAGGCTATCTGGAACGGGAACCCGCAAGGCTGGCAAGGGGGCAGTTTATGGTAAATCCCATTATCGACTGGACGGACGAAGATGTATGGGAGTTCCACCGAAGGTATAAACTGCCGTATAACCCGTTGTATGATATGGGATTTAGACGTGTGGGCTGTGTTGGCTGTCCGATGGGCGACAACAAGCGGGAACTGGAGAAAATGCCGGAATTTAAGGAATTGTATATCAGGGCATTCCAGAGGTATCTTGACAGGCGGCCGGATTTGGCAGAAACACATTTCTGGCGTAATGGAAACAGTTTGTACAGGTGGTGGGTGGAAAACAGCAAAACAGCAAATGGCAGGCAGCTAAGGCTGGACAGTGATGGAGTAACAGGAGGAATGAAAAATGAATAGGAATTTTTATAATACTTCCTTGAGAAAGAAGTATTTTTTTGTTGCGGCAACGCTTTCTTTTATGGCTCTTTTGCCTGTTGTGGTTTATGCAAATGAAGCAGACCCATTGACAGCAATCAATAACTTATCGTCCTTTGTGTTTTCTGCGATAAAGGCAGTAGGCGTGATTATACTGGGCTGGGGTGTGGTGCAGATTGGCTTGAGTCTGCAAAGCCATGACGCCAGCCAGCGAAGCAATGGGTTTCTGACGTTTTTTGGCGGGCTTGTGATAGCGTTTGCAAAGGAGATATTGGACTTGATTTTATAAGATAATTTTGCTTATAATAGATATAAGCAGACAAAAGGGAGGGAACACCATGATATATACTTTAGAGGAAATCAAAGAAAAAATTGTGCCGATTGCAGAAAAGTACCGGATTCCTATGGTTTATATTTTTGGTTCCTATGCACGCGGAACGGCTGATGAAAACAGCGACCTTGATTTTTTGGTTGACACTAGGGGGACTGCGCTGAAAAGCCTGCTGTCCCTTGGGGCATTATACAGTGATTTAGAAGCAGTATTTGAAAAGAACATAGACCTGATAACACTAGGCTCTTTGGAGCAAAGCACACAGATGCCCAGCGAAGCGGAATTTAAGAAAACTGTATGGGAAGAAAGGGTGAATATATATCATGCAGCCTGATTTACAGAGAATCAAGCATATCTGCGATTACTGCAATGAAATAGAAAAAACAATGAAACGGTATGGAAAAGCATTTGAGATTTTCGACACAGATGCAGACTACCAGCGTTCTATTTCATTTTCAATATTGCAGATAGGCGAGTTGAGCGGAGGACTTTCGGCTGAGTTCAGAAAAGCAACTGCCAACAGGATACAATGGGGCCCGATGAAGGGAATGCGCAACTTAGTAGCACATAATTATGGCAGTATGGACAGACGCGTTATATGGGAAACTGCTGTGACAGATATTCCAGTACTGAAAAAATTTTGTGAAGAACAACTGATGGAAGGAAAAATAAATAAGCCATAACAATTTTGGATACTGCAAAATACGCAGTATCTTTTTGTTTCCCCAAAAGCAGACGTATGAAGAAGGAAGGAGGCAGCGATTGGAAGGGAATTGGATCATTGAAAGCCTGAAATGGGTATTTACATTCTGGAACGAGAAGCAGGCGGAAATATGGGAGTTAATCAGCACAACGCCGGAGGAATTTAAGGGCGGGGAAATCTGGACGCTTGCACTGGAAATCAATGAAGGGCTGAAAGCTATTGGTTACGGGCTTTTGGTCTTATTTTTTGCAGTCAGCATATGCAGGAGTACAATCAATTTCCGCGATTTCCGCAGACCGGAGCAAGGCTTACGGTTTTTTATCCGGTTTGTGCTTGCTAAAACTGCCGTTACCTATGGCATAGACCTGATGACAGCAGTATTCAATATCTGCGGCGGCATCGTGGCAGCGATTGCCGGGAACATGGGGACGATGGCGGGGGAGGTATCCCTGCCGGAGGAACTGGAACAGGCGATAACGGAGGTGGGTTTTTTAGCCAGTATCCCGTTGTGGCTAGTCACGATTTTAGGGTGTCTGGTTATCATCGTACTGTCATTCGTAATGATACTGACGGTATATTCGCGCTTTTTCAAACTCTACCTGTTTACGGCGTTTGCGCCCGTCCCCCTTTCCTCTTTTGCGGGCGAAACCACGTCCTTTATGGGAAAGGGCTTTCTGAAAAGCTATCTCAGCGTATGCTTGGAGGGAGCTGTCATTGTACTTGCGTGCCTGATTTTTTCGGCGTTTGCATCGAGTGGCAGTATTGGCCTTGCTGACCCGGACAGTACGGCGGTCGTACAGGTATTGGCGTATCTGGCTGAAACCATTTTCAATATGCTCGTGCTTGTAGGCATGGTGAAAGGCGCGGACAGGATCGTGAAAGAAATGCTGACGTTGTAAAAAGTATTTCTTTTGATATATTCAAACCATAAAAAATAGGTTATAATATCATTACAAAGGAGAAGGAAAAATGATAATCGAGAACATACAAAAACTCTGCACAGACAGAAAAATACGATGGTCAGCGCATTCTTTAGCTCGGATTCAGGAACGGGGACTGAGCAGGAATGATGTAATAGACTGCATTTTATCCGGAGAAATTATTGAAGATTATCCGGAAGATTTTCCCCATCCAAGCTGTTTGATATTGGGGTATGCAGATAGTTCAAAGGCTGTACATTCAGTAGTTGGCACTGATGGGGAATATATTTACATTATAACAGCGTATATTCCCAATACGAATAAATTTGAGAAAGATTTGAAAACCAGAAAGAGGGGATAACCATGTGTTTTTATTGTAAAAATGAAACAATGCGCTCAGCCGTAACGACCCATGTTGTAACATTGGAAAACTGCGTTATCATAGTAAAAAATGTACCCTGTGAGGAATGCGAGCAGTGCGGGGAAAAGTATTACAGTGATGAGGTTGCGGAGGAATTGGACAGGATTGTTTCAAAAGCCAGAGAATTGGCGAGTGAGGTCTTTGTAACGGATTATAACAAAAAAATTGCGTAATGGATATTTTAGAGAAAGCCGCTTGTTTTCAAAACAAGCGGCTTTTGCTATGGAGGAACAATATGGAAATTAAAATCAACAAGGAGATATGCGGCTACAATGAAGCCCTGTTTTTCGGACTGTCCACAAGGCAGTTCCTTTGCTCAGTGCTTGCAGTAGCCGCCGCCGCAGGCATCTACTTCGGGCTAAAGGGCATTATCGGCAGGGAAACGGCAAGCTGGCTGTGCATGGTAGCCGCCGCGCCCATTGCGGCAATGGGATTTTTCCGATATAACGGGCTGGCAGCGGAAAAACTGCTGTTTGCCATCATAAAGTCGGAAATCCTATACGCAAAAAGGCGGGTATATAAAGCGGACAACTACTATCTGGATTTGCTGGGCATGGAACAAAGGAAGCAGGTGAAGATTTGTGCTAAAGACATTAAGGAACAGCATTGCAAACGAAAGGGCGCCGCTCAGGGTGCCAAAAAGCGTGCAGGCATCCATCCCCATCGAAAAAATATACGATGATGGTATCTGGAAAGCCGGGAACAATTACAGCCGCACATGGTTGATGGGCGACATCAACTTTGCAGTAGCGTCAGAGGAAGATAAGCGCACAATGCTCTTGCAGTATTGCGCCTTCCTCAATTCCCTGCCCACGGAAGCAACGGTAAAGATCACCATAAACAACAGGAAACTGAACCAGAAGAAGTTCCGGCAGACGCTGATGCTGCGTGCGAAGGGGGACGGGCTTGACGCATACCGGGGGGAATATAACAAAATGCTCCAGGGCAAGGCGGCAGCGACCCAGAACATGACGCAGGAAAAATATATCACGATTGCAGTCAGCAGGAAAAGCATTGACGAAGCAAGGGCGGCGTTTGCGCGGATCGGCGCGGAGCTGACGACAAACCTTGCAAAACTTTCCGCCACAGTGACAGAAATGGGAACGGCGGAGCGTTTAAGGCTCCTGCGGGATTTCTTCCGGCCGGAGGATACGCAGGACACGGAGATCAATATCAGGGACTTCATGCGGCGCGGGCATAACTTCAAGGACGTGGTATGCCCTGACAGTATGCAGTTCCGCGCAGACCATTTTGAGATGGACGGGAAAGTCGGGCGTGTGCTGTTCCTAAAGGAGTATGCATCCTTCATGAAAGACGACATGGTGTCCAAGCTGACGGAAAGCGTGAAAAACATCATGCTGTCCATCGACATACTGCCGATACCAACGGATGAAGCCGTGAAGGAGATACAGAACAAGATACTTGCGGTAGAAACGGACATTACCCGTTGGCAGAGGAAACAGAACGAAAACTATAACTTTAGCGCGTCCATCCCTTACGAAATGCGGCAGATGCGGGAAGAAACGGAGGAATTTCTGGACGATTTGACTGCAAGGGACGAGCGCATGATGTTCGCCCTTTTGACTATCGTACATACGGCGGACGATTTAGGACAGTTAAACGCAGACACAGAAGCCCTGATAAGCGCGGTGAAATCGAGGTTTAACAGCCTGTCTGTACTGCGGTGGCAGCAGGAGGACGGGCTGAATACGGTACTCCCCTATGGCGTGCGCCGTATCCATGCGTTACGGACGCTGAATACTGGGAGCGTTTCAGCATTGAACCCGTTTTCTGTGCAGGAAATACGGGACAAGGGCGGCATCTTTTACGGCGTGAACGCAATTAGCAGAAACCTGATTATGTGCAGCCGGAAAAATTTGCTGAACGGCAATGCTTTTATTCTCGGCGTGTCCGGCTCGGGCAAATCCTTTCTGGCAAAGGAAGAAATGGCATTTGTCGCACTTTCTACGGAGGACGATATCCTTGTAGTAGACCCGGAGCGAGAATATGAGCCGCTTGTAAAAGCCCTGGGCGGCGAAGTGATTCGCTTTGCACCGGATAGCAAAAATTATATCAATCCCCTTGATTTATCAAAGGAATACGGCGAGGGGGATAACCCCATTTCCCTAAAATCCAGCTTTGTCATGTCACTGTATGAAAATCTGAACAATGGGAAGGTAGACGGGACAGCAAACTCTATCGTGGACAGATGCGTAAAAAATGTGTATCAGGAGTATGTCAGGACGTATGAAGGGGAGCCGCCGACACTCAGGGATTTGCGGCTGGAACTTCTCCGGCAGGAGGAACCGCTTGCAAAACAGATTGCCCTTTCCCTTGAACTGTTTACAGAGGGCAGCCTGAACGTGTTTTCCCACCAGACAAACGTGGATATGGATAACCGCATTATCTGTTATGATACGCTGGACTTGGGGAAACAGCTAAAATCTATCGGTATGCTTATCATGTTAGATTCCATCTTGAATCGCGTTATGGAAAATCGGAAAAAAGGTAAAAGGACATGGGTATACATTGACGAAATATACCTGTTTTTTGCCAATGAATATAGCGCGTCCTTTTTGTCGGAAAGCTGGAAACGCTTTCGGAAATATGGGGCATTGGCAACAGGCATCACACAGAATGTTTCTGATTGTCTGCAATCCCCGACTGCGCGGACGATGTTCTCAAACAGTGAATTTCTGGTACTGCTGAATCAGGCATCTACGGATAGAATGGACTTGGCAAGCCTATTCCATATCTCGGATACGCAAATGGGCTATATACAGGATACCTCTGCGGGGCGCGGGCTTTTGAAAGTAAGAAATTCGCTTGTCCCCTTCGTAAATGAATTTCCGAAGGATACGGCGTTATATGGCTTTATGACAACGAAGCCGGAGGAACGTTAAAACAGTAATAGAAGATAGATACCAATGACATTAAGGGTGGGCAGGGTTTTTCTGCCCGCTCTATTTTTATGCGGAGGTGGTTATTTGAAAGAGAAGGATTTGAAGATAAAAGAAAAGAAGGATACCTTAAAGGCTTTAGATCGGAACAGGAGGGCTTTAGGGCATCGGAACAACCGTATCAATACAGGAATGAAAGCGGCATTTATACGCAATGCGGCGGAGAGCCAGAACAGGAAACAGGAGGACAGGGGGAACAATGCCGCCAATGAAGCAGTAGAAACCTATGAAGCAACGGCAGCCAGTATTGGCAGTTATGGGGCAGAAAGTCTGAAAAAGGCATTCCGGCTGGAAAAAAGCAGAGAACGACAGGAACAGGGCCGCCAGCAGGAAAAAGAGAATTTTTCAGTCAATGCAGAGCCACCGCACCCGGATAATGCAGGAATAGGATTAGATGATACTGGGGGAATATTCAGCGGAGCCGCCCCGCCCGGGCATGAAGCCATACAGGGGCAAAATAAGCAGGCTGAAATGGAGAATTTACAGGGCAAAGAGCGAAATAAGCCAGAAATGCAGATAAGACAAACTGCCCGAAAAGGAATGATGCAAGGGAGGATAGCGCACCGGCAAGGCGCGGAGGGCTATCTAAGGACAGAACCAGCATATCCACAGCGTAATCCAGTGTATCCGCAGGATAATTTACTGAAAAGGGACTTTTTGAAAAAACACCGCAGGAAATGGGAAAGCCGCAGGACACAGCAGTATGGACAATTCCAGCAATTTCCAAACCAGAAAAGCGGCAATTCCGCCCCTGCCCTTCCCCTTTCTGCGGGATACGGCACAGACGCAGGAAGTACGGCGCGCGGCGCTGGCATTAGCAAACACAAGGCGGTGAAAAGGCGTGGAAATGCTGGAGATTTTAACAGGATTGCAGAAAGCGATGGAGTGCGGAGGGAGGGGATACTTTCCGAAAACAAAAATGTACCGATTGTGCGGAAACTGAAAAATAAATTCCTCTCGGATAAACCGATATATCAGACTGCCGGAAAGAAAAGCAGATTAAAAACCCGTCTGCGGCAGTCGGTGGAACGCGCAGCCATAGGTTTGGCAAAGGATATACTGGCAGCGTTGGGCAGTTTGGGCGGTGCAGTTGCCATCATGGTTATCATTGCTGTTGTGGCGGCTCTCCTGTCCACCTCTTTCGGGATTTTCTTTTCCCCATTTGACCAGACGGAGGGAACGAAAGCGGTATCGGAGATTGTAGCAGAGGTAAACGGGGAATTTTATGCCAAAGCCGCAGAAATCGGGAACAGCGTTGACCATGATACGGTAGAGTACCATAACCAGCCAGGCGGCGGCACCAGCCTGTTTATAACAAACTGGCCAGATGTGATAGCGGTATTTTCTGCAAAGGTTTCGGGCGAGCCAGACCATGCGCTGGACGCTGTGACGATGGACAACGAACGGGAAAAACTGCTGAAAAAAGTATTTTGGGATATGAACGCCATTTCCTATGATACGGAGGAAACAGGAGAGGGAATTGTCCTGCATATCCGGCATACAAGTAAAAGCTATGAGGAAATGATGGAGTTTTACCATTTCACGCCTTACCAAAGGCAAGCCGCAGCCGAAATGATGAAGCCGGAATATGCGCAGATGCTTTCGGAACTGATCGGGACGCTGGGCGTATCTGGCGGCGGCAGTGTCACCCTTACACCGGAGCAGGCGAAAAAAATGCTGGAAAATCTCCCGGAGAACCTTCCGCCAGAACGGAAAGCAGTCATGCAGGCGGCATATTCCCTTGTCGGAAAGGTCAATTATTTTTGGGGCGGTAAATCTGCGGCGCTTGGCTGGGACGGCCGCTGGGGAACGCCGACGAAGGTTACGGCGGCAGGCAGCAGCATGACAGGCACAACGCGCCCTTTTGGACTGGATTGCTCTGGCTTTGTGACCTGGGCATTTATCAACGCAACAGGAAATCCGGATTATGCAAATGTTATCGGGCATGGGGCGGCGAACCAGTACGGAAGATGTATAAAGATAAGCTGGAGTGAAGCACAGCCGGGGGATCTGGTATTCTATCCCGATTTAGGCCATGTAGGGATTATTGCAGGAACGGACGCAGACGGAAACCTGCTTGTGGTGCATTGTGCATCTTCACAAAATAATGTGGTTGTAACAGGATTGCAGGGTTTTACAAGGATTGGTCGACCTGTGTTGTTTGGGTAAGATGGAATGTTATTGAAGGGGGTCTTTTGCTGCTTTTTAGTTAATATAAATATGGGCAGGAATAGAAAAACTAATTCTGCCCATTGAAACTTACCTATAGATTTTTATTAGCACTTCTTTAGGTGGATATATAAATAAACAAACAATTCAATGAAGGTTTTGATTATTTCACTAAACTATAGTAGTAGTTTTTTGCAAATATTCCACCTTGATTATCTTCATAAACGGTGATTATATTCAACTCTGGCACCATATTTTCATCGAATTGTTTTTCGACTTTTTGGAATCGATAGTCAAAGTATCGGCGTACTGTTTGTACTCTTTAACAAAGTATCCCCTTTTCCAGAAATTGGCAAAAGAAAGATTCCCACTTATGCAATGTAGTACCTCCAACAGAATTTTTCGAGCCAATAGCAACATCTGCGCCTTTTGTAACGGCATATTTTGTTATATTATCAGTTTCACTTGCTGTTAAACAATGTATTCAAGTTTTAAAAAGGTGACAGATTTTTGTATTTTTTTACAAAGAATAAGTTTACATTCAAGTCGGTGATAGATGCCCAAATGTCACACTATCAGATAGTGTTATAATGCGACAGAAAATCTGAATTATGCAAATATCATTAGGCATGGTGGGGCGGCAAACCAGTACGGCAGATGCAAAAAGATAGGATGGAACAAAGCCCAGCCGGGGGGATTTGGTGTTCTATCCAGATTTAGGCCATGTGGGGATCATTGCTGGAACGGACGCAGACGGAAACCTGCCTGGCGCATTGCGGTAGATATGAAAATAAGCTCTGCATTGATACACGGCAGGGCTTATACTTTAATGATGAGTCAAAGGAAAAAAGAATGGGTATATGGATAAATAATTAGCGCCTCTATGAAAAAAAGTCTGTAAATATAGATCTTCTATGATAATAACAGGGGCGAGAGGCTTAGATCAAGCTTTTCGCCCTTTATATTTATATCAGCTGCAAATAAATGTGTCAAGACTGCTGCCTGGTTTCACCTGCTTATTCTGGCAGACGTCCTTCGTACATGATCCCCAGCTCGCCATAGACCTGCGCCCAGCCCCGAAGGGGCATTGTCCATTTTTTCGTGGCTTCAAAGGTCGCCAGGTACAGGGCTTTCAGCAGAGCTGTATCGCTCGGGAATACGCTCCTCTGGCGGTTGAGCTTCCGGTATGTGGAATTCAGCGATTCGATCGCGTTTGTCGTATATATGACCTTCCTGACATCTGCGGAAAACTTGAAAATCGGGGAAATGGCGTCCCAATTATCCTTCCAGCGCTTCATGGAGTTTGGATATTTGGGCGTCCATTTTTCGGCAGCACGCTCCAAGGCTTCCAGCGCCTTTTTTTCGTCCGGTGCATGATAGATCGTTTTCAGGTCTGCGGCAAAGGCTTTCCTGTCCTTTTCCGGGACATATTTCAGGGTATTCCTGACCTGGTGTACGATACAGCGCTGGTATTCTGTTTTGGGGAATGCGGCAGCAATCGCCTCTTTTATTCCGGAAAGCCCGTCTGCACAGATGATCAGGATATCCTTTACACCGCGGTTTTTCAGCTCATTCAATACTGATAGCCAGTATTTCGAGCTCTCATTTTCACCAACGCTGATGGACAATACCTCTTTCCGGCCTTCCGTATTGATGCCCAGGATGACATAGGCTGCCAGCCTGCGGATCACGCCACTGTCGCGGACAGAGTAATGGATCGCGTCAATGTACAGGATTGGATATACTGCGTCTAATGGCCTGTTCTGCCAGTCCTCGATCTGAGGCAGCAGTTTGTCGGTTACGTCAGAGATGAAGCCTTCAGAGGCTTCAAAGCCATAAATATCTTCGATGGTTTCAGAGATTTGCCGGGTAGTCATCCCCTTTGCATACATAGAAATGATCTTCTGGTCAATGTCGGAAATATCCTTCTGGCGTTTCCTGACTACCTGGGGCGCAAAGGTTGATTTCCTGTCCTGAGGCACATCAATTTCCATAGATCCATAGCGGCTGTTGATACGTTTTTTCTTGTATCCGTTGCGGGAATCATCACTGTCGGAACGCTCTGATTTCTCATAGCCAAGATGCTTATCCATCTCCACTTCCATCATTTCCTTGATTGTGCCGCCCAGCAGATCTTTCAGGGCGTCCTGGATATCCCCAGCTGTCTGGATATCGTACTCCTCTAAGAGCAACCGGATAATATCACGTTTTCCGTCTGTCATTTGTACTGTGTAAAGGTTTCTTTTCTTTTGCCATAATAAAAAGCCTCCTATGATTTTTATTTTATCATAGAAGACCTTGCAGTACAGTATTTACAGAAAAAACTTCACATAGCCTAATTAGCTATATATATTTAGAATTTGAAAATAGTTTTTTTTAGAAATCTGATAAACATCTTTGGTTTCAAAATTAAATACATAATATTGGGGGCGATATACTCTAAACGCTTGTCCATCAATGAAAAAGTATGGGATACAAAATCGCTTGTATCTTTTCCCAGTTGTGTAATACATTAATTCATCTTTTTTAATTACGCCATCTATTCCATAAGTAGATAAATCAATATAATTCCAATCATTGGCTAAATTCTTTTTATTTGTATAATATAATCTTCCAAAATTGTGTTCTAAAGCAAAAAATTTATCGTTAAATTCAAAAACACTTATTCTCACATTTTTATCATTTAGTTCTTTAACTGCCTGTAAATATACACAATCGCCTATTTCATCATATATAGAATTTTTATTAATTTCATCTTGAAAAATACAACCATAGGGGATAGTCCCATCTTTTATTTCGCCAGGTAAAATAGGATAGCATAACCAAGCAGTTAAAATTATACACAATATAATAAAGCATTTTTTTTTCATCAGTTTTGCCTCTTTTCCCCGTATTATTATATAACCTCCTATGTTTCAAAAGATATTCTGCATATCACATAGGAGGTTTATTAGGTTATCTAATTATGCTTTTATTTATGGAAACATAAAAGCATCAGATTCTACCGACGTCAATTAAAAATTTATAAATTACACCTGCGGTTGTAGTTTGGGAATTTTTTAGTGTTGCTTCACCAGCTGTTGCCCATACGCTTAAGCCTCCCGCATCTCCATCTGCATCGTCAAAATAATCCCTTGCATACTCTGCCGCTGTATCAGCAATACCCTTTAGAGTAGAGTTCTTGATATTATTGAGTTTTGTTGTTGTTACTCTTGAAATAGCATAATTTTCGCGGTTATTTTCAACATATTTTTCGAACTCTGAATGATAAGAATCTGCTGCGGTTCTATTCATTGCATGATGCGGTTCGCATATATCCTGAATATAGTGTAATGCTCTTCCAAGTTCTTCCATTGCTCCCAGTGTATTGGTTGGATACAAATCGACAGCTTCATTATAATGCTCACGGAATTTTGTATAAGCAGTTGGCGTAGAACCCAAATAATTTTTTTCATTAGGTCCATAAAAATGCCATGCAAAAATACCATTTGTTTCATCAATATCAGGTAACACTGAACTTGCTTTTAATTTGTTAGCATAAGTAGCTGTAATAATCTTTGAAACACTAGAGTCTGCCTGTTTCAGTGCATTTAACCCTTTTTCCGTAATGAAACCATGTGTTAAATAGTTTTCACTAGCATCTCCACTAGTCCATTGCGGAGAAACACCAGTGTCTAGACCATACTCCTGAATAATAGATTCAACAATTTCTTCATATCCTAATTCTCTTTCGATGGGAACCAATTGTTCTTCAATATTTATAGTTGGTGCAGCAAATATAGAAGAAGTTCCTAAAATAGTGAAAATAGTTGAAACACTTATGACTCTACTCCAAAATTTTTTCATAAGATTACCTCCTTGATAATTTTATAAATGATTAGATGTCCCTGATAACGTTATCATTAATTATATGTATTTTAAGATGAAAAAGGTGACAGTGTTTTAAGTTTTACGTTGGTGGAATAGAGTCTATCATTTTCAACAAATCTTTTTTACTGCTATTACCTGAAATTTGACATTCAAACGAATCGAATTTCCAAATTGCGGAAATGGTATCCAGGTTATTTACGATATAAAAATCAATGCCGTTGTTTTGATAAATTACTACGTCAGTTGAATCTTTTTCATAAATTGTAGTAGCATCCGCATCAAGGTAAGCAATAGAGATGCCTAAAACAATTCCAGACGAAGTATCTTCATAAATCACTTTCTTAAATTTTTTTGAGCCAAGTTCATAGCTGTGTTCCGATGCCTTAGATAAATTCTCAGGCAGCCACGTTGGCAGTAATCCCTTTGGGATTTCCATGGGCAAAAATGCATCGTTAAAATCTTGCATTAAGACAGAAGTGGTGTTGCCTTCAATTCCTTCATTTGGAACAAACCAGAAGGTTTCTTTCGTCCAATTTGCTACATGAGAAAATAACTCCCGTGCGTTTGTTGTGGTTGTAAATGCGCCAAGTGCAATAAAAAGTACAAGCGTAGCCGCGATGATGTTTTTTCCACAAAAAAGATGCTGTTTTCCGGAGTGGCTATTTGGAAACAGATTTTTTGGCGGATCATAGATTGTAATACCTTTTTCTGCTAAAGGCATATAATTTTTTTTGAAAGAATCTAAACCCTCTTTTACATCAAAATTAAGAGTATGGCCCAAGGCTTCTTCTTTTTGCAAAATGATTTCCAAAATCATTTGAATATCTTCGGCTGTTAGAAGATTTTTCTCCGGCGATTGAAAATCAATTTTTAAGAGGTTTTCTAATTCCTGCAGGGTTAGCGATGAAAAATATGTAAATTTATCTTTTGTTTTTTTATTTTCATTCATATATTAAAGACCTCTTTCAAAATAGAATAACTATTGCTGGAAATTTTTGCGGAATCGCTGTTTTGCACGCTGGAACTTCTTTTTGCACGCATCTATTGATATATTTAATTCTTCCGCCAAATCTTTATGAGAATAGCCTTCAAGAATCAATTTTCTTAGAATTAAAAAATCCTCGGACGAAACATATTTACTTAAATCATCGTTACCCTCAAATGCAGGTTCTGTATAGGGGAGTAGGTGATCTGCGTCATCTAGTGAAAACATTTTTTGAAGATAACGGTTTCTACTTTTTTGTATATTCAAACATACATTTTTATGGGTATTTACAATCCACCCTTCTGGATTTGGACTTGCTTTTAATTTTTTTGCGTTGATACAAGCGATAATGAAGGTTTCTTGAATAGCTTCTTCGGCAATAGATATATCCCCTAGCATAAATATAGCAAATCTGAACAACAAAGGCGATAATTTGCAATACAATTCGTCTATTAAATCTGAGGTTTTCTGATCCATACGACACCAATACGCTTTCCATTTATACAATTTAATTAGCCTGATGAATACATTATAAAAGATTGCCTATTGATGATTATAGGCAATCTTTTCTTATTTGTCAAAATAATAGGATTATGCGATTTTAGCAGAGGTTGTAACTGTTTTAGTATCGCTGCCAGATGCGTCTTTTGCATAAACCGTTACTTTTGCCCGATAACTTTTGCCCGTTGTTCCATCGTAAGATACCGAAGCAGCATGAACCGCGTCATTCTTTGCAATAAAAGAGGAATATGATGTACTGGTGAGAGTTTTCACGTCAGTCCAGCTTGAGCCGGATTTTTCTTGAATCACTACTTTCTTAAAACCTAACTCGGTGACAATTTTTTTTGCCTCTACGGACATATCAATGGTAATTTCTCCGCCGCCTTCAGGGATAACAGTTGCCGAGTAGCTATCAAAATACAGGCTGGCACGCGGCTGAAACTGTTCCTCTGCTGCAAATGCCGAAATGGAAAAAAGGCAAGTAAACGCAAAAATGAATATCATCGCAACTGTAATCAATTTTTTCATGGTTTTATTCTCCTTTAATACATTTTTGGGATTTGGGTATATCTATTTTCGCAGCATCGAAAAAATCTGTATTCCTAGACGAATCATCTTCAATTCTTTCAAATTGAAAGGTATCTTCCGTCCAACGGGCAATATACTCGAATAGATTCACGCCCGATGCAAATGCTACACAGTTTCCAAGCAACAGGCAAAGGAGGATTGCAACCAAAATGTGCCGGAAAGTGCGCAAAGGCTTTTTCGATAACAGCAGTTTTGGCCTTATGACATCAGGTTCAGATGATAAAGCAGCCAAATTTGACGATGCAACGGTGGGCATATATTCCGTTACAAAGGTATTCCAGAGAGCATCTATATCAACATCACTCTCCTCCGGCTCTCTTTGTGAAATAATATCAATGATCATTTCAATGGTG